>NZ_BAHD01000001.1 GCF_000298215.1 Kineosphaera limosa NBRC 100340 | reverse complement strand
GGTCGCCGGGGCTCAGCACGCCCGCGCTGAGAGCGCCTGTGCTGCTGGCTGCGAGCGTGCCGTGCCCGCAGCATGGTCCGTTGCCAGGGCTGCCTGCGTGGCCGTCACCTCGGTCGCAGGTGGCGGGTGTGTCGATGTCGGTCGCTGTCGCGGTCGGTGCGAAATCGCCGGGATGGGCGCCGTCCGTCGTTTCCGCAATCGTCGGGAACAGCCCGAGCTGTTCGGCCAGGCTCGACGTGCGCAGGCCCCCGACCAGGTCGGCCAGCGGGATCGTCACGATGATCCGCGCGGCGGCCCCGCTGCCGCGGAAGGTCTTGTCCGGGTTCGTCGCGTGCTTGGCCATCGTCACCAGCGCGTCCAGGCGGCGGGTGCCCGGGGTGCGGGGGTCGTGTTCGCCGGTGTCTGGGTCGACGTGCGGCTTGGACAAGGCATGGAGGGCGGCGCTGAACACGGCCTCGTTGACCGGATCCATCACGATCTTGGACTCGAACATCCCGGTCTTGGCGTTCAGCGTCAACGCCGACATGGTCCGGTTCGAGCGCTTCTGCTCGTGCTCGTCCTCCAGGGTCGTCTGGGTGCCGTACTGAGACAGCAGCACGTCCTCGAACTCCGCAATGTTCTTACGGGTCGCGCCCTCACCGAGCCAGCCGATCAGCTGGTCCAGCACGGTGTCCCAGCCGCGGACGTCGACCTTGGGCGACAACCGCCGGTACGTCGAGGCGATGATCGCCGCCGATTCCACGGTGCACTCTCCGGCGACGACCGCGTCCTTGAGCCGGGCGACATCGGGGGTCGAGCACGTGCGGGAGACCTCATCGAGCCCGCGGGCCTGCGCCGGAGCGAGCGGCACTCCGGCGTCGCGGCACGACTGCTCGACCCACGCGGCCGTCTTCGGATTGTCCGAGGCCGCGATGACCCCACGCTCCCGCGCCTCCATCACCACAGCCGCCTGAAACGCCTTCGCAGCATTCACGATCTTCGCCGCGCCAGCGGCCAGCCCGGCCAGGTCGTCGCTACCCAACCGAGTCAGATCCCCGGCGTGCCGCAGCAGCGTCGCGGACCCGGCATCAAGCCAGGTCACGAGGTCCGCTGCGGTGGGTTCCATACGGAAACACTATCGAACATAATTAGTATTAGCAACGCTATTAATTGCTGAATCCCATTGCCGCACAAGTAGATTCAGATGCCTGATTAGCGCTGTGAGTTCCGTTGCGTCACAGGCAATCTGGGCCGCCAGCTCGGAGCCGAGACGAGGTGATCTGCGTCACATCGCGCCGAGATGGTGCGCCGCCGACGCATCACTCGCGTCGATGGCTTACCGCAGCGCCACATCGCACCAGCGAGCCAAGACGACGAATGTTCAAGGAAGCGACAACTCGGCCGCACCCGGGAGATCCGCGAGCGCGGCCGAGTTCCTAGGACTAACTGCTGTGAGACGACGGTGAAGGCGGCTGTCTCGACGAGCGTCTCGCCCTCGTGAGTGAGCCGGACCTTGTACGCGCCGTATTCAGCACCATCCCCGGCACTCACGCCTTACTAGGCCGGCTGAACGGCACCTCAAGATGTCCTGACATTTCCATTATCGAGCCCCGGCTGGCTGCCACACGGCATCGGCATATTTCGCTGACCGCTAAGGCAGTTGAAACGGCATCCAGCAGCGCGGCAGCCTTCGCCGGCGAAAACTCGGCTCGAGCCGTCTCACCCTATGGATGAGTCGAACGGCCAGCCAACACCGGTCCGCGGCCCTACCGGTACTGCGCCATCGCGTCCTTGCGCAGCGCCTCGCCGAGGCGGGCGATGCCGGGCTCGTCGGCGACGACGATGGAGGCGCCGCCGCGCGTCGTCGCGAAGCCGCTGTACGGGGCCGTGTGAGTACGCACGTCGCCGGCGCGGAGGTCGCGCATCGAGAGGGCCTGGTCGCGCAGGTAGTCCAGCGTCAGGGACTCGTCCAGCGTCAGGTGGGCGCTGGCCGTCTCGACGAAACGCTTGAAGGCCAGCGGGTTGGTCAGCGTCTGCCGGCTCAAGGCGCGTTCCACGAGCGACTGCATCACGGCTTGTTCGCGGTAGCCGCGGGAAATGTCCCCGAGCGAGAGGCTCTTGCGCTCGCGGACGAACCGCAACGCCTGCTCCCCGTTCATGTCCATGACGCCCACGGCGAATCCCGGGCTCGCCTCCTCGACGTGCACGCTGACCCCGCCGAGCGCATCGATCATGTCGCGGAAGCCGCCCATGTCGATCATCGCCACGTGGTCGATCCGCGTGCCGAGCAGGTGCTGCAGGGTGCTGACGAGCAGCGGCGCGCCGCCATAGGAGTAGGCGGCGTTGAGTTTGTCGCGGCCCGGCCGCCCGGGGATCGGCACGTACAGGTCCCGCGGAAAGTGCACGAGGTCGATGGCCGACCGGTCCGCGCGCACGTGGGCCAGCAGCATGACGTCGGAGCGGCCGCGCTCCCCCGAAGCCCGCGGATCCGAGCCGATGAGCAGCACGTTGATCGCCCCTGCCGCCGATGCCGGGAGTTGGGCGCCGCCCGCCGGCACACCGTCCTCCCCCGCGACCGGCAACAGCCGCGCGTGCTTGACGTTGGTGCTGAAGGTGAGTCCGAGCATGGTCACGTAGCCCGCGCCGAGCCCGAGCAGAACCAGCGCGACGAATGCGGTGATCACCGCAACCAGGCGGCGCCAGCGACCGCGCTTCAGCCCCCGACCGCTCGGCGGCGGGTTACCGGCTCCGGGCGGCGGTCCGGAGGGTCGCAGCCCCACGGCCTCGAGCCCGCTCGCTTCGTTGCCGCTCGAGCCCTGGGCCTCAAGCCCCTCGGGCTGGACGGCAGCGCCCCTCATGACAGTCGTCCCCATGACATCCCCCCGGGGTCGCCTGGATCGTGGTCCCCTACCGCGATACCCCCGGGTCGACGCCCCGCGTCCCCGCGGCATGTCACCCAAAGTCCCCTGCCTCGAGGGTACGAGTCGAACGTTCGACCCACTCTCGTGTGCCGGGTCCGGATGTCGACATCACGGCAGGGCGCCACCGGCGATGGGCACGACAAAGGGCGCTCGCGACCTCGCCGGATGAACCGGCTCGATCACGAGCGCCCTCGCCTCAAACCTGCGTCACGCAGCCTCACTCGCGTGAACCTCGGTCGCGGGCGACCCTCCTGCCGGCGCCGTCACCACGGGTCCCACTTCGACCTGGGGAACCTCGGTTCCGGCGAGCACCCGGACGATCTCATCGCAGTAGTGGGACGGTGCATGGCGTCTGCGGGCGAGTTCGGAGTCCTGGATGGCCGCCCTGCGCCACTTCGACCACTCGGCGACGACGGTGGCGATGCCGTCGGCCAGGTCGGCGGCGTCGCTGGCACGGGTCGCCGCGACGCTGCCGAAGCCCTCGCTCGCCTCGCGCAGCCCAGCCTGGTCGGCCACGACAGCCGGTCGCTGGGCCAACAGCGATTCAACGACGACGTTGCCGAAGGACTCGTCGGCCACCGACGGAACCAAGGCGATATCTGTGACCGCTCGCAGGGCTGCGACATCCTCCCGGAAGCCGTGCAGAGTGATTGCCTCCTGCAGCCCGGCCGCCGCGATCGATTGGCGCAATTGGGCCTCGAACCACTCGTAACCCGGAAAGACTGCGCCGACGATGTCGAGTCGAGCCGGAATACCCCGTTGGTGCAGCAGTCCGACCGCCTCGACGGCAACATCGACCCCCTTGCGGGGCGAGAGACGGCCGACGTAGAGCAGCCGGGGGCCCTCGGCCAACGTTTCGCGCGGCGGAGTCGGCGCCGGACCGGCGAGCCCGTTGAGGACGACCGGCGCCGCCGCCAGACCCCGACCGGCCCCCGGGACCGCCGTGGCGACGGCCCGGGAGGTGCGGCTGTTGAAGACCACCGTGTTCGCGATCCGAAGCGGCACAGTGAGCGCCACCTGCAGGGGCGTCGACAGTGCTGCTTCCGCCTCATGCACGTGCACGACACTTCGCACACGCATGGCTCGGGCCACGACGAGCCACCAGGGCATCGTCACGGTGTTGACATAGACGACATCCGGTCGGGCCCGGCGGACCAGCGCGCCGATGGCGACTGTCGTTCGCGCGGTGCGCGCGACGAGCCGCCCGAGCCCGGCAACGTTGAGGTCGCCCTTGCGCAGCACCGGCGCTTCGAGGTGGTGGAGGCAGACGCCGGCGGCAGTCAGAGCGTCCGCCAACGGCCCGTGGGCCCCGAGAGCGGCGTCGACGTGCCAGCCGCGCTCAACCGCCCCGGCCGCCGCCTCGAGCAGCATCCGATCCGACCCGTAGAGGTCGGCGGCTGGGTTGACGACCAGCAGCCTGGGCTGCGCCGCAGTCACGGTCTTCACGGCGACACCGGGGTGACGCGCACGTCGTCGATGGCGTACGCGACCGGCACGTTGGTCGCGCTCCCACTGATGTAGGGGTAGACCGCGAAGGCGCCCGGCGTTGCGAGGTCCGCTGTGGCGTCGGTCGCGGTTACCGTCCAGTCGGCCGGCTCCGCCTCGCCCTTCTTCCACACCTTGCCGCGGAGGGTCGTCGGCGCCGAGCCGGTGATTTCGAACCGCGCCACGAGCGTGTCGCCCGCCGCGTAGGTGATCGGGGTGGTCACGGCCGATTGCACCGTGCTCTCGGCTCCAGCGACAGACTTGGTGAGGGCGGCGGTTACCGCGCCCGCACTGGTCATCCGAAGGACAAACCGGTAGTCCCCGGCGCCGGGGCGATAGCGCCCGAGCACCGAGAAGTACTGGCCGCCTCCCGAGGGTGCCTGGTCGGTCGAGACCGTCACGGTCGCGTCGCTGTCGGCCTGCTCGATCGGCAGTCGGGCGTAGTGCCCGTTGCCCGCCCCGAGGGTTGCCACACCGGCGCTGCCGGAGAGCGACCAGCGGGTAGCCGGGCCGGTGTGGCTCCACGCCCCGCCGAGATCGGCTGTGCCCCAGTTGCCGTTGCCGGTGCGCTCGAAGGCGTCGGTCGCGAAGACCGATGGCGCGGCAACGGTCACCGACTCGGTCTTGGTCGCCGTAGCGCCGGAATTGTCGGTGACGGTGAGCGTCACGTCGTAGCTGCCGGCGGCCGCGTAGGTGTGGGTGGCGTTGGCACCCGTGGCCGTCGCCCCGTCACCGAAGGTCCACACGTAGCTGGTGATCGTTCCGTCCGGGTCGCTGGAGCCCGAGGCGTCGAGCGCGACGGCCAGGCCGGTGACGGTCGAGGTGAAGGCGGCGACCGGGTCGACCGGCTCCGGAGGTGCAGCGACGGTGACGTTCGTCGTCTTCGTCGCGGTTGCGCCCTTGTCGTCAGTGACGGTGAGCGTCACGTCGTAGCTGCCGGCGGCCGCATACGTGTGGGTGGCGTTGGCACCGGTCCCCGTCGCCCCGTCACCGAAGGTCCACGCGTAGCTGGCGATCGTTCCGTCCGGGTCGCTGGAGCCCGAGGCGTCGACCGAGACCCCCAGGCCGGTGACGGTCGAGGTGAACGCGGCGACGGGCAGCTCGTTCTGGGCCGCCCCCAGCCCGGCCTGACGGTGCGCCTGGACCCGGGCGAGCGGCAGAGCGGTCGGGTAGACAGCTACCTCGTCGACCGAGCCGACGATCGACTGATTCGACGGCCGGTTGGCGAAGTCGTTGATGCTGTCCGCCCCGAGGCGCCAGTAGCCGAGGTACTGCCGCGGCGCCGGCACGTTCTGGACCTGCGCCGAGACAGCGCCGTTGACGTAGACGGTGAGCTGTCCGTCGGCGTAGGTGCCGACGACGTGATTCCACTGTCCGTTGTTCACACGCGCCGAACTGCGCGCAGTAAAGCGCTGGTCCGTCATCACGGAGAAGTTCACCCGACCGTTGTTGTCCACATAAAGGACACGGTCGCGAATGAGACTCGTGCCCCTCGGGCTGTCGCCGAAGCCCACGATCCTGCCGCCGCGGTTGTAGTTGTTCGCGGTCCGCACCCAGGCCTCGACGCTCACGGCGTCACCGCTGTGCTCGCCGCCGCGCGTCGTCAGCCGGCTGCCGGCGCCGAAATTCGCCGCGGGACTCGCCGGGGTAATAGCGCCGCCCACCCCGAATGACACGGACGACGCATTGGCGTCGGCGTACCCGATCGCGTCCTGAGCGACGCTGGACCCACTGGCCTCGGCGAACCGCCACAGGTGTGCCGCACCGGCGACACGAACGGCACGCTCATAAGGCGACATGGGCGGTGCCGGGGTGCCAGATACCGTGACGGGCGCGCTCCGGGCGCTCCACTGCATGTTGCCGGCGCTGTCGGTGGCGCGCACCTGGTAGCGGTGGGTGGCTCCCGGCGTCAGGCCCGTGTCGGAAAAGCCGAGGTTCGGCTGGTTCCAGTAGGTGCTCTCGATGTCGGCGAGTGTCGTCACCCGAGTGTTGTCGCGGAACAAGTCGTAGGTCAGACGGGCGTCGTCGCGGTCCCACAGCGCTGCGAAGGAGACTCGGACGTTGCCGGACTCGGTCGAGGTCGCGACCGGGTCGGAGCCCGGCACGTAGATCGGCCCCGACTTGCGCGGCGCTGAGGCGGGCAGAGCGTAACGGGTGAGGCCCTGCTGAGCGACCCCGTTGACGCGCGGGAACTCACCGCCGAAGGCAAGGTAGTCGCCCGAGCCGACGATGGTCCACGCCGCCTGACGGGCGCTCGTCACAGTGCCGAACGCCATACTCGGGGTCCACGCGAGGATGCCCGCATTGGGCAGCCCAGTGAAGTCCCATCCGTACTGGTCCTTGACGGTGTTCATGCCGGTCGCCGTGAGCGAGCTCGCCTGGGCCGATTGCCAGCGGTTGCGCGGCTCGGTGTCCGGCACGCCCCCGACGACGGAGCAGTCGTGGGCGTGGTTCACGGCGTACAGCGCCCCGGCGAAGGGGTAGACGTCGTAAGTATCACCGAGGCAGTCGTTGACCCAGGTGATGGCTCCCGTGGCGGGGTCGGCGGCGAAGGTTCCCTCGAATTCGGCCCCGTTGCCGAAGGCGTATCCCGCGCCGTAGATCTGACTCCCGTCGGCGCGCAAGCTCGTGATCGCTCCGTTGGATCCCGCGGTGCGGATCCGGCTGGTGGCCGCCCAGGGCTGCACCTGCCCGGTGCTCGCGTCGATCTTGCCCATGCCGTACTGGGGCGTGCCGCCGAGCTGGGTGAACGACCCACCGACGACGAGCGCGGAGGCGTCCGGCGTCGCCGTCATCGTCCACACGAAGCCGTCGTTGACGACGGGTGCCCACGGCCGCAGGGCTCCGGTGTCGGCCGCGAAGGCCGCGAGGCGGCTGCGCGGCTGACCCGAGGCGGAGCGGAAGTTCCCGCCGGCGTACACCTGCGCGCCGATGGTGACGAGGCTGCGCACCTGGCCGTCGATCGAGGGGGACCATGAGGTGAGCTGCCCCGTCGCGGCGTTGAACGCGGCGACGTGGTTGCGGGCCTGCCCGTCGACCATGGTGAAGTCACCGCCGATGTAGACCGTCGACTTGTCCGGTGACACCTCGACCGCCAAGGCCTGGCCGTTGAGCTGCGGCGCGAAGGAGGCGACACGCTCTCCTGTCGTGATGTCGAAGGCGACGATGTTGTTCGCGTCGACCTCACCGGCGCCACCCTCGGCGACGCCTGGCGGACGGGTCTTGGTGAAGCTGCCGACCGCGTACACCGTCGTACCGGCGACCGCCTGCTTCCACACGACGCCATTGACCTGCCATGTCGGCAGGGCGTCGGCGGTCACCGTCGTCGGTGTCGCGGCTGCCTGCGCGGCCACGGCGGCGGCGACAGGTGCCGCCTGAGCCGAACTCGCCAGCACGGCTCCTGCGCTCGGTACGGCCAGCGCCACCCCGAGCGCTACTGCCAGGGCTTGTCTCAGATGCTTCGCCCCTGTGAATCCGTTCATGATTCCCCCCATTGGTGTTCCCTCCCCTTCCACGCGCAAACCTCCCGCTCACGCGCAAATCTGTGTGCCCCTCAGGGCGTTGGCGCTGCGGCCCCCCGCGGCATCGCCTCGTGGGCACTGGCCAGCGGCCGAAGCACAAGCAGCCGCACGAGCCCGCCGGCGAGCACCAGCCCGGCCGCCAGCACGAACGGGGTGGCCTCGGCCGGCAGCCCGAGCCAGGCGAGCCCGACCCACAGCGCGCTCGGCGCGGCGATGGCGTCGATGAGGCGCACCGCGAAGACCCGTCGTTGCGCGCCGCGCGTCGCGGCCAGACTCGCGAACGGCTGTAGCCAGGCGGCGGCCGCCGCAACGCTCGCCCACCCGAGCACGACGACCGGGTCGATCATGAAGCTCGATCCGCTGACGAGCGGGCCCAGCACCGGCACCAGCAAGACGGCCACCGCGCCGAGCGCGAGCGCCCCCGCGGACAGGGCCGCGGCAGAGCGCCCGGCAAGGCGGGTCAGCTCGCCCAGTGGGGCGTCGGCTCGGCGGGCGTACGTGGCGAACAGATAGGAGCCGAAGCCCTGCACGGCGAGCATCGCCGGTGCCATGTAGATGCGACCGGCCTCGATGTGCCCGAGGACGCTGGCGCCCACCGCCGCTACAACGACGATGCGGGCGGCCGTCTGGATGAGCGGCGTCAGCGCCACCTGGGCACCGCGCCACAGGCCGAAGGCACCGACCGCGCGAACCCCGGCCGATCGCGGCGCGCCGAGGCGGCGCTCCTCACGCGGCAGAAGCACCCAGCCGACGAGGGCTCCCGCGACCTGCCCGCCCGCGATGGCCAGAAGGAAGGTCGTCACCGATGTGTCCCCGGTCGTCGCGGCGATGCCGACGATGATGAGTGCGCCGATGAGGGCGACCGCGTCGATGAGCAGCAAGTTCGCGAACCGCAGCAGGGCCATGTGTGTCCGCCGCACAATGTCCTCGACCATGAAGGCGACGAGTGCGGCGGCGAAGGCCAGCGCGCCCAACGGTGCGAGCGTGCCGGACAGGATCATCCCGAGTGCGCCGACGACCGCGCCGGTCGCGGCCACCAGGAGCAACCAGGCGACCAGTCCCCCGCGAATCACCGGGTCGCGGCGGTCCAGAACGGTTAGCGAATCGCCGACGATGCCGCTGCTCACCGCCGTCGCAAGGATGACGATGCCGAAGCACAGGCTGACGATCGCCAACCCCGACGCGCCGAGCAGGTGCGCCGCGAGCACCTGGATCGCGAAGCTGCCCGCGGCCTGCCACACCTGGGCAAGCAGTGCGACGGCGCCGGGCGCCGTGAGGGTGCGCCGCAGCCGCGCGGCCCGGGGTCGCCCGGCAGGCGCGTTCGGAGTCGCGGCGTGGACCGGCGTCATGCCGGCTGATGCCTTCGACATGGTCAGGCCAGCGGTCCGCTGAAGACCGCGTTCGCGTGGGTTGCGTCGATGTCAACGACAAGGCGCAGCGATGTTGGGCCCTTAGGGACTGCGTAGGCGTAGCGCGCCGCTTTTTTCGCCCCGGCGGCGATCCGGCCGGTGAAGTCGGCCGTCTCGGCCTCGGGCACATAGACGGGGGCGACGACGACCTGCGGGGTGCCCGCAAGCGCCGTGACCACGACGCGGTTGAGGTCGATCGGCTGGTTGCCTGCGGTCACCTCGACCTCGACGGCGGCGAACGCTTGACCGGGAAAGGCCCCAGGACCCTGTGCGGTCTGGGCGCCGCGCGCGATCTGCACGATGCGCACGCGCGTGCCATCGGGGTAGACGACGCTACCGGTCAGCGTGGCCGGGGTCGCGGCACTCGGCTGCTGCTCCGGGGCCGTAGCGCTGGACGCTCCGGGCCGACGCGCCTTGCCGACGGCACGGTCGCCCGGCATCCCACTGGGTCGCGATGTGCGCGAAGGCGTGGGTCGGGCCCGCAGTCCCCCAGCACTCTGTGCGGACGGTTCGACGGCGCTCGGGGTCGAGTCGGCGTTCGCCGTGGCCGATGCGGACCCGTTGGATGTGGCGGCGGGCGTCTGATGGGAGCTCGAAGCGGCTGTTGCGGTCGCAGCGCCGGGCGGTGTCGTGGCCGGGTCGGTCGCTCCGCAGGCGGCAAGAGAGGCGCTGAGCGCGACAGCTGCGAGGCCGGCGACGAACCGACCTGTTGACCGGCCCAAAAGTGACACACGGCTCGACGACACGGTCTTCGATGCCTCGCGCGCACGGCGCTGCACACCCTCCATGGTGGTCCCCCTTCATGCCCGGCAGCTGAGCGGATCCCGACTCCCCCGAGTCGATCCCCATCCGCCGCGTCCACTGAGTCCCACTCGCGGACGCCTGCCTAGGACGTTCGTTCAAGTCTTACCCGCTGTCATCGAATTGCCCAGCCCCGTGAGTGCGCCGTTGTATCTCAGGCGCCTGCACATGGCCGCCGTTGTATCTCAGACGCTTCGTCCTGTGCGGTTCGGCCCGCTGTTTACGGGCGGAACGCCGCTGGTCAGGGCCGAAGTGTCGGCTCGTATGCAGGAGTGACCCGCGCGGGGG
This sequence comes from Kineosphaera limosa NBRC 100340, assembly GCF_000298215.1. Lineage (GTDB taxonomy): Bacteria > Actinomycetota > Actinomycetes > Actinomycetales > Dermatophilaceae > Kineosphaera > Kineosphaera limosa. The sequence continues at coordinate 44,392 of NZ_BAHD01000001.1, read as the reverse complement.
TGGGAATCTGCCCGCGGCGGCCGATGAGGTGTGCAGCATCGGTCCGCAGAAGCGCAGGACCGGGACGAGCCGACGGCGGGGGCACAACTCATGGTCGAGCGGGATGAGACGCCCGGGTCGGCCGTTTCGCGCCGCGCGGTCCTGGGGCTGGGGGTCGTCGGCCTGGGCGTCGTCGGCGCCGTGGGTGCGGGGATGAGCGGGGCGCTCGACCTGTGGCCCGGGAGGGCTACTGCCACGCCCGAGATCCCCGACGGGGCAGCGAATCTCACGGGCGGCCACCCTATCGCCACCAAGCCGCCGGCGAGCGTCGCCGACTGGCGCGCGGGCGGCCCCCCCTTCTATATCGCCCACCGGGGCGCGGGAATCGTGTTGCCGGAGCACTCACTCGAGGCCTATCACGCCGCACTCGACTGGGGCGCGACGTGTCTGGAGATCTCGATCGGAATGACGTCGGACGGCGTCCTTATCTGCCTGCACGACGCGACCTATGACCGAACGACGACGCTCACCGGGCCAGTCGCCGAGCAGCCTTCGGCGGTGCTCGCCAAGGGACGCATCGACATCCCCCGCCTCGGGCCGCGGTGGCAGGGCGACGGCCGACCCCAGATCCCTTTGCTCGACGACGTGCTCGCGCAGATCGGACCGCACGCCATTCTGTGTCTGGAAGCCAAGGACGACAACGCCTTCAAACCGATGATGAAGGCCGCGGCCGCGCACGGTCTGAACGGCCGGATCTACGCCAAGCTGCACCTGCCGGCGACAGCGCGCGTCGCCCAGGCGCGGGCCGCGAAGGTGCCGATTTTCATGTACGCCGGCACCGCCACCGACCTCGCACCCGCCCGGCTCGATCCGGTGCTGCGTGACCTCGACCGCGCACGCGACGTCATCGTGCTACCCGCGGTCGTCGACAACGCGCCTATCGACCCGCGCATCGTCTCGCGTGTGGTTGGCCGCGGAGTGCCGGTCTGGATGTACCCGGTGATGCGGCGCAGCGAGGCCCTGCACTTCCTGTCCCTCGGCGCTCAGGGCCTGATCACCCCCGACATCGGATACGTGAGCAGCACCACTGCTTCGGCCCAGGCCGACACCTGGGCCAAGGGCGCCTTGGCCAGCGGCGAGCTGACCCGCTTTCCCTACAGCGAGAAGTTCGGCGTGCGGTGGGGCGATCCGGCAACCGATGCGGGCGTCATCCGGCTCGACGTGCCCGGCGAGTCGTCGTACCTGCTGCTCGGCCAGCTCTGCCCCGTCGCGCCGCCTGACGGGAGCTATCAGCTCGAGTTCGACTACCGCTTCGATGCGCCCGCGACCCCCGAGCACGCACTGACGGTCGCCTTCGGCCGTGCTGACGACCGGTACGTCGGTCCGACCGCCGAGGCCGGTTCGACCGGCTATCGGGTGGTGCTGCGCCCCGACGGCTACGCGGCGTTGCTCGCCGACGACGGCGGGACCACCCCGACACGGCGCACCCTCGCGCAGGCGAGCATCGAACCGACACCCGTCGACGTGCCTGTCCCGGGGTGGAAGCGCTTGGGGATTGCCGTCACCCCGACCTCGATCAGCGTTTCCCGAGCCGGGGTCGAGGTGCTGAAGAGCACGCACACGGCATACCGCGGCGGTTACGTGCACATCGGCCGCGACGGTCGGCGCGGCCCGATCTCGCTACGCCGGGTCAGGGTCACCACCCCCGGCGATCCGAGGGGGGCTCAAGCGTGACCCCAAGCCTTCCGGCGTTCGTCGGCTCGCTGCCGGTGCTCGTCGTCGCGCCGCACCTCGACGACGCGCTCCTGTCTGCCTTCGCGCTGGCCACCTCCGGCACGAGCACGTCCGTACTGACGGTCTTCGACGGCGAGCCCGAGCGGCCGGTCGTCACGTCATGGGATCTCGTGTGCTCGCTGCGCGATTCAGCCGAGGCAATGGCGTTGCGGCGTGCGGAGAACGACGAGGCGATGCGACGGTCCGGGTGCGCCCACCATTCTCTGGGTTTGATCGACCAGCAATACCTCGACGGCCCCCGCCCCGCCGCGGAGGCCGACACGATCCGTGAGGCGGTGCGCTCCTGGCTCAATGAAGTCGGGAACGGAATCGTCGCGGTCCCCGCCGGCGCCGGCGCACCGCCGCCGACATCCGCCGTCTTCGGCACCCCGGGCGGCGCGCGCCGACGTCGGCTGCGCCAGCTCGTCGGACCCGCCGGCCAAGCGCTGCTGAACGCCCGGGCCCGGTGGATGGCCCGCAACACCCTGCCGGCGGCCCACGTCGACCACCTGTTCGTCCGCGACGCCCTGGTGCCGCTGGCACAGGAGGGTTGTGGGGTCGTGCTCTACGAGGAGGTCCCGTATCTGTGGGGAGCACCGGCGGACCGCAGCGTCACCGACCTTGTTGGGCAGCACGGCTTGCGCGCGCTGGAGGTCACCGCGGGTGTCGATCTCGCACACAAGGCTCGATGCGTCGGCGCCTATGGCACCCAGGTCGAGCTGCTCTACTCACCGCACGGGCGCCTCGACTCCGTCTCGGGGTTACCCGAAACCGAGCGCTACTGGCTGCTCACGGCCTTATCTGCGGCTGGACCGTCGCTGGATCACCCTCGGCGTCGCGTGTGAACCGCCAGCATCCCAGCGACGCCACGAAGAACGCGATGAACGACGTGGTCGCGTCGAACAGCCCGCTCTCGAGCACCCCGCGCACGGCAAGCAAGCTCATCCACCCGATCCAGACTGTGGCCAAGGGACCCCGGTGCCACAGCGCCGCGACGAGCGTCACCACGAACCAGATCAGAACAGTGGCGAAGCCGAAGATCCCCGCCTGCACAAGGGCGGACACCCAGCTGCTGTCGAGGATCTGGGTGTTCCACCACTGGCCGGGCACGGGGATCTTCTTCGTCGCGAGACCGCTGCCCAGCAGGGCGCTGTGCCAGGAGTTGACCCCATGGATCGCCGCACTCCAAGCAATGGTCCGGTTGCTCAGTGTGCCGACCTCCTCGGAGCCGCCGCGGGAGAGAGTGGATTCGGCGGCATCGGTCGACAGCAGCAGGTAGGTGACGATGGGGATCGCGGCGAGTCCGACGCCCAGCGCCGAGTAGCTGAGCCGGGTCAGCCGGGTCAGCATGACGACCAGGGCGAGGACGACTGCGATGAGCCCGGTCCGTGAGCCGGTGAGCAGGAGGATTCCTAGCAGTGCCGCGGCGCTCGGATAGTGCCGCGCCAATTCTTCCCCGCGCACGAATCGCGCCCAGATCCAAACGAGACACAATCCGGCCAGCAGAGCAATCTCGTTGGCATGCAGGGGTGGCAGCCCTCCGTGCAGACGCCCGCTGGCGAGGCTGGGGAGACCCGTGACGACCGACACGACGACGACGGCCAGCAGGACGCGGTAGAGCCAGGCCGCGACGCGCTCGATGCCGTATCGGCTCGCGAGCAACGTGAGCGTCGCCACGACGAGGGCGACGCGCGCCGCGACGACGCCGGTCGCGACGATGCCGCCGGCGGTGAACGCGCCGAGACAGGTGATGAGCAGATACAACCCTGCAAAGAGGAGAGGCGCCGCCGCGACCGGATGCCGACGCAGCTGGACCGCCGTGTCCCGGGGCGCGAGCGCGATGCAGAGAGCAGCGAGGATGACCGCGGCCTTTGCGAAGACGACCGGGTCGCCTGAACCGTCGAAGTACGCCTTTGCGCGCCACGGCACGACGCCGATGACGAGCAGGAGCAGAGTCAGCGCCAGGTGCGGCGCGGCGAACCGATCCTGATCCGGCTCGCCCGAGGCGTCGGTGCCGGGTGCGGCTACCTTGTCGACGGTTGACGAGCCTGGGGCGCCGTCGACGGGGGTCGGCATCGTCAACGGGAGATGGACAGAGGCGGCATGCTGTGTGCGGCCGTCGGGGCTGCGGGGTCGGCGCCGGACGAGGACAGCCCGGTCGTTCCGCCGAGGCCGGTTGTCGTCGTCAGGCCGCCGCTCCCGGCGGCCCCTGTTCGGGCGCTCGTTCTCGCCATTCCTGACAACGCTGCATTCGACGCAGTGCCCGTCGCGGCGGCCTTCGCCTGCTGCTCGTGGGCGTCGGCCCGGGACGTGCGTGCGGAGCGCGCCTTGGCGCGGGCCGAATCCCGGGCGCGGCGAGCGCGCTGCAGCGCGTCGGCAGCGAGCACGATGAAGGCACCGAATACGCCGCCGACGACCCCGCCGAGCACGTAGTTGACGACGGGCCGTGGCCACGCAGCGACCTGCGGAGCCGTGGCGGGCACGGCGACCTGCACGTCGACGGGTGAGGTCCGCTTACCTCCGCTGGTCTCCAGTTCCTGAATACGCAGCGACATGTGCTTGGCCGCGGAGTTGGCGATCTGCGCGGCCTGCTCCGCGGACCCCGCCTCCGCGGTCACCTGAACGAGCAACGTATCGACAGGGTTCTCGGCGGACAGGGCCTTGGCGAGCTCGGGCACCGTGTCGGACAGGCGGAGTTCGGTGATGACTGCCTGCAGCACCTCGGGGCTCTTGAGCAGCTGCGGATAGGACTTGGCCCGCGAGACGGCGAACTGGGCACTCTCGTAGGAGGCGGCTTTGCCGGGGGCGGGAACGGCCGTGACGAAGCTTGTCGCAGTGGCCGAGTAGACCCGCGTCATCATCGAAGTGGCGCCGAAGGCGGCGCTGGCGCCCAGGATCGCCCCGATCACCAGCACCCAGGCGCGGCGCCACAGAAGAAGGACGAGTGCGTCGAGTGTCACGAGACCCCTCCGATCTGCTCCCCGACAGTCATGCTGGGCCAGATCGGCCCGCTGTCCGTCGGAGGCAGCACGCGATCACTTTCCTCAGGCCGCTGTCTGCGCCCCGAGAGGCCGTGGGCCGACCCAGTACTCATCGATCAGCTCCTTCGTGGAGGTCAAGCTGGCGCGGCTCGACGCACCGAACACCACCGACTCAATATTCGGCTGCTGGCAGATCCAACTGATTGCTTCCCGCGGCGGGATGGCCCCGGAGGCGAAGATCGACATCGCGACGCCGCGGAAGGGCCGCTGCTGCAGGGCCTGTTGGTAGGCCTCGATGCCGCCCGACATCCGGAAACCGGCCTTGTTGATGTTGGCGCAGACGACCGGGTTGACGACGCCGGCCCGGTCGAGGGCGTCGAGGGTCTGCGGCAGATTCATCGTGATGAAGCCGGCCTGCGCGCCGTACTTGTTCTCGACGTGCGCGGCGAAGACAGCGAGCGCGTCGTCCATGCCGAGCCCGACGAGCAGGTCGACGATGACGTTCTGCAGCCAGATCACCGGGGTCGAGAGCCCCTCGAACATCTTCATCTCGGCGTCGACGAGCAGAGTGGCCAGGCCGTCGACGTCGCCGGTGGCCACGGACTTGGCACCCCGCAAGGTGGTGCCCAGCAGGCCGTCGGAGGGCAAGAAGCGCTTGATCGCGCCGAGGAAGCCGTCTTCGGTCACCGCGTTGGCGTACTTGTGCGCATACGGCATGCACGGCTGGAAGCTGATGCCCGGGTAGCGGGCCGGGTCGGCCCGAACGAGGTCACTCACCTGCGCCATCCGGTCGTGCGTCGTGCACATGAACGTCGAGATGCCGAGCTCGCACGCGGTGGCGAGCACGTCGGCGATCGCGTCGTCCCGCTGGAAGCGCATGAGCTGCGCGCGGGCGCGTTCCTCGGACATGTGGTTGACGCCGAAGAACTGGTTGTCGCCGAGCATGAGCCGCGGCAGCGGAGCGTGGGTCGAGGTCTGCGTGGTCATCGGGTACCCCCCTGGGTGGTCGTGGCGGTGGGTGTGTCAGCGGCCGGGGCGATCGGTGTGACAGCGGCCAGTGTGGTGCTCGCGGTGTCGGTCGGGGTGACGGGAGCGATCGGAGCGGGAGCGCTCGGACGCGCCGCCGGGCTGGCCGGGGGCGCCGCGCGACGAGCCCGGGATCTGGGCGCTGCGAGGACGGCCCGCAGGAGAGCGCGCCGCAGCCCCCCGAGGAGGCCTCGTTTCGGGGCCGCCGGCGCGACTCGACGTGGTGCCGGCCGCGTCTGGTTCTCCGTCGACTCGCCGCGAGAGTCGGCGAGGATCTTCGCGAGCGCCTCGTCGGTGACACTCGCCGAGGCGAAGGTGTTGACGCCCTCGAGACCGGCACCCGTCCCGGGCGCACTCGCGCGGGCTGCCTCGACCCGGCGCACGAAGGTGTCGATCTGGTGGCTGTACTCCTCACCTCGCACGTAGAACCACGGCGCCGGCATGAGCTCGGTCGTGTACCGCACGTTCCAGCCGTCCGTGTACCCCTGCGGCACCTCGGCGCCGGGGCGCAGGAAGACCTGGATCTCTTGGCGGTCGACCTTGATACGCCCCTTGGTGCCCCACAGCGTGACGCTCGTCGTCATCTTGCGCTGCGACTCATCCGACCAGTTGACCGACAGTTGAGCGCTCGTCCCGGAGCCGAACTCCAACGTCGAGGAGACCGTGTCGTCAACCTGCGTCGAGAAGACACCGTCGAGGCGGCTGCCGGAAGCCCGGACCACGGGGCCGAAGTACCAGGTGAGCAGGTCGACCGGGTGCGCTGCGTAGTCGTAGAGGCAGCCGCCGCCGGCGGCGCGCTGGTCGCGCCAGCCGCCCTTGGTGGGTTTGGTGACAACCGGCCCGTAGGCCTCGGCCAGGGCCTTGGTCACCGTGCCGATGGCGCCGAGCTCGAGCAGGCGCTTGGCTTCAGCGAAGGTGCCCACGAAGCGGTTGTGGTAGCCGACCTGTGTGACAAGCCTTCGCTCAGCTGCCACAGCGGTCAGTTCGACGCCGTCGGCAGTGTCGAGAAAGAGCGGCTTCTCGCAGAACACGTGGATGTCGCGGCTCAGGGCGGCGCGGACCATGTCGGCGTGTAGGAACGACGGCGTCGCGATGACGACGGCATCGGGCCGCGCCTCATCGAGCATGCGCTCGTAGTCCGTGAAGGTTGCGACGTCGGTACGCCCGGCGAGCACGCCCAGGAAGGGCGCCGACGGATCGCAGACGGCGATGCTCTCGACGAGCGGATGCGGGCGGATGATCGATAGGTGCGAGAGCCCCATCTTGCCGAGTCCTGCCAATGCAACTGTGATCATGCGACTACCCCTCCGTGCGCCTGTGTCGTGACGTGCTGTGTGTGTTGTTCGGCCGACGAGGAGGGCAGCGTCAGCGTGTGGCCGTGCCGGCGCAGGGCGCGCAGCAGGGCTTCTTCGTACTGGGAGCCGATGCGCTCCCACGTGAATTCGGCCTCGAAGCGGTCGCGGCTGGCGCGGCCCATGGCTGCCCGCTCGCTCGGGTCGGCAAGCAGCGCGGTGAGCGTGTCGTCGAGGTCGTGTTCGGTGCGGAAGAAGCGGGCACCGGCATCGACGACCCACCGGTTGTAGTGGTTGTCGTGGGCGACGACGGCGCTGCCGGCGGCCATGGCCTCGACGAGCGAGGGGTTGGTGCCGCCGACCGTGTGCCCGTGCAAGTACAGGGCGCTGTGGAAGCGCAGGGCCTGGACGGTCGCGGGGTCGTAGATCGCGCCCGGAAAGACGACCTCGTCGCCGGCGGCGTCGAGCACCTCGCGGTGGTAGTCGTCGTCGCGGGTGAAGTTGCCCAACACGACGAGCGGCATGCCGCGGTGGCGAGCCGACCAGCCTCGAACGATTTCGACGAGTGAGTTCTCGGGGATGGGTCGGCAGATGACGTTGGCGTACCCACCCGGCTCCAGGCCCAGGTCGCGCACCAGCTGCGTCGACGCGTGGTGCACGGGTACTCCGCCGTAGGTGATCGTCGTGACGCGCCGCGCTCCGAAGTGTCGGGACAGGTAGCGCGCGATGACCGGGTGGTCGGCGACGAGGACGTCTCCGACGGCGCCGGCGAACCGCTCGTTGGCCAGCAGAATGCCCTGCTTGACCACGCCCCAGCGGCGCCGGGTCCACTCCATCCCGTCCATGTTGATGACGTTGGGGATGCCGCGCAGTCGCTGGGCGAGGTTGAAGACGCCGGTGTTGTAGCCAAAGGTGAGGCAGACGTCGATCGGGCCGTTCTCGCCGGTGTGAGCGAGCACGTGCTTGATGCTCGCGAGGTCGAACGACGCGGTGCCGAGCCAACCCTCGCGCTCCTCGTACAGGTGCACGCGCTCCATCCCGCGCCACACATCTGTGTGGGTTTGGCCGGAGCCGGGCTGCTGGCAGTAGACGACGACGCGCCAGCCGCGGTCGCGTAGGTAGTAGCCGATCTGCTCGGCCGCCGTCTCGAAACCGCCGTAGGCGGCGGGCACCCCGTGGGTGCCGAGCAGCCGGACGGTAGGGCGGGTGTCGAGCGGAGTGCGCGTGCTCATGCCGACACCGTCCCCAGGCGCGGTCCTGCGAGCGCGCGGTCGACGAGTTCACGCAGCTTGGTGCTCGACGTGTGCTGGGTGTACGGCAGGTATTCGATCCGGGCGCCGACCTCGGCGAGCTCGGTCTCCAGGAGGCGACCCCGACGAGTGTCCCGCCAGTCGTCGCCCTTGAAGATCACGTCGTAGCGCAGTTCGCGCCACGTCTCGAACTTGTCGACGTGCCGGTCGATGACGACCTCGTCGACGCCGCGCAGCGCGGCGACGATCGCCATCCGCTCCTCGAGCGGGATGATCGGCTCCTTGCCCTTGGCGCGCAGCACGACGTCGTCCGTGACGACGCCCGCGATGAGGTAGTCGCACTGGCGGCGGGCGCCCTGCACGATGTTGAGGTGCCCGACGTGGAACATGTCGAAGACGCCCGAGACGTAGCCGCGAACTGGTGTCGTGCCGGTCATGCCCGCGCCCCCTCGTGCTGCGCCGCTCGCGCCTGCTGCCCGGCGGCCGCGATGAATCCACGTCGCCACCGCACGAGCGAGGCGGCGAGGAAGAGTGCGCACGCCAGCCCCAGCAGCGCGTAGACGGGAACGAAGAGCCCCGCCCACGGTAGGAGGACGAAAAGCCAGCACAGCAGCCCGAAGTCCGAGGGCAGCGCGGCGAGCGAGCGCCATGCCGAGGTCGAGGTCTGCTTCGCCGGGGCCCCTACCGGGTTGAGCCGGCGCAGGAAGTCGGTGAGCAGCTGCCCGAAGAAGAGCACAGTGTCGACGACCGCGAAGGCCAGCGGGATGAGCAGCACGGCGTGCGGCAGGTCGGTGAACCGGTAGAGGTGGATCGCGATGAGCAGGTGGATCGCGCTGCCCTTGAACGCGTCGACGATGTGGTCGAGCCACTCGCCGGCGGGGCTACCGCCGCCGCGCATCCGGGCGAGCTGCCCGTCCGCGGAGTCGACGGCGTAGCCGGTGGCGAGCAGGGCGGCGACGGCCAGGCCGGTCCACACCTGCGACGGCACGAGCGCAAGCACGAGCAGCCCGCTGAGGGTGAACAAGGCGCTGATCGCCGTCACCTGGTCTGGCGTCAGACCGAACCGGTAGGCCTGCAGCGCGATGCGCCGCCCCCACGGCCGGTTGATATAGCGCGAGTAGGCGGGTGCACCGCTCATCGGCTTGTGCACCCCCACCAGTGTGGGCGGCCTGCCGGCGGCCGCAGGTTCTCCCGTCACCTGCGCCGCCCCCTTTGTCATCGTCATGTCGTTCCTTCTCCCCCTGGTCCCAATCCGTTGGTGTTGCGTGTCAGTAGGCGCCGGAGCCGCGGAAGACCGCGCTCACCGTGCGACAGAGAATGTGCAGGTCACCCAGGGGCGACCAGTTGTCCACGTAGTGCAGGTCGAGCCGCAGGGACTGCTCCCACGTGAGGTCGGAGCGGCCGCTGACCTGCCAGAGTCCGGTCATGCCGGGGCGGACCCGCAGGCGGCGCAGAGCATCGGGCTCGTACTGGTCGACCTCGCGCGGCAGCGGCGGTCGGGGCCCGACGAGCGACATCTGACCGAAGAGCACGTTGAGGAGTTGCGGGAGCTCATCGATCGAGTAGCGCCGCAGAAACCCGCCGACCCGGGTGATTCGCGGGTCTCGGTCCATCTTGAAGAGGACCCCTTCGAACTGCTGGGCCTGCAGCAGCGCCTCGAGGCGCGCCTCGGCGTCGGGCACCATCGTGCGGAACTTGTACATCGAGAAGTGTTCGCCGTGCACCCCGACCCGGCGCTGCCGGAAGAGGACCGGGCCGCCGTCGTCGAGGCGGATGGCGATCGTCACTGCGATAAGGACCGGCGCGATGAGCAGGAGGAGGAGAGCTGCGGCGACGCGGTCGATCGCGGCCTTCGCGAGGTCGTGGAAGCGCGGGCGGGCCGGCCGCTCGACGTGCAGCAGCGAGAGCTGGGTGCTCGGGCGGATGGACAGCCGAGGCCCGGCGACGTCGAGAATGCCGGGCGAGACGAGGAGTTCGATGCCACGCTCTTCCAGCGCCCAGGTGAGGCGACGCAGCACAGGCCCGGACAGGTCGGGGTGCGCCGCGACGACGACGACCTCGGCGTGGCACTGGGTGACGGCTTCGAGCACGTTGTCGGGGCGGCCGATGACCGCGACGTCGTCGATGGAGTCGCCGATCATGCTGCCCGTAATCGGGCCGTCGGACCCCTCGACCGGCGACGCGCAGGCGGCGACCGGGAGCAGACCCTGGTAGGCGTCGTCGCGCAGGCTGGCGATGAGCTCGGCCACCGAGTCGGCGCGGCCGACGACGACGGCCCGTTGGGCGAGCCTGCCCTGGCTGCGCCGTCGACGCAGCCAGGCGCGGGCGCCGAGCCGCGCCGACACACTGCCCACGACGAGGACGGCGACCGTGACGAGCAGGAAGCTGCGGGCCACCGCGAAGTGCGTGCCGTAGGCGAGAACGGCGACGACGGCGACGCCGAGGACGGCCGCGCGCCCGACGGCGCGCAACTGCTCGGATCCGATGGTCACCCGGCGCCGCCCGTAGGCATCGCTGCCGGTGAGCAGCAGGAGCCAGGCGACGACGACGACCGGCGCGAAGGCGAGGTACGCCACGGCCTCCCCCTCCCCCGTGCGGGTCAGGGCCCCACCGATCGTGGCGAGCTGGGCGACAATGATGTCGAGCGGTACGACGCGCTGTAGGTACGAGACATGCCAACCGCGAGCGCGCCGGCTGCCGGTGGCGTTCGGTGCAGGATCGTCAACGACCCGTGCCCGGTGCAGCTTCGGTGCCTGGCTATCCAGGCGGGAGCGACACTGCTCCGTCTCTGTCGTGATTGCCATGATTTCCCCCGATGACGTGTCCACGCCGGCCCCCCGCCTGCGCTGCGATGAGCCCTCCCCAGTTCTCACCGCTCGTCCGGAACGTTCGTCCAAGACGCGTTCAGGTTAAGGAAAAACGCCAGGTGGCCTGCGCGTCCTTGCATCCATGCCGCGCAAGAAGAGCGCGCGGCGGCGCCGTCCGATGGGGCGCTGACCAGCGAATTTCCCTGCCGCGACGGGCGCCTCACCCGGCCCGGTCGAAGGGGTCAGCACCCTGCGAAGTCGCTGGGTGTGGCCTGGATCACTTGGCAGCGGCAGCCCACGGCACCCCTGGTTGGTTCATTTGGGGTTCAACAACACGAGGCCGCGCGTTCACGCAGGCCTGGCCGGGTTGGGGCTGTCGGTCGGCTCGCACCCGTCGCGAGCCGCCGGTCAGCGGGCGCCGACAGGGGTGTCGATGAGCACCTCGGTGAGCAGGGTGCCGGCCCATTCGAGGATCTCGCGGTCGCGCAGCGGGCGGCCGCCGACGGGGGCGGTCTTCGGCGCGGGCACGAGGATCTGGCGGATGGCGGGTTTGACGAGGGTGCCCTTGTAGAGCCGTTCGAGCCGCAGCTGCTGCGATTCGCGCAGCTCCACGGGCGAGAGTCGGATGCGGTTGCCTTGCACCCCGATCTCGGCGACGCCTGCGCGGCGGGCCAGGGTGCGCAGCCGCGCGACCTCGAAGAGAACCTCCACGGGCTCCGGCATGGGCCCGTAGCGGTCGAGCAACTCGGCGCGGATCTCCGCGAGTTCGGCCTCGTCCTGCACGGCGGCCAGCTTCTTGTAGGCCTCCAGCCGCAGCCGCTCCCCCGGCACGTACTCGTGCGGCAGGTGCGCGTCGACCGGCAACTCGATCTTCACCTCGACCGGCGCGGTCTCCCCGTCGCCGCGGTAGTTGGCGACGGCCTCGCCGACGAGGCGCACGTACAGGTCGAAGCCGACGCCGGCGATGTGCCCGGACTGCTCGCCGCCGAGCAGGTTGCCGGCGCCGCGGATCTCCAGGTCCTTCATGGCCACCTGCATGCCGGCACCGAGGTCGGTGTTGCTGGCGATCGTGGCCAGCCGGTCGTGTGCGGTTTCGGTCATCGGCTTTTCGGGCTGGTACAGGAAGTACGCGTACGCCCGCTCGCGGCCGCGCCCGACGCGCCCGCGCAACTGATGCAGCTGGGAGAGCCCGAAGGTGTCGGCGCGGTCGAGGATCAGCGTGTTGGCGTTGGAGATGTCCAGGCCGGTCTCGATGATCGTCGTGCAGACGAGCACGTCGAAGCGCTTCTCCCAGAAGTCGAGCACGACCTGCTCGAGCCGGTGCTCGCCCATCTTGCCGTGGGCGGTGGCGACCCGGGCCTCGGGCACGAGCTCGCGGATGCGGGAGGCGACCTTCTCGATCGAGCTCACCTTGTTGTGCACGAAGAACACCTGGCCCTCGCGCAGTAGCTCGCGGCGGATCGCGGCGACGATCTGCTTCTCGTCGTAGGCACCGACGAAGGTCAGCACCGGGTGCCGCTCCTCCGGCGGGGTCGCCAGCGTCGACATCTCCCGGATGCCGGTGACCGCCATCTCCAGGGTGCGCGGGATCGGTGTGGCCGACATCGCGAGCACGTCGACGTTGGTGCGCATCGCCTTGAGTTGCTCTTTATGTTCCACCCCGAAGCGCTGCTCCTCGTCGACGACGACGAGGCCGAGGTTCTTAAAACGCACGCTGGGCTGCAGCAGGCGGTGGGTGCCGATGACGAGATCGACGCTGCCGTCGGCGAGCCCGTCGATGACCGCCTTGGCCTCCTTGTCGCTCTGGAACCGCGAGAGCGCCTTGACGACGACGGGGAACTGCGCATACCGCTCGGAGAACGTCTGGAAGTGCTGCTGCACGAGCAGGGTTGTCGGCACGAGTACGGCGACCTGCTTGCCGTCCTGGATCGCTTTGAACGCGGCGCGTACCGCGATCTCGGTCTTGCCGTAGCCGACGTCGCCGCAGATCAGGCGGTCCATCGGGACCTCCTTCTCCATGTCGGCCTTGACCTCTTCGATGCTGGAGAGCTGGTCGGGGGTCTCGATGTAGGCGAACGCGTCTTCGAGCTCGCGCTGCCAGGGGGTGTCGGGGCCGAAGGCGTGCCCGCTGGTGGCCATGCGGGCGCTGTAGAGGCGGATGAGCTCGCCGGCGATCTGCTTGACGTGTTTGCGGGCCCGCGACTTGGTCTGGGCCCAGTCCGAGCCGCCGAGCTTGTTGAGCGTGGGAGCCTCACCACCGACGTAGCGGGTCACCTGGTCGAGCTGGTCGGTGGGCACAAACAGCCGGTCGCCGGGCTGGCCGCGCTTGCTCGGGGCGTACTCCAGCACGAGGTACTCGCGGGTGGCGCCCTGCACGGTGCGCTGCATCATCTGCACGAACCGACCGACGCCGTGCTGCTCGTGCACGACGTGGTCGCCGGGGCGCAGCGACAGCGGGTCGACCTGGTTGCGCCTGCGGCTGGGCATGCGGCGCATGTCCTTGGTGGAGGCCGCAGCACCGCTGCCCTCGATGAGGTCAGCCTCGGTAAGCACGACGAGGCCCGCGCTCGGCGACTGGAAGCCGTGTCCGACGAGGGCGCTGGTGACGTCGACCAGACCGGCTTCGGGCTGCGCATCCGGCGTCTGCCGATAGGGAATCTGCTTCTCGGCGAGCACCTCGCCGACGCGTTTACCCAGGCCCGCACCGGCGGTGACGAGCACGACGGCGTGCTGAGCGTCGACCCAGCCGCGCACATCGCTCAGCGCCTGCTCGGTGTTGCCGCGGTAGGCGGTGACCGGGGTTATGTCGGTGCGCAGATACAGCGTGTCCGCGTCGTCCCCCTCGTGCGCGAGGGCCGCCGGACCGTCAGGGGCGGCACCGTCGGCCGAGCCGTCGGCGGTTTCGGCGTCGATGGGGGCGTGCGCGAACGAGCTGAGGGACCACCAGGGGACGCCATGGGCCGCCGCGTACGCGCGGACCTGCGCGAGCGTGTGGTAGCTGCCCTGCCCCAACAGGCCGCGCAGATCGACGGGGATGGCGTTGCCGGCGGCCGCGTTCGACCAGCTGGCCTCGAGAAACTCCTCGCTGGTGGCGACGAGGTCGTGGGCACGGGTGCGCACTCGCTCGGGGTCCAGCAGCACGGCGACCGAGCCGCGCGGCAGCACGTCGAGCAGCGACTCCATACCTTCGACGAGAGCGGGACCGAGGGACTCCATGCCCTCGACCGCGATGCCCTCGGCGAGCTTGCCGAGCATGTCGGCGACCCCGGGCAACCGGTCGGCGAGGTCGCGGGCGCGGGCCCGGACGTCGTCGCTGAGCAGGATCTCGCGGCACGGCGGCGCCCACAGGCTCGTCGGCAACGCCTGGCCCGTCTGTTCGGCAGTGAGGCTGCGCTGGTCGGCGACCTTGAACGGCCGGATCTCTTCGACCTCGTCACCGAAGAACTCCACCCGCAGCGGCTGGTCGTGGGTCGGCGGAAAGATGTCGAGCACCCCGCCGCGCACCGCGAACTCGCCGCGCCGCTCGACGAGGTCGGTCCGCGTGTACGCGGCGGCCACGAGCGCCTCGACGACCTCGCCCAGCGGGTACTCGCCCCCGACCTCGAGGTACACCGGAGCCAGGTCACCCAGACCCTTGGCAATGGGTTGCAGCAGCGAGCGCACGGGGGCCACAACAATCCGTAGCGGTCCGTCGGGCGCCCCCACGCGACCGGGGTGGGCCAGGCGTCGCAACACGGCCAGCCGGCGCCCGACCGTGTCGCTGCGCGGGGAGAGCCGTTCGTGCGGCAGAGTCTCCCAACTCGGGAAGTCGGCGACCGCCCCGGCGGGCAAGTAGGCGGCCAGGGCACCGGCGAGATCTTCGGCGGCGCGGTTGGTGGCGGTCACCGCGAGCACCACGGGCGCGGCCTGCTCCGGCGACGAGCCGTTGCCGACCGGTGCTTCGACGACGGGGTCGCCCTCGGACAACGGCCCTGTCAGCGCAGCCAGCACCGCCGGCCGCGCCCCCTCGGCGACGGTGACGTCGACGAACTGATGGGCGCGGGCCTGCACGGCCAACTCGAGCAGACGAGCCAGCGCGCGGTCTTGGGACAGCGCCGGCAGCAACCGGGACAACGACATGGAGTTACGGGCCTTCGCGAGGAGTCGAGCGGAACAGCGCCCAGGGTAGATCCCAGCACCGACAACCCGTCCCGGCAGTCCGTCTAACCGTCCAACGGGGAGCCTCCAACGCAGCGCACGTACGGCACTCTGAGACAAGCGTCCAAGTTCCCGCCCACAGCCCACAGTCGGCGCTGCTAGTGTCAAAGGCAGAGCCGAGTGGCGCATGGGGAACGCGAGCGCTACCGGATCGAAGCAATTGGGGACCGGGAACACCAGCGGCGCTGCTTTGGCAGTTCCGCATTTTTCCGTATTGGGGGCACATCATGGCGCTGGATCTGAGGTCGGCATCGGCTCGGTCGGTCGAGCAGCCCGAGGAGGCGTCGCAGCGATCCGCCCGGCTGCAGCATCGCGTGTTGACCTGGTTGCCCGTCGGCGAACGTTGGCTGTCCGTGCGGGTGGACGAGCCCGACGACCGGCAGGCTCGTGGCGCCCTGGTCATCGCCCCCTCCTTCGACCGCGAGGCGGTTGTCTCGTTCCGCACGACCCGTGCTCTGGCCGCTCGCGCGCGCGAGGCCGGCCTGCTCGCCTACACGTTCTCCTGGTCCGGTGACGGCGACTCCACCAGCGCCACGGGAGCGGCCGCGACCGATCCGGCAGCTGCCTGGGAGCAGGAGCTCGCGGCCGTCGTCGCACACGCCCGGCGGATTGTCGGCCCCGAGGCGCCCGTCCACATCGTCGGTCTGCGGCTGGGTGCGGCGGTGCTCGCGCGGGTGCCGCGCGAGCTGACCGGCCCCGGGCAACGCCTCTACTGGGAGCCGGTATCCGGCGCAGCTTTCGTCCGTAACCACGCGCTCATCCGCCGCACCTCCGTGCCCGTCCCGACGGGGCCCGGACAGGTGGAGTTGGACGGTGCGGTACTTGACCCCGAACAGGTCGCCTCTGTTCGCGGATTAGCGGCACCCAAACCCGCTCAGCTGGGTCCCGACGACGCCATCCGCACCGAGCCCGACCGTCGCGCGGCCATGCGCCTCGTGCTGGGCGCCCCGTACTTCGCGCACGTGCCGCTGTCGGTGCTCACCGAGATCGTCGCAGGGCTGCGGCTCGGTCCGGCCAGGCCTCTGCCGGCGTGGCAGCCGCAGACGGTCGCCACCGTGCGACAGCCCGGGCCCGACGGCGCGCCGATCGACATCACCGAGACGCTCTGCGAGGTCGGCCCCAACCGCCTGCCCGCGATCCGCACCCAGGCTGCTGCGGGCGACCCGCAGGTCGCGGTGCTGTTCACCGCGATGGGCGCCGAGGTCAAGGCCGGGCCGGGCAGCATGTGGGCCCGCGCCGCTCGCGACCTTGCGACTCGTGGCGTCGTGTCGCTGCGCGCCGACCGCGGCGGCATCGGCGACGACGCCGATCCCGACCTGGCCCCCGAGCCGCGCCCCTACGTGCCGGAGGCGATCGAGGATGTCGCGACCGCCGTGCGCGAGCTGGCCAGTACGGGCCTGCCCGTGCTCGCGGTAGGCGTGTGCGCCGGAGCGTGGGCGCTCATGCGGGCCGCCGGCCCGGGCTACGAGGCCCCGCTGACCGAGCTTCTCGGCGTCAACACCGTGCATTGGCACCCCGACCCCGCCGTCTACACCGACGCCTTCTACGCCCACTACCACGGGCAAGAAGCCGCCGATCGCAGCGCTCCGGCCCCCAGCGCCGACGAGGCCGCCGAGCCGGAGGAGGCCCAAGAGTCCGCGCCGGCCCTGACGTTGGGCGAGCGGATCGCCCGCGCCAAGGACTACGCGTTCACCGAGCTCGCCATCCGCTATCCGCGGCTGCGCTCGGCGCTGCGTCACGACGTGCCCTTGGATCTGGCCGACCCGATGCTGCGGCAGGTGCCTGCGAGCCTCATCCTCACGCTTCTCTACGGCCCGCACGATCACCGCATCTGGGTGGGCAAGGGCGGCCGTCGGTCGCTGCGCCGGGCGCGCAAACGCGGGCTGCCCCTGACCGTCGTGCGCGATGTCGACGTCGACCACAGCCTGTTCGCCCAGCGTGCGCAGCACGCCACCCTGCGCCTCCTGCGCGAGCGCACCGCCGCCTTGGCCGCGCTGGCGCCTCGCCGCGCCGATGCAGAAGGTGCCGGCAACCGATGACGCTCACGCCCGCGACCCGCGCCCTCGACCACACGCCGGCGGTGCGGCACACCGATCCTGCAACCACGGGTGCGCTGACCACCTACCTGCGGGCGCTGGGCGAGGGCCGTTCGATCGTGGTGCGTCCGCGCGCGGCCTTCGAGGGTCTGAAGCGGGTGACGGCCACCTTGACCGCACTCGCCCCCGATCCGCTGCTCGTCACCGACCTGCACGAGAACGCCGACCTACACAGCGTCACCGATCCGCCGAGCGACAGCGCGGCGGTGCTGCCCGACCCTGAGCCCGAGGCCGTGTTCGCCTACCACACCTCGGGGTCGACGGGCTCACCCAAGTGCGTGGTCTACCGGCGCGAGCAGGTGCTTTCGCACGCGCAGGCGGTGAGCGACGTCCTGGAGTTGGGTCGCGAGTTCGTGTGGGCCGCGCTTCCGCCGATGCGCTTCGCCTATGGGCTGAGCATCGTCAATTCCCACCACTTCGCCGGCCTGCCCGTCACCTTCACCGACGCCGACTGGGGCCTGCCGGGGCTTGAGCCGTTGCTGGCGGACGACGATAAGCCGCTGGCCCTCTATGCGTTGCCGCAGCACACTCCGCTGCTACTGGCGTCGACGATCCCCGGCGACCGGCTCGGGCGGCTACTCATCGCGGGTGGGCGTCTCTCCGGCACCTCGGCTACCGCGTTGGCGCGCCGATTCCCGCGGCTGCAGCTGACGAACATGTACGGGCAGGCGGAGATGGGGCCGCGCCTTGCCACCTGGCACGGTCCGGCGGGCGACTTCACCGAGGGCCTCATCGGCCGCCCTATCCCGGGGGTCACGCTCGCGCTCGCCGATGACGCGCCGCCGGCGGACACCCGTGCCGGCGACGCGAACTCTGCGGGCGAGCCGACCTCGCGAGACGACCGATCGGACTCCCGGCCGATTCTGGCCCGCAGCGAGCACGCGATGACCTACTGTCTGCGCGCCCCCTACGAGGCGTTGGAGCCCTTCGCGGGGCGCACCGAGCTGGTGCCGACCGGCGACCTAGGTCACCGCATCGACGCAGGGCCACACACAACACTGTGGCATCACGCGGGCCGAGCCGACAACGTGGTCAACGTGGCGGGCACGAAGGTGGACGCGCGCCGCGTCGCCGCGATCGTGCATGAGGCGGTGGCCCCGCTGCTCATCGGCGTGAGCACCCGCCCGGGCCGGCTGGGGGGCGACGTCGTGCCGGTCGTCGAGCTGGTGCCCGACGGTCCGGCACCGCGCAGCACCGCCCCGATCCGCCGGGCGTTGCACGCCGAGTTCGGCAGCTTGGCTGCCCTGTTCGACATCAAGTACGTGGACCGATTGACGGCTAAGGAGAGTGGCAAGTGACGCAGGTGAGCACGCAGGAGGGGACCGAGGTCGCAGCACCGGAGGCGGTACAGCAGCGGTGTGAGTGGATCACCGAGCAGGTGCACCGGCTCGGGCGCCGCGGCGCGGTGGTGCAACTGTCGGGGGGCATCGACTCCACGGTGGTCCTGCACCTGTGCGCGCGGGCGCTCGGCACGCAGAATGTCGTCGCGCTGTACCTGCCCGACACCTCGACCGGCCCTGACACCTTGGCCTTCGTCGAGGCCGCTGCGAGCAACGCGGGAGTGCGGCTCGTCGAGCGTTCGATCGGGGCGAGCATCGAGGCGCAGCAGCCGATCGAGCAGATCAACGAGCTCATCCGCAAGTACGAGCCGGGCTACGACCCGGCGACGCACGCCTACTCAGTGAACGCCGCGAACAACGTGGCCAAGCGCCTCGGCGCGCTGGTCTACGAGGTGGCGATCGGCCCGCGGCACGGCAGCCCCGAGAAGACCCTGCGGATGTCCGTGGAGGATCTGCGGGCACTCATCGCGTACCAGAACCGCAAGCAGCGCACCCGCATGCTCTTCGCCTACGCCGAGGCCGAGGCGCTGGGCTACGCGGTCGTGGGCGCGAGCAACGGCGACGAGCTGGACACCGGATTCGTCGTCAAGTACGGCGACGACGCCGCCGACATCTGCGCGATCGGCGACCTGACCAAGCCGGCCGTCTATGCCTTCGCCCGCGAGCTGGGCGTGCCGCAGCAGATCATCGAGCGCACCCCCACGACCGACACCTACGCGCTGGCGCAGTCGCAGGAGGACTACTACTACGCCCTCCCGGCCGACGTGCTGCGTCAGTTGGTGGGCGACGGCGAGAGCGTTCCCAGCGACGAGGCCGTGCAGGCGGCGCTGGAACACGCGCCGGGCTGGAAGGCGGCGGCGCTGCGCCAGGCCGCCACGGGCCTGGCCGCCTCGCTGCGCTACCAGCGCAACCGAAGCCTGCGTCCCTGACCAGCTCCATCACACACCACCAACCAGCAGAACCAGCACTGCCAGCAAAGGGGAAAGACCAGCCATGAAGCCCGACTGGAACACGGTCGAGATCGAGCTGCTCGACAACGTCTTCTACGCCTTCGACGCCGAGAAGGTGCGTGCCAGCGACGATCTGCCGCGCGACGGCATGCTCGACTCGCTGTCGATCGTGGCGATCCTGGAGTCGCTCATCGAGGCGACCGGGCAGGAGGAGGAGGCGTTCGACGACGCCCAGGCGACCGACTTCCGCAACCTGGGCGCGATCCGCGAGCTGTACGAGCGGATCTGAGGTGTGTGGCTTCGCCGTCGTCGTGGGACCCGACGCGGTGCAAGCGGCCCGCGGTGCCCCCGACTGGGAGCAGCGCGTGGCCGTCGTGCAGGAGGCGCTGCGCCGGCGCGGGCCCGATGAGTCCGCGTGGTGGCACAGCCAACAGGCGATCGTCGCCTCCTCCCGTCTGATCCACTGGCAGGAGGGCGCGGCGCATCAGCCGTACACCGACGACGCCGGGGGGTTCGGCGTCTTCAACGGTGAGCTGTTCAACCTGCCGGCGCTGCAAGAACGACTCGGCCTGCCCGGCGCCTCGGAGATCGAGGCGCTGGTCGCGGGCCTGCGGGCCGAGGGAGATGCGTTCTTCGCAGCTGTCGACGGGCAGTTCGCCGCTGTTCTGCGGACCGCGGCCGGCGAGCCCTTCGTCGCCGCGCGGGACCGCTTCGGCATCGCCCCGCTGTACGTGGCGCCGGTGGCCGGTGGGGTGGCCTTGGCGTCGAACCTTCAGTCCCTGTTGGCGCTTGCCGGGGGCGACTGGCCCCTATCGACGGCGGGCCTGCGGGGGGTGTTGACGACCTGGGCGCCGACGGATGGGCAGACCGCCGTCGAGGGCGTCTCCCAGGTGCCGCCGGGCGAGGTGATCGTCGCCAAACCCGACGGCTCGTTCGAGCAGCACTCGTGGGCCGCCCAGGCCTTCGCGACCCGACCGGCGACTGCTGGCCAGGCCGCGGCCCGAGCCGGAGCCGAATCCGAGTCGGACGAGGGGCTCGCGGAGCAACTACAGGCCGCGCTGACTGAGTCGATTCGGGCGCGGATGCGCTCGACGACCCCGGTGTCGTGCCTGATCAGCGGCGGGATCGACTCGACGATCATCGCGACGATCGCCGCTCGCCTCGGCGCGGACCGGGGCATCGGCCTGGTGCTCGAGGGCGACGAGGTGGTCGGTGCGCGGCAACGTCAGGTCGCGGCTGCCGCCGGCCTCGACCTCATCCAGCACACCGTGACCCCCGCGGAGACCGTGTCGGTGTTGCGCGACTACGTCGCCACCCGCCGGGTGCCGCTGGTGCGCCTCGGCCCGGTCGGTATGACGGCCCTGGCGCGCCGCGCGCGGCACGAGGGGATCCGAGCGGTGCTGTCAGGCGAGGGCGCCGACGAGCTGTTCGCGGGCTACGACTCCTACCGGATCCTCGCGGCGCGCGCCGGACTGTTCGGCCCGGTCACGGAGTTGGACTGGGCCGCCTTCGGTGAGCCGGAGTTCGACGCCGAGCGCGGCCCCCGCTGGGCGCGCGGCTACTGGAGGTCGCTCGTGCGTCTCGCCTCCGGCACTCCCACGGGCCGCGGCGACCTGCTGCGCCCTGTCGCTGGTCTGCTCGCGCCGAGCCTGACCGTATCCGCCGCCCAGTCCGCGACGACACCCGACTGCGAGCGGATCCCCGACTCGGCTGCAGACGCCGACGCGCACACTCCTGACGTGCCGACGATCGAGGCCACGCTCCTGGATCGCCGCGACGACGACCTGCGCGACCTGCTCGGCGCCTACCTGCTGACGGTGCAAGGCGATCACGCGTGGATGGAGGAGTCGGTGGAGTTGCGCCCGCCGTATCTGTCTGCGGGCGTCGCCGAACTGGCCCTGAGTCACTCCCCCGCCGACTTCGTCGCGCCGGGTAACGGTAAGCAGCCGGTCCGCCGCCTGCTCGCCCGACTCGCGCAGGACAATCCGGCGTTGGCGCAACTCGACTTCGCCAAGGCAGCCTTCCGGGTCGACGTCCGGTTCGTACTGCGCGACCCGAGCGCCTTCGACGCCCTGACGGCTCTCATGGCGCGGGCCCCGGGCGACCTCGTCGACGTGCCCGCGGTGCTCGAGCGCGCGGCCCACTGCCGCCGCGCCGGCACCTGCAGCGAGGCCGAGTCCATGCTCTTCACCTTCGCCGCCAGCCTGGGCGTCCTCGCCTCGACGCAGGCCGAGTCAGCGGCGCCAGTCCCGGAGTTCCAGCAGGCCTGACCGCCGGCGCGGCGGTTGCCGTCCCTGCCGAGCGCTGCGGTCGCGACAGCAACCGTCGACAGTCAGCACAACGGCCAGGATCTGGACGTACGTACGGACGGCAGTGGTCAACGACCCCGGCCGTGGGCCAGCAGGCCGTGCAGGTAGGTGCCGTAGCCGGACTTGGCCAACGCGTCGGCCCGTTGGGACAGGCCTGCGTCGTCGAGGAAGCCCATGCGCCAGGCGGCCTCCTCCGGGCAGCCGATCTTCAGCCCCTGGCGGGCCTGAATGGTGCGGACGAAGTCGCCGGCGTCGTGCAGGGAGTCGAAGGTGCCGGTGTCGAGCCACGCGGTGCCGCGTTCGAGCACGCTGACCTTGAGTCGACCCTGGGCCAGGTAGTGGCGGTTGACGTCGGTGATCTCGTACTCCCCGCGAGCCGAAGGCGCCAGGTCGCGGGCGATCTGCACGACGTCGTTGTCGTAGAAGTAGAGCCCTGGCACCGCGTAGTTGGATTTCGGCGCCGCGGGCTTCTCCTCGATGGAGCGGGCCACGCCGGCCTCGTCGAATTCGACGACGCCGTAGGCGGTGGCGTCGGCGACCCAGTACGCGAAGACGACCCCGCCGTTCAGGCCCCGCACCAACTGCAGCTGGGTGCCCAGGCCATGGCCGTAGAAGATGTTGTCGCCGAGCACGAGGGCGACCTCTTCGCCGCCGATGAAGTCGGCGCCGATGGTGAATGCCTGGGCCAGTCCGTCGGGCGACGGCTGCTGCGCGTACGTGATCGCGAGCCCGAATTTGGATCCGTCGCCGAGCAGTCGCTCGAAACCTGACGCCTCGTGCGGGGTGGTGATGACCAACACGTCCTGGATGCCCGCCAACACGAGCGTCGACAGCGGGTAGTAGATCATCGGCTTGTCGTAGACCGGCACGAGCTGCTTACTGATGCCCTGCGTGATGGGGTGCAGACGGGTGCCCGTACCCCCGGCCAGGATGATTCCGCGCATGACTCCATATCGACGCACGCCAGAGATACCTTTGGCGCACGCCTAAGATGTAAGGCATGGCCAGCTATCTTGTCACCGGCGGAGCCGGCTTCATCGGCTCCAATTTCGTCCGGCACACGTTGGCACACACTGAGCACACCGTGACCGTGCTCGACAAACTAACCTATGCCGGCGACCGCCGCACGCTGGAGGATCTGCCGGAGCAACGGTGCCGCCTGGTCGTCGGCGATATCGCCGACCCGGAGGTCGTCGATGAGCTCGTCGGCTCCCATGACGTCGTCGTCCATTTCGCCGCCGAGTCGCACAACGACAACTCGCTGCGGGAGCCGTGGCCGTTCGTGCAGACCAATATCGTCGGCACCTACGCCCTGCTGGAGGCCGCCCGTCGACACGACGTGCGGTTCCACCACATCTCGACCGACGAGGTCTACGGCGACCTCGAACTCGACGATCCGGACAAGTTCACGCCCAGCACCCCCTACAACCCCTCGAGCCCGTACTCGAGCACTAAGGCCGGCTCCGATCTGCTCGTGCGGGCGTGGGTCCGCTCGTTCGGGGTGCGCGCGACGATCAGCAATTGCTCCAACAACTACGGGCCCTACCAGCACGTCGAGAAGTTCATCCCGCGCCAGATCACCAATGTCATCGACGGGGTGCGGCCGCGGTTGTACGGGGCGGGACTGAATGTGCGCGACTGGATCCACGCCGACGACCACTCTTCCGCGGTGCTGCGCATCATCGAGGCGGGTGAGATCGGCGAGACCTACCTCATCGGAGCCGACGGCGAGAAGGACAACAAGAGCGTCGTCGAGTTGATCTTGCAGCTCATGGGGCAGCCCGCCGACGCCTACGACCACGTGACCGACCGCGCGGGCCACGACCTGCGGTACGCGATCGACGCCAGCCGGCTGCGCGATGAGCTCGGCTGGCGGCCGCAATTCTCCGACTTCCCCTCCGGCCTCGCCGACACCATCGAGTGGTATCGGTCGCACGAGGACTGGTGGCGGCCGCAGAAGGCCGCGACCGAGGCCAGGTACGCCGCCACCGGCCAGTAGCCTTCGCGCAGAAACCCTGCCCCGATCGAGAGAGACTCTGGCGTGACCGATCTCGCCGTGCACACCACCGACATCCCCGGCCTGCTGCTGGTCGACCTGCCCGTCCACGGTGACAACCGGGGGTGGTTCAAGGAGAACTGGCAGCGGGCCAAGATGACCGCGCTCGGGCTGCCGGACTTCTGGCCGGTGCAGCAGAACGTGTCGTTCAACGACGAGGTAGGCGTCACCCGCGGCATCCACGCCGAGCCCTGGGACAAATTCGTCTCGGTAGCCACCGGCCGGGTCTTCGGTGCCTGGGTCGACCTGCGCGAGGGCGAGAGCCACGGGCGGGTCGTCACGAGCGAGATCACCCCTGGCCGAGCGGTGTTCGTGCCCCGGGGCGTCGGCAACGCCTACCAGACCCTCGAGCCGGCGACCGCCTACAGCTACCTGGTCAACGACCACTGGAGTCCGGCGGCCCGAGACCAGTACACGTTCGTGGGCTTGCACGACGAGAGCCTCGGCATCGACTGGCCGGTGCCGTTGGCCGACGCCATTCTCTCGGAGGCCGACAAGAGCCATCCGCTGCTCATCGAGTCGCGTCTGGTGCCGCAACCGGTGACGCTTATGATCGGCGCCGGCGGTCAGCTCGGACAGGCTCTGGCGACGACCCTGCCGGACGTTCGCGCCCTCACCCGGGCGGAATGCGACCTCACCGACCCGGCCTCGGTCGCGGCGCTGGACCTGTCGCAGGTGCAGGCGATCGTCAACGCCGCCGCCTACACAGCGGTCGACGCCGCGGAAAGCGCCGAGGGTCGCCGAGAGGCCTGGGCCGCGAACGTCACCGGCGTCGCCGCCATCGTCGCGCGGGCCCGCGAGCACGGCATCCCGATCGTGCACGTCTCCTCCGACTACGTCTTCGACGGCGTCGCCACCGAGCACGACGAGGACGAGCCTTTCTC
Source organism: Kineosphaera limosa NBRC 100340 (assembly GCF_000298215.1). Lineage (GTDB taxonomy): Bacteria > Actinomycetota > Actinomycetes > Actinomycetales > Dermatophilaceae > Kineosphaera > Kineosphaera limosa. Next base: position 19,452 of record NZ_BAHD01000001.1, on the reverse strand, counting down.
CCCGCTGGGCGTCTACGGGCAGACCAAAGCGGCCGGTGACGCGATCGTCGCCAGCTACGAGCGCCACTACATCGTGCGCACGACGTGGGTCGTGGGCGAGGGCAAGAACTTCGTGGCGACGATGGCGATGCTGGCCGACAAGGGCATCAGCCCGACGGTTGTCGACGACCAATTCGGCCGCCTCACCTTCACCGCCGACCTCGCCGAAGGCATCGCGCACCTGCTGGCTACCCGCCCCGCCTACGGCACCTACAACCTGACGAACACCGGCCCGGCCCGCTCCTGGGCCGACATCGCCGCCGACGTCTTCGAGCTGCGCGGCCGCGACCGCGCCGACGTGTCGCCGGTGAGTACCGCTGTCTACGGCGAGGGCAAGAACATGGCACCACGTCCGACGCACAGCGCCCTACAACTGAACAAGATCGTCGCCACCGGGTTCACCCCGGCGAGCGAGGAGGACCGACTCCGCACCTATGTGGCGGGCCTGGCCGCCAGGACGGTTGAATAGCCCAACCATGCCTGAGTCTTCAGCCTCGCTCCCCTGCCGCATCTGCGGCGCCCCGCTGACCACGACCTTCGTCGATCTGGGGGCATCGCCTCCCTGCGAGGCGATCCTCACCCGCGAGGAGAGCGAGCGCGGGGAGAGCGCCTATCCGCTGCACGTGCGGATCTGCGACGAGTGCCTGCTCGTGCAACTGCCCGAGGTGATCCCCGCCGAGGAGATCTTCACCGACGAGTACGCGTACTTCTCCTCCTTCTCCACCTCGTGGATCGAGCACGCGCGGCGATACGCCGAGGCGATGATCGAGCGGTTGGAGCTGGGGCCGAGCAGCTTCGTCGTCGAGGTCGCCAGCAACGACGGCTACCTGCTGCGACACTTCCGCGACGCCGGCATCCCGTGCCTGGGCGTGGAGCCCACAGCCAACACCGCGGCCGCCGCGCGCGAGCAAGGCATCGAGACCGAGGTCGTCTTTCTCGGCGAGGCCACCGGCACCGACATCGCGACCCGGCATCGGCGCGCCGACCTCGTGGTCGCCAATAATGTGTACGCGCACGTGCCCGACCTGGCCGACTTCACCAAGGGTCTCGCGGCGCTGCTCGCCCCCACCGGCACCCTGACCATGGAGTTTCCGCACCTGGCGCGGCTCATCGACGAGCGCCAGTACGACACGATCTACCACGAGCACTTTCAGTACTACACGCTGCTCACCGCCCAGCGCGCCGTCGCCCTCGGCGGCCTGACGGTCGTCGATGTCGACGAGCTGAGCACGCATGGCGGTTCGTTGCGCATCTACTGCCAGCACGCCGATGCCGCCGGCGAGCCCAGCGCGGCCGTCACCGAGTTGCTGGCCCGCGAGGAGGCCGCCGGGCTGCACAGCCTCGCCGGCCACGCCGGCTTCGAGGAGGCAGTGCGTGTCGTCAAGCGCGACCTGCTCCGCTTCCTGCTCGACGCCCAGGAGCAGGGCGAGCGGGTCGTCGGCTACGGCGCCCCGGGCAAGGGCAACACCCTGCTGAACCACTGTGGCATCCGGCCCGACCTGCTCGAGTTCACCGTCGACCGCAACCACCACAAACACGGCAAGTTCTTGCCCGGCAGCCGCATCCCCGTGCTCCCGCCCGAGGCCATCGAGGCCGCCCGCCCCGACTACGTGCTCGTGCTGCCGTGGAACCTGCGCGCCGAGATCTCCGCGCAACTGCACTACGTCGCCGACTGGGGCGGCCAGCTCGTCTTCGCCATTCCGCACCTGCAGATCGTCGAACCCGGAGCGTCGGGAGAAGGAGCCCAGTCATGAAGGTCGTGCTGTTCTGCGGCGGCTACGGCATGCGGATGCGCGACGGTGTCGACGACCTGCCCAAACCCATGGCGATGGTCGGCAACCGGCCGCTCATCTGGCACGTGATGCGCTACTACGCGCACTTCGGCCACAAGGAGTTCATCCTCGCGATGGGTTACGGTGCCCGGCACATCTCCCGCTACTTCACCGAATACGACGAAACCCACTCCAACGACTTCGTCATCGAGAACGGCCAGGTCAGGCCGCTGACCACGGACGTTGCCGACTGGAAGATCACCTTCGTACACACCGGCATCGAGACCCCCATCGGGGAGCGCCTGCGCCGCGTCGCCGCGCACCTCGGCGACGACGAGTTCTTCATGGCCAACTACGCCGACGTGCTCACCGACGCGCCGCTGGACAAGGTCATCGAGCGCTTCGAGCGGTCCACCGCCCTCGCCTCGTTGCTGGCCGTGCCGCCCCAATCGGCGTTCCACATCGTCGACGTCGACGACGCCGACGACCCTAACGGCGCGCACACCGTCACCGACATCCGCTCGCTGTCGACGATGCACATCCGCGAGAACGGCGGATACTTCGTCATGCGTCGCGAACTGCTCGACCACCTGCAGCCGGGCAAGGATCTCGTCGGCGACACCCTCACCGACCTCACCCACCAGGGCAAGGTGCTGGCCTACCCCTACGACGGATTCTGGATGCCGGCCGACACGGTCAAGGAGCGTGAGCAACTCGAACAGCTCTCCCGCTCCGGCGAGGCGCCGTGGCGGGTCTGGGCCACCGACAGCGTCTCCGCCTCGTGCCCGGCCGGCGTCGGCGGCCCCGTCCCCGGATTCGACGAACTCGCTGCGGTCGCACCCCTGTCGGGCCGCTGACATGCTGAATGTGCCACTGCCGCAGCTGGATCGGCCACTGCGCGTGCTGCTGCTCGGCGCGCACTGCGACGACATCGAGATCGGCGCCGGCGGCACCGTCGCCGCGCTCGCGCAGCAGCGGCCCGACACACAGTTCGCCGCCGTGATCCTGACCTCAGTGCCGGAGCGGGCCGCCGAGTCCCGCGCCTGCCTGGCCGCGTTGGCCAACCCCGCCGACATCGAGGTGACGGTGCACGACCTGCCCGACACCCGGCTCCCGTCGCACTTCGACGAGGTCAAGGACGTGCTCGCCGACCTGGCGCGCCAGCCCTGGGACCTCGTGCTGACGCACCAGCGGTACGACGCGCATCAGGACCACCGGCTGCTCGGCGAGTTGGCCCCCACCGCCTTTCGCGACCACCTCGTGTGGCACTTCGAGATCCCCAAGTGGGACGGCGACCTGGGCACGTCCCGCCCCAACGTGTATGTGCCCCTGACTCGGGCGCAGATCGACGCCAAGTGGGCCGTGCTCGACGAGCACTACGTGAGCCAGCGCGGCAAGGACTGGTGGGACGCCGAGACGTTCTCCGCCCTGGCGCGGTTGCGCGGCATGGAGTGCCGGGCGCCCTACGCCGAGGCGTTTCGGGTGGAGAAGCTGACCGTCGACCTGAGCGCAGGTGCCTGATGAGCGACGCAACCCTTGGAGCGGCGACCCCGGTGACCCGGTGCCGCGGCTGCGGCAGCGACGACCTGGCGAGCGTCCTCGACCTGGGCCCGCAGCCCGCGTGCGACCACTTTCCGCCGGCCGACGACCCCGGCCCCGATCCGCGGTGGCCGCTCGGTCTGCTGCTGTGCGGCGAGTGCGCGCTGCTGCAGCTTGATCACGACTCCCCCGCGCCCGAGGAGCCGCTGGCCGTCGAATCGGCGACCCTACAACGGCACGCCGTAGAGGTGATCGACCGCCTGCTCGATCGTCTCGACCTGCCCAAAAGTTGGACCTACCGAGAGTTCGCCAGCCACCACGGCGGCTCGTGGACCGCCGCACTGGACGCCCACGGCGGGGTGGCGGTCGAGGGCGGTGCCGCGCTCGTCATCGACAACCAGTCGATCATCCACGCCGACGACCTCGAGCCCGAGCTCGCTCAGCGCGTCGCGGCGCTCGGCGACGACGGGCTGCTCGTCATCGAGTTTCACCACGCCCTGCGCCAACTGCTCGACGCCCAGTTCGACACCGTCCGCCACGGGCACCCGCTGTACTTCTCGCTGCACTCCTGGTCGGCGGCCTGCGCTCGGCACGGGCTGACCGTCGTCGACGCCTGGGAGGAGGACGTCTTCGGCGGCTGCCTCGTCGTCGTCGCCCGCCGCACCGAACACGCACCAGCACACCCCAGCGGCGACGTCGAGCGAATCCTGGCTGCGGAACGAGCCGCGCTGGCGACCACGCCGACCGGCTACGAAAGCCTCGCTGCGCGGGCCCGAGCGGCCACCGACGGCCTGCGCGACCTCCTGGAGGAGGAGGCGGCCGGCCGCTCCGTCGCGGCGTACGGCGCCGGATCCAAGGCAGTCACCTTTCTCAACGTCGCCGGCATCGGCGCCGACCTCGTGCCGCTCGTCGCCGACCTCTCCCCCGGCAAGCAGGGTCGGCGGCTGCCCGGCGCGCACATCCGGATCGTCTCTCCCGAGGAGCTGGTGGCCGCCGCGCCTGATGTGGTCGCCGTGCTCACCTGGGATATCGCGCCGGAGGTCGTTGGCTCCCTGCGCGACCGCGGCCTGCACGCCCGCTTCGTCGTGCCGCTGCCAACCCTCACCGACGTCGACTGATCGGCTGGTCAGGCTTTCGCGCGGAACACCGGCTTGACGCTGGCCCCACCCAGATACGGGGTCGGGTCGCCGGTTTCCAGCGCCGCAGCGTAGACGGGCAGAGCGGCGCGCACGGCGGCGGCGGTCGCCTCGATGTCTGCGTCGGTGAGGGCGGTGTTGACGACGAAGCTGGGACCGACGACGCCGTGGTGGATGAATTGTCGCATGAACAGTGTGCGGAAGGGCTGCGAGGGCTGGCCCTGCCCGTCAAGGGTGACGTAGACGAGGTTGCAGTCCCGGCCGCGCACCTGCACGTAGTCGCTCAGACCCGCCTCCGCTACGACCTCCTCGACGGCCGCGCGCAGGCGTCCGCCGATCGCCATCAGTCGTGCCGCGACCTCCTCCTCGCGGTGCACCTGCAGGGTGGCGCGCATCGCGGCCAGACCCGTGCTCTCCCCCCCGTGCGTCGTGGAGAGCAGGAACACCCGATCGGCGTCGGTGTTGAGGCCGCCCAGCTCCATGATCTCTCGGCGGCCCGCGAGCGCCGAGACCGAATAGCCGTTGCCCAGGGCTTTACCGAAAGTGCACAGATCGGGCACCACGCCGTGCAGGCTGTGCGCGCCACCCAGGGCCCAGCGCAGCCCGGTGATCATCTCGTCGAAGATCACCAGCGTGCCGTGCTCGTGCGCGAGGTCGATGAGCGACTGCAAGTAGCCCGGAGGCGCAGTGCTGGCGCCCGCCTCGACCTCCAGAAGGATCGCGGCGACCCGGTCGCGGTAGCGGGCGAACATCGCCCGCAGCGACTCCAAGTCACCGTAGGGAAAGCTGACCGTCAGCTCGCGCGTCGACTCCGGCACGCCGGCGGCCATGGGCGTTGTGCCGATGAACCAGTCGTCGGTGGAGAAGAACGGCTGGTCGCGGCAGATCGCGACGAGATCACGGCCCGTGGCCGCCCGGGCGAGCTTGGCCGCCGCGGTGGTGACGTCCGATCCGTTCTTGGCGAACTTCACCATCTCCATCGTTGGCACGGCCGCCAAGAAGTCTTCCGCAGCGGCCAGCTCCAGCCGGCTCGGGCGCACGAAGTTCAAACCCTGCCTCAGCGCGGCGCTCACCGCCTCGTCGACCCGCGGATGCGCGTGCCCCAGAATGACCGACCGCAGGCCCGCCCCGTATTCGACGTACTCGTTGCCGTCGACATCCCAGACGTGCGCGCCCCGACCGCGCTCGATGACCAACGGGCAGTCCGCCGGGTATTGGTCGGGCCCCTTGGCGTAGGTGTGGGCGCCGCCCGGCACCAGGTGGGCAAGCCGCTGGGCGGCAGCGATCGACCCCTGGAACGTTCGCGTCATGACGGCAGTCTGGCGCAGGACCGCAACTCAGTAGGCGCCGGACCCCGCGACGACCGCCTTCACCGTGCGCAGCAGAATGTGCAGGTCACCGGCGGGCGACCAGTTGTCCACGTAGTGCAGGTCGAGGCGCAGCGACTCCTCCCACGACAGGTCGGAACGGCCGCTGACCTGCCACAGACCCGTCATGCCCGGCTTGACCCGCAAGCGACGGTGGGCGTCCGGCTCGTATTGATCGACCTCGCGGGCCAGTGGCGGCCGAGGTCCCACGAGCGACATCTCGCCGCGCAGCACGTTGAACATCTGCGGCAGCTCGTCGAGGGAGTAACGGCGCAGGTACTTGCCGATGCCCGTCACCCGCGGATCGTCCTTCATCTTGAACATCAACGCGTTGCCGTCGCTGCTGGCCGCCAAGGTCGCCAGCCGCGACTCCGCATCAACAACCATCGTGCGGAACTTCAGCATGGCGAACGGGCGACCGCGCACCCCCACCCGCTGCTGCCGGAAGAACACGGGGCCGCCATCGCCGAGTTTGACCGCCACGGCGATCGCCACCAGCACCGGGCTGAGCAGGGCGACGATGATCGCGGCGACGCAGGTATCCATGATGGATTTGGAGATCACGTGCACGGGGGTGGCGGCGGGTCGCTCGACGTGAAGCAACGACAGGTTTTGCGAGGGTCGGATCGACAGACGGGGGCCGGCAACGTCGAGCAGACCCGGCGCGACGATGAGCTCGACCCCACGGTCTTCCAGAGCCCACGTCAGTCGTCTCAAGGCGGGGCCGGCCAGATCGGGGTGGGAGGCGACAGCGACGACCTCCGCGTCCGCGAGGTCGACGGCATCGACGGCCAAGGTCGGCGGCCCGAGCACCGGCACGCCGCCGATCTTGCCGACGCTCAGCGGAGCGCCACTGAGATCGGTGGCGCACACAGCGACAGGAAGCAGACCCTGCGCGGGCTCGGAGTTCAGCGAATGGATGAGGGCGCTGACCGAGTCCGCGCGCCCCACGACGACCGTGCGCTGCATGAGCCGCCCTTGGCAGCGCATGCGCAACAGCCACCGCTGCAGCACGAGGCGGGCGGCGAGCGAACCGATGACGAGGATCGACATCACCGTGAACACGTACACCCGGGACAAGCCCAGGTTGGTGACATAGGCGACAATCGCCACAGTGGCCAGGATCCCCAGTGCAGCTCTGGCCAGCGCGCGGAACTGGTAGTTGCCCTGCGCAAGGCGCCGCCGACCGTAGGCATCCGCCATCCACAGCGCCAACAGCCACACGAGTCCGACAGTCGGCACACCAAGGGCGTAAAACGCTAAGGCGGGGAGCGTTTGATCTAGCTGTGTCGCCAGGCCCGCCAGCCCTGCCGCGAGCGCAATGATCAGGTCGGTCGGGATGAGCTTGAGTTGGTACCGCGAGTGCCACGTGCGCACACCCGCTGAGCGACCAGTCGACCTGTCCTCATCCAGGAGGGGAACAGGGACAACTCCCGAATCTCGGGAGCGCTGCGCCGCGCGGTGTCGACCGGGCGCACGGGTTACCGGGTTGACTTGCGGCGGCGCGGTAGCGGACACGTAGAGCTCCCTGGCAGGACCGGCCTCAGAACCGGCGGGCAGGAGGACCCCGCCCCCGGGACCCCCAATGACAATGTCCTGGACTAGCGTCCTGGACGCTTGTGACCTTAGCGGGGTGCGAAGCATGCCACAACCTTCAACTCTTTGCGAATCGAAGTCGGTTACGCACCAGCCCAGCCGCTGAGCTCACTACGGGCACAGTACATTTCGTCCAGGATGCGCACTAGGGGTGCGTACCCCTTTCCGGGATAACCCCGCATCTACCAGGCGCTGAAGACCCATATGTGACCGAGGTCATGGCCCTCAGTAGGCGCCCGATCCGCCCGTAACCGCCCGAAAGGTCCGAAACAAGATGTGCAGGTCACCGATCGGTGACCAGTTGTCCACGTAGCGCAGGTCGAGGCGCAGCGACTCCTCCCACGACAGGTCGGATCGTCCCGACACCTGCCACAGGCCGGTCATGCCCGGCCGCACGTGCAGGCGACGCAGCGCATCCGGCTCGTACTGCTGCACCTCGGCCGGCAGCGGCGGCCGCGGTCCGACGAGTGACATGTCGCCCTTGAGCACGTTGATGAGCTGGGAAGCTCGTCCAGGGAGTACCGGCGCAGCAGTCGTCCCACGCGGGTGATCCGCGGGTCGGCCTGCATCTTGAACAGCACCCCGTTGCCGTCGCTCAGCTTGGCCAAGGCCGCCAACCGCGTCTCGGCGTCGACGACCATCGTGCGGAACTTGTAGATCTCGAACAGCTCGCCGCGCACCCCGACCCGACGCTGGCGGAAGAACACCGGGCCACGGTCGCCGCGCTGCCCGAACTTGACCGCCAACGCAATAGTGATGAGCAGCGGCGACAGCGCCAGCAGCAGCAGGCCGGCCAGCATGCGGTCCATCGCACCCTTGAGCAGCATCGACCGGGTCGTGTGAGCGGGCCGCTCGATGTGCAGCAGCGACAGATTGGTCGACGGCCGGATGGACAGGCGCGGCCCGGCGACGTCGAGTAGCCCCGGCGAGACGATCAGCTCGACGCCGCGCTCCTCCAGCGCCCACGCCAGCCGACGCAGCGACTTACCGGCTAGATCCGGATGCGAGGCGACCGCCACGACCTCCGCGTTGTACAGGTCGGTTGCGGCCAGGGCGTCGCGCGGGCTCCCCATGACGGGCACGCCGTCGATCGTGCTGCGGGCGTCCCAGTGGGCATCGAGGCCGCTGACGCAGGCCGCCACCGGCTTCAGCCCCTGGCTCGGTTCGGCCTGGATGCTGCGCAGCAGCGCGGTCGCCGCGTCGGCCCGGCCGATGACGACCGTGCGCTGCATCAACTGCCCCTGTACCCGCTTGCGCATGAGCCAGGCGCGCAGAAAGCGCCGCACGAGCAGCCCGCCGACGAACAGCGCCGGCAGCAGGTACAACACGTACAAGCGGGCCAATTGCACATTGGCCAGGAAGGCCGCGACCGCGAGCACCGCCAGCAGCCCGACGGTGGCTCGGCCCACCGCGCGATACTCCTCGCCGCTGACGCCCAGGTGGCGACGGGCGTACGCGCCGGCCATCGACAACGCACCCACCCAGGCCAACGGAATGAGGGCCAACAGCAGCTGATAGCTGGAGGACGGGTGATCGCCGAAGCGCACCGTGGTCGCCAGGGCAGTGCCCATGACGCCCACCAACAGGTCGAGCGCCACGACGCGACGCAGGTAGGTGCGGGCCCAGGCACCGGCGGCCGGGCGGTCGGCGGCCGTGGCCGCCAGGGTGGGGGCAAAGGGCTCGTCGGTCGCGCGGGCGACGACGAGACGTTCGACGGACGGACGACGACGCGCACGGTGACGGGGGCGCGAGACATCGTGCTGCTGACGCTCGTGGACGGACAAAGCGGACCCTCCGGGGACACAAATCAGGGGTGGGACAAACGTGCGGCCACAAGCGACAGATAGGTGTCTGCCGCCAGCGAGCTCCAACCCCAAACCGCTCCCCCAAGCAGCCCGACGAAGCCGAACGTCAACGCACTGACTCGTTCGACTGTCTCATATGAATGCTCGGGTCCGCCAACCCCAAGAACATGAAAACGACTGTCCAAGAATTGTTTTCATCGAATGTTCTGAACGAATGTCAGGGAGCGTGAAAACGCTGCTGTGCGCTGGTCAGGCCACTATCGGCCAGCATCTCGACGGCGTCCGCGGCGTCGTCGAGAAGGAACGGAAGCTCCTTGCGATCAGTCGGCGAAAAATCGCGCAAAACAAAGTCGGCCGCGTCCATCCGACCCGGGGGGCGGCCGATACCGACCCGTACGCGCAGATAGTCGCGAGTGCCCAGAGAATTGGAGATGGAGCGCAGGCCGTTGTGTCCCCCCTCACCGCCGCCGCGCTTGAGCCGCACCTGCCCGAACGGGATGTCGAGTTCGTCGTGCACGACGACAAGCCGGTCGGTGGGGCACGAGTAGTACTGCAACAGACCGGAGACGGGCCCACCCGACTCGTTCATATAGCTGCTGGGCACCGCGACGATCGCCGGCGGACCCGGCGCACCTCCGGGCGCAGTGCCCAAGCGCACGCTGCCGGCGCTCGCGCGGGTCTTGTGCCGGGAGAGGGTTACCCCGCCGCGGCGGGCCAGCTCGGCGACGACCATCGCCCCCACGTTGTGCCTGTTGCCCGCATACTTCGGGCCGGGGTTGCCCAGCCCCACGACCAGCCAGGAGTCCATGACCGCCATCGTAGGTGGCCCGAACGCGCCGAGGGCCCGCACCCGGTCGGGGTGCGCGCCCTCGTGTGACGCGGAGCCGGGACGACCCGGCGCGACCTCACTCCTGGTCGCTGGACTCCGCAGCAGCCTCGGCCGGGGCCTGCGCGGCCTCCTCGTCGCTCTCCTCGCGCTCGATGCCGACCTCGGCCTCGGCTTCGGCGAGCTCGGACTCCAGGGCCTCCTGCGACTGGGCCTGGGTGATGTTGACGATGAGCGTCTCGGGGTCGGTCAGCAGCTCGACACCGGACGGGAGGTCGAGCTGCGCGGCCAGGATCTGCGTGCCGGCCTCGATGCCCTCGACGGAGACCTCGACGCTCTCGGGGATCTTGGTTGCGTCGGCGCTGACCAGCACGGTCTGGGCGTCGACGGTGACGACGGTCTCGGGGGCCGCCTCGCCCGTGGTGTGCACGGCGATGTCGACCTGCACCTTCTCGCCACGGCGGATGACGACGAGGTCGACGTGCTCGATGATCGGCTTGATCGGGTCGCGCTGCACGTCCTTGACGAGGGCGAGCTGCTTCTTGCCGTCGATGTCGAGCTCGACGACGGCGTTGGCGACCTTGGTGGCCATCATCGTGTCGTGGCCCGGCAGGGTCAGGTGGACGGGGTCGGTGCCGTGGCCGTAGAGCACGGCGGGGATCTTGTCGGCGCGGCGGATGCGGCGGGCGGCGCCCTTGCCGAACTCCGTGCGTTCCTGGGTGACGAGCGTGGCGCGGTCGGACATGCGGGAACTCCTTGGTGAGCGGATCTGTGTCGGGCTTCGCGGCGCCCCCTGGGGGCTCCCGTCGCCGGGATGCCGCGGCGGCCTCGACGCGGGACGCGGCACGGTCGGCAGTCCCGCCCGGCCACAACAGGCCGGCGATCCGCCACCGCGTCGATCACGGCGCAGCGCAGACCTGGGAGACTCACTGGTCGCGCCGCGGCCCTCGCCGAGGCAACCTCACGATCCTAGCCGCACCCCGCCTCCGGGCCGAAATCCGTCGCGTCGCCCGCGCGACGACCGCCGCTGCTCGGCGCACCGGGCAACATCCTGCCCGCCCCGCCTAGCACCCAAGGTTTGGCGGCCGGAGCCCCCACGCACCACCCTCCGCCGCTCGGCCCACCGGGCAACATCCTGCCCGCCCCGCCTAGCACTCTCGGCGGTGAACGAGCGGTAGACGGTAGAGAACCTTGACAGGTAGCCTTCTACCGTGGGCCTGAACATCAAGAACGAGCGAGTACACGCCCTCGCGCGGCGCGCGGCTGCGGTGACGGGCCAGTCGCAGACCTCCGCGATCGAGGAGGCGCTGCTCCTCCTGCTGAGCCAGCACGGAGTCGACCCCGCGCAGGACCGACGTGCGCAGCGACTGGACGTCATCAACCGGCGCCTGGCTCGCATCGATGTCGAGGTCAGCCGCACCACCTCCGGCCCCGACGCACCCGACATCACGCGCGTGGAGGATCTCTACGACGACGTCACGGGCCTCCCGCGGTGATCGTCGACAGTTCGGCGCTGCTGGCCGTCGTCTTCGACGAGCCGGAACGGTCGGCCTTTGTGGAGGCGATGCTGACCAGCAAGTGTCAGGCCAGCGCCGCCACCATCGCCGAAGCCGGGATTGTCGCGGATCGGAGGTCGACGCAGCTCAGCCGGGAACTCGACGCGCTTCTGGCCGAACTAGAGGTCGAGACCGCGCCCGTCACCCCTCGCCAGGCCACCCGCGCCCGAACCGCCTACCGGCGCTACGGGCGCGGCTCCGGGTCCCCGGCCCAGCTGAACTTCGGCGATTGCCTGACTTATGCGCTCGCGGCCGAATCCGGCGAGGAACTGCTGTTCAAGGGCGATGACTTCGGGCACACGGACCTGCTGTTGGCCGCGGCATCCACATCCCGGGGCGCGGCCAGCACCTAAGCCGCCCGGGCTCGCTGGGTGACGACGATGCACGCGAGCACGGCCAGGGCGGTCAGCGGCACGGCCGGGGTGAGGTGCTCGCCGAGCAGCAGCACGGCCCAGACGAGGGTGAGCAGCGGCTGCGCGAGTTGCAGCTGGCTGGCCTTGGCCACGCCGATGAGGCTCATGCCGCGGTACCAGAGGACGAAGCCGCCGAACTGGGAGATCGCCGCGATGTAGATCAGGCCCAGCAGCGCGGTGAAGGTGACGTGCACCGGCTCGTGCGCGAGCGCCACCCCCGAGATCAACAGATTCAGCGGGGCACCGAGCACGACGGCCCAGGCGATGACGGTCCACGACGGCAGGTGGGCCGACAGCCGACCACCCTCGGCGTAGCCGGCGGCGCAGCCCAGGAGGGCGATCAGCAGGTAGAGGTCGGCGAGCGTGGGCCGGCCGTGGCTCTGGGTGAGCGCGAACGCGACGACGATGGCGCCTCCGGCCCCAGCCGCTGCCCAGAACACCGGACTCGGATGCCGGCCCGTGCGCAGCGCCGCGATGGTCGCGGTGGCCATGGGCAGGGCTCCGATGACGACCGCGGAATGGGCCGTCGAGGAGGTCTGCAGGGCGAGCGCCGTGAGCAGCGGAAATCCGAGAACGCAGCCGAGAGAGACGACGGCCAGGCCGGGCCAGTCGCGGCGCTGGGGCAGCGGCACCCGAAACGCCAGTAGCGCGGTTGCCGCGAGCGCGGCTGCCAGCACCCCACGCAGACCCGAGGTGGTCCAGGGTCCGAAGCCGCCGAGCGCGGCAACTGTGGCGGGAAAGCTCAACGAGAAGCTCAACACTCCGAGGCCCGCTAGGGCGGTTCCGCCGACCAGTGGCGATACTGAGGTCGGGGCGATAGCGCTACTATTGCTACTCATGAATGACAGTAGCAGTTCGGTTGAACTGGCCGCCACTCTCGCGACGGAGATCGATCCTCTGCCTGCCGGTTCGCGGATACCGACGCATCGGGAGCTCGTCCGGCGGTTCGAGGTGAGCGCTACTACTGTCTCCCAGGCGCTGGCGTTGTTGACCCAACGAGGACTCGTGGAGTCGCGGCCGGGGGCCGGCACCTTCCGCACCGCGACCAGGCCGGCACCGGCCGTCGGGGACACCTCCTGGCAAGAGGCAGCCTTGGCGCCGACACCCGGCATCGATCACGGAGCGCGATCGTTCGGCGGGGCGGCGATGCTCGGCACGCTCTCCTCGCCGGGCCCCGAGGTCGCCGACCTCAACGGCGGCTACCTGCACCCCGACCTCCAGCCGATCGGCTCCCTCGGCAGCGCCCTAGCCCGCGCCGCGCGCCGGCCGGCGGCCTGGGATCGCCCACCAGTGGGTGGGCTGCCGGAGTTGCGGGACTGGTTCGCGGCCGACATCGGCGGGGGCCTGGGCCGGCACGACGTGCTGGTGTGCGGCGCCGGGCAGGGCGCGATGGGCACCGTGCTGCGCGCGCTCGGCCAGCCGGGCGATCCGGTCATCGTCGAGACACCGACGTATCCGGGCACGATCGCCGCAGTTCACGCCACCGGGCTGCGCCCGATCCCGGTGCCGATCGACACCCACGGCCCGGTGCCCGAGTACTTGGAGGAGGCCGTCGCCCGCACCCGCGCGCGGATCATCGTCACTCAGCCGCTCTTCCAGAACCCCACCGGCGCCTGCACGACCCCGCAGCGGCAGCGCGAACTGCTGCGGATCGCCCGCAGCCACGGGGCCTTCATCGTCGAAGACGATTACGCCCGGCACATGAGGCACACCGACACACCCACCCTGCCGCCGCCGCTCATCGCCGACGATCCCGACGGGGTCGTCATCCACATTCGGTCGCTGACGAAGGTGACGTCCCCCAACCTGCGGGTCGGCGGGTTGGCCGCCCGCGGTCCCGTCATGGCTCGGCTGCGGGCGGCGCACATCATCGACACGATGTTCGTGCCGGCTCCGCTGCAGTTCACGGCCCTGGAGGTGGTGACGGCCCCCGCGTGGCGGCGCAACTTGGCGACGCTGGCCGCCGCACTCACCCACCGCCGCACCGTCGCCGTCGACGCGGTCCGCGAGGTTTTCGGACCGCACGCGCTGCCGCTGCGCCCGCGCGGCGGCTACCACCTGTGGCTGCGGCTGCCCGCCCACCTCGAGGCGGGCCAGTTCGCGGCCGCCGCCTTGAGCGCCGGGGTCGCGCTGACGCCGGGCACCAGCTACTCCCCCAGTGGCGAACCGAGCCCGCATCTGCGGATCAGCTACGTCGCCACCCCTTCGGCCGCCGACATCGGCGACGCCATCCGGCGCCTACGCCCGCTGCTGGCCGGCGAACTCACATGACGAAGCCGCCGCCGGCGACCAGGGTCTGGCCGGAGACGTAGTCGGACTCGGGGATGCAGAACAGATAGACGGCGCCGGCCGCCTCGGCCGGGGTGCCGCCGCGACCGAGGGGGATCATCGCCTCCATCGTGCTCATGAGCTGGGGGTTCATCCCGACCTTGATGTGGCGGCCCTCGACCTCGATCGAGCTGTCTCCGGCGGAGCCGGTCGTCAGGCGAGTGAGGATGAGGCCGAACGCGACCGCGTTGACCGTCACGTTGTACCGGCCCCACTCTTTAGCCAGCGTCTTCGTCAGTCCGGTGACGCCCGCCTTGGCCGCCGCGTAATTCGCCTGACCGACGTTGCCACCCAGCCCGGCGATCGAGGAGATGTTGACGACCTTGCGGCACGGCACCGGCTCCCCCGCCGCCTGCGCCGCCTTGGCCGCCGCCGAGATCACCGGCTGCGCCGCCCGCAGGATGCGGAACGGGGCCTTGAGATGCACGTCGAGGATCGCGTCCCACTGCTCGTCCGACATCTTCTGCACCACCGCGTCCCACGTGTAGCCCGCGTTGTTGACGACGATGTCGAGCCCCCCGAAGGCGTCGACCGCCGCCTGCACGTAACGCTCCGCGAAACCGTCGTCCGTCACGCTGCCCACGCAGGCAACCGCCCGCGACCCCAGCGCCTCGATGGCCGCGACCGTCTCCGCCGCCGGAGCCTCGTCGAGGTCGTTGACAACGACGGCCGCCCCGTCGCCGGCGAGCTTCAGCGCGATCTCGCGCCCGATGCCCCGCCCCGACCCGGTGACGATCGCGACCTTGCCGTCGAGCTTGCCCATGTGCTGTGACTCCTTCGTCCGCTGCTGCGTCGACGCGGCTGGTACCGGCATCGCTGCAGGCGACGGCTCAGGCGTCGCCCTCCCTACCGTGCCATGGGGGCGAGGCACGGCCGCACCCCTGTCGACGTGGCGCGGCCGCACCCCTGTCGACGTGGCGCGGCCGCACCCCTGTCGACGTGGCGCGGCCGCACCCTGTTGACGGGGCGCCCCCGCACCACCCACGATGCGCGCATGCCCCTCGACGAGCACGCCTCACCCTCCCCCGCAGCGGGCCCGCTGGCCGGACTGCGCGTGGTCGAGCTCGCCAGCATCGGCCCCGGCCCGCACGCCGCCATGGTGCTGTCCGACCTCGGCGCAAGCGTCGTGCGGGTCGAGCGGGAGGAGACGCCCGAGCTGTTCCCGGGAGTCCGCCCGAGCGACGACGCGATGCTGCGCGGGCGGCGGATCGTCACCGCCGACCTGAAATCCGCCGACGGGGTGGCGCAGGTGCTGGGGTTGCTCGACGAGGCGGACGTCCTCGTCGAGGGCTTTCGCCCCGGGGTGCTGGAGCGACTCGGCCTGGGGCCTGACGTCTGCCTGCAGCGCAATCCGCGGCTCGTCTACGGCCGCATGACCGGCTGGGGGCAGGACGGACCGTGGGCCCACCGCGCGGGCCACGACATCAATTACATCTCGGTCACCGGCGTGCTCGACAACATGGGCCCCGGCGACGGCCCACCCATGCCGCCGCTGAACCTCGTCGGCGACTTCGGTGGCGGATCGATGTTCCTCGTCACCGGCATCCTCGCCGCCCTATGGGAGCGGGAGCGGTCGGGTCGGGGGCAGGTCGTCGACGCCGCGATCGTCGACGGCACCAGCGTGCTCGCCCAGATGCAGTGGTCGCTGCGCGCCCAAGACGCCTGGCACAGCGGCCGCGGCAGCAACCTGCTCGACGGTTCCGCGCCCTTCTACACGACCTACGCCTGCGCCGACGGCCGCTACGTGGCGGTCGGCCCCATCGAGCCGAAGTTCTTTGCCGCGCTGCTCGCCGGACTGCAGCTCGACCCCGCCGACCTGCCCGGCCAATGGGAGCGGGACCGGTGGGGTGAGCTGCGCACAGCCCTGACCGACGCCTTCGCCGACCGCACCCGGGACGAGTGGGCGCAGCTCTTCTTCGACACCGACGCCTGCGTCACCCCCGTGCTGACCTACGCGGAGGCGGCGGCCCACCCGCACCTGCGCGACAGGGAGGCGTTCGTGCAGGTCGACGGGGTGACCCAGCCGGCTCCGGCCCCTCGCCTCTCCCGGACACCGGCGCCGCGACCGCAGCCCTCGACGCGCAACAACCCGGGCGACCGGCCCTAGGGAGACAGGCGCGGTAGCTACTCGCCGTTGTCGAAGAGGCGGGTGACGGATCCGTCGTCGAAGACCTCGTGGATCGCCTGGCTGATCAGCGGCGCGATGGAGAGCACGGTGAGCTTGTCGAACTGGTGCTCCGGCGGCAGCGGCAGGGTGTTGGTCACGATGACCTCCTGCGCCACGTTCGCCCGGAGCCGCTGCGTCGCCGGGTCGGAGAAGATCGCGTGGGTCGCGGCGATGACGACACCGGTGGCGCCGGCCTCCATGATCGCGTCGGCGGCCTGGCAGATCGTGCCGCCGGAGTCGATCATGTCATCGACGAGGATCGCCAGCCGGCCCTCGACCTCGCCGACGAGCCGGTTGGCCACCGACTGGTTCGGGCGGCTGATGTCGCGGGTCTTGTGGATGAACGCCAGCGGCGCCCCGTCCAGCCGCTTGCTCCACTGCTCGGCGACCTTGATGCGCCCCGCGTCCGGCGAGACGATCGTCATCGGCTGATCGCCGTACTTGTCGTGCACGTAGTCGGTGAGGATCGGCATCGCCTGCAGGTGGTCGACCGGCCCGTCGAAGAAGCCCTGGATCTGCGCGGTGTGCAGGTCCACGCAGATCAACCGGTCCGCCCCGGCCGCCTTGAACAGGTCCGCCATGAGCCGCGCGGAGATCGGCTCGCGCCCGCGGTGCTTCTTGTCCTGCCGCGCGTAGCCGTAGAACGGCAGCACCACGGTGATCCGCTTGGCCGACGCCCGCTTCAGCGCGTCGACCATGATGAGGTGCTCCATGATCCACTCGTTGATCGGCGCCGTGTGGCTCTGGATGACGAAGGCGTCGCTGCCGCGCACCGACTCCTCGAACCGCACGTAGATCTCGCTGTTGGCGAACTCGTACGCGGTCGTCGGCACGAGCGTGATGCCGAGGCAGTCGGCGACCTCTTGGGCCAGCTCAGGGTGCGCCCGCCCGCTGAGCAGCATGAGGTTCTTCTCGGTGGTGCGCTTCAGGCTGGTCATGCGGGCTCGCCCTCGCCCTCGTCCGTCGCGGCGGCTTGCGCAGCCTCGGCGGCCGCTGTGCCCGGCCGATTGGCCACCACCCACCCGAGCATATTTCGCTGCGGGGCGACGCTGATCGCCAACGCCCCCGGCGGCACGTCTTTGCGGATGATCGTGCCGGCGCCGCTGTAAGCACCGTCGCCGACGGTGACCGGAGCGACGTACATGTTGTCGCTGCCGAGGCGGCAGTGGTCGCCGATCGTGGTGCGGGCCTTGTTGACCCCGTCGTAGTTGACGAACACGCTGGCGGCGCCGATGTTGCTGCCGACGCCGATCGTCGCATCGCCCACGTACGTCAGGTGCGGCACCTTGCTGCCGGCGCCGATCGTGGAGTTCTTGGTCTCGACGAACGTGCCGATCTTGCCCTTGGCGTCGAGCCGGCTGTTCGGGCGCAGATAGGCGAACGGCCCGACGCCGGCACCCTCGCCGATGACCGACAGGCTGCCGTGCGTGCGGATGATCGTCGCGCCGTCGCCGACCTCCATGTCGGTCAGCGTGGTGTCGGGGCCGATGGTCGCGTTGGCACCGATCGTCGTGGCGCCGAGCAACTGCGTGTTGGGCAGGATCGTCGTGTCGGCGCCGATGGCGACCTCGACGTCGATCCAGGTGGTGGCCGGGTCGACGACCGTGACGCCGGCCCGCATGTGCCGCTCGACGACGCGGCGGTTCAGTTCGGCCCCCAGGGCCGCGAGCTGCACGCGGTCGTTGACGCCCTCGGTCTGCCACAGGTCGCTCAGCACGTGCGCGCCGACGCGCCGGCCCTCGCGGTGGGCGACGCCCACGACATCGGTCAGGTACTTCTCGCCCTGGGCGTTGTCGGTACCGACCTGAGCCAGCGCCGAGCGCAGCAGGGCGGCGTCGAAGGCGTAGATACCGGAGTTGATCTCGTCGATGGCCCGCTGCGCCTCGTCGGCATCCTTCTGCTCGACGATGCCGACGACCTGCCCGGTCTCGTCGCGTAGCACCCGGCCGTAGCCGGTGGGGTCGGGCACGCGGGCGGTCATGACCGTCACAGCAGACGCCGTCTGCTCGTGCGCGACGACGAGCTCCTGCAGGGCCGTGGTGGTCAGCAGCGGCACGTCGCCGTACGTGACGAGCACGGTGCCGCTCAGGTCGGCCGGCAGCGCCTCCAGCCCGCACTCGGTGGCGCGGCCGGTGCCCTTGACCTCGTCCTGGTCGGCGACGACCGCCTGCGGGCACACCTGCTTGACGTGGTCGGCGACGCGATCGCGCTCGTGCCGCACGACGACCGCCAGGTGGGTCGGGCTCAGTCCCTGCGCGGCGGCGATCGCGTGCCCCAGCAGCGAGCGCCCGCCGATCATGTGGAGCACCTTGGGCCGGGCGGACTTCATCCGCGTCCCCTCCCCGGCGGCGAGCACGATGACGGCGGTCGGGTGGTGGTCGGTCACGATGTGACGCCCCCTGTCAGCTGGGGAGAACGGCAGAACGGCCGGGCGGGTGCCGACCAGTCGTCATGCTATGCGACGTGGTCGCGCTGCCCGCCGGGCCGTCCTCGATGAAGCGCTACAGCCGCTGCACGGGAGCAGCTGCAGGGGAGCTCAGCGCAGCCAGGGGAACTTGCGGACGATGCCCTGCCGGGCCCACCACTTGCCCAGGCCGGCGGTGTCACCGGCCAGCGTGGCGGCGCAGATCAGCAGCACGAGCGCCTCGATCCAGTGGGCGTCGACGATCGGGTTGGTCGCTCCTCGCACCAACTCGCCATCGACCATGGCCGAGGCAGTGGGCAGAGCGACGAAGAACATCATCGCCATGAGGATCGCACCGCCGATGCCGGCCAGCCGCAGGCCTGCACCCGCGATGAAGGCCACGCCGATGAGCAGCAGCGAGATCATGAAGAACCAGTCGCCGACGGGGTTGCTGAACAGACCCTGCAGCAACCCGTCGAGGGGTCCGTCGCCGCTGAGGCGGTC
>NZ_BAHD01000002.1 GCF_000298215.1 Kineosphaera limosa NBRC 100340 | reverse complement strand
CCGGTCCGCCCCTGGGTCCGTGCCCCGGGTGCCGCGCTCGCGCCGCTCGGCTTCGCGCGCGGCCACGGCTTCCCGGTCGGCCCCAGCGCCTCCCCCGGTGGTCTCGACGGGCTCCTGGGACGGCACGGTCGTGGCGTCGTTGGGGGCCTGGCCGGTGTCGTCGGGGTCGGCGACGGTGAGCGAGTGCACGCCCGCGGCGTCGACCAGGGCGCGGCCACCGAGCTCGACGCGCAGGGCCCCATCGTCCTGCACCTGTACGTGCGCGCCGGTGAGTCGCACGAGCTCGCGGGCGGCCACATCACGACGGACATCCCGGCGATCGGCGGCCCGGTCGGCCTGCGCCGCGTCGGCGCGGCGCTGCTCCATCTTCGACCGGCGGTCCGCGGAGGCGATCTCCTGAGCGAGGGAGTCGACGCGCCCGGCGGTGGCCCGGATGGCTGCCACGGATTGCATCCGCAGGGTCTCCAGGCGGTCCGCGGTGCGGCTCAGTTCGCGGGCGGCGTCGCTGGTCGCCGCCACCGCGACATCCACCGGGGGCGCGGGTGGGCGGGCAGCGGCGGTGGCCGCGTCGACCACTGGCGCGGCCGCGGCCACGACCTCGGCCCGACGGGCGGTGCCGCTGTCCCGCGCGAGGGCCTGCTGCTGGGCGGCCTGCTCGGCGGAGCGGGTCAGCTCGACCCTCTGGTCCCGCTGCCGATTGCGGCGGCGGCGGGCGGCCTCCTCGAGAGTTTCGACGGCGGAGGTGGACCGGTTGGCCTCGGTGAACACCCGCTCGAGGGTGCCGAACGTCTGCCGGCGCGCCTCCAGCTCACCGACGGCGGCGTGCGCGTCGAGGGCTTGGCGGTCCAGGCTGGGGCGGACCCGGCCGGCGTCGCCCGAGCCAGGCGTTTCCGCCGCATCCTGCGCCAAGATCCGGGCTGCCTGGGCCGCTCCCGCCGCGGCGATCGTGGCGCCCGCGGCCGTCGCCAACGCGGTCGCGGTGGGCTGGGTCCGCAGCGCCCCGGCCGGTGAGCTGCTGGTCCCCCCGCCGCGCACCGCCTCCAGCCAGCGCTGCAAGCCGGGGCTCAACCCGCGGCCGCCGTCGGGCACGAGGGGGCCTAGCGACAGATTGGCGCTCATGACGTCTTCACCGGGCATCCTTTCCCGGGCACTCCCGAGGTACCGGGACCGGACCCGGCGGCTTCCCATCGGCATCCCCGCGGGCGACTTCAGCACACCGCAACCCCAGGCCGTAGGGGCGCAACACCGGACGGAGTGGGATTGCACACGGGTATTGAGCGGTGGTTGCGTCCAAGCGCCATGGCCCCACGGCGCTAGCATCGCCAGGGGCCGACCGATCGTCGGCGCCACGCCTGCCCGCAACCCCTGGAGGCACCAGTGCCCGAAGCAGTCATCGTCGCGACCGCCCGCAGCCCGATCGGGCGCGCGGTCAAGGGGTCCCTGGCCTCCATGCACCCCGTCGAGCTGTCGCGGCAGGTCATCGCCGCTGCGCTCGACAAGGTGCCCGCACTCGACCCGCACACGATCGACGACCTGTACCTGGGGTGCGCCGAGCCGTGGGCCGAGCAGGGGTCGAACATGGCGCGGGTCGTCACGGTGCGCCTCGGCCTGGACGACGTGCCGGCGAGCACCGTCAACAGATTCTGCGCCTCCTCCGTCCAGACGAGCCGGATGGCGTTTCACGCCATCAAGGCCGGCGAGGGCGATGTGTTCGTCAGCGCGGGTATCGAGTGCGTCTCGCGCTTTCCCGACCTGAGCGGCACCGGGCTGTCCCGAGAGGGGTGGCGGGCCCCGGCGTTCGCCGACGCGCAGCAGCGCAGCGCGCAGATCGCCGCTCAGAACCGCACCTGGACCGATCCCCGCGAGGAGGGTCTGCTGCCCGACGTGTACCTCGCGATGGGCCAGACCGCCGAGAACGTGGCGACGCTGCGAGGGGTATCCCGGGAGCGACAGGACGAGTGGGCCGTGCGCAGCCAGAACCGCGCGGAGCAGGCGATCGCCGACGGCTTCTTCGCCCGCGAGATCGCGCCGATCACCCTCGACGACGGCACCGTGATCTCGACCGATGACGGGCCGCGCGCCGGGGTCACCCTGGAGAAGATCGCGCAGTTGCAGCCGGTCTTCCGCGAGCACGGCACGGTGACGGCCGGCAACTGCTGTCCGCTCAACGACGGCGCGGCCGCGGTGGTCATCATGAGCGACATCCGCGCCAAGGAGCTCGGCCTGACGCCCCTGGCGCGCATCGTCTCGACCGGGGTGAGCGGGCTCTCTCCGGAGATCATGGGCCTGGGACCGGTGGAGGCCAGCCGGGAGGCACTCAAGCGCGCCGGCATGTCGATCGGCGACATCGACCTGTACGAGATCAACGAAGCGTTCGCCGCGCAGGTGCTGCCGTCGGCCGACGACCTCGAGATGGACGTCGACAAGCTCAACGTGCACGGCGGCGCCATCGCCCTGGGCCACCCGTTCGGCAGCACCGGCGCGCGCATCACGACGACGCTGCTCAACGGCCTGGCCTCCCGCGACGGACAGTTCGGGCTGGAGACGATGTGCGTCGGCGGCGGTCAGGGCATGGCGATCATCCTCGAGCGGCTGAGCTGACCCCGGCGGCCCGCCGACTCCGCCCAGCACCACCGAGCACAGTCCCGCGCCACGGGACACAGGCAAACCCGACCGGACACACGGCATCGGGTGTGCTCAGTCGGGTCAGGCCGTGTCCCGTTGCGCTGAGGTGTGTCCCGCTCCCGCGGGAGGTCACCCGATGTCGCGGCGCAGCGCGGCGAGCTCCGCGGCGATATCCACGGTCGGCTCCGCAGTCGGGGTTGCCGCCCTGGCGGCAGCGAGGTCGTGGGTGGTGACGATGAGCTGATCGATGACCACGGCCGGGCCGAGGTCGGGGAGCCGGTCGCCGGTGAGGCTCGGCGCTACGGCCTGGTCAGCGAAGCGCTGAGCCAGCGCGTGTACGGCCGGGACGCACCGGAGCGCCCGGTCGAGCGGTAGCTGTTGCCACCGCCGAGCCAGGCGCTCCAGTTCTCTCCGGGCCGCGGGCGGCACCGGATCATCGATCATGTCAGTCGCGGCCCTGCAGCTGCGCGAGCAGGCGCAGGATCTCCAGGTACAACCAGACGACGGTGACCAGCAGGCCGTGCGCGAGCAGCCAGCTGTACTGCTGCGGCAGCTGCGCCTCGACCGCCCGGTCGATGGAGTCGAAGTCCATGGCCAGGGAGTACGAGGCCAGGCCGACGGCCAGGATCGAGATGCCGATGGAGATCGGCGAGCCGAAGCCGAAGAAGCCCCAGCCCTCGTTGGCGCCGAACGCCCAGGCCGCGACGAAGTTGGCCACCGCGAAGATCAGGTAGCCGAAGATCGCCAGCGTGAAGATCCGGCGGGACTTGCTGGTCACCTTGACCAGGCCGAACTTCCAGCCGGCGAACATCGCGACGAAGACCGACAGCGTCGCCACGACGGCTGTGGTGATGAGCTGGTCGCCGAACCGGTTGCCGTACACCGTCGTCACGGACCCGACGAGCAGGCCCTGGAAGACGGCGTAGGCCACGATCAGCGGCACGCTGATCGTCTTCTTGAAGGCGATGAAGAGGCCGAGGCCGAGGGAGCCGAGGATCGCCGGGAGGATGATGACGGGGCTCATGGCCGGCACGACGAACGCGACGGCGCAGGCGACGACGAGCATGATGCCGAACAGGCCGAGGGCCTTCATCACCACGTCGTCGACGGTCACACGGCCGGCCTGCACCGCGCTCGCGGACGGCTGGTTGTACATGTCGTTGAGCTGCTGCGAGCTCATGTCCTGCGGCTGGCCGTACTGCCCGTACTGGGGCTGCCCCTGCTGCGGGGTCTGCCGGGGTGCCTGGCCTCGCGAGTCGAAAGTCGCGTAACCCCCGCTGCTGCTGACTTTGTCGATGCGGTCGAAGACCGGGTTACTCATGGGGCTGATGCCTCTCCGAAATCGGGTCGCCGATGGGCGATCACTAAACGTGTCTGACGTATATGACGCCGTGGCGGTTCCCGGCATTCCCGCCGGTGACCCGTCACTGAACTCGCGGAACGCGGCTCCGGTCGTATCCCCGACGGGACTCGAACCCGCACTGTGTCCATTTTAAGTGGCCTGCCTCTGCCGGTTGGGCTACGGGGACACACCCACGCTACCGGGCACGGGCACCCAATCCGAGCGACGCTCAGCCTGCCGCGGTGTCCATGGCCAGGGCGATGGCGGCGTCGAGCATCTCCTGCGTGAGCTTGCCGGTAAAGGTGTTCTGCTGGCTCACGTGGTAGCAGCCGACGAGGCGCAGCGGGCGTCCGTCGGGCAACCTCAGGTCGGCCACGGCGCCGTGGCCGAAGCGCGGTGCCGGCCGGGGCACCTGCCAGCCCAGGCGGCGGGCGGCACCGAGAAACGCGGACCAGCCGACCGAACCTAAGGCGAGCACGGAACGGAGCCGGGTGTCGGGGCGGGTCAGCAGGGTCAGCTCGCGGTCGAGCCAGGGCGCGCAGGTGGCGCGCTCGGCGACGGTCAGTTTGTTCTGCGGAGGTGCGCAGTGCGCGGTGGCGACGAAGCGGGCTCCGGTCAGTTCGAGCCCGTCGCCCGCCGCGATGCTGCTGGCCTGGTTGGCCAGGCCCGCCCGGTGCAGGGCGGCGTAGATCCAGTCGCCGCTGCGGTCGCCGGTGAACATGCGGCCCGTGCGGTTGGCGCCGTGGGCGGCGGGCGCCAGACCGACGATGAGCAGGTGCGGATCGGGGTCGCCGAACGAGGGCGCGGGGCGCCCCCAGTACGGTTCGTCGCGCCAGGCGGCGCGTTTCTCGTGGGCGATCCGTTCGCGCCAGGCGACCAGGCGCGGGCAGGCGCGGCACACCGAGATCCGCGCGTCGAGCTGGGGCAGGTCGCCCTCAGCGGCTAGGTCCCGCACCTGCGCCGGGTCGTGGGCCACCGGAGTGCGATCGTCGGCCGGGTCGCCGGGCCACCCCGTGCCGGGGGTCACCGGTGAGGTGAAGGCTCCCCCGATGACCGGATGCGGCAGCGACTGCGGCTGGGTCACGCGCGGCTCAGGCTCAGGGCGATGCCGTCGAGGATGTCGTGTTCGCTGGTCACGACCTCGGTGATTCCGGACTCGTCGGCGACGCGGGCAACGATCCGGCCCCAGATGAGCGCGCCGGCGCCGATGACGTCGGCGCGGCCGGGGTGCATGAATCCCAGGCTGCTGCGCTGGGCCACGGTCGCGCGGACGATGTCGTCGCAGGCTTCAAGGATGCTCTCGACGGGCAGCCGGCTGCCGTGGATGACGTCGCGGTCGTACGTGGGGAGGCGCAGTGCGTGCGCGGCGATGGTGGTGACGGTGCCGGCGAGACCGACGAGGGCGTTGATCCCGGTGAACCCGACGGCCTGCTGAGCCTGGGTGATCACGACATCGGCGGCCGTCGTGGCGCGCTCGATCTGCTCGCGGGTCGGCGGATCGGCGAACGCGAAGCGCTCGTGGAAGCGGACGCAGCCGATATTCGTCGAGATGGCCGCTCCGACGTCAGCCTGACCGCCGCGCAGGTCGCCACGGACGAATTCGGTGGAGCCGCCGCCGAGGTCGACCACGAGGTAAGGCCCGGGGACACCGGCAGCACCGGCGAGCTCGCCGGTGCTGCCGGTGAAGGAGAGGAGGGCTTCTTCGGCACCGGTGATGACTTCGGGGGCGATGTCCCAGCTCGCGAAGGCCGCACGGACTCCGGCGACGAATTCGTCGGCGTTGCGGGCGTCCCGGGAGGCGGAGGTGGCCACGAAGCGCACCCGGTCGACCTCCAGTTCGGCGCACTGGTGCGCGTATTCGCGGGAGCGGGCCAGGGTCCGCTCCATGGCTTCGGGGGTGATGGCCCCGGTCGCGTCGATCCCCTGCCCCAGGCGCACGATCTCCATCCGCCGCACGACCTCCGCGAGCGGCGCTGGGTCGGCCGTGGCGGCAGCATCGGCGGCGGGGACGTCGGCGACGAGGAGGCGGATGGAGTTGGTGCCGCAGTCGACGGCGGCCACGCGCATGAGGGGGTTCTCCTTCGGTCGATCGGCCGGGCACCCACCGGGCGGCCTGCGTCCGAGCCTACGCTTGTGTGGTGTCTGACTATGGGGCTCCCATTCCGCCGCTCGAGCCGCGGCCCGATCACGGGCGCGGCCAGGGTCACGGCCAGGGGCATGATCCGCAGCCGCCGGCAACGATGGAGGAGCTGCGTCGCATCATCTCGCAGCAGCAGGCGGACATCGCCAAAACGCGTAGCCGGTCGGGGTGGATCCTGGTGGTCGCCACCCTCGCCATGTTCGGGGCCTGCGGCACCAATTCGTCGTCGTCATCGAGCCCGCCGGACACCACGCACGAGATCCAGCAGTTGCAGCAGCAGGTGGAGCAGTCCCGGCAGAGTGTCGATGAGTTGACACAGCAGGTCAAGGAACTCGAGGAGCGCCTGCCCGCCCCACGCCCCTCCAACTGAGCGCGGGTCAACCGAGCACGCGTCAGACGCAGGGCTCGCCCCGCCACCAGGGGTCGAGGGCGGCGATGACTTCGTCGCCGAGGGGGTTGACGCCGGGGCCGGCGGCGAGGGCGTGGGCCGCGAGCACGTGCAGGCATTTCACGCGGGTGGGCATGCCACCGGCGCTGATGCCGGCGATCTGCGCGACCTCCCCGAGGGCCGCGCGGCGGGCCAGGTAGTCCTCGTGCGCAGCCCGGTAGGCGGCGGCCAGGTCGGGGTCGGACTCCAGGCGCGCGCTCATGTCGCGCATCATCCCCGCCGACTCCAGGGTGCTGATCGCGCCCGTCAGGCGCGGGCAGGTGGCGTAGAAGGTCGTGGGGAACGGGGTGCCGTCCGGCAGCTGCGGCAGCGTCGTCAGCACGTCGGGACGCCCGCACGGGCACCGGTGGCCGACCGCCGCGACCCCGCGAGAGGGCCGACCGAGTTGCGCGCCGACGGCCGCCAGATCGTCCGGGTCGGCCGGGCCGCCATCCGGCGGGCCAGGAGAGGTGGGATCGCTCACCGGCCACCCGTCGCCGTGCCGGTGCCTGTGGCGCCGCCCGTCGACCCGGAGGTCGCCCCGCCCGTCGCGCTGGAGGTCGGGCCCGTGGCCCCACCCTCTCCGGGAATGGCGGTGGGGTCGCTGCTGCCCGGCAACACCCGCTCCCCCACGGGGGTGAGCGGCACGGCCTCGTCGACGTCAGGGCGGTCGGCGATGACGATGGAGTTCCACATGGTGCCGTACCAGGGGATGGTGTCGTCGCCGACGTTGGGCACGACGACGCGCGACCGGCCGGCCAGGCCGTCACCGAGCAGCTTCTCGGCGCCGATGACTTGGTAGGCCGTTTCGCCGGGGCGCACGAACTTCAACCGCTCGCGAGCCTGCTGCTCGACGTGAGCCGGGTCGTTCCAGCGTTGAATCTCGGCCTGCATGCCCTGCAGCGACTGTCCTTGCCGGGCGATCTGCTCGGTGAGCGCCGCCTGCTCGGCGCGCTGCTGCAGGTAGGCGCGCAGCGTGGGCACGATCATGATGGCCAGCAGCACGAATACGGCGCCGAGCGCGGCGAGCCGTCGGGTGGAGCGGCGACCCAGCGGCGCCCCGCTACGGGGCTGCGCCGACCCCGAATTCGAGCGACCCGACGCTGCGGACCGAGCCGACGAGGGCGCGGCCCCGGGAGCGCGGGAGGCACGACTATCCTCCCGCCGGCGGGAGCCGCCCGGTCCGGAGACGGGGGCTCGGCGCCGACGGGAGGATGAGGTGTCGGGACGACGGGTGGACGCCATGGACCTACCTGGGACCTGCCTGATCAGGGATTAGCGGATGTCTCCGCCATCCTTGCAGGGCCACCCGTCTCGCCGGTGGTGCAACGCCGTCAGGCGCCCTGGAACCGCGGGAACGCGCCGGCACCGGCGTACACCGCGGCGTCGTCGAGGGCCTCTTCGATGCGCAGCAACTGGTTGTACTTGGCGACGCGCTCGGAGCGAGCGGGGGCACCGGTCTTGATCTGGCCGCAGTTCGTGGCGACGGCCAGGTCGGCGATCGTGGTGTCCTCGGTCTCACCGGAGCGGTGGCTCATCATGCAGCGGTAACCGTTGGTCTGGGCGAGGGTCACCGCGTCGAGGGTCTCGGTCAGCGTGCCGATCTGGTTGACCTTGACCAGCAGTGCGTTGGCCGTGTCGGAGTTGATGCCGCGGGCCAGACGCTCGGGGTTGGTCACGAACAGGTCGTCGCCGACGAGCTGGACCTTGTCGCCGAGCTGGTCGGTCATCGACTTCCAGCCGTCCCAGTCGTCCTCGTTCAGCGGGTCCTCGATGGAGACCAGCGGGTACTTGTCGACGAGGCCGGCGTAGTAGGCGATCATCTCGTCGGCCGACTTGCTGCCACCCTCGAAGGTGTAGGAGCCGTCCTTGTAGAACTCGCTGGCCGCGACGTCGAGCGCGAGCGCGATGTCCTTGCCGGGGGTGTAGCCCGCCGCCTCGATGGCCTCGAGGATGAGGTCGAGGGCGGCGGCGTTGCTCTCCAGGTTCGGGGCGAAGCCACCCTCGTCACCCAGGCCGGTGGCCAGGCCGCGGTCGTGCAGCACCTTCTTGAGCGCGTGGTAGACCTCGGCGCCCCAACGCAGCGCCTCCTTGAAGCTCGGTGCGCCGATCGGCGCGATCATGAACTCCTGGATGTCGACGTTGGAGTCGGCGTGGCTGCCGCCGTTGAGGATGTTCATCATCGGCACGGGCAGCACGTGCGCGTTCGGGCCGCCGACGTAACGGAACAGCGGCAGGCCGGCCGAGTCGGCGGCGGCGCGGGCGACGGCCAGGGAGACGCCGAGGATGGCGTTCGCGCCGATCTTGCCCTTGTTGTCGGTTCCGTCGAGCGCGAGCATCTCGTTGTCGACGAGGCGCTGCTCGGTCGCGTCGAAGCCGACGATGCGCGGCTCGATCTCGTCGAGCACGGCGTCGACGGCCTGCTCGACGCCCTTGCCCAGGTACCGGCCCTTGTCGCCGTCGCGGCGCTCGACCGCTTCGAACGCCCCGGTCGAGGCGCCGCTGGGTACGGCCGCGCGGGCGGTGGTCCCGTCGTCGAGCAACACCTCCACTTCGACGGTCGGGTTGCCGCGGCTGTCGAGAATCTCCCGTGCGCCGATTTCTTCGATGCTTGCCATCGAGACACTCCTGAAGGTTGCGATTTTGATGGTCGAGGCTGATGGTCGAGGCGATGGATCGCTTGCGACTTGAGCCTAGTCCTTCGGCGGTCGCGGGCGGGGTGGGGTGCGCAACCCGGACGGGTCTCCTCAGCATGTGGACAAGGGCAAACATCGGCCGTCCCGGAGGTGGCGCCGGGGGCCACAACGGGCAGAGTGGACGGATGCGACTCAACGAGCGGACCCTGCAGACCGTCGACTCGCCGATCACGGCGGCCCTGGGGCTCATGGCGCTCCGGCCCGAGCACCGCGAGCTGCTCGATATGGCGCAAGCGGTGCCGCCTTATCCGCCGGCGCCAGAGGTGGTGGCGCACGTGGAGAAGGTCGCGAACGCCGCCGACGGGGGCGCGTACACGCCGGTGCCGGGGTTGCCGCACCTGCGCGAGGCGTTCGCCGAGGAGCTGTCGGCGGCCTACGGCGCGTCGTTGGGGTCGCAGAACGTGCTGATCACGGCCGGCTGCAATCAGGCCTTCGCGCTGCTGGCCTCGACCCTGGCCAATCCCGGGGACGAGGTGATCCTGCAGCTGCCGTACTACTTCAACCACGACATGTGGCTGCGGCTGGCCGGTATCAACCCCGTCTACCTGGAAACCGGCGCCGACCTCATGCCGACCGTCGATGCGGCGCGCGCGCAGATCACCGAGCGCACCCGGATGCTCGTGCTGGTCACGCCCGGCAACCCCAGCGGCCTGACGCTGGACCCCGCCACGATCTCTGACTTCGCCGCCCTGGCCCGAGAGCACGACATCGCGCTGGTGCTCGACGAGACGTACCGCTCGTTCCGCGACACCGACGCGCCGCCGCACGCGGAGTTCTCCCGAGCCGACTGGGGCGAGCACGTCGTGAGCCTGCACTCCTTCTCCAAAGACCTGGCGATCCCCGGATATCGCGTCGGCGCGTTGGTGTGTGCGCCGGCGGTACACCGCGAGGTCGCCAAGCTGATGGACTGCGTCGCGGTGTGTGCGCCGCGCATCGGCCAGGAGGCGGCGTGGGCGGGCCTGACGACGGCCGCGGCGTGGCGACGGGAGCGCAGTGCCGAGTTGGCGGAGCATCGCGCGGCGTTCGCGGCGGCGATGGCCGACTCCCCCGGCGGCTTCGAGGTCGTCGCGCAGGGCGGCTACTTCGCGTGGGTGCGCCACCCGTTCACCGGCACCCCCTCCGATGAGGTCGCGGCCGAGCTCGTGCGCCACGAGAGCCTGCTCTTCGTGCCCGGCACCGCCTTCTACCCCACCGACCCCGGCGCCCTCCGGTTCAGCCTCAGCAACCTGCCGCCCGACCGCCTCGACGAGCTCGTCGCCCGCCTCCACGGAGCCGGCGAGCGAGCCCGCTGACGTAAGGGGCACGTCAGCCGGGCGCGTTGCCCGACAGCACAAGACCTAGGTCACATTGAAGTCTGTTTGGACCGACGATATCCTCCCTGCCAAAGGCTGCGCCTGACGCGAATTTAGTTGGCGCCCAAGCAGATTCCTTGTGCCCGAGGGGGCGACGTGGCGGAGGACAAGTGGCGCCCTCGGGGAGCCACAGCGCGCGCGGTCGAGGTCGATGGGCAACCGCCACCCAACACCCACTACGTCGTAACGTGCTCCGGGGTTGCCTACGCGTTCGAGGACGCCTCGTGGGCCGCCTTCGGGCGCGACGACGACGCATGCACCATCGTCGTGTGGGAGTGCCTTCGCAGCACCGAGCTGTCGCGGATTGCGGGAGTGCTCTGGTGCATGGACGGCGATCTCTGGGTGCGTAACCTCTCGGCGACCCACGAGTTGATCGTGCATGGAGACGCCCTCCCGGTGCAGTTGCCACCGCGTACGGGACCCCGCGGAGCGGCCTGCAGCGTCGGGCACGGCGGAACAGTTGGCGCACCCAGCACAGGCGCGTGGGGTATCCACGTCAGCCGGGTCAGCACCGACGACGACAGCCACGAGACCGCGGCCACCCTCGGCACCTTGACATTGATGCGCCCGCCCCCAGCGCTCCTGCAGACCGCCGTCGCGATGTGCGAGCCCCTGCTCCGACGCGGAAGTCGGCCGGCCACATATTCGGAAATCGGCCAGCTCACCGAAAGCAAACCCCGCACGGCCCGCGACCGCGTGGATCGGCTCTTGGCGTACTACTGCGACCAAGGTATCGACCGACTGTGGCGTGGAATGGACCGCGAGGAGTCGAACTACGCGCCGCTGGCTCGCCTCCTGGTCTATCGCTCGATAGTCACCTCCACCGATCTCGCGCTCCTGAAGCCAACTCGTGCCAGTTCGGAGATATTCGATGCCGAACGAGGATGACCGACTCCTGCCGGACGGCTTCACCTTCCGAGAGTCCCTGAGCCTAAGCGGCACCACGTCGGTCGTGAGAGCGCGATCGGCCCGGCACGGCGACGTGATCCTCAAGCGCTGGAGGGCGCCCTTGGGTGACGCCGTCGAACGAGCTGCTCTCGAACGGGAGGCGCGCCTGCACGAGAGCCTCTCGCCCGACGCGGCCCCCCACCCCAATATCGTCGCTTTCGTCGAGGCATCGACGGATGAGGAGTTGCCGTGGCTCGCTACCCGACCCGGAGGCGCACCGCTTGCCGACGTCCTGGCTAAGCGCAGACTGGGCCTCGAAGAGGCGCTGCGAATCTCGCAGGACATTCTCGGCGGACTGACAGTCCTCCATGAACGCCACCTGGTCCACGGCGATCTGACGCCGCGCAACATCCTCATCTATAACGGCCGGGCAACTCTGTGCGATCTCGGCCTGGCCGGAACCAGCGGAGCTCTGCCCACCGGGCGCCAAGTGGGCACGCCGGAGTACATGGCACCCGAACTCCTGGCCGACCTCCGACGGGCCCCCGACACCCGAAGCGATGTGTTCGCTGCGGGCCGACTCATCGGTGAGATTCTGAGCGACCACGTTCTTCCGCAGAGGCTGGAGCAATTGATCTACACACGGGCTTTGTCGGCCCGGCCGAGCGACAGGCCTCCGGATGCCGGAGCTCTGGCGCGGGCCTTTCAGATCGTCGCCCCTCTGCCTCGGCGTCGGCCCGCGCGACGACGAATACCGGTTGCCCTCGCCGCGATGTCGGTGACACTCGTGACCCTGGCGGCATGGTGGTGGAGTCACGAACCCTCGCAACCCATGGTCGAAACGACAGACGGGACCCGGACGATGAGCCCGATCACCCCGGCGGGCCGCGACTATGTCGCGGAGAACGAGTCGGTGTGGATCGTTCAACGTTCCGGCACCCGCGCCTACGAGATCGATGTCAACCCCGCCACCCTCGACAGCGACCGACGTGGCTGGAGTGCGCTGGTGGACCTCGGCTTCGGGCCGTGCGATGAAGGCCAGGAGTTCGATGTCTGGGCCTTCGCCCTTCCTGACACCTCCCCCGTGGCACAAGAGGCCATGGAGAAAAAGGACCACGGCGGCGACTTCAATGATCTCCCCGCATTGCCAGTCGATGGGCGACTGCTTGGGCATGCGCGAGTCACCATGACCAAATTTCAGGGTAGCCATAATCGCTGCCCTGGCGTTACCCAAGAACTGGTCTCTACTCCACTGGAGTAGCTGCCCAGAGACCGAACGCTAGACTTTAGGAATCTTGAGTTCGACATCACGCAAGGTGGACGTCTCCGCCCCCCATAGATGCACGTGAGTGCTGTCACGGGACGACCACGCGTAGTTCACGCGCTGCCACTTACCATTGCAGGTCATGGCCCCTTTTGCCACACCTGTCGCATTCCCGCCACGCTCCGCCCGTCGGGTAATCGCCATCGTCCAGGCACCCTTGTCGGCGGCGGGTCGACATCGATAGTCGATATACCCGTCCTTGGCTTTCCAGTCACAGGTACGCAGCGAGTATCCGTCTGCACTGTCGGTGAAGTCATAGGTGCCATGCACCTTCGGCACCTTCACAGTGTACGGAGTCGGGTGTGTATGCACGCTATTCTTGATGTTGCGACACAGGTTCGGCTGCGACTTTACGTAGGTGTACTTATCGCCGGCGCCGTGCGCGGAGGCCACCCCCATCGGCAGAGGCAGAGCCATCGCCGCTGCGATGGCAAGTACCAGGCGCTTCGTAACTCTCACAACTCATCCTTACTGGTAGGCCGGGTGCGACAGGACGTCTCCTGACGCGCGCAGCCTGGCAGCCCACCGACTCGATGACCATGTCAGACCCTGACACCCCTGGTCGCCCCTCGCCAGCAACAAGTGGTTCGACACGAATGACACCCCCTGTCATTGACGTCGCGAAGCGCCGCGGACTCTTCTTGTGGTCGACCAATCAATCACAGTGAGGGAGAGCACGATGCACATCATCAAGAAGGCCGGCCTGGCTACCGCGGCCCTGGCTTTGTGCCTGGCGCCGCTCACCTCGGGCGCTCAAACAAGTCACGCGGCCTCGACCGCTCAACCGAGTCAAACCGCTGCAATCAGCAATCATCCGACGCGAATCGTGCCGCCCAACAAGAAGGACTGCCGCCGGTACATCACCTGGACGGCGTCGAAGGGAGAGTACTGGCTGCCTGGACGCATGTGCCTGGTCAGCACCGCCAAGTACAGCAGTTGGCTGGTCTTCCAGGAGGACGGCAACCTCGTACATTACGGCGGTGATCCGCTGCGCGCGATGTGGTCTTCCAACACTCACAATAAAGGCGCCAGCCGGCTCGCCTTCCAGAAAGACGGAAATGTCGTGATCTATCGCGGCACCCGCGCCCTCTGGTCGACCAACACGTGGGAGAAGAACCGCCCCCGCAAGGAGCGGTTCTCGTTCGGCATTCCGGACCGTGATGGCACTATTGACTCGGCCACCGTCGTGCTCATCGAGAACCCCGTCATGCGCGGCGGGCGGCCGACCTTCCAGGGCCGACTCCTATGGCGCAGCTACCCGCGTTAGACGCCGCGCACCCTTGACATCCCAAGTGCAGAACGCTCACTCTGACGCCCCCTGCGCGAAGCCGGCCTCCAGCTCGCGCAGGGTGGCGCGGAGAGCTGCGGCCGGATCGTGGCCGTCGAGGGCGCAGGTCAGGGCGGTGGCCAGCAGCTGGGAGCCGGGGTCGGCGGCGGCGGCGAGGCGCTCGGCGGCGGCGCGAACTTCGGCCTCGCGGCCGGCGCGCACCAACCGCGAGGCGACTTTGGCGGTCCGCTCCAGCGGGGGTAGGCCGGAGGGGATGCCGTCGAGCACGCCGGTGCGTTCGGGCTTCTCGGCGGCCTTGATCGCGTCCCAGTTGGCTTGCACGTGCGCGGCCGAGGGGGCGTGCACGTCGGCGAAGACGTGCGGGTGCCGGCGGCGCAGCTTGGCGACGATGCGCGCGGCGACGTCGTCGATGTCGAACGGGTCGGTCGGTGCCTCGGCCGCCACCCGGGCGTGGAAGACGACCTGCAGCAGCACGTCACCGAGCTCGTCCGCCAACTCGTCGCGATCCCCGGAGGCGATCGCGTCGGCCAGTTCGTAGGCCTCCTCGATGGCGTAGGGTGCCAGGCTCTCGTGGGTCTGCTCGGCGTCCCACGGGCAGCCGCCCGGGGAGCGCAGCCGGTCCATGACCTCAACCAGCTCGAGCACCCCGGTGCCCGGCCCGGCCTCCGCCCCGACGATCACCATGTCGCCGCCCGAGTGGGCGCGCGCCTCCGCGGGCGTGCACAGAAAGGCCAGGTCACCGGCGAACCGCCGCAACCGCAGCGTCTCCAGCGCGTCGGGCGCGATCGGCACGCCCTGCGCCGCGAGCGCATCCGCATGTGCCTGCACCGCGGGTGAGGCGCCCACGAGATCGGCGCGCTCGATGATCTCCCACGCCTCCCGAGTCAACTGTCCGGGGGTCAACTGCGGAT
This sequence comes from Kineosphaera limosa NBRC 100340, assembly GCF_000298215.1. Taxonomy (GTDB): domain Bacteria; phylum Actinomycetota; class Actinomycetes; order Actinomycetales; family Dermatophilaceae; genus Kineosphaera; species Kineosphaera limosa. The sequence goes on along the minus strand of NZ_BAHD01000002.1, from coordinate 20,006 downwards.
CGCAGGTCACCAACGCCACCGGCAACCCGTGCGCGCGTGGCGTCAGGAAGTCGTCGCTCACCAGCTGCCCTTACGGGGTCGGCGCTGCACCGTCGGCGGCGGGCACGATCCAGTTCTCCTGCACCGGAACGACGCCCTCACCCGGCTCGAACGCCCCGTACCGCGGCGACACCTCGATGTTGGCGGCCGCCATCTCGGTCTGCACCACGGCAGCGGTTTGCTGGTCCAGTTGCTGCTGCGCCGAGATCGCCTGCACGAACTGCACCGTCGGATCGGTCACCTCCGGCACGTCGCGGCCCAGCAACTCCTTGACGCCCTGCTCGGAGAGGGCGCGTGCGCCGAGGGCCTCGAGGACGAACGGGCGGGCGACCAGCACCGAGACGATCTCGGTGCGCGAGGGTGCCTGCGCACCCTGCACCTTGGCGAAGTCCGCGGCGATCGCGTCGAGATCGGACTCGTTGATCCGCTGCCCGTCGACGACCGCCGCGACACCCGGACCGGGCATCGAACCGCAGGCGGACAGGGGCAACACAACGGCAGTGGCGAGCGTTAACGCGGCCGCCACCCGGGCCACACGTGAGCGGGAAACCTGCACAGGTGATCTCTCCTTCGGGCGTGACCGGACGGCGCAAAGACCGAGCGGCGACGATGCGGATGCTGAGTCGCCAGCCATTCTCCCGCACCGGGCCCCGCTTTGGGCCACCGCCTCCGGGCGCGCCTTAGATCGACCCAGCCCTGACCCAGATCGACCCAGCCCCGAGCCCGCAGTCCGGGCAGCTCGACGCCACATCGGAAACCCGAGGCGGCACCCTCGCCCGCAGCGCCCAGGGCGGCAGTCACATCCCAGGCTGCATCCAGCTATCGCTCAGAAACACGAGACTCAAGTATATCCGGCACCTGGGGGCCGCCCGATTTTGCTGTCGCCCAACGAGGTTCATGAGCCCCGGCAGATTAGGTAAAGCGACGGTCAAGTGACGCACGTCAAACAACCTCACCCCACGCAAGTGCGGGCCGATGGGGTCTGCGTCCCGCAACCTCCCCCATAAAGGTCGTATATGCGCCCCCAGTCCCTCAGCAGGGCGGTGCCGGTTGCTATTGCCGCCGGTTCGTTGACTGCCGCAGGAGTTGTTTTCCCTATCGCCACTCAGTCCAGCGTGGCAAACAATGCGAATATGTCCCCTATTCGCATCAGCGCCGCCCCGGCGGCGATTACCGATAGCTCCGGAACGCGGTGGGAATCGCGCCGCGGCTTCACCGGCGGCCGGTACGCCGACTCCTACGTCACCGGCGAGACCATCAGCGGCACCGGTGACCAGGGCCTCTACCGGCACGAGTTGGTCGCCATGACCGGATTCAGCCAGGCCGTCCCCGCCGGCAACTACCGGGTGACCCTCAAGATGCGCGAATACTGGTGGAGCAACGCCAATCAGCGCGTCTTCCACGTCGACGCCGAGGGCCGCCGCGCGCTCTCCGACATCGACATCGTCAAGGCCGTCGGCAAGCACCGCGCCTACGACCGAAGCTTCGACGTCACCGTCAACGACGGCCGCCTCGATCTGGCCTTCCGTAATGTCACGGACAGCGCTCTGTTGTCGGCATTGGAAATCGTGCCGTTGCCTTCGGCCCCGGCCGTGAATGAATACCACATGACGACCCGCCCGAGCGCGCTGACCGGCGAGGACGGCACCCGCTACGCGGCCCGGGCCGGCTTCGAAGGGGGCCGGTTCAACGACTCCTATCGCGCCGGCACCAGCATCAACGGCACCACGCAGAACTCCGTCTACTACCCCGAATGGGTGTTCATGACGGCCTGGCGGCGGCCCGTCACCAATGGCACCTACGACGTCACGCTTAAGATGCGAGAGGCCTGGGCCACCCAGGCCGGCCAGCGGGTCTTCTCCGTGAACGCCGAGGGTCAGCGAGCGTTGACCGACGTGGACATCTTCAAGGCCGTGGGTCGCGACAGCGCCTACGACCGCACGTTCCGCGTGGACGTCAAGGACGGTCGCCTCGACCTGGACTTCTCGGCGAAGGCCAATGGCGCGCTGGTCTCCGCGATCTCAGTGAAGCCGGTGAGCAGCAGCGTCGTGACCCCCAACCCCACGCCGAGCCCGAACCCGACCACCCCGACGCCGACCCCCACGCCGACGCCGACGCCGACGCCGAGCCAGACTCCGACGACCCCGCCGGCCCCCAGCACGCCGCTGCCCCAGGGCGTCGGCGGCCAGTGGAAGATGGCGATGCAGGACGAGTTCAACGGCACCAAGTTGGACACGGCGGTCTGGACGGCCCACCGCGGTCTGGAGCCGTGGACCTACGGCCACCCGTACAACTCCAGCCTCGACGACTACGCGTTCGACCCCTCCCGGGTGGCAGTGCGAGACGGCAACCTGCGCCTGTCGTGGGACCGCACGCCGATCACCGTGAACAACAGCTCAGCGCCGTACACGACGACCTACCCGTACACCGCGGGCGTCGCGCACACCGGTAAGGGCTTCGCGTTCACCCACGGCTTTGTCGAGGCCCGCATCTGGGTGCCCGAGACCCCCGGCCTGTGGCCGGCCTTCTGGATGCTGCCGACCCCCGTCGACAAGGAATGGCCGCCGGAGATCGACATCGCCGAGATCATCCCCGACGACACGCCGGATGGCCTGTACAAGCCGCACTTCAACTACCACTGGAAGGACGCCGCCGGCAACAACCAGCAGGCGCACTGGAAGTGGTACGGCGAGGCCGGTAAGAGCGCGGCCGGCACCTGGCACACCTACGGCCTGCTGTGGGAGCGCGGCAAGCTGCAGGTCTTCTTCGACGGCAAGCCCGGCCCCTCCTACTCCGGCGCCTCGGTGACCAACAACCCGATGTACGTCGTGCTCAGCTCGGGTGTGCGTAAGGGCGCCAAGCCCGCCAACGGCACGATGCTCGTCGACTACCTGCGGGTCTGGCAGCGTCCCTGATCCCGCACCGCACCACCGACGACGACGAAGAATCGAACGGGGCTCGGCAACCGCCGGGCCCCGTTCGCATGCCGGCTAGCGGGCTGGTGTCGTCGACTTCGCTCCTGCCCGGCGAGCGCCCTGCGGCAGGCGGAACATGATGCGCCGCCGCACCCCCCAGGCCCACCAGGCGACCGGCGAGGCGACCTTGGAGATCAACCGGTCTCGCGTCGCCAGGCCCCATGCAGGGTCGCCGATGGTGCGGCGCATGAGCTCGCGGTTCTCCTTCTCGTTGCGCTTCTCGTTGCGTTGCGAGTGCGCGGCGTGGCCGATGCGGAAGGCGGCCAGCGCCTCGTTCTGGCCCAGCAGGTCCCCGCGGCGCAGCAGGCGCAGCCACGTGATCATGTCGGAGGGGTAGGCCAGGTCGGCACCCCAGCCCCCGACCGCGTCGTAGTCGGCGCGGCGGAACATCACGCAGGCCGGCTCACCGATCGGGTTGATGCCCCACCGCGCGAACCGCCGAGCAACGCGGCGGCCGCTGTGTCGCCCGAGAAAGCCGCGCAGCCCGACGGGGCCGATCCGCGCGTCGTGGTCGTCGATGAGCACCCGCCGGGAGGCGACCAGGCTGATGTCGCGGTGCTGCGACAGGAGTTGCGCCTGGCTGGCCAGCGCGCCGGGCAGCAACAGGTCGTCCGCGCACAACACCTTGACGAGATCGCCGCGGGAGGCCGCGACGGCGGCGGCGAAGTTGGCCGTCAGTGGGACGGTCTCGGCTTGGCGGACCACACGCAGTCGCGGGTCGTCGTAGCTGGCGAGGATCTGCGCGGTGCCGTCCGTGCTAGCGTTGTCGACGACGACGAGTTCGAAGTCGACGCCGCGCTGCTCGAACACCGAGTCCAAGGCAGCGCGCAGGTGTGGCTCCCCCTGGTACACAGGCATGCAGACCGACACGGCCACCACGGCGTCACCCCTCCCGGCTGCGGCTCGCCCGGCCGGTGGAATCGCGGCCACGGTCGAGCCCGAAGCGTCCCAACTCTAGTGCTCGTCGCGCGCTCGTGGCAGACCACGCGCCGCGACCCCGGGATTGGGCGCAGCCGCCCCGGTCAGCGGCCAGGCCCCCTGGTGCGCAGGCGGACTGGTCCGTGCCAGGCTCGGGCCATGCCCGCCTCGCCCCCCTTCGCCCAGCCATCCTCGCCTCTCCCGCGGGGTCCGATCTTTCCCGATGCGCCGCCTCCGGAGTGGCCCTTGGCCACCTGGGTCGGCGAGGTCGTCATCGACGGCACCGAGGCGGCAGCGCCCGAGGCAGCAGCGCCCGAGGCAGCGGAGCCCGAGGCCCCGGCGCGGGTGCCCCTCGAGCACGCACAGGGCTACGCGCAGGCGCGGCTGCTCGTGCGCGGCCGCGACCGGCTCTACGGCATGGCCACCGTGCCCGTGGACCAGGAGTCGGTGGCTACGGCCGATCTGGCGGCGGCGGTCGCGCGAACGGTCGAGCAGGCGCCGACCAGCGCTGAGGGCCAGGACCCGGCGCAGCTCGAGCACTCCGGGTCGCCGGCGATCACGGTCGTGATGTGCACCCGGGACCGGCCTGAGCCGCTTCGGACCGCGCTGGGCAGCGTGTTGGGGCAGGACTATCCGGGGCTGCAGGTGGTGGTCGTCGACAATGCCCCGGCCACCGACGCGAGCGCGCGGGTGGTCGCTGAGTTCGACGATCCGCGGGTCGCCCTGGTGACCGAACCGACTCCGGGACTCTCGAACGCCCGCAATACGGGAGTCGCGGCCGTCACGACGCCGTGGGTCGCCTTCACCGACGACGACGTGCGAGCGGACTCCGGCTGGTTGCGCGGCCTGGCCCGGGGCATCGCGCGCGGCGGCGCCGACTGCGCGGCCGTCAGCGGCTTCGTGCCCAGCGGCGAGCTGCGCACCCCGGCGCAGGCGTGGTTCGACAGCCGCATCGGCTGGAACCGGGTGTTCGCGCCGCGCGTGTTCCGGCTCAGCGAGCCCCCGCCAGACCTGCCGCTGTTCCCCTTCCAGGTCGGGGTGTTCGGCGCGGGCGCCAACTTCGCGGCACGCACCGACGTCATCGCCTCACTCGGCGGTTTCGACCGGCATCTGGGCGCGGGCACGCAGACCAAGGGCGGCGAGGACATCGACTTCTTCTTCCGGCTGGTGCTGGCCGGCCACGCGCTGACGTACGAGCCGAGCGCGGTCGTGTGGCATCGGCACCGCGACACCCAGGACGCGTTGGTCTCCCAGGCCATCGGCTACGGCCGGGGGTTCTCGGCGTGGGCCACCAAGACGGTGCTGACCCCCCGCAACCTCGTGCGCGGGCTGCTGACGGTGGCCCGCCGCGGGTCGTTCAGCGCCGCCCCGCTGGCCGACTACCGCGCTCCGATGTCCCCAGACACGCCGCCCCCTCCGGTCGGCGTCGACGTGCTGCGCATCGAGCATCGCGCCACGCTGACCGGACCGCCGGCCTACCTACGCTCCCGGGCCCGCCCCCTCCTGGCCCGCGTCCGACCACTCGCAGCTGCCGCTGCCACCCGCCTGCGGTCACTGCGCCCGCGCTGACCTGCGCAGCGGCTCGCGGCCCTGCTGCAGGGCGCGCAGGGAGAGGAAGAACGGCACGAGGCACAGGGCCGCGAAGGCGAACCGGGCGATATTCCAGCCGGGGGTCTGCGGCAGCAGCAGCGACCCGGCGGCCAGGGCGATGCAGGTGCTGAGCACCACGAGGCTGGAGACCGAGGAGCGCTCGAAGCGGTAGCGCCGGGAGATCGCCCAGCGCAGCGCGAGCGCCTGGGCGCCGATGCCGACGAGCGTCCCGAGCGCGGCCCCGGCCAGTCCCAACGGCGCGAGCAGCGCGAACGTCACGACGAGCTTGGTGACGAGGGCGACCAGCGCGGCCCAGGCCAGCGGCTTGGAGATGCGCATGGTGATGAGCATTCGGCCGGTCGCGCCGGCCGCGGCGGTCGGGACGGCACCGAGGGCGACGATGAACACGACGATGGTCAGCGGCTCGAGGTCGTAGCTCGGCGGAGCGAAGATGCGCAGCAGGGTCGGGGAGGCGACGGTGACGCCGAGCACCGCGAAGCCCAGCAGCCAGTACAGGCCGTCGCGGGAGGCGCCGATGACGTGCCAGCGGGTCGTCTCGTCCTCGATGCTCTTCAGCCGCGGCAGCCACGCGCGGTTGAGGAACGCCAGGATGAGCGCCATGACGTTGCCGACGGTGAACGCGATCTGGTAGCGCGCGGTCTGCGACTCGCCCAGGTAGCGCTGGATGATGAACCGGTCGCCGGCGGAGAGGATGAACTGGCTCAGGCTCGCGAAGACGAGCGGGATGCCCAAGGCCAGGGCGGAGCGGATCAGCGGGCCGTCCCAGATGCCGCGCCAGCGCGGTCGGGTCCAGATGAGGCCGAGGCAGAACGCAAGCACCTGCCCGATGACCCCACCCCAGGCGTAGACGATCGCCGAGCGCTCGACGAACAGCAGCAGCCCCATGCCGAACACCTGGCCGCCGACCGTGGAGAAGAGGCTGACGATGGTGAACGGCAGCAGCCGGTCCTCGGCCTGCAGCAGCGACTGCACCATGATCACGGCGGCGCCCGGGGCGGTCCACAACAGCGTGACCAGCACGATGCCGCCCCCGGAGGGGAAGCCCAGGGTCGGCGCCCACCACTGGCTGGTCGCGGCCGCCAGCAGGGTCACCAGGGCCGCGTAGAGCACCCCGGCGGCCAACAGACCCCGCGCCTTGGTGTCGTCGTCGCGGTCCTCCACCCGCTGCAGCTCCAGCGCGTGGTCGAGCCCGAACACCGCAAGCAGGCTCAGCAGTTGGAACAGGGCGATGGCGGCGGCCAGCGACCCGAACTCCGGGATGGCCAGCAGCCGCGCCAGGATCGGCGAGACGACGGTCGCCACGACCGTCTGCATCGACCAGACGAGCACGTAGAGCATGCCGCGGCCGAACAGGTCGCCCTGCCCCCCGCGCCCGCCTGCGGCGCCTGCGACGGGTGCGGACTCGGGACCGTCACCGATCGGGCCCGGGGGCGGCTCCCCGGGTAGCTCGCCCCGGGGGGTGCTCACCGGGCCACCGCGCCGGAGGCCGTGGCCTTAGTGGGTACTTTCGCGCGCAGTTCGGCGTCGATCCGGTCGAGCAACGCGCCGCTGTCGTCGCCGAACTTGCGCGCGAACAGGGCGCCGTCCTCGCGGGCCGCGGTGGCGATCGCGTCGAAGTCGCCCGGCTGCAGCCAGCGCGGGCTCTGCCGCCCGACGCCGCCCCAGTCCATGAACCAGGGCGCCCGCACACCCGAGACCTCCGCGGCCCAGTTCGGGGAGAAGAACGGGCTGGTCAGCACCGACGGCACGAGCACCTCGTCGGCGATCCACACGGTGGAGAAGTAGCGCCGCAGATCGGCCCGGCGACTGAGCACTGCGACCAGCCGGTCGGCGTGGCGGCGGCTCAAAATCTTCATCTGCGAGCCCCCGGCGGGGTGGATGTCGCGGGGCCAGGGCCGCGGCAGCGGGTCGAGCAGGCGGTGCCGCCGCCAGGCGCGCTGCCGAAAGAGGAACCGGTCGTAGCCGCGCAGCAACCCCCAGCGCTCGTAGGGCAGGTCGTGGAAGGAGACGAGGGAGCGGTCGAGGTCGGCGCTCAGCCGGCGCGTGATGACCTCGGTGCTGGCCAGCGGGTAGTCCGACCCGGAAAGCAGCGCGACGTGGGTGGCGTCGGTGGCCGCCAGGGCGTGCCGGTAGCCGACGAGCTCGGCGACCGCGAGCCCGGCGCTGGCCCAGCCGGTGCGCAGCCGCGGCAGCACCTGCACCCGGGCCGGCAGGTCGGCGGTCAGCTCGGCGAACATGGGCGCGGAGGCGCCGGCGTCGACGTGCAGAAACACTGGGAACGGATCGAGCGCGTCGATGAGGCGGTGCAGTTGACCCGGTCGATCGTGCGCGAGGATCACCACGGCCAGGGATGCGGACGACACACGTGCTCCAGTCAGCGAATGCGGTGGCCGGGCCCTCGGGTCGGGCGACCCGGCCGTCAGGTAGACCGGCTCAGCCTAGGCCAGTCGGCGGGATGAAGGCGCACGGGCTCGATCCCCGAACGCCCCACGGACAGCACGGGACTCACGACCAGACTACGATTGCCGCCGTTCGCTGCGGCCTTCCGGCAAGAGGTGGGTGCGCCGGCGGGCGGACACCTTTGCAGCGCCACGCCCCGGTTTGGGAGGACCCCATCGCAGCCCTGCGGATATCGGCCGTGCAGACCCTCGGCGAGCAGCCGGTGGTCGCACTCGGCACCCCCCTGCCGCGTCGCGCCCTGGGACTCGTGGCGCTCGTCGGCGCTGCCCTCGGGGTGCTGGCGCTCGTGCTGCCCCCCGGCCTGGCGGCCCTGGCGCTCCTCGGGTTGCTCGGGCTGGTACCAGGGGCCGTGACGCTGGGCGTGCTGCCGGCCGTGCCGCGCACGCTGGCGGTCGTGGCGATCCCCGCGCTCGGGGCCGCCCTGCTCGCCCTCGTGCTCACCGCGCAGCTGGGGGCCGGTCTCTACGCCTCCGCGCTGACCCGCTGGGCACTCGTCGGTCTGGGCGTCGTCGGTGGCGCCCTGCTGCTCGCCGCCAAACCTGCGGTGCCGCACGCCCCCGACGCCACCGCCTCGCAGACGTCCGACGTCGCGAACGGCGACGACACCGAGCACACCCACTCCGAGAACACCCGCTCCGCGGTTCTGCTCACGGTGATCGCGGCCGTGCTGGCGGCGGTCGCCACCGCCTGTTGGATCGTGGCGATCCCGGCGATGCGGTCCCCCGAGTACAGCTCCTACGGCCTGCTGGCCCGCGCACCGCTGCTGGCGGCCGGGGTCGGCGCGTGCGCGGTCGCGGTGCTGCTGGCCGTGCGAGCACGCAGCTGGTGGTTCGCCTGGGCCGCGCTGCTGCTGCTCGTGCTGGCGCGCCGCAGTTACACGCTGCTGGGCACCGACATGCCGCTCTACCAGTGGACCTACCGACACCTGGGGGTCATGGACTGGTTCGCCCACACCGGCACGCTGGCCCGCGACGTCGACGTCTACAACAACTGGCCTGGGGCGCTGGCGCTGGCGACGTGGCTGACGCAGACCAGCGAGTTGTCCCGCTTCGACCTGGCCCTGGCCTACATCGTCGGGCACCACCTCGTGCTCGTCGTCGCCGTCTACGCCTTGGCCCGCGCGGCGGGCATGACCCCCTGGGCGGCCCTGGTCGCGGCCACGCTCGTCGAGCTCACCGACTGGGTCGGCCAGGACTACCTGGCCCCGCAGAGCCTCGCACTGCTGCTGGCCATCGTGTGCCTGGCAGCGCTGCTCGTGGCCCGCGACCCGCGGTGGCGCCGCGGCGGACTGTGGGTGGCGCTCGTCGTCTTCGCCGGCATCACGTGGGTCCATCAACTGACACCGGTGTGGCTGCTCGTGGTGCTCGTGGCCCTGACGATCCTGCGGGTCGTGCGGCCCCCGTGGGTCGTGTTGGCTTTCCTCGCGGTATTCGCGGTGATGGTCGCCATCAACCTGCCCGCGCTGCTGGCGCACAGCACCGGCCTGTCGCTGGACGTGCTGGCCAACACCGCCGGCAACATCGCCTCGCCCGTCAGCCCGGGGCAGGCGGTGACGAGCCGGGTCGTCACCGTGCTCGCGGTCGCGCTGTGGCTGTGCGCCGGGCTGGTCGCGGGCTGGAACCTCGTGCGCCGCCGCGCCGGACTCGTCGCCCCGGTCATCGCGTTCTCCCCGCTCGTGCTGCTGTTGACCGGCTACGGCGGCGAGGCGATCTACCGGGTGTACCTGTACTCGCTGCCCGGGGTGGCGTTGATCCTCGCGCCGCCGCTGGCCGCGGCGCTGTTCGGCGCGTGGCTGCGGGCCTCGGCCGCCGTCGTGGCCGTGTTGGCCCTGGCGATGGCGGCGCTGCAGGGCTCGCTCGGCGGCTGGTACACCGCGGTGTTCTCCCGCGCCGACGTGGAATTGGCGATCCGGCTCGAGCAGGCCGCCGGCCCGAACGGGGTCATCGCCACACCGACGGTGGGTTTCCCCCGGCAGGTCACCTGGCATTACGTCGACCAGGCCCGCGCCGACACGCTCGGCGACACGCTCTGGTCGCTGCAGAACGAGCTCGCCACCCCGGCGGGCATCAACGCCACTCCCGTCGACCGGCTGACCCAGCGCACACAGGAGGAGATGGCCACGACCCCCGTCTACGTCGTGCTCACCGATCCGATGCGCAATTACGCCACCCAGTACGGGACGCTGCCGCCCGCCGGCCTCAACGAACTCGCCACCCTGCTTCTCGATCGCGGCTGGACCGTGTTGTACCGGGCCGACGGCACAAGCGTGTACGCCAACGAGGCGGGGGTTCGCGCCTTCCAGAGCACCCCGCCGCGCCCCCTCCCCTGACGTCTGTTGCCCGCGTCAGCCGGCGCCCGCCGTGTCGGTCCAGACGCGCACGTAGTCGATCTTCATGGCGGCCGGAGCGGGATTCTCGCCGCGGACGACGCCCATGCCCAGCACGATGTACATCGGCTGGTCGGGCACGCCGGGGCCGGTGTACACGGGCCCGGGTTGGCCGTCGAGAAAGACCTGTAGCCGGCCCGGCTCCCAGGCCAGTCCGTAGGTGTGCCAGGTGCCGCCGTAGTTCTGCCCCTCGTGGCCGTAGGCCGTGGAGCCGGCCTGTTGATGCTGGCCGGCAGCGTCGCGCCAGTGCACGTTGAACGTCGGGCGGCCCGCAGAGCCCACGACCTTGGAGAACTCGGCGATGTCGATCTCCGGGGGCCAGCCCTTGTCGACCGGGGTGGGCAGCATCCAGAACGCCGGCCAGTAGCCGGGCTCGCTCGGCACCTGCAGCCGGGCCTCGGCGTAGCCGTAGGTGTAGGCGAAGTGGTTGCCGGTGTGCACGACCCCGGAGACGTAGTCGTAGCGCGCGCCGCCGAGGTTGTCGCGCACCTGCTCGGGCTCGGCCTGCAGCGCGAGCGTCCCGTCGGCCACCTCCACCTGACGGGCGAGGAAGAAGGTGTTCTCCAGCCGTGGGTTGAACGGCGATCCGTAGGTGTGCGGCTCGCTGCCGCGCTGATCGGTCCAGCGGTTGGGGTCGAGGCCGGCACCGTCGAAGTCGTCGGCGAAGGCCAACGGCCCGGGGGCCGTGATCGCCCCGGAGGGGGTGGGCTCGGCGGTGGGGGTCGGGCTCGGCGCGGCGTCCGGCGGAGTGCCGTCGGGACGGCCGCCCCAGAGGGCGAGACCGACGACGAGCAGGAGCACGAACGCCAGGCCGCCGCCAAGCACGGCGATGCGCCTGGTAGCGGGGGTAAGGGGTCGGCTGTGACGGGGCCGACGGCGCGGCTGCTGCGGCATGACGTCCTCCCAACATCGCGCTCGACTCCTGCTTGCGGCCAGGGCGAGCACCGCCTCCCCCGGGCGTTGCAGGCCCGATGCCGGGCCCGGGCGAACACTGTACGCGGCCGCGCCGACAGGCTCCTGGACGCTGTTAAGGTGCTCGCGAACAGCCGCTGCCCCGAAGGGAATCCGTCGACATGCCGACCCCAACGCCGGTCACCATGGCCGGAGTCGTCTGCTGCTACACGATGCGCCGCTGGGACGACATCGTGGCTGCCGTGGAGTCGCTGCGCGCCCAGGAGCGGCCGCTGAACGAGATCGTCGTCGTCGTCGACCACAACGAGGAGTTGTTGGCGGCGTGCCGGCAGCGCTGGCCGCAGGGCGTGCGGATCGTGGCCAACGAGGGCCGGCAGGGCCTGTCCGACGGCCGCAACACGGGCCTGCGCGCGACCGACGCCGACGTCGTGGCCTTTCTCGACGACGACGCCGCGGCGGCGCCGGACTGGTCGGCCACGCTGGCCCGCTGCTACGAGAACTCCGGGGAGGGCTCTGGCCAGGGCTCTGGCGAAGATGCGGGGTCAGTGCCCGGCGCCCAGGTGCTCGGGGCGGGCGGCTACATCGAGCCGGACTGGCCCGGCGGTGCGCGCCCGTCGTGGTGGCCGGCGGCCTTCGATTGGGTCGTCGGCTGCAGCTATGTGGGGCTGCCGACCCGGCGCACTCAGGTGCGCAATGTCATCGGCGCCAACATGAGCCTGCGCCGCGAGGTCGCGCTGGCCGTCGGCGGCTTCAACCCCTCGATGGGCCGGGTCGGCAAGACTCCCCTCGGCGGGGAGGAGACGGAGATGTACATCCGCGCGGTGGCGGCCCGACCCGGCTCCGTCGTGCTCTACGAACCGGCGGCGCGGGTGCGTCACCACGTGACCCCCGAGCGGGCCACGATCGGGTACTTCCTCTCGCGCTGCTACGGCGAGGGACTGACGAAGGCGGCGCTGTCGGGCATCACGCGCTCGTCTGCGGCGCTCTCGAGCGAGTCGGCGTACGCGACGAAGGTGCTGCCGGCGCAGTTCGTGCGGGGCCTGGTCTCCGGGGATCCGCGCAGCGGGCTGAACGTGGCCCTGGGGCTGGCCGTCACCTGCGCCGGCTACGCGCGCGGGCTGGTCTCGCTGGCGCGTTCGGGGCGAGCGCGGCAGGACCTGCCCACGCAGGGCGCCAGCCCGCGCGCGAGCGTGGGCGGAGTTCCACCGAAGGGGTGAATCTGCCTCTGTCCGTAGGCAAGTCCACATCTTGGGCGTTCGATCAGCTAGGCTCGGGCACAGCGGGACTGATCGTCCGGCTAGGGGTGGGGGCACGCCTGAGCAGGGGTTTTGCATTGGCGCACAACTATTCCGTGATGCTGTCCGTGTCCGTCCGTTTACCCAACGGAAACGGCTGCGGCAGTGACTGATTGGCGTTTTTCGAAGCCAATCGGATAGAGTCGCAACGCCGTCACAATCGGACATTTGGCCGCCTTAGAGCGTGCCGCCGCCTCAATGGTGAGGGAGCAGGTTCCTTTTCGTCCTCTTTGGGCCACCGCCGCGGAGCCGGCTCAGCCACAGATCTGGTCACCGAAACAGAGAGACACCCCTCCATGCACACGAGCACGCGAAACACCGTCAACCCCCGGGTGACCATCGTCATCCCGGTGTTGAACGAGGCCCGCAACCTCGAACTCGTGATCCCGCAGCTCCCGCCCGTCCACGAGATTGTCGTCGTCGACGGACGCAGCAGCGACGACACCGTCGAGACGGCGCGCCGACTGGCCCCGGAGGCCACGATCATCACGCAATCGCGCCGTGGCAAGGGCAACGCCCTGTGCGCCGGGTTCGAGGCCGCGACCGGTGACATCGTTGTGATGTTCGACGCCGACTGCTCGGCCGACCCGGCCGAGATCCCCGCGTTCGTCGAGGCGCTGAAGGCGGGCGCCGACTTCGCCAAGGGCAGCCGCAACGCGCCCGGCGGCGGCAGCGAGGACATCACGGTGATCCGCGGCCTGGGCAACAAGGGGCTCAACCTGCTGTCCAACGTGCTGATCCGCAGCCGCTACACCGACCTGTGCTACGGCTACAACGCCTTCTGGACCGACATCCTGCCGGCGCTGCGGCTGCCGGAGGCGAATGCCGCCACCGACGAGCCGGTCTGGGGCGATGGGTTCGAGATCGAAACCCTGCTGACCTGCCGCGTGGCCGCCGCCGATTTGGCCGTCACCGAGGTGCCCAGCATCGAGCGCCAGCGGGTACACGGCGTGAGCAACCTCAATGCGGTCAGCGACGGCCTGCGGGTGCTGCGCACGATCCTGGTCGAGAAGGCCATGGAGAAGCGCACCCAGGCCGAGCCGCTTCCGGCCGCCCCGAGCCAGGCCTGCGTCGCCGAGCGGGACCAGCTGGACGCCGACCGCCGCGCCGCCCGCGACCACCGCGGTCGCGCCCGCCGAGGCGACCGCCGCCACGCCAGCGAGCTCGAAGGCACCTCGACGCACTGACCCCCGAGAGCGCGCCCGTTCGACTTTGCGCCCGTGATCCCCTACCCGGGGGGTCGCGGGCGCAGTCGCGCGCCGGGCGGCTACGGGCGCAGTCGCGCCCAGACCGCCGCGTGGTCGGTGCCGGGCACGGCGATGACCGCCTCGTCGTCGGCGGTGCGCCCGCGGGCCAGGATGTGATCGATCGCCACGAACGGCGGCACGACAGTCTCTCGCGGCCACGTGCGCGGCCAGGGCAATTGCCGGCGCGGGGCGCGATCCAGGCCGCGCGCCAGCTCGCGGAAGGCGGGGTGCACCGGTCCGGAGTTGAAGTCGCCCGCCACGACGAGCGGACCGCCGCGACTCTCGCGATGTTGCTGCTCGATCCAGCGCTGCAGGTCGGCCTGTTCGGCCCTCCAGCGCGCGGGATACGGCCGCGGCGGCCACGGGTGTGCGGCGCGCACCACCGTCCCGTCGGAGAGGGAGGCGATGGGTTGGTCGAAGCGGGAGCCGCTGCCCCGTGCGTGCGGGCGGGTCCGGATCGCGCAGCCGGCTCGCGGCGCGTCAGCCCGCTCCGGCGGGCAGGTCAGCGGGGTGGCCGCGGCGATGATCGATCCACCCGCGTCGGCGCCCACGCTGCCGGTGGCATGGGGCAGCAGCTCGCCCAGCCCGCCGGCCTGCAGCGCTTGCCACAGTTGCGGGCTGACCTCCAGCAGGATCAGCACGTCGACGCCTCGCTCGCGCACCTCGCGCACGATGACGCCCGGATCGGCCTGCCCGTACTCGGTGTTCAACGCCAACACCGAGAGATCCGCCCGGCGATCAGGCCGGCGATCAGCCTGGTCGGAGTCGGCAGCGGCCCCTGCGGCGCCGCCCGTGGCGCGCAGGCTCGGCGGGGCGACCGGCCACACCATGGCCAGCGCCGCCGCACCTGCGACGACAACTGGCCCGATCCGCCTCCGGTGCAGTCCGGCACCTGGGCGACGAGCGAGCCGGAGGACGAAAGCCACGAGAAGGCCGACCAGCAGAGCCAGCAGCACGGCCGCTCCGAGTACGGGCACCAGGGCCTGCATCAGCGGAACGACGCCCACAGCATCGACATACGGAACAATGGCGACAAGACCGAGGGCTCCGGCGACAACCCAGCCGCCCACCCTCCCGCGATCGATGCCCTCCCGCATCGGCCCATTCTCAGGCACGACGGGTCCATCCTGGCGACGTGCCCCCGGTGACGGGAGGAAGCACATGTCAGCACCGACCTGCCGCTGCGGCCACCCCCGCGCGGCACACCAGCACTTTCGGCGTGGCACCGACTGCGGCCTGTGTCCATGCCCCAAGTTCCGCGACTCCCGGGGCCTGCTGCAGCGACTGGGCGGCCCCCGCTAGCCTCGTCTTGCGTAACGGATAGGCCACTGATCGGCGCAAACCGCGTGTCGACCGGCCCGTTTTCGTACGCACCAGGCAGTGTGGGATTGGACACAGCACGACAAGGGGATGCTGGAGGGACACGTGGTCGGGCTGCGCGCCGATGCGAGCAAGGGTGACCCGGCGTCCACCTGCCGGGCATCTGACCGTCACCGCGCGGTCACGGATCTCTGCGAGCGTCGCGACAAGCCATGAGTATTCACGACCTGCCGCGCACCGCCCGGCGCATCCTGCTGCTCACCGACTGCTACCGCCCGGCCGTCAACGGCGTCATCACCTCGATCGTGGGGCTGCGCGACGGACTGCGCGCGCAGGGACACGACGTGCGGGTGCTGACGTTCGCCGACGCCAAGGCCGCCGGTTTCGACGGCGAGGTGTACCGCCTGCCCTCCATCGGGGCCGGCGCGGTCTATCCGCATGCCCGGTTGGGGCGGCCGATGGACCGGGCGGTGCTGCGGCAGATCGTGCGCTGGAGCCCGCAGGTGCTGCACTCGCACACCGAGTTCGTCGCCTACTGGTGGGCCCGCCGGCTCGCGCATCAGCTCGGCTCCCCGCATGTGCACACGTATCACACGCTGTACGAGGACTACACGCACTACTTCTGCCCGAATCCCCGCCTGGGCCGGGCGATCAGCGCCACCCTGACCCGACGCGTCGTCGGTCGGGCCGATCACGTCATCGCCCCGACCGGCAAGATCGAGTCGCTGCTACGCGGGTACGGTCTGGCCGGTCCGATCACCGTGGTGCCGACCGGCATCGATCTCACCCGCTTCTCCCCCACCGCCGACGCCGACGAGCAGGAGACAGCGCGGTTGCGGCAGTCACTGGGTCTGCGGCCGGGGGTGCCGGTGGTGCTCAGCGTCGGGCGCCTGGCTACGGAGAAGAATCTCGGTGAGGCGATCGGGCTGCTCGCGCGGGTGCGGCACCTGCCGTGGCAGGCGGTCATCGTCGGCGACGGCCCGCAAGGAGGTGCGCTGCGCGACCTCGTGCGTCGGCTGCACCTGAGCGACCGCGTGTGTTTCACCGGCGCGGTCCCGCCCGATCGGGTGCCGGCCTACTTCCGCCTCGGCGACGTCTTCGTCTCCGCCTCCGCCTCCGAGACGCAGGGTTTGACGTGCCTGGAGGCGCTGGCGTCGGGGGTGCCCGCGTTGTGCCGCGCCGACCCGTGCCTGGAGGGCGTCGTGCGCTCGGGTGTCAACGGGTGGCAGTACGAGGGGGCCGACGACTTCGTGCGGGTACTCGGTGCGCTGCTCACCGACCCGGCGCTGCGTCGCCGCTGGGCTCACGGGGCCGCGGTCAGCGGCCGGGATTTCGGGGTGCCGCGGTTCTCGGAGGCCGTGTGCCGGGTCTACGACGAGGCGAGCGCGCGGCTCGATGGGGTGCGGCGGAGAACCGCGTGACCCGCGCCGCCGACCCCGCCGGGGCGGGGGACGAGGGCGCACCCACACCAAGCCTCTCGGGTGCCACGAGCGCCGATACGGCGAATCAACGAGCGGTCAAGCGCTTCACGCGCCTCTCGCGGTGGGTCATGGGGATCGGCTGGCTGCTGTGCGCCGCGGCGGTCATCGCGGGGGTGGCCACCGGGGTCTTGACGTCGGTGCCCCGGTTGCGGGAGTTTCTCGAGGGATTCGGGGTGTTCGCGCCGGCGGCGTACACGGTGTTGACGGCGATGCAGTCGGTCTTCCCGTTTCTGCCCGGCGGCATCACGATCATCGCGGCGCCGATCTTCTTCGGCCCGATCGTCGGCACGATCAGCAGCTACATCGGCAACTGTCTGGGCTCGTTCGCCGTGTTCGCGATCTCCCGGCACGTGGGGCGGCCGCTGCTGGACGCGATGTTCCACGAGCGGACGCTGCGGCGCTGGCTGGGCTGGCTCGAGCATCGGCACTTCACGCCGTGGTTCGCGGCGGCCATCGCCTTGCCGGTGGCCCCGGACGACCTCATGTGTTACCTGGCGGGGCTGACGCCGATGCGTTGGCGGCTGTTCGTGTTGCTCATTCTGCTGCTCAAGCCGTGGTCGATCCTCGCGTACAGCTTCGGGGTCATCGCACTGTTGCAGCAGTTCTTGCCCTGGTTGGGCGTCTGAGAGGGTGGGGTTGATGAGTGCTGTGGTAGCTAGGCCGAGTGCCGCGCGGGGGCGCACGCCCACGACGTCGCGCACGCCTTCGACGGGGCGCACGCCTTCGACGGGGCGCACGCCTTCGACGGGCCCTACGCCCGCGCGGCCGCCGGGTCGGTCGCGGGCGGCGGTGGACCGGGCCTTGCGGGTGTGCCTCTATCAGGGGTCGGGGCGCTTGGCGAAGGGCAGCGGGGTCGGCTCGGCTATGCGGCATCAGGCGGCGATGCTGCGGCACGGTGGGGCGCGGCTCGTGCCGCCGTGGGCGGCTCCGCAGGTGCTGCAACTCAACACGGTGTTCCCCGACAGCGTGTTGGCCGGGATGGTGGCGCGGCTGCTGGGCATGCGCGTGGTGACGTACGCGCACTCCACCCGGCAGGACTTCGAGGAGTCGTGGGTCGGGTCGGCGGCGTTGGCGCCGCTGCTGGAGCGCTGGCTGGCGCTGGCCTACCGGGTGGGGCACGTCGTCGTGACGCCGACGCCGTACTCGCGCGGCATCATCGAGGGTTACGGGCTGAACGCGCCGATCCACGTGCTGACCAACGGCGTGGACACCACGTTCTTCGACGGTGACCCGACGGCGCGGGCTCGTTTTCGCGCGCGGCACGGGCTGGGCGAGGGTGACCGGGCGGTGCTCTCGGTGGGACACCTGATGGTGCGTAAGGGCATCGTCGAGTTCATCGAGGTGGCGCGGTCGATGCCGGAGACGCGCTTCTTCTGGGCGGGGTCGATGCCCAAGGCGGCGATGCCGCCACAGGTGCGGCTCGCGTTGGAGCAGGCGCCGCCGAATCTGACGCTGCTGGGGCAGTTGCCGCCGGAGGGGGTGCGAGACGCCTACGCCGGCGCGGACCTCTTCTGCTTCTTGTCGCGGGAAGAGACGCAGGGCATCGTCGTGCTGGAGGCGCTGGCCTCCGGGGTGCCGGTGCTGGTGCGCTCGATCGGCGCCTACGAGGGCTGGCTGACCGAGGGGGTGGTGCACACGGCCCCCGGCAGCGCGAGCACGCTGGACATTGCCCGCTCGGCCCGCGCGATCCTCGATGGAGACGCCCCCGACCTGGTGCCGGCGGGCCGCGAGTTGGCGCGGCTGCACGACGTGCGCGCGGTCTCTGCGGAGTTGCTCGACATCCTGGGCGGGGCGATGGCCGGGGTGAGCCGCGCGGGCGCGCCGAACGACAGGTGGGGCAAGCGGTGAGCACCGCCCGGGTGCTGCGGGCCGTGCCGGGTGCCGAGCCGAAGACGGTTGCGGTCGAGTTCGCCGACGTCCCGGTGGCCGACCTGGGCTCCGGTGAGGTGCTGCTCCGCACGACGTACTCGTCGCTGAACTACAAGGACGCGCTGGCGATCACGGGGGCGGGGCGGATCGCGCGGCGGCTGCCGCTGGTGCTGGGTGTGGATGCGGTGGGCGAGGTCATCGAGTCGCGGTCGGCGCGGGTGCCGGTGGGCAGTCGGGTCGTCGTGGCGTGTTTTGGGATGTCGGAGGATCACGACGGCGGTTTGGCGACGCACGCCCGGGTGCCGGCGGACTGGGCGATCCCGGTGCCGGCGGGCCTGTCGGACGAGCAGGCCGCGCTGCTCGGCACGGCGGGGTTGACGAGCGCGCTGGCGATTCACCGGCTGGAGCACAACGGTTTGGTGCCGGGGGCTGGCCCGGTCGCAGTGACTGGCGCGAGCGGCGGCGCGGGGTCGTTCGCCGTGGCGATGTTGGCTCGGCTCGGCTACGAGGTGGTGGCGTTCTCCGGTAAGCCGGAGGCGGCGGATTATCTGCGCGCGTTGGGCGCCAGCGAGGTGCGTCCGCGTCCGGACACCTCGTCGACGAAGCCGCTGGAGTCGCAAATGTGGGCGGGTGCGGTGGACTGCGTCGGCGGGGAGCCGTTGGCGTGGCTGATCCGCACGATGAAGTACGGGGCGAGCGTGGCGGCGTTCGGCAACGCCGCGGGCCACGAGCTCGACACGACGGTCTTTCCGTTCATCTTGCGCGGGGTCAACCTGCTGGGGGTGAACGCCGGCTGGTTCGACCTCGACCTGCGTCGTGACCTGTGGCGTCGCCTAGGGGATGACCTGCGCCTGACCGACGAGCAGTTCGCCTCGATGTGTGAGGTGGTGCCGTTCCGCGACGTCGAGGCTGCGGCCCGACGGGTGCTCGACGGCAGCGTCCGCGGCCGGCTCGTCGTCGACCTCTCCGGCTGACTACTCGCTGGGGATCCTCAGCGGCTCATCCTCGGCGGCTCACCCTTCCGTGGCTCATCCTCAGCGGCCGAGTTCGCTCTTGGGGCGCTATCGACTGGGGCTGAGGGTGAGTTGCTCGCCGGGCAGCGTTTTGCGTTTGGGCATCGTCGCCGGATCGGAAGGGCCGCTCGGCTGCGATCCCGCCGGGCCATCCACATCGGCGCCGTCGTCGTGCGCGCCGTAGGCGTCGGCGATGTGAGCGTTCGGCGTGTCCGCGTTTGCCGCGTGGTGACGGGGCTGGTTGCCGATGGGGGTGCCGTCAGCGCGCGTCCATTCGACCCCGTTGGGGGTGACTGTTCCGATGTGTCCGTGCCGGTGGATGACGGTGTGGTGGTGCCTGCAGGCGCAGACCATGTTCCATTCGGTCGTCGGTCCGCCGTTGGCCCAGTGGATGAGGTGGTGTTTGTCGGTCCACGCGGCCGGTATTCGACAGCCTGGGTAGGTGCAGGTCTTGTCGCGGAGTTCGAGGGCGGTGACCAG
>NZ_BAHD01000003.1 GCF_000298215.1 Kineosphaera limosa NBRC 100340 | reverse complement strand
CGCTCACCGCGCGGGCCGCGGGACGGCCGACCGGGGGCGGCGGCCTGCTGGGCCGCGAGCTCCTTGGCGGTCAGGTCGCCCTTGTAGATCCAGACCTTGACGCCGATGCGTCCGAAGGTGGTGCGGGCCTCGTAGAAGCCGTAGTCGATGTTCGCGCGCAGCGTGTGCAGCGGCACCCGACCCTCGCGGTAGAACTCGGTGCGGCTCATCTCGGCGCCGCCGAGACGGCCGGAGACCTGCACGCGGATGCCCTTGGCGCCGGCGCGCAGCGAGGACTGCATGCCCTTGCGCATGGCGCGACGGAAGGAGACGCGGGCCGAGAGCTGCTCGGCGATGCCCTGGGCGACCAGCTGCGCGTCCATCTCCGGGTTCTTGACCTCGAGGATGTTGAGCTGCACCTGCTTGCCCGTGAGCTTCTCCAGCTCACCGCGGATGCGGTCGGCCTCCGCGCCGCGACGGCCGATGACGATGCCCGGCCGGGCGGTGTGGATGTCGACGCGCACGCGGTCGCGGGTGCGCTCGATCTCGACGCGGCTGATACCGGCGCGCTCCATGCCTGTGGACATGAGCTTGCGGATCGCGACGTCTTCCTTCACGTAGTCGCGGTAGCGCTGGCCGTCCTTGGTGGAGTCGGCGAACCAGCGGCTCTTGTGCTCCGTCGTGATGCCCAGACGGAAGCCGTGGGGGTTGACCTTCTGGCCCATTACCGGGCACCTCCCTGCTTGGCGTTCTGCGGCTGGCTGACGTACACGGTGATGTGGCTCGTGCGCTTGTTGATGCGGTAGGCACGACCCTGCGCACGCGGCTGGAACCGCTTCATCGTGGGGCCCTCGTCGACGTGGGCGGCGCTGATGACCAGCGCGCGCTCGTCGAACGGCAGCGACTCCTTGTCGGCCTTGACCCGGGCGTTGGCGATCGCGCTGGCGACCAGCTTGCGCACCGGCTCGCTGGCCGACTGCGGAGCGAACTGCAGCACGGCCAGGGCCTCGACGCAGTTCTTGCCGCGGATGAGGTCCACGACGCGGCGGGCCTTCATCGGGGTGACCCGCACGTGGCGGGCCACGGCCTTGGCGGCCACGCCTTCGTTCTCGATGGTGGTGTTGGCGGCCATCAGCGACGGCGTCCCTTCTTGTCGTCCTTCACGTGACCCTTGAAGGTGCGCGTCTGGGCGAACTCGCCGAGCTTGTGGCCGACCATCGACTCGGTGATGAACACCGGGACGTGCTTGCGGCCGTCGTGCACGGCAAAGGTGTGACCGAGGAAGTCCGGCGCGATGACCGAGCGGCGCGACCAGGTCTTGATGATGTTCTTCGTGCCCGCTTCGTTCTGGGCGTCCACCTTCTTCTGCAGGTGGTCGTCGATGAAGGGGCCCTTTTTCAAGCTACGAGGCATTCGGCAGGCTCCTTATCAGCGCTTCTTGCCAGTACGACGGCGACGCACGATGAGCTTGTCGCTTTCCTTGTTCGGGCGGCGGGTGCGACCCTCCGGCTGGCCCCAGGGGCTGACCGGGTTACGTCCACCGGAGGTGCGACCCTCGCCACCACCGTGGGGGTGGTCGACGGGGTTCATCACGACACCGCGGACGGTGGGGCGCTTGCCCTTCCAGCGCATGCGGCCGGCCTTGCCCCAGTTGATGTTGCTCTGCTCGGCGTTGCCGACCTCGCCGACCGTGGCGCGGCAGCGCAGGTCGACGTTGCGGATCTCACCCGACGGCATACGCAGCTGGGCGTAGGGGCCGTCCTTGGCGACGAGCTGCACGCGGGCGCCGGCCGAGCGGGCGATCTTCGCGCCGCCACCGGGGCGCAGCTCGATGGCGTGCACGACGGTACCGACGGGGATGTTGCGCAGCGGCAGTGCGTTGCCCGGCTTGATGTCGGCCGCGGGGCCGTTCTCGATCGGGTCGCCCTGCTTGAGGCGGTTGGGCGCCAGGATGTAGCGCTTCTCGCCGTCGGCGTAGTGCAGCAGCGCGATGCGGGCGGTGCGGTTGGGGTCGTACTCGATGTGCGCGACCTTGGCCGGGATGCCGTCCTTGTCGTGGCGACGGAAGTCGATGACGCGGTAGGCGCGCTTGTGGCCACCGCCGATGTGGCGGGTGGTGATGCGCCCGGAGTTGTTGCGGCCGCCGGTCTTGCTCAGCGGGCGCACCAGGGACTTCTCCGGCGTGGAGCGCGTCACCTCGACGAAGTCGGCCACGGAGCTGCCGCGACGACCCGGGGTGGTCGGCTTGTATTTGCGGATTGCCATTGTTTAGTCCTCGTTTCTCTCTCGACTCAACTCGTGGCCGGCCCTTAGGCCGTGGCCCCGAAGATGTCGATCGAGCCTTCCTTGAGGGTGACGATGGCGCGCTTGGTGTTCTTGCGCTTGCCCGTGCCGAAGCGGGTGCGCCGCGTCTTGCCCTGACGGTTCAGTGTGTTCACCGACGCGACCTTGACCCCGAAGATGTTCTCCACGGCGATCTTGATCTCGGTCTTGTTGGCCCGCGGGTCGACGAGGAAGGTGTACTTGCCGTCGTCGAGCAGCGAGTAGGACTTCTCCGAGACGACCGGGGCGATGAGGATGTCGCGGGGGTTCTTGTTGAGGTTCACTTCGCGGTCTCCTTGGCGCCGGAGCCGGCCGAGATGAACTCGCGCAGAGCCTTCTCGGTGAACACGATGTCGTCGGCGCACAGCACGTCGTAGGTGTTGAGCTGGTCGGACCAGAGCACGTGCACGTTCGGCAGGTTGCGCACCGACAGGGCGGCGAACTCGTCGGCCCGGTCGAGCACGATGAGCAGGTTGCGCCGGTCGCTGACCTTCTCCAGCAGCACGCGAGCCGACTTGGTCGAGGGGGTGTCCCCGTCGATCACGGCGGTCAGCGCGTGGATGCGGCCGTGGCGCGCCCGGTCGGAGAGGGCTCCGCGCAGGGCGGCGGCCTTCATCTTCTTGGGGGTGCGCTGGGAGTAGTCGCGCGGCTGCGGGCCGTGCACGACGCCACCGCCGGCGAACTGCGGCGCGCGCACCGAGCCCTGGCGGGCGCGGCCGGTGCCCTTCTGGCGGTAAGGCTTACGCCCACCACCGCGGGTCTCGCCGCGGGTCTTGGTCGAGTGCGTGCCCTGGCGGGCCGCCGCAAGCTGGGCGACGACGACCTGGTGGATGAGCGGCACGTTGGTCTGCACGTCGAAGATCTCGGCGGGCAGCTCGATGGTGCCGTTGGAGCCACCGGTGGTGTCGAGGATGTCGATGGTCGTCACGACTCAGGCCCCCTTGGCTGCGGTGCGGACGAGGACGACGCCACCGCGCGGACCGGGAACGGCGCCCTTGACGAGCAGGAGCCCGCGCTCGGCGTCCACCGCGTGGATCGTCAGGTTCTGGGTGGTCTGGCGCACGCCGCCCATGCGGCCGGCCATGCGCTGGCCCTTGTAGACGCGACCGGGGGTCGCGCAGCCGCCGATGGAGCCCGGCTTGCGGTGGTTACGGTGCGCACCGTGGGAGGCGCCGACGCCGTGGAAGCCGTGACGCTTCATCACACCGGCGAAGCCCTTGCCCTTGGTGGTGCCCGCAACGTCGACCTTCTGGCCGCCCTCGAACGCCTCGACGGTCAGCTCTTGACCGAGGCTGTACTCGCCGGCGTCGCTGGTGCGCAGCTCGACGAGGTGGCGGCGCGGCGTGACGCCGGCCTTCTCGAAGTGGCCCGTCATGGGCTTCTTGACCTTACGGGGGTCGATGGCGCCGAAGCCGATCTGCACGGCGGTGTAGCCGTCGTTCTCAGCGTCACGGACCTGCGTGACGACGCAGGGTCCGGCCTGGATGACCGTCACCGGGACAAGGCGGTTGTCGGCGTCCCAAACCTGGGTCATGCCGAGCTTGGTGCCCAGGAGTCCCTTGACGGCGCGTTCGCGTGTCGAAGTCATGTGAAATCTCGCTCCTGGACTTACAGCTTGATCTCGATGTTGACGTCCGCCGGCAGGTCGAGACGCATCAGCGAGTCGACGGCCTTGGGCGTCGGGTCCACGATGTCGATGAGGCGCTTGTGCGTGCGCATCTCGAAGTGCTCGCGGCTGTCCTTGTACTTGTGGGGAGACCGGATGACGACGAAGACGTTCTTCTCCGTCGGCAGCGGCACGGGGCCGACCACAGTCGCGCCCGCACGGGTCACGGTGTCGACAATCTTGCGCGCCGAGCTGTCGATGACCTCGTGGTCGTACGACTTCAGCCGGATGCGGATCTTCTGTCCCGCCATCGCTTCGTCAGACTCTCTCTCGTCGTTCTCTTCGGACCCGGCCTCCGACCCCCGCGCTCGGGTGTGTCGCGCTGTGCGGACAGAGTCGTGCACACGCAACACCCCGCCTACCTCGCTGACCGCTCATGCTTGGGAGCCGAGCCGTGCCACGACGTAGTCGGTGGTCGGATGAACCGGAGCTTGCGCTTCCACTCGCCAGGCACCGGTCCCGCGGCCGACGCGCGACTCTGGCAGAACATGTCTGCAGGTCTCGCAGGTCGAATCCGTGGTGCTAGTAACCTCGTCAGAGGGACTGTGGTGCAGGCCTCATGCCTTACCCACGCCTCAAGCAACCTGTACATAGTGCCAGACAGGCCCCAGCAGACTCAAATCGGGCGGTTGGCGGCCGATAAGTCCGCCCCTTCCTCGCCCTGGTGTCACTCAGGGGCGGAAGGCGGAGGAGGCGGCCGCCTCCTCATCGATGGGCAGCTCGCCGGAGCGGACGGCGGCGACGAAGCGGGCGTGGTCGGCCTCGGTCTGGTCGGCGTAGCGGCGGGCGAAGGTGGCCATTGAGTCGGCCACGCGCTCTCCCTTACCCAGGTAGCCGCCGATCATCGAGGCGCCGGAGGTTCGGGCGTGACCCTTGGCCAGCAGGTGCCCGACGATCCCGGCGTAGTCGCGCAGGGCGGCGTCGTCGAGGCCGTCCAGGGGCACGGTGCCCTTCTGGTTGCGGAACTGCCGCACATAGCAGGTGAGGTCGCCGACAGTCGTCCACCCCAGCAGCGGATCGGAGACGGTCTGCAGCGCCTGCTGGTACTCCACCACACGCTGTCCTTGGTGGTCGTGCCACACCGAGTCGCCGTGCACGAACGGCGCCAGCACCGAGCGCCGGGCCTGCTTGAGTTGCAGGAACAACACGTCGTCCGGGTCGCTGCCCTCCAGCAGCACGACATAGGCGCGCAACCCCACGCTGCCAACTCCCACGACTTTGTGTGCGATGTCGACCACCGTGTAGCCACCGACCGCGCGCCGCCAGTGCGGCTGCAATGTCAGCAGGTACTCGTCCAGCGACGCCTCGACCTGCTCGTACTCCTCCTGCCCCAGTGGGGTGATGAGGGGCGGCTCAGAGACGATGCGCCGGCCATCCTCATCCTCGCGAGTGAATCGGGGCAGCACCCGGTCGCTGGTCTTGCGCCGGGCCTTCTTGACCGCGCGGTCGATCTCGGTGCGCAGGGTCGACTCGGTGACGGTCTCGTGCAGGCGGTCGACGTCGAGCCGGTTGTACGAGCGCCACAGCAACGGCTGCTCGGCGAGAAAGCGCACCTCGTCGCGGTAGGAGAGCACGCAGTTGCGCACGGCTGCCGAGCACGCCTCCTCCCCCACGCCGTTCTCGCGGCCCGCGACGTGAATGGAGGCGGCCAGGCGCCGCAGGTCCCACTCCCAGGCCCCGGGGTGGGCCTCGTCGAAGTCGTTGAGGTCCATGACCAGCTCGCCCTCGGGTGAGCCGTAGAAGCCGAAGTTGCCCAGGTGCGCGTCGCCGCACACGACCGGCGTGATGCCGGTGGCGGGCAGCCGTGCGACGTCCCAGGCCATGACGACCGCGCTGCCGCGCAGAAAGCCGTAGGGGCTGCCGACCATGCGTGCCACCCGCACGGGCACCAGCTCGTCGACCCGGCCTTCGTGCGAGGCCTTGATGAGCGCGACCGGGTCGGGCCGCAGGGCCGGCGCCCGCCACCGGGCCAATGTGCGCCGCGGCACGTCTTTACGCAGCGCCCGCCCGAGGGCGAACCGCTCGTCCCGACTCACCGGCCGCTGCCGCACCGACGCGTACGCCGAGCTGTCGGTCGACGCGAGCACCTGATGCCGACGGTCGTTCATCGTCCGAAAGTAACCTAGGGCGACTGATCTCTCGGGCCTAGAACGCCAGAGATCAGTCATGTCTCAACGCAGTCGAACGGTCGCGTCGGTCGTGGAGCACCCGCAGAACACGCACGTCATCCACATCCGATAGGCGATAGAAGACGCCGTAGGGAAAGTGGCGCACACGAGCTCGGCGCAGGTCTTCGAAACCCTCCACCGGGGTACCGGATCGCGGAAACAACCGCAGCCGCTCAATGACCTGCTCGACCGATCGGGCGAAACTACCAACGAGATCCTGACCGATTTTGCCGTAGTGGTCACGAGCACCACGCAGATCATCCACGGCGCCCGGCGCGAGTACGACCTCTACTTCTCGCCCCACAGCTGCGTGTGCACCTCGCTCCAAGGAAGAGCCGCGTCGGGTCGAGCGATGTCGTCGTCGCGGGCGGCCTGCAGAACGCGCCGCTCCTGCTCGGACGGACGATACGTGGCTTCGCCGAAGTGAGTCCGGATCGCCTCCTGGATCATCTCCGAACGCGACCGATGCTCAACCTTGCGTGCCCGCTCGACCATGTCGTAGAGCTCTTCGGGGAGCGTCACCGCCACCTTCTTGACCGCCATCCCGCCTCCTTGGTATGACGTCATCATACCTCCAGACTGCGGCCACCGGCAGGGGCGGTGATCAGGTCAGCCGACGTCGGTGACGTCGCCGGGGTTGCAGCCGGCGGAGACGGTGCGCCAGTAGCCGACGGCGGGGCGGGCGGGCTCGAGGTACCAGGCGTCCTTGGTGGAGGCGAACTGGGCGTGGCAGACGAACTGGTCGCGCATGCCGGGGGTGTCGGCCTTGGGGATCGCCACGACGACGCGCCGCCAGGCCTCGTCGTACACCTCCTCGCCACTGGAGTCGCGCAGCAGTTGCGACGGGGAGATGACCAACGCCGTCTCCCCCTCCCGGGTCACCCAGGCGGCGTTGTCGACCAGCCGCGGCAGCTGCGTGACGTCGTCAGACGGCCGCTGCGACTCCTGCGCGGTCGGGGACTGCCCGGAGGCCTGCGAGCCGCTCTGCCCGGTCGACGCCGGCGCGCACGCACCCAGCACCACCACGAGCACGAACAGCAACAGCACCACCCAGACAACAGCCTTCTTCACCACTCCCCCATTCTCCCCCACTGGGGAGGCGTGCAAAAAAACGCCGAAGGGGCCCGAGCCGGGTGGCTCGAGCCCCTTCGAACTACGTGCGCCGAAGCGCGAAGATCACTTCAGGATCTTGGTGACGCGACCCGCGCCGACGGTCCGGCCACCCTCACGGATGGCGAACTTCAGGCCCTCTTCCATCGCGATGGGCTGGATGAGGTCGACCTTCATGTCGGTGTTGTCACCGGGCATGACCATCTCGGTACCCTCGGGCAGGTGCACGACACCCGTCACGTCCGTCGTACGGAAGTAGAACTGCGGACGGTAGTTGTCGTAGAACGGCGTGTGCCGGCCACCCTCGTCCTTGGACAGGATGTAGACCTGGCCCTCGAACTCGGTGTGCGGGGTGATCGAACCCGGCTTGCAGACGACCTGGCCGCGCTCGACGTCCTCACGCTTGATACCGCGCAACAGCAGGCCGACGTTCTCGCCCGCACGACCCTCGTCGAGCAGCTTGCGGAACATCTCGATGCCCGTGACCGTGGTCTTGGTGTTGGTCTCCTTGATGCCGACGATCTCGACCTCTTCGTTGACCTTCAGCAGACCGCGCTCGATACGGCCGGTGACGACCGTGCCGCGACCGGTGATCGTGAAGACGTCCTCGACCGGCATGAGGAACGGCTTGTCGACGTCGCGCTCGGGCATCGGAATGGCCTCGTCGACCGCGTCCATCAGCTCGAGAACCGTCTTGGCCCACTCCTCGTCGCCCTCGAGGGCCTTGAGCGCGGAGACCTTGACGACAGGAACGTCGTCGCCCGGGAACTCGTACTGGGACAGCAGCTCACGGACCTCCATCTCGACGAGCTCGAGGATCTCCTCGTCGTCGACCATGTCGGCCTTGTTGAGCGCCACGACGATGTAGGGGACGCCGACCTGGCGGGCCAGGAGGACGTGCTCCTTCGTCTGCGGCATCGGGCCGTCGGTGGCCGCGACCACGAGGATCGCACCATCCATCTGCGCCGCACCCGTGATCATGTTCTTGACGTAGTCGGCGTGGCCCGGGCAGTCGACGTGGGCGTAGTGACGACCCTCCGTCTGGTACTCGATGTGCGCGATGGAGATCGTGATACCGCGCTGCTTCTCTTCGGGCGCCTTGTCGATGTCGTCGAACGCGAACTGCGGGTTCAGGTCCGGGTACTTGTCGTGCAGGACCTTGGAGATCGCTGCCGTCAGCGTCGTCTTGCCGTGGTCGATGTGACCGATGGTGCCGATGTTGACGTGCGGCTTGGTCCGCTCGAACTTCGCCTTCGCCACTGGTGTCCTCCTGTTGGACTTGTGTTGCACGTGCAGTCCGGTATCGGACTGAGCGCTTGGGGGAAATTGACTGCTACGTGAAGAGCGTCAACGGGTGAGTGTACCCGCCTCACTCGCCTCGCATCTTCTTGACGATCTCGTCCGCGACGTTCCGAGGAACCTCCGCGTAGGAGTCGAATTGCATCGTGTAGTTGGCACGACCCTGCGTCTTGGACCGAAGGTCGCCAACGTACCCGAACATCTCCGACAGCGGCACGAGGGCGCGCACGACCTTGGCGCCGCTGATGTCCTGCATGGCCTGGATCTGGCCACGGCGGGAGTTGATGTCGCCGATGACGTCACCCATGTAGTCCTCGGGGGTGCGCACCTCGACGGCCATCATCGGCTCCAGCAGGACCGGGTCGGCCTTGCGCAGCGCCTCCTTGGTGACCATCGAACCGGCGATCTTGAACGCCATTTCGCTGGAGTCGACGTCGTGGTAGGCGCCGTCGAGCAGCGTGGCCTTGATGCCGACCATCGGGTAGCCGGCGAGCACGCCGAGGCCGAGCGCGTCCTGGATGCCGTGGTCGACCGACGGGATGTACTCGCGCGGCACGCGGCCACCGGTGACCTTGTTGTCGAACTCGTACATCGCACCTTCGGAGGTGTCCAGCGGCTCGAAGGTGACCTGCACCTTGGCGTACTGGCCCGACCCACCGGTCTGCTTCTTGTGCGTGTAGTCGTACTTCTCCACGGCGCGACGGATCGTCTCGCGGTAGGCCACCTGCGGCTTGCCGATGTTGGCCTCGACCTTGAACTCGCGGCGCATGCGGTCGACGAGGATGTCGAGGTGCAGCTCGCCCATGCCCTTGATGACCGTCTGGCCCGTCTCCTGGTCGAGCTCGACCTGGAACGTTGGGTCTTCCTGGGCCAGCTTCTGGATGGCCGTCGACAGCTTCTCCTGGTCGCCCTTCGTCTTGGGCTCGATGGCCACGGAGATGACGGGCTCGGGGAAGGTCATCGACTCCAGGATGATCTGGTCCTGGGGGTCCGACAGGGTGTCGCCGGTCGTCGTCTCCTTCAGACCGATCGCCGCGTAGATGTGCCCGGCGAGAGCCTCCTCGACCGGGTTCTCCTTGTTGGCGTGCATCTGGAAGAGCTTGCCGATGCGCTCCTTCTTGCCCTTGGTCGAGTTGACGACCTGGCTGCCGGCGGCGATTCGCCCGGAGTAGACCCGGATGAACGTCAGCGTGCCGAAGAACGGGTGCGAAGCGACCTTGAACGCCAGGGCCGAGAACGGCTCCTTGACGCTCGGCTCGCGGGTCAGCTCGACCTCTTCGTCACCGGGCTTGTGGCCGATCATCGGCGGCACGTCCAGCGGCGAGGGCAGGTAGTCGACGACCGCGTCGAGCATGGGCTGCACGCCACGGTTCTTGAAGGCCGAACCACACAGCACGGGGTACAGCTCGGAGTTGATCGTCAGCTTGCGGATGCCGGCCTTGAGCTCCTCGGGGGTCAGCTCCTCGCCGCCGAGGTACTTCTCCATGAGGTCGTCGTCGCTCTCGGCGACGCGCTCGACGAGGTGCTGGTGGTACTCCTCCGCGCGGTCCTTGAGGTCGGCCGGAATCTCCTGAACCTCGTACTTCGCGCCGAGCGTCACGTCGCCCTTGGCGTCGCCGGGCCACACGAGGGCGCGCATGTAGATGAGATCGACGACGCCGATGAAGTCGGACTCGGCCCCGATCGGCAGCTGCAGCACGAGCGGCTCGGCGCCGAGGCGGTCCTTGATGGTCTGCACCGTGAAGTAGAAGTCGGCGCCCATCTTGTCCATCTTGTTGACGAAGCACACGCGCGGAACGATGTACTTGTCGGCCTGGCGCCACACAGTCTCGGACTGGGGCTCGACGCCCTCCTTGCCGTCGAAGACAGCGACGGCGCCGTCGAGTACGCGCAGCGAACGCTCGACCTCGACGGTGAAGTCGACGTGGCCGGGCGTGTCGATGATGTTGATCTGGTTGCCCTCCCAGAAGGAGGTCACCGCGGCGGAGGTGATCGTGATGCCGCGTTCCTTTTCCTGCTCCATCCAGTCCGTCGTCGACGCACCGTCGTGGGTCTCGCCCATCTTGTGGTTGACGCCGGTGTAGAAGAGGATGCGCTCGGTCGTCGTCGTCTTGCCGGCGTCGATGTGCGCCATGATGCCGATGTTGCGGACCTTCTTCAGGTCGGTCAGGACATCGAGTGCCACAGGATCTCTCGTCTCGTTTCGTCGTCTGCTCGCCCCGGTCGGGGCGGGTGCCAGCTGGTGTGCCGGCACCGAAATTCGTGGGGGGATCGGGCTTGCCCGGCGGGCTGTTAGCCGCGCCGGGCAAGCACCAGGATCACCAGCGGTAGTGCGCGAAGGCCTTGTTGGACTCGGCCATCTTGTGGGTGTCCTCGCGGCGCTTCACCGAAGCACCGAGGCCGTTGCTGGCGTCGAGGATCTCGTTCATGAGGCGTTCGGTCATCGTCTTCTCGCGACGCTGCCGGGCGTAGCCGACGAGCCAGCGCAGCGACAGGGTCGTGGCGCGGCCGGGCTTGACCTCGACGGGCACCTGGTAGGTGGCGCCACCGACGCGGCGGCTCTTGACCTCCAGGGCGGGCTTGACGTTGTCGAGCGCACGCTTGAGCGTGACGACCGGGTCGGTTCCCGTCTTCCGCCGGCAGCCCTCGAGGGCGCCGTAGACGATCCGCTCGGCGATGGACTTCTTGCCGTCGAGCAGGATCTTGTTGACGAGCTGGGTGACCAGCGGCGACCCGTAGACCGGGTCGATGACGAGCGGCCGCTTCGGGGCGGGTCCCTTACGTGGCATTACTTCTTGTCCTTCTTCGCGCCGTAGCGAGACCGCGCCTGCTGGCGGTTCTTCACGCCCTGGGTGTCGAGGGAGCCGCGGATGATCTTGTACCGCACGCCCGGCAGGTCCTTCACACGGCCACCGCGGACGAGCACGATCGAGTGCTCCTGCAGGTTGTGACCGACGCCCGGGATGTAGGCGGTCACCTCGATGCCGGAGGTGAGCTTGACGCGCGCGACCTTGCGCAGCGCGGAGTTCGGCTTCTTGGGCGTCGTGGTGTACACGCGGGTGCACACGCCGCGACGCTGGGGGCTGCCCTTGAGCGCAGGCGTCTTGGCCTTGGTGGCCTTGTCCTGCCGCCCCTTACGGACGAGCTGATTAATGGTGGGCACGCATTCTCCGTTTAGTCGTTCGCTGATCGGCCGATCATTCGGCCTCCTTGATCTGCCGGAGCCGCCGATAGGTCGACACCGGGTGCTCTCCCCTGCACTTCCGGGACGGCAGGCGGGCCCGGTGAGATCACCGGCCCCACACCGACCGGATGCCCGGCGAGAGGACACGCCTTGGCGCGGACCGATCAACACGACGATCCACACACCCACCGCAGCGCCGGCGATCTCTCACCGACTGAACCCGGGCAGGCGTGATCCAAGACATGCCCTACTAGGCTACCCGGCCCCCTGGCCTGCACCAAATCCATTGACGGTGCTGCGCGTCAGCCTGAATCCCGCTCAGCGGCAGCGAGATTCGGGAGCTCTGGGGCGGGGGCAGCGGGGTCAGGGATCCTGCCATCGCGTGTGACCCCTCCCCCCAACGTTGCGACTTCTCGACGTACCCGGAGAACGGCTCCGAGCAGACGCAGGGCGCTGACCAGCGGCGATGCGAAAGGGCAACAGCGAAGAGAGCCTCCCAGTACGTCAAGAAGTCGCTACCTCCGCCAGCACCCTGTCGACGGGCCGCGTACCGGCGCCGCTGCCCACCTTCGGCGAAAGCCAGCTGAACCGCCAAGCGCACGACATGGGCCGGCCACCCCAACGGGATGACCGGCCCACGTGCCAAAGCGGCTACGCGCTTAGCTGTCCAGACCCAAGGTGGCGTCGTCGAGGCGGACGGCCTCGCCGGAACCCGGGCCGAAGGCCGCGTAGTCGTACTGCTGGTAGTCGGGCATCGAGTACATCGCGGCCTTGGCCTCTTCGGTGGGCTCCACCCGCACATTGCGGTACCGGGGCAAACCCGTACCGGCCGGGATGAGCTTTCCGAGGATCACGTTCTCCTTCAGACCCAACAGCGGGTCCGACTTGGCGTTGATCGCCGCATCGGTGAGCACCCGCGTCGTCTCCTGGAAGGAGGCCGCCGACAGCCAGCTGTCCGTGGCCAGCGAGGCCTTGGTGATACCCATGAGCTCCGGGCGACCCGAGGCCGGCTTGCCGCCCTCGGCGACCACCCGACGGTTCTCGGTCTCGAAGACCCCACGCTCGGCCATCGACCCCGGCAGCAGCTCGGCGTCGCCCGCCTCGATGATCGTCACGCGCCGCAGCATCTGGCGCACGATGACCTCGATGTGCTTGTCGTGGATCGACACACCCTGCTGGCGGTACACGTGCTGCACCTCGTCCACCAGGTGCATCTGCACCGCACGCGGACCGAGGATGCGCAGCACCTGCTTGGGGTCGATGGCACCCTGCACGAGCTTGGTACCGACCTCGATGTGCTGACCATCCGACACAAGCAAGCGCGACCGCTTGCTCACCGGATAGGCGTGCTCCTCCGAGCCGTCGTCCGGGGTGAGCAGGATGCGACGAGCCTTGTCGGTCTCCTCGATCTGCACCCGCCCGGTCGCCTCCGCGATCGGCGCCACACCCTTGGGGGTGCGGGCCTCGAAGAGCTCGACCACACGCGGCAGACCCTGCGTGATGTCGTCACCGGCCACACCACCGGTGTGGAAGGTACGCATCGTCAGCTGGGTGCCGGGCTCACCGATCGACTGGGCCGCGATGATGCCGACGGCCTCGCCGATGTCGACGAGCTTGCCCGTGGCCAACGAACGGCCGTAGCACTTGGCGCACGTGCCGACGTGGCTGTCGCAGGTGAGCACGGAGCGCACCTTGACCTCCTCGACACCCGCACCCAGGAGCGCGCCGATGGCGACGTCACCCAGGTCGGTGCCGGCGGGCACGATGACCTCACCGTCGCGCACGACATCCTCGGCGAGGGTCCGCGCGTACACGGCGGTCTCGACGTCGTCGTGCGGCGCCAGCGCGCCGTCCGTCTTGCGGATCGCGATCGGCAGCGTCAGGCCGCGCTCGGTGCCGCAGTCGTCTTCACGGATGATGACGTCCTGGCTGACGTCGACGAGGCGTCGCGTCAGGTACCCGGAGTCGGCGGTCCGCAGCGCCGTGTCGGCCAGACCCTTACGGGCACCGTGCGTGGAGATGAAGAACTCCAGCACCGACAGGCCCTCACGGAAGTTCGCCTTGATCGGGCGCGGGATGATCTCGCCCTTCGGGTTGGCCATGAGGCCACGCATGCCGGCGATCTGCCGCAGCTGGAACCAGTTACCACGGGCACCCGAAGACACCATGCGGTAGATCGGGTTGGAGCGCGGGAAGTTGGCCTCCATCTCCTTGGCGACCTCGGCGCTGCCTTGGGTCCAGATCTCGATGAGCTCCTGACGGCGCTCCTCATCGGTGATGAGGCCGCGCTCGTACTGCACCTGCACCTTCTCGGCCTTGGCCTCGTACCCGGAGAGGATCTCGCCCTTGCGCTCGGGCGTCACCACGTCGGAGATGGCCACGGTCGTGCCGGAGCGGGTCGCCCAGTAGTACCCGGCGTCCTTGAGGGCGTCCAGGCTCGCGGCGACCTGCACCTTGGGGTACCGCTCGGCGAGGTCGTTGACGATGAGCGAGAGCCGCTTCTTGTCGGCCTCCTCGTTGACGAACGGGTAGTCGACGGGCAGCGCACCGTTGAAGATCGCGCGACCCAGCGTCGTGTCCAGGGTCGCCTCGGCGACCAGGCCGTCGGCGGTCAGCTCCGCACCCTCCGGCGCCGCGACACCCGGGGGCAGCGCGACGTCGGTGAACCGGATCTTGACCTTCGAGCCGAGCAGGATCTCGCCGGCGTCGAACGCCATCCGCGCCTCGGCGACCGAGCGGAACGCCCGGCCCTCCCCCGGCCCGCCGTCGAGCTCGGAGGTGAGGTGGAACAGGCCGATGATCATGTCCTGGGAGGGCATGGTCACCGGGCGACCGTCCGCCGGCTTGAGGATGTTGTTCGAGGAGAGCATGAGGATGCGGGCCTCGGCCTGCGCCTCCGCGCTCAACGGCACGTGGACCGCCATCTGGTCACCGTCGAAGTCGGCGTTGAACGCGCCGCAGACGAGCGGGTGCAGCTGGATCGCCTTGCCCTCCACGAGCTGCGGCTCGAACGCCTGGATGCCGAGGCGGTGCAGCGTCGGCGCGCGGTTGAGCAGCACGGGGTGCTCGGTGATGACCTCTTCGAGCACGTCCCACACCGCGGGGCGCGCGCGCTCGACCATCCGCTTGGCCGACTTGATGTTCTGCGCGTGATCGAGGTCGACGAGGCGCTTCATGACGAACGGCTTGAAGAGCTCGAGCGCCATCTGCTTGGGCAGGCCGCACTGGTGCAGCTTGAGCGTCGGGCCGACGACGATGACCGAACGGCCCGAGTAGTCGACGCGCTTGCCGAGCAGGTTCTGCCGGAAGCGACCCTGCTTGCCCTTGAGCATGTCGGACAGCGACTTCAGCGGCCGGTTGCCCGGGCCGGTGACCGGACGGCCGCGGCGACCGTTGTCGAACAGCGCGTCGACGGCCTCCTGCAGCATCCGCTTCTCGTTGTTGACGATGATCTCGGGCGCGCCGAGGTCCAACAACCGCTTGAGGCGGTTGTTGCGGTTGATGACGCGGCGGTACAGGTCGTTGAGGTCGGAGGTCGCGAAGCGGCCACCGTCGAGCTGCACCATCGGGCGCAGGTCCGGCGGGATGACCGGCACGCAGTCCAGCACCATGCCCATGGGGCTGTTGCTGGTCAGCTGGAAGGCGGTGACGACGCGCAGCCGCTTGATGGCGCGGGTCTTCTTCTGGCCCTTGCCGGTGGCGATGATCTCGTGCAGCGACGCGGCCTCGGCGACCAGGTCGAACGTCTCCAGCCGCTTCTGCAGGGCCGCGGCACCCATGCCGCCCTCGAAGTACAGGCCGTAACGCTGCCGCATCTCGCGGTACAGCACCTCGTCGCCCTCGAGGTCTTGCACCTTGAGGTTCTTGAACCGGTCCCACACCTGCTGCAGGCGCTCGGCCTGCTGGTCGGCCTTCTTGCGGATGTTGTTCATCTCGCGCTCGGCGGACTCGCGCACCTTGCGGCGCACGTCGCCCTTGGCGCCCTCGGCCTCCAGCTCGGCCAGGTCGGCCTCGAGGCGCTTTGCGCGGGAGTCGACCTCGGCGTCGCGCGCCTTCTCGATCTCCTTCTTCTCGACGTCCAGCTCGGCCTCGAGCGACGGCAGGTCGCGGTGGCGAGCCTCCTCGTCGACGGAGGTGATCATGTACGCCGCGAAGTAGATGACCTTCTCCAGGTCCTTCGGGGCCAGGTCCAGCAGGTAGCCCAGCCGGCTCGGGACGCCCTTGAAGTACCAGATGTGGGTCACGGGAGCGGCGAGCTCGATGTGGCCCATCCGCTCACGACGCACGCCGGAGCGGGTCACCTCGACGCCGCAGCGCTCACAGATGATGCCCTTGAACCGGACGCGCTTGTACTTGCCGCAGTAGCACTCCCAGTCCCGGGTCGGGCCGAAGATCTTCTCGCAGAAGAGGCCGTCCTTCTCGGGCTTGAGGGTGCGGTAGTTGATCGTCTCGGGCTTCTTGACCTCGCCGTGGCTCCACGCGCGGATGCTGTCCGCGGTAGCAAGTCCAATGCGCAACTCGTCGAAGAAGTTCACGTCTAGCACTTCGTGCGTCCTACTTTCGTAGTCCAGTTCGTCCGGTGAGTCTGTGGTGGCGTTTCTCGGACGGGCTGCGCCCGACGCCTGTCTGTTCCGGCAAACCACGCTCGCTTCGCTCGCGGTTTCCCGGGCTCCGGTCGGATCTCGCTAGCGCGAAATCCGACCGAAGCGCACGGTTGTGCAGATGTCTAAACTTCTTCTACCGAGCTCGGCTCGCGCCGGGATAGGTCGATGCCGAGCTCTTCGGCTGCGCGGAAGACCTCTTGGTCGGGCTCGCGCAGGTCGATCTGCGTGCCGTCGGAGGAGAGCACCTCCACGTTCAGGCACAAGCTCTGCATTTCCTTGATGAGCACCTTGAAGGACTCGGGAATGCCGGGCTCGGGGATGTTCTCGCCCTTGACGATGGCCTCGTACACCTTGACGCGGCCGGTGACGTCGTCGGACTTGATCGTCAGCAGCTCCTGCAGCGCGTAGGCCGCGCCGTACGCCTCGAGGGCCCACACCTCCATCTCACCGAAGCGCTGGCCACCGAACTGCGCCTTACCACCCAGCGGCTGCTGCGTGATCATCGAGTACGGGCCGGTGCTGCGGGCATGGATCTTGTCGTCCACGAGGTGGTGCAGCTTGAGGATGTACATGTAGCCGACGCTGACCGGGTCGGGGTACGGCTCGCCGGAGCGGCCGTCGAACAGCCGCGCCTTGCCGGAGGCGCCGATGAGGCGCTGTCCGTCGCGGGTCGGCAGGGTCGAGTCGAGCAGGCCGGTGATCTCGCCCTCGCGGGCGCCGTCGAACACCGGGGTGGCGACGCGGGTGCCGGGCGGGGCCGAGCGCGCGTCGTCGGGGACCATGTCGGCCCACTCCGGCTCGCCGGCGATCTCCCAACCGCGGCTGGCGGCCCAGCCCAGGTGCAGCTCCAGAATCTGCCCGATGTTCATACGGCCGGGCACACCCAGGGGGTTGAGCACGACGTCGACGGGGGTGCCGTCCTCGAGGAACGGCATGTCCTCGACCGGGAGGATCTTGGAGATGACGCCCTTGTTGCCGTGGCGGCCGGCGAGCTTGTCACCGTCGGTGATCTTGCGCTTGTTGGCGACGTAGACGCGCACCAGCTGGTTGACGCCCGGCGGCAGCTCGTCGCCCTCTTCGCGGTCGAACACCTTGACGCCGATGACCGTGCCGGTCTCGCCGTGCGGCACCTT
This sequence comes from Kineosphaera limosa NBRC 100340, assembly GCF_000298215.1. Classification (GTDB taxonomy): domain Bacteria; phylum Actinomycetota; class Actinomycetes; order Actinomycetales; family Dermatophilaceae; genus Kineosphaera; species Kineosphaera limosa. The sequence goes on along the minus strand of NZ_BAHD01000003.1, from coordinate 131,137 downwards.
CAGGGAGGTGTCGCGCACCTCGCGGGCCTTCTCACCGAAGATCGCGCGCAGCAGCCGCTCCTCCGGGGTCAGCTCGGTCTCACCCTTGGGGGTGACCTTGCCGACGAGCAGGTCGCCGTCGCGCACCTCGGCGCCGATGCGGATGATGCCGCGCTCGTCGAGGTCGGCCAGCACCTCTTCGGAGACGTTCGGGATGTCCCGCGTGATCTCCTCCGGGCCCAGCTTGGTGTCGCGGGCGTCGACCTCGTGCTCCTCGATGTGGATGGAGGAGAGCACGTCGTCCTGCACCAGGCGCTGGCTCAGGATGATCGCGTCTTCGAAGTTGTAGCCCTCCCACGGCATGAACGCGACGAGCAGGTTGCGGCCCAGGCTCATCTCGCCGCCGTCGGTCGCGGGACCGTCGGCGATGACGTCGCCGACCTCCAGGCGCTGGTTCTCGGCCACGACGACCCGCTGGTTGTAGCTGGTGCCCTGGTTGGAGCGCATGAACTTGGCGATGCGGTAGGAGACGTGGGTGCCGTCGTCGTTGCCGACGGACACGACGTCGGCCGAGACCGACTCCACGACACCGGCCTTGGTGGCGCGCACGACGTCACCGGAGTCCAGCGCGGCGCGGTACTCCATGCCGGTGCCCACGAAGGGCGCCTCGGAGCGCACGAGCGGCACGGCCTGACGCTGCATATTGGCGCCCATGAGCGCCCGGTTGGCGTCGTCGTGCTCGAGGAACGGGATGAGCGCGGTGGCCGCGGAGACCATCTGGCGCGGCGAGACGTCCATGTACTCGACCTCCCCGGCGGGCAGGTCTTCGGACTCACCACCCTTGGAGCGCACGAGCACCCGCTCGTCAACGAAGTAGCCGTCCTCACCGATGGGCGCGTTGGCCTGGGCGATGACGAACTCGTCTTCCTCGTCGGCGGACAGGTAGTGCACCTCGTCGGTGACGCGACCCTCGAGCACCTTGCGGTAGGGGGTCTCGACGAAACCGAACGGGTTGATGCGTCCGTAGGAGGCGAGCGAGCCGATGAGGCCGATGTTCGGGCCTTCCGGAGTCTCGATGGGGCACATGCGGCCGTAGTGCGACGGGTGGACGTCGCGGACCTCCATGCCGGCGCGGTCGCGGGAGAGACCACCCGGGCCGAGCGCGGAGAGGCGGCGCTTGTGGGTCAGGCCCGCGAGCGGGTTGTTCTGGTCCATGAACTGCGAGAGCTGGCTGGTGCCGAAGAACTCGCGGATCGAGGCCACGACGGGGCGGATGTTGATCAGGGTTTGCGGCGTGATGGCCTCGACGTCCTGAGTCGTCATGCGCTCGCGCACGACCCGCTCCATACGGGACAGGCCGGTGCGGACCTGGTTCTGGATGAGCTCGCCGACATTGCGCAGGCGGCGGTTGCCGAAGTGGTCGATGTCGTCGGTCTCGACGCGGATCTCGACGTCCTGACCGCGGCGGCGGCCGGGGATCGTCTCCTGGCCGGCGTGCAGGGCGACGATGTACTTGATCGTGGCGACGATGTCGTCGACGGTCAGGGTCGACTCGGTGAGCGCGCCCTCGATGCCCAGCTTCTTGTTGACCTTGTAGCGGCCGACCTTGGCCAGGTCATAGCGCTTGGGGTTGAAGTAGAGGTTGTCGAGCAGCGCCTGCGCGGCCTCCTTGGTCGGCGGCTCGCCCGGGCGCAGCTTGCGGTAGATGTCGAGCAGCGCGTCGTCCTGACCCGTCGTGGAGTCCTTCTCCAGGGTCTGGCGGATGGAGTCGTACTCGCCGAACTCCTCCAGGATGCGGGCGTCGGACCAGCCGAGGGCCTTGAGCAGCACGGTGACGGACTGCTTGCGCTTGCGGTCGACGCGCACGCCGACCATGTCGCGCTTGTCGATCTCGAACTCGAGCCATGCGCCGCGGCTGGGGATGACCTTGGCGGAGTAGATGTCCTTGTCCGAGGTCTTGTCGGGCGTGCGCTCGAAGTAGACGCCCGGGCTGCGGACAAGCTGGGAGACGACGACGCGCTCGGTGCCGTTGATGATGAAGGTGCCGCGCTCGGTCATCAGCGGGAAGTCGCCCATGAAGACCGTCTGGGACTTGATCTCGCCGGTCGTGTTGTTCATAAACTCGGCGGTGACGAACAGCGGGGCGCTGTACGTCATGTCCCGCTCCTTGCACTCCTCGATGGAGTACTTCTGCTCCTCGAACCGGTGGTCGCGGAAGCTGAGGCTCATCGAGCCGGAGAAGTCTTCGATCGGCGAGATCTCCTCGAAGATCTCCTCGAGCCCGGAGCGCTCGGGCACGTCGTCGCGGCCGGCCTCGATGGCGTCGGCCACGCGCTCCTGCCAGCGCTCGTTGCCGAGCAGCCAGTCAAAGCTCTCGGTCTGGAGTGCCAGCAGGTCGGGCACCTCCAGTGGTTCGCGGATCTTCGCGAAAGACACACGGCCAGAGGCCGTGATAGCGCTGGACATCTTCTGGGTCGCGGATCGCGAGGCAGCCAAGGATGGTCCTTCCAGAGGCCTGGGTTCAACGGCGGTCGCGCCTGCCGTGATGCCCGTTTGCCTCGCGGAGTCGACCCCTGACCAGCCACTTCACGACAGTCTTCGGCCGCGACCGAAGGGTGCCGTTGGGTTGGTGATCGGAGAGCGCTCGACGTGGACGTGGAGCATAGGCAGCGCAAAGCGACAGCATACCCATGCTCGCCAGTGAAGTCCAATCGACTCCCATCGGCGCGTTCGGGGCCGGACCTGAGCCCCGCGTGACCACCACCTGAAGTGTCGTGGGCCACGAGTCGCCAGGTCAAGCACTTGTGACGAACTGGCTTCGGAGCGCTCACGTCGCGCGCAGGAAGGACCTTCGGCGCAGACGGGTGGTGGGCAGCCAGCGGGCTCGTGTCAGCCGGGAGCGGTTGGTGTTGACGCGGCCTGTCGCGGCGGCCCTCGCGCCGGGTGCGGAGGCTTGGGCGCGCACCATCCACTGCGTACCCTCGATGCCTGCACGCAGGGAGCCACCGGCTCTTTCGAGGTCGTCGGCGACCAGCGTGAGCCCGACCCCACTGGAGGGGGCGGGGCGGCGCGCCGCAGGCACGTCGTTGCTGATCGTGAGTTCGAGCCCGTCGCTGCTGATCGCGCCGGTGAAGCGGCACGCCGCGCCCGGGGCGTGTTTGGTGATGTTGGCGGCGGCCTCGCGGACGACGGCGAGGAAAAGGGCGGAGGTGTCGGGGTCGGTGGGCTCGAAGGTCACCTCAGTGTGGACCTCGTGGCCGAGGCCGCCTCGTGGGCCGCGGCCGTCGCCTCCGCCGCGGCCGCGCACCGCATCGGCGCCGTCTTGGACCTCCACCGGGGGCGACCCCTTGACCCCGGACGGCGCGCCGCCCTCCGGTACCTCGCCGACATTCCCGACCTGCGACGCCTGAGAGCTTTCATCAAAGACGTCGAGGAAATGATCGACTCTGGTGACCCTGTGGTTTGTCAGGTGATCGACGGTTACCGCCGCGACAAGATCTCTCGCTTCAACACAGACTCCCTCGACGATTCCGTCGGCAACATGATTCAGATCGTGCTCGACCGCCACCCCGACGACGCTCGGGTGATCGCCGCCTTGGCCGCCAGTGCCGACCGACATGGCCTGAGAACCTGCATGACCCGCAGACGCGCCGCCACCACGCAAGCCGTCCGCCAACCCGAAACTTGGTCACCCCACCTGCTGCCATCGCTGCAGAGCCTTCGGGACCGCGGAACACTCACCGCACCCTGGCCAGAGGGCCTGCCACGCTCCTGTCATTGTCCACCACCACGGACAACGAAAGCTACAGGCGGAGGCCGACGCCCTGTCCATTCTCATCAACCGGGCTTGTCGATTGTCAGGCGACAGTGTGCAACTCGAATCGGAGGCCGAGGGCGTGAGTGACCTTGAGGATGGTTGACCAGGTGGGATTGCCGTCAGCAGAGAGAGCCTTGTAGAGGCCATCGCGGCTCATTCCCACTCGACGAGCGAGCTCGCTCATGTTCTGTGATCGGGCGATAACCCCCAGAGCCCGTGGAACCGCACTCGGATCCTCGTCAGATTGCTCCAGGGCGATCTCGAGATAGGCAGCGACATCGTCGAGATCCTCGAGGTAGTCGGCGGCATCGAAACGGGTGTATTTCGCGCTAGTCATCGTGCGCTCCCTTCTCAGATCGGTACTCTTCGGCGAGGCGATATGCTCGCTCGACGTCTCGTTGCTGCGTGGCCTTGTCGCCCCCGCACAGCAGCAGAACGAGACGCGGACCGTCGTGCAGGTAGTAGATGCGGTAGCCGGGACCGAACATCATCCGTAGTTCCCACACGCCATGACCGACCTGCTTGGCGTTCCCCGCGTTGCCAGCGCCCAGTCTGTCGAGGCGGTCAACGATCCGCAGCCTTGCTGCACGGTCCTTGAGTCGTCGAAGCCATCGGCTGAAGTCATCGGTGCTGATGACCTCATACATATGTCGACTATAGCTGACAGTTTGACGCTTGGGCCAGCAGTGCGCTCCGAATGGGGACCGCGGACCATGGGCAAGTCGAGCGGAGACGCCCGGACGACCCGCCGAGCGGCGCGTAGCCGTTAGCGATGTCTCCAGTCAGGCCTCGTCACGCCGCGGCGCGGCTAGCCATGGCCGAGCCACACGAAGAGGCCGGCCAGGATGAAGGCCGCGGCCCAAATCTTGTCGAGGTTGATCCACGCAGAACGCAGGATGCGCAGACCGACGACCCGGTACACCAGCAGGGCGACGACGCCGGCGGTGACCATCATCGCCAGCGCGTGGACCACCGCGACGACCACCGCCGCCCACAGAGCACTTGCGAGCGTGTGCTCCAGCATCGACTCCGCCGGGGCGCTCAGCAACACCGGCGCCAACATCAGGCCCGCACCGGTAACCGTCGACATGAGGAACGACCACCACGCCAACTCCCACACCGACAGCCGCATGCCGACCCACCGGAAGTGCCGGCGGCGCAGCAGCAACCAGATACCGAACGCAACGAGGCCCACCGAGAAGACCCCCAGGGTCACCGCCCGCGTGACCTGGGAGGCGAACACCGTGATCGCCAACGCCATCGGCAACACCGACGCCTCGTGCCCAATCGTGATCGGCACCAGCGTGCGCAGAATCGCCCGGGCGCTCTTCTCCTGCAACCCGTACGACACCGCGAACAGCCAACCCATCCCCGGGTTGATGCCGTGAAACACCCCGAGCCCCGCCGCCGCCAGCAGCATCCCGGCATCCAGGCCCGCGTGACCCGACGGCATCCCGCCGTGCAGGGGCAGCGTCACGTCGAGCAGACCTGGGGCCCCGGCACCACGGTGGTCCGCGCAGCGGTGACCGGCATCAGCTGAAGCAGTAGCTGTCGCTGGACGCGTCGCCACCTTCCAGGTGCACCTGATGCACCCGGTTGCCGCGGAACTGCCCCTGCCCCACAAAGAAGTCGGGGTCGAGGGTCATGGTGCCGTCGGCGATATTCGCCTTGACCATCCAGGCGCCCACGCCGTCGGGGTAGAACTGGTCGTCCCAGGCGCCGTAGAGGCTGTTGGTCCAGTACACGCGCTTACCGTCGCGGCTGATCTCGACCATCTGCGGCGCCCCGAGCAGCGGCACGTCGGGCCGGCTGGGATGCGGGGCGCGGGTCGCGATGCCGCCGACGCGGATCTCGCCGACCTGCGTGACGTTCAGCGGGTCGGAGACGTCGAGCATGATCGAGCGGCCCTGCCCGAAGCAGGAGACGAACAGGTACTTGTCGTCGACGGTCAGGTCGATGTCGGTGATGAGCGCCGGCACCGCACCGAACCCCTTGAGCAGGTTCGGCAGCAGGTCGACGTCGTCGCACGGCTCGGCGGGGATGTCGAAGACCTTCTTGATCGCGAACTCTTCCCCGTCGCGATACCAGCACCAGATCGACCCCGAAAGATCCTCCGTCGAAATGACGATCCCGACGAAGCCGTACTCCTTGGCGGGGTCGTGCGCGGGCCGCAGCTCCAGCGTCATCTGGTACTGCTCCCCCAGATCGATGGTCTGGATGTTGCGGCGCTTCTTCATGTCGAAGAAGTGCAGCTTGTGGCCGTACTTGTTGGCCAGCAGCTCTTCGGGGATGATCCCGTTCTCGATCTGGCGCGGCGTGCCCCACTCGCTGGTGATCATCACGTCGTGATTGATGTGCCACCAGAAGTCGTACGCCAGGTACTGGTCGCCGCGATCTTTCTCCCAGGTGCCGATGACCTCGTACGTGTCGTGGTCGAGCAGGGCGATGCCGCCCGGGCCCTCGTCGCCGTCGGCGGCACCCAGATTGGTGACGTAGATGCCCTCCGGACCGCAGTGAGCAGTGTGCGGTCGGCTGTAGCCGGACTTGGCCTTGTACTCCTGCGGCTCGATGATCTTGGCGATGCTCGGGTTCTTCGGGTCTTTCTTGACGTCGACGAAGTGGATGCGGCTGGAGCGCAGCCCCATGAACAGCAGGTGCCGCCGCTCAACGTGCGGGTGGGGGTTGCTCGGGCACAGCGCGCTACTGCAGGCGTTCCACCCGTGGTGGTGCAGCTCGTCGCCGACGTTCGGCATCTCGCACCAGCCCACGACCTGGCTGTACGTCGGGGAGTTCGGGTCGAGGTCGACGGCAGCCACCGCGTCTTTCTGCGGCTCACCCTCGTCGCGCCAGAACGTCGCGACATAGCCGTACCGCTCGGGCGGCGCCTCCATGGCCATGCTCGGCGAGGGGTAGAAGGTGGGGTCCGGTCGGAAGGTCGTCATCGCTGCTCCTGCACGCCGTTACCGCAACGCGCCGGGCGGCGCGGAACCCCCATCATGTCCCGCCTGCCCGGCGCGCACCAGCCTTACCTCCGTCCCCGACAGCTACTCACCCTCAAATGATGAGGGCGCCGAAGAGGAAGCCGAGGATCACCGCGAAGGCGATCGTCAGAACCCCCGGTACCAGGAACGGGTGGTTGAAGACCGCCTTGCCGATACGGGTACTCCCCGTGTCATCCATCTCCACCGCCGCGAGCAGCGTCGGGTAGGTCGGCAACACGAACAGCGCCGACACCGCAGGGAACGCCGCCACGGCCGCCCCCGGGGCCACTCCGAGGGCCAGGGCCGTCGGCATGAGCGCCTTGGTGGTCGCCGCCTGCGAGTACAGCAGCGCCGCGGCGAAGAACAGCACGACCGCCAGCAGCCACGGGAAGTCGGTCAGCAGGCCGCCGGCCGCACGCTCGATGTCGTCGGTGTAGGCCTGCACGAAGGTCGTGCCCAGCCAGGCGACGCCCAGCACGCAGATCGAGGCGCTCATGCCCGACTTGAAGGTCGACGCCGAGAGGATGTCGCTCGGCGCGATGCGCGCCAGCAGCACCGTCACGGCGGCGATCGTCAGCATGAACGCGATGATCGCCTGATCGCGACCCATGACCGGGTCTTCGATGAGCCCGACCCGGTCGGAGATGGCCGTCGCATACCCCATGACCGCCACCAGTCCCACCAGGAACACCAGCACCGACGCCCGAGCCTGTGGCTTGAGTTCGCGGCGCTGCTCGCCGCGCAGTGAGACGACACCGCGCGCCAGCCGATCCTGATAGACGGGGTCCTTCGACAGTGGACTGTTGGGGTTGGCCCGGTCGATGAGCGTCATGACGAGCGCAGTAAGCATGCACGCAATGAACGTCGACGGAATCGCCACGCCCAACAGGTCGAGATAGCCCACCCCGAGCGGTTCGAGCACCGAGGAGAAATACACGACCGCCGCCGAAATCGGAGACGCCGTGATGGCGATCTGGGAAGCCACGACCGCGACCGACAACGGCCGCGACGGCCGGATGTCGTTCTCCTTGGCGACCTCGGTGATCACCGGCATCGTCGAGAATGCCGTGTGTCCCGTGCCGGCCATGAGCGTCATGAGATACGTGATGATCGGCGCGAGGAAGTTCAGGTGCTTGGGGTTGCGGCGCAGGATGCGCTCGGCGAGGTCGACCAGGTAGTCCATGCCACCGGCCACCTGCATGGCGGCGATCGCGCAGATCACCGACATGATGATGGAGATGACGTCGAGCGGCATGTCACCTGGGGTCAGGCCCAGAACGGCGAGAACAAGCACGCCGAGGCCGCCGGCGAAGCCGATGGCGATGCCGCCCAGGCGGGCACCGAGGAAGATCGCCGCGAGAACGACGAGCAGATGTATCCAGATCAACGTGCGGCCTTCGGGTCGGAGGCCACCTCGTCAGACGTGGTGGGCACGTAGCCGGGGTTCATGAGGTTCTCCAGCGAGAGCAGCCGATCGAGCATCTCCGCCTCCATCAGGCCCCGCTCGAGGACGAGCTCACGGACCCCGCGGCCGGTGCGCGCCGCCTCCTTGCCGATCTCGTCGCCCGCCTCGTGACCGATGTAGTCGTTGAGGTAGGTGATGACGCCGATGGAGTTCGTGACGTACCCCAGGCACACCTCCTTGTTGGCGGTGATGCCGTCGACACACTTCGTGCGCAGCACGTCGCAGGCGCGGGTGAGCAGCGTGATCGACTCGAACAGCGACTGCGCGATCACCGGCTCCATGACGTTGAGCTGCAACTGCCCGGCCTCCGCGCCCATCGTCACGGTGACGTCGTTGCCGATGACCTTGAAGCACACCTGGTTGACGACCTCGGGAATCACGGGGTTGACCTTGGCGGGCATGATCGACGAGCCGGCCTGCACCTCCGGGAGGTTGATCTCGTTGAGGCCCGCCCGCGGGCCGGAGGAAAGCAGCCGCAGGTCGTTGCAGATCTTCGACAGCTTCATCGAGAGCCGCTTGAGGGCGGCGTGGGTCATCACGTAGGCGCCGCAGTCGCTCGTGGCCTCGATGAGGTTCGGGGCGGGGATGCAGGGGCGTCCGCTGACGCGCGCGAGGTTGGTGACCGCGAGGGGCGCGTACCCGGGCGGCGTATTGAGGCCGGTGCCGATGGCGGTGGCGCCGAGGTTCATCTCCAGGAGCAGGTGGCGCGCGGTCTCCAGGTGGCGCAGCTCCTCCCCCAGCGTGATGCCGAAGGCGCTGAACTCCTGCCCGAGGGTCATGGGCACGGCGTCCTGCAGCTGAGTGCGGCCCATCTTCAGGACGTCGGTGGACTCCTCGCCCTTTGTGTGGAAGGCGTCGGCGAGTTCGGTGAGGGCCTTCTCGAGGCCGGCGACCATCTCGTCGACGGCGAGGCGGAACCCGCAGGGGTAGGCGTCGTTGGTCGACTGGCTGCGGTTGACGTGGTCGTTCGGGTTGACGACGTCGTAGGAGCCCTTGGGGTGGCCGAGGTGCTCGAGGGCGAGGTTGGCGATGACCTCATTGGTGTTCATGTTCAGCGACGTGCCGGCCCCACCCTGAAAGACGTCGACCGGGAACTGGTCGGCGCAGCGGCCGTGCTCGAGCACCTGATCGCAGGCCCAGACGATGGCGTCGGCGACGTCGGCCGGGAGCGCCCCGAGGGCCTTGTTGGTCAGCGCGGTGGCCTTCTTGACCATCACCATGCCGCGCACCATCGCCGGCACCTCACTGATAGTCCGCCCGGAGATCGGGAAATTCTCGACGGCGCGCACCGTGTGCACGCCGTAATACGCATCAGCGGGCACCGCCTTGCGTCCGAGCAGATCCGTCTCCCACCGAGTGTCTCCCACGCTGATCCCCTTTGACTCACGCAACTGTGGGCGGACTTGCCCACCGAACGAACCTAGTCCAGCGCGCACTGTCGAAGGGCTGCTAACGAGAAGGCAAGGACTTAGGCCCCGCCATAGACTCCAATCACTTCTTTGTAGAACTTGCCCGACGTGTTACCGATGGGCCGCGCCGAGTTGTTCAGCGACCGCCGCCATGAGAGCAGTTTGTCGGGATAGCCCCTTTACTGTGATGTGCTCATGACGCGCGTGCGGACCCGCTCCGATACCCCCGATTCCATCGATCACCGGCAGCCCGAGCGCGCTGACGAAATTACCGTCGCTGGCCCCGCCGACCGCGCGGGAGTCGACGGTCTCGTCCAGGTCTGCGGCCGCCGTTCGCAGCAGAGTCAACAAGCCTTGCGAGTGCGCCGTCGGGTTCATCGGTGGCCGATTGCGCTCGACGATCACCTCCAGGCTGCAGCGCGGATCGGTGACCGTCAGTGCCTCCAAGGCCGCCACCATCCGGTCCTCCTCCGCGGGGTCCTGAATGCGGATGTCCACCTCGCAGGAGGCGACGCCGGCAACCACGTTGCGCCCCGACCCGCCGCGGATGACGCCGACGTTGACGGTCGTCTCCCGCTCTCGGTCGGCGAGGGCGTTGATCTGGGGTATGAGAGCGGCGAGTTCGGTGATCGCCGACGCTCCGGCGTCGGGGTCGAGGCCGGCGTGCGACTCCACTCCGTGCACCTGCAGGTCGGCGAACACCATTCCCTTGCGCTGCAGCTTCACGTCGCCCGCGGCACTCGGCTCGGGGATGAGCGTGACGAGCGCATCGGCGGCGGCGGCCTCGATGTGCGGCCGACCGACAGACGAGCCGATCTCCTCGTCGCCGGTCAGCAGCAGCCGGACGGCAGGATGCGGCTCCCCGACCTCCCGTAGCACCAGCAGCATCCAGACCGTCTGGACGAGCCCGGCCTTCATGTCCAGCACTCCTGGCCCGGTGAGGATGTCGCCGTCGCGGGTCAACGGCCAGTCGTCGACGGTGCCCTCCGGCCAGACCGTGTCGTAGTGCACGAGGCACAGAACGGCACCTGGGGCGGTGCCCTCCCACGTCAGGTCGAGGACGTCGCCCCGAGCACCACCGTCGTGCCGCTGCCGACGGCTCGGCGCCCCGAGGCGAGTGGTGACGTAGTCCTCGATGTCGGCCAAGCCCGCGCGGAGCAGGTCGGGTCGGTCGCTGGGGGTCTCGACGTGGACGAGACGCCGCAGATCATCGATCATCGCCTCGACGTTCGTCGTCAGTAGGTCGCGGTAGCGGACAGCGTGTGTCATAGCGCCTTTCAGCGGACGGGGACGCCGGGCCCGAGCGGCAGTCCGATGGTGTACCAGAGGGCGAAGAATGCGAACCAGCCCACGAGCAGCGTCATGGAGATCGGCAGTGTCAGCGAGATCAGGGTGCCGATCCCGGCCTTACTGTAGTACTGCTGCACATATCCGAGCGCGAGCGCGAAGTAGGGACTCATCGGGCTAATAATGTTGGTCGGCGAGTCACCCATCCGGTAGAGCATTTGCGTCACCTCCGGTGAATAGCCGAGCAACATAAACATGGGAACGATCACCGGCGCCATAAGGGCGTACTGGGCCGAACCACTGGTGATGAAGAAGTTGATCGACGCGGTGAGCAGCACCAGCCCGGCGAATAGCACGAGCGGCGGCAGCCCGGCGCCCTCCAAGAGGCCAGCGCCCTCGATGGAGATGATCTGCCCGAGGTTGGACCAGCGGAAGTAGGCCAAGAACTGGGCAGCCGCGAAGAAGAGCACGAGCACGGGAGCGAGGGTGACGATGCCCTTACCCATCATTTTCGGCACGTCATCGAAGCTCGTGATCGCGCCGGTGGTGACGCCGTAGACGGCACCCGTGAGCCCGAACACGAGCGCGATGGGAACCACGACGTCCGTTAGCAGCGGGCTGTCGAGCGCCCCGGTCTCGCCGCGCAGAATCGAACCCGGCCAGAACAGCAACGCGAAGTAGGCCGCGAAGCAGAGCACAGCCGTGAGCGCCGCCCAGCGCAGACCGCGGCGTTCTGCGGCCGAGACCTCGAAGGGGTCCGCAGCATCGTCGCCGTCACCCACGACCCCCTGCTCCCCCGCCGAAGCCGCCTTGCGATCATCGGCGTCGCCATCGACTGCCTCGTCATCCACGGCCTCGTCATCGACCGCCTCGTCATCGACCATGGTGCGGGTGGTCTTGGTCAGCAACAACTCCGTGACGAGGGTGACCAGCGCCGCGAGCCAGACCGCGGAGGCCGCGGCGAAGAAGTAGTTGGCGACCGGGGTAACGACGTAGGTCTCGTCGATGATCTGCGCGGCCGAGGTCGACAGGCCGGCGAGGATCGCGTCGGTGCCGGTGATCAGCAGCGAGGCGTTGTAGCCCGCACTGGCCGACCCGAAGGCGACGACGGCGCCGAGCACGGGACTGCGCCCGACCGCCTTGAAGGCGGCCGCGCCGAGGGGGATGAGAACGACGTAAATCGCATCAGAGGCGACCGAGCCGGTCACGCCGGTGAGCGCCAGGACGAAGGTCAACCACCGCGGGGAGACCCGTGAGACGACCAGACGGATCGTCGCGCTGATGAGTCCGGTGTACTCGGCGACCGCAACGCCGAGCATGACGATGATGATGAGGCCCAACGGCGGGAAGCTCGTGAAATTCGGCACCGCCTCGCTGATGATCTGGTGGATCCCCTCCTGGTTGAGCAGGTCCACCACCTCGACGGTCTCCCCGTCCGTTGGCGAGACCGAGCTCAATCCCAACCGGCTCAGCGCCGAACTCAAGGCGAGCACGATCCCACCGAGGATGACGAACAACCAGAACGGGTGCGGGAGCAGATTCCCCACTCGTTCCAGAGCGCTCAAAGCGCCCACGAGTTTGCTCGGCTTCTCCTGCGTCCGCGCTGCTGTCGACATCGCATGCACCGTCCTGCTCGGGTTCAGGGCCCGCCCATCCAATCAGCCACCCGAGCAGGGCACCACCGGACGACGAAGGGATGGTTCGCCGGCCGCGAGGTGGCGGCTAGCGGCGGCAATGGGTGGGGTTCACCTTGTCGCGGCCCTCGATGAGGCCACCGGATCGGGTCTGGCCGGTGAGGGTCGCGGTGCGGCTGGCACAGGTCAGGCCGGTCGCGGACGTGCGGAAGGTGAGGACGAGGTCGCGTCGGCCGTCGCGGTTGACGTCGCGCAGCTGGTGGCTGCGAGCGCGCGTCTGCTTGGGCCCGAAGGTGAATGTCCGGGCGTCGAGCCGGTCGGCTCGCAGGTGCCGCGTGCTCAGCAGCGCGACCTGGACATCGACGCGACCGATCCGGACGTTGTTGTGTCGATTGCCCGGTACAACATCGACGGGGGCGAAGAGGTAGCAGTCCTCGACCTCGGCCTCGATGGGATTGCCCAGACCCGGCGTGCTGGACGACGATACGGCGATCGGGCCGGTGGCCAACGTGGTGAGCGCGCGCACGGTGAACACACCGAGGTGCGAGACGGGGTGCGGGACCTCGGTACCGCCGCCGCCGTCGATGGGCACGGTGGTCGGCTTCTTGACTCGCGGCACGACGATCGGCGAGCGCACGACGAGCGGGGTCTGGGGCGTCCACTCCTGCGTCGCCGGCTGGATCGCCGACACGAGAGTCGGGTAGTCCTTGCGGGCGATCGCCGGGTCGACGGAGCCCGGCGCACCCGACACGGCCACACCGAGGCGCAGGCCGTCGCGGCAGGCGTGCCGGACGTCGACAAGGGTCGCATCGGAGAACTGCCACGCGCGGGCGTGGGCGGCCGAGGCGGTGGCCAGGGTTGTCGCCAGCGCGACGGTCAGGGAGGCGGCGAGGACTCGGTTGCGATGCATGACGGGGCCTTTCGAGAGGATCAGGGGTCGATGAGCTGGCGCACGTGACTCTGGGAGAGCGATGCTTCGAGAAGCACCGGGTGCGCAGACTCTTCTGTGCGATTAAGGCTTGCTCCCCGCCGAGCCAGGCGGCAAGACTTGTGTCATGGCGGTGACGTTCCCGGCGTCGGCGCGGGAAAGTACGCACGGATCGCGAGGCATCCCGGCGTCGGTGGGGGCCGTGCTCGTGGCCGACCTGGTCGGCTTCACCCCGCTCACGCGCCACCTCAGCGCCAGGGGTCCCCGCGGGGTAGAAGCGCTGCACGACTGGCTGGACGAGACCTTTCACCGGTGGGACGAAGCCGTCGCGAGCGAGGGCGGCCAGGTCACCGCGTACGCCGGTGATGCCCTCACGGCCGTCTTCACCGCCCCGCATGCGCGCCGACGGGCACTCGCGGCCGCGCAACAGATGCAGCGGACCACGGGCCGGTTGCGCCCACTCGGCAGCCTCGTCGCCCCCGCACTACCCCCGCAGCCCCCACCCCCGACGCCGCTGCTGCGCATCGGGATCGCCACGGGGCACGTCAGCCGGACGACTCTCAGCTGGGCGATATCCGGCGACTCGGTCGGACCGAACGCTCTACCCGGCGGCGGACGGGTCGAGGCCAGCGGTGACGAGCCGCCGGCGCAGGTGCTCTCGTGCGAGGTGCTCTGGGGCGAGACGGTGCGGGCCGCCATGGCGGCCCAGCAGCGCGCCACCCCGGGCGGGATCGCCCTCGCAGAGGCGAACTCGGCCGCGATGCCTATGACGGCGAACGCTCCGGCAGACCAGGGCGCCCCGGCCGACGCGGCGAGCATCCGTTTCCTGGAGAGGCCCGGCGGCGGCGGTCGCGTCGGCCGGCAGCGCAGGGTTGCCGAGCACCGGGTGGTCACCACCGTGTTCGTCAGGCTCGGGCCGACCAGCGACGGTGTTGGGCCGGTGCGGGGGCTGCTGCCACAGGCGGCCGCAATCGTCGCTCGCTGCGGCGGGGAGTTGCGTCAGGTCGACGGCAGTGGACCGCGCTTCCAACTCGTGCTGGGGTTCGGCGCGCCCCGCGCGCGACCCGACGACGCCGCGGCCGCGGTGTCGTGCGCCACGCTGCTGCTGCAAGCGGCCCGCGACGTCGGGATCTGCGGGACCGCGGGCGTCGCTACCGGCACGGCCTTCTGTGCAGAGCTCGGCTCCCCCGCTCACCGGGAGTACGTCGTCGTCGGGGAGAGCGTCAACCTCGCGGCGCGCATGGCGGCCGCGGCCGGCCGTGACGACGCTCGACCGGACGATGCTCCGCTCGACGATGGCCAGGCCGGCGGCCAGACGGGGCAGGCGCGCGCCGTCGTCTGGATGGACGAGGCCACCGCGCAACGCTGCGGTCAGGCTTTGCATCCGCGCAGCAGGGGGCGCCGACAGTTCAAGGGGGCCGGCGAGGTCGCCGTCTACGCCACGCAGATCGAGCCGAGCGACCACGACCTCGCGTCACCCGAACCAGCGGGTCCCGACGCCATACCAGAGCTGAACAGCGGCAGCGCGGCGCGCTTCGTCGGACGAGCGCGGCAGCTGCGGCTGGCGGCCACGCTCTCCCGGCGTGCTGCCCGCGGCCACGGCGCGGCGCTGCTCGTCATAGGTGACCCGGGCATCGGCAAGAGCGCCTTCCTCGACGCGGTTGCCGAGGCCCTACCCACTCCCGAGACGATCATCGTCCGCACGGGCCAACCTCTGCCCGGCGACATCCGCCCCTACCTGCCGTGGCGACCGGTGTGGCGCGAGCTGCTGTTCGACGGCGCCAGGCCCGACCCGCAGACGGTTGCCGAGGCGGCCACGGCGGTAGACCTGCCTGACCTGGCTCCCCTGTTGGCGGCGCCACTCGGCCTGAGCGGGCACACCCCGCCGACGCGCAGGTGGGATCCGGGTGACCGGGCCCGCGCCACAACCCGCGTGCTACTCGCTCTGCTCGGCGCGCAACCGGATTCGCGCCCTCGGGTCATCGTCGTCGACGACGCGCACCGGCTCGACGAGCTGTCGATGCGCCTGCTGCACGACCTCATGGCGCGCGCCCCCGCGCTAGGACTGTTCCTGCTCGTGGCGAGCCCCTCCGAAACACCTTTTCCACACTTCTCTGGGCAATCTGGGAGCTCAGTAATCCGGATCCACCTCGGCAGCCTGGCCCTCGAAGAGCGCACGCGCCTCGCGCGCAGTTGGGGCCACGGAGCACTCCCAGCGCAGCAACTCACCGCCGCGATCGAGCGCAGCGGGGGCAACCCGCTCATGCTCAAGCACCTGCTGGCCTGCGCCGACGACCCCGCCCCGCCGTGGGGCGCCGATCCGAGCCTGCCGCTCGACGTGCATCGGCTCGTGCTGGCCCGAGTCGACGGCTTGCTCGGCCGCGACCAGCGAGTGCTGCGGGCGGCGGCAGTCATCGGGCCGCAGTTCACCGACGATGCGCTGCAGGCTGCTCTCGGCGGGAGCGCGGCCGGCGGACACGACCTGCGGGAGGAACTGGATCGGCTGAGCCGCATCGGCCTCCTGCAGCCCGACGCTCGCCAGGCGGGTCACAGATTCGTCGACACGCTCGTGCGAGACGTCGTCTACGCCGCCGCGAGCCTGGCAGACAGGGCGCACCTGCACGAGGCCACGGCACGGCATCTCGAGGCGACCCTGCCGCCCACCGACGGCGACGCGGCCGACCGGCAGACGCCGGACCGGGACGCGCGCGTCGACCTCGTGGACCTCCTCGCCCACCACTACGGGCGTACCGCCAACGTCGCCAAGCAACGAGAGTGGATCGGCGCGGCGGCCCGCGCGGCCGAACGCAGCTACGCCACGAGTGCCGCCCTCGGATACCTCGCGCACCTGGAGGCGATCGAGGTCGGCGGTCAACGGGCTCCGCTGCTGGTGCGCCGCGGGGCCCTGCTCGCCATCATCGCCCGGTGGTCCGAGGCGGAGATCGCGTTGCGGGAGGCGGTGCGGCTGGCCGAGCAGAGGCCTGACCGCGAGCAAGCCGACGCTGCACACACTGCCGCCGACGCCCGACGTGAACTCGGCAGCCTGCTCGTCTCCACCACCCGCTTCGAGGAGGCGGTCACTCTGCTCGCGCAGGCCGCCCGGCAACTGCGCGCTGCGAGCGACCTCGCGGGCGCGAGCCGAGCCCTTGACCGACTCGCTTTTGCGCACTTCCAGCACGGCGACATCGCTGCTGCGGGTCGGGCTGCGGCCCGCCAGCAGCGGCTCGCGGAGTCGCTCGGCGACGAAGCGCTCGTCGCGGCGGCTCTGGAGAACGTCGCGCTCACCGCCGCGGCGCGGGGGCAGCACGACGCGGCGCTACGCGGGCTCCGCGAGGCCCACCGCCGGGCCCAGCAGGTCGGCGACCCGCGCCTGACCGTGCACCTGTGCAACGACCTCGCCGGCGTGTACGCCCAGTCCGGCGACCTGCGAGCGGCGCAGCGTTGGCTGCGCCGCGCGATGCGCGCCGCCGCCCGCATGGGCTACGAACGAGCGACGGCCTACCTGACCGCCAACCTGGGCGAGGTGCGGCGCGCGACCGGCGATCTCGACTCCGCCTCCGCCCATTACGTGGAGGCGCTGCGCACCGCGCTGGCGATCGGCGACTGGGTCACCACGACCCAGTGCACCACCGGCTTGGCGATCTGCGCCGCGCAGCAGGGCCGTCCGGGTCATCGCCGGCTGCTGCGGCAGGCCAGGGCCGTCGCCGATTCCCTGCACCCCGCTTACGTGCTCGACGAGTTGGCCGAGTGCGAGGCCCGGCTCGCCGTCGCTGCCCCTGCGGACGCGCAGGACTGCGGCGACCCGATGGTCGACGCCCTCTTCGCCCAGGCGCTCGCCGCCGGGGCCGCTAGCGGTGCAAGCAAGGGGGGCATCCAGGCATCGGACCGATGACCGCGACATGGTGCCGCCTGGTCAACGGGGCCGCAGTGGAGGACACTTCGCTCGTGGAGAGCACCCTGGCTGCCGCGCTCGATGAGGCCACGCGCGACCGGCTGCGCGATGTCGCGGCCCGGCGGCGCTTTCGTCGCGGCGAGGTGATCTTCCACGCCGGTGACGCAGCCAACTCGATGCATGTCATCGCCTCCGGGCACGTCAGCGTGCAGGTCGCGACGTGGTCGGGTGACCTCGCCATCCTCACCGTGCTCGGTCCCGGATCGAGCTTCGGCGAGATCGCGCTGCTGCGCGAGGACGCCGAGCGCAGCGCCACCGTCGCGGCCCTGGACGCCGTCGAGACCTGGATGATCGGCAAGGCCGACTTCGTGCGGTTGCGCGCTACCAATCCCGCGATGGACCGGTTCCTCGTCAGTCAGCTGACGCGCTACATCCGTCGCCAGGACGCCCGCGTCATCGAAGCGCTGTACGTGCCCGCGGACAAGCGGGTGCTGCGCCGGGTGCTGGCCATGGGCCGCCTCTACGGAGACGGTTCCCCCGGCACCGTCGTGCCTCTGACCCAGGAGATCCTCGCGAGCATGGCGGGCACGACCCGCCCGACGGCCAACCAGGTGCTACGCGCCGCCGAACGCGACGGTCTGATCGCCATGTCACGCGGGGAGGTTCGCATCGAGGACCCAGCGGGACTCACCCGGCGAGCCCGCTAGTGGTCCACGCCGCGCACCGCGGCGCAGCACAGCTCACAGCGACCGCAGCAGGATCGAGGTCTCGGTGTTGGCGACGCCCGCCAGCGAGCGGATCTCGTTGAGCGTGGCATCGAGCACGACCAGGTTGGGGGCTGTGAGTTCGGCGACGAGGTCCCAGGTGCCATTGGTGGTGTGCACCTCCCGCACGGTCGCCATGCCGCGCAGGTGGCGGGCAACTCGGCCGGCCGTCGAGCCCGTGACCTGGATGGTGGTCACCGCTCGCACGACGTCCTCTTCGGCGCCCGGGCCGACTTCGATGGTGAAACGACGGATCACCCCGTCGCGCAGCAGCCGGTCGAGGCGCGCCTGCGCCGTGCCGCGCGACACGTGCAGCGTCTCCGCGAGCGCCTTGACGGTGACACGTGAGTCGTTGCGCAGTTCGAAGATGAGGCGCCGGTCGATATCATCCAAGGCTCGCATTGCGCATAATGTAACTCACTGCCGATCACTCTGCTCAGTCTCTGGGCATTTCATGTGACATATGGGCATGGTGCCAGCCGTCGTCGTGGCCGATCATCGAGGCAACGACGAACGATTGGGGCAACCGATGCTGCTCGAGATGACGGTCGGCCGATGCGCCGACACCGCCGCACCGTGCCGGCACCACGCACCGAACGCAGTGGTCATGGTGCGCCCGCACCACTTCGCACCCAATCCGGCGACGCGCGCCGACAACGCCTACCAGAGCGTCCCTGCCGGCACCCCCGCCCAGGTCGCCCGCGCCGCCTTTGACGAGGTGACCGCGATGGCCGACACCCTGCGCACAGCGGGCGTCACGGTGCACCTCTTCGACGACACCGGCACGGCCACGCCCGATTCCGTCTTTCCCAACAACTGGTTCTCGACCGAAGCCTCCGGGTCGGTCGCCATCTACCCGATGCACTGCCCCAACCGCCGGAACGAGCGACGCCAGGACATCCTCGACGAACTCGCTCGCCACTACCGCGTGACGCGGCACTTCGACTATTCGCGCTACGAGCATGACGGGCTGTTTCTCGAGGGCACCGGCTCGATGGTGCTCGACCACCACGCGCGCCGGGCCTACGCGTGCCGCTCCCGGCGCATGAGCGAGCCGCTGCTGCACCGGTTTTGCGCGGACTTCGACTACGAGCCGGTCGTCTTCGACGCCTTCGACGACTCGGGCGTGCCGATCTACCACAGCAACGTCCTCATGTCGGTCGGCACCAGCACCGCCCTCGTGGGCCTGGACGCGATGCCCGAGCCAACGGATCGCCGACGGGTGCGCGCCGAACTGGAGGCGACGGGCCGCCAGGTCGTGCCGCTGAGCCGCGCGCAGATCGCCGAGTTCGCCGGCAACGCCTTCGAGCTGTCGACCCCGACCGGCAATGTGCTCGTCATGAGCGCCCGCGGGGTCGCCTCGCTGAGCCCCGCGCAGCGGGCGACCATCGAGGCCGCCACTCCCCTGCTGCCTGTCGCCATCCCGACGATCGAGCACGCCGGCGGCTCGGCCCGCTGCATGCTGGCGGGCATCCACCTGCAGCCGCAGCTCTAGGGAGGTCCGCAACAAAAAAGTGCGGCGAGCTGAACAGGGATTTCCGTTCAGCTCGCCGCACTTGTCACTCGGCGGGGCGCTGCAGGTCAGAGCGCGTGCCCAGACCCGCAGCGCGACGTCACTTGAGGGTGACGGTGGCGCCGGCGCCCTCGAGGGCAGCCTTGGCCTTCTCCGCGTCGTCCTTGTTGGCGTTCTCCAGGACGGCCTTGGGGGCGCCGTCGACGAGGTCCTTGGCCTCCTTCAGGCCGAGGCTCGTGAGGGCGCGCACCTCCTTGATGACCTGGATCTTCTTGTCGCCAGCAGCCTCGAGGATGACGTCGAACTCCGTCTTCTCCTCCTCGGCCGGAGCGGCGTCGCCACCAGCGGCGCCACCAGCGGCGGCGACCGCGACGGGGGCGGCGGCGGTGACGTCGAACTTCTCCTCGAACGCCTTGACGAACTCGGACAGCTCGATGAGCGTCATCTCCGAGAAAACGTCAAGCAGCTCGTCATTGCTCAGCTTGGCCATGATTGGCTTCCTTCCTAGCTATGCCGTGAGTGGCAGATCGTGAACGGATCAGACTGCGCGCTTCAAGCGCGTCAGCCTTCGTCGCCACCCGCGGCGACGTCGGTGGCCGCGGCCGGCGCCGGAGCGCCCTCGGCGACCTTGGCGCGCAGAGCCTCGACGGTGCGAACCGTCTTGCTCAACGGCGCCTGGAACAGCGCGGCAGCCTGGCTCGTCTTCGCCTTCATGGCGCCGGCGAGCTTGGCCAGCAGAACCTCGCGGGACTCGAGGTCCGCGAGCTTGGTGATCTCCTCCGCCGTCATCGCCTTGCCGTCGAGAACGCCGGCCTTGATGACGAGCAGGGGGTTGGCCTTCGCGAAGTCACGCAGGCTCTTGGCCGCCTCCACCGGGTCACCGGTGATGAAGGCGATGGCCGAAGGGCCGGAGAGCTGACCGTCGAACGCCGTAACCCCGGCGTCCTTGGCAGCGATCTCCGTAAGCGTGTTCTTCACGACCGAGTACGAGCCGTGGGCGCGCAGCGACGTGCGCAGCTGCGAGAGCTGCGTGACGGTCAGGCCGCGGTACTCGGTGAGAACGGCCGCACCGGACTCGCGGAACTTGTCCGTGAGCTCGGCGATGGCTGCCTGCTTAGCGGGCGTTGCCATGGGGCCTCCTTGTGACGAACGGTGCCGGCACCCTGGCGCATGAGAAAAGCTCCCGGCGCAGGGCACGGGAGCTTGGACATCACGCGGGCATCAGCCCGCGGAAGCGTTCACATTCGTGGCCTGCGCTGGACAGCCCCTCACGGGCTCTTCGGTCGATCAGGCGCGGGGCGCCCGGCGACAACCGGCGGTCATGGGTCGTCCCTAAAGGTACGGGATCCCCCGCCTTGCGGCCAAATCCGCACGCCCCGACCGAGGAGAGCGCCCGCCCCCCAGGGGTGACGGGCGCTCTCGTGCGTCAGGCGGACAGGCCTCAGGCCTCGTCCTCCAGCAGGTTGCGGGTGCGGGTGTAGTCCAGCGGGATGCCGGGGCCCATCGTCGTGGTCATCGTGGCCTTCGAGATGTACCGGCCCTTGGACGCCGACGGCTTGAGCCGCAGGATCTCCTCCAGCGCCGCGCCGTAGTTCTCCACCAGCGCCTTGTCGTCGAACGACGTCTTGCCGATGATGAAGTGCAGGTTGGAGTGCTTGTCGACGCGGAACTCGATCTTGCCGCCCTTGATGTCGGAGACGGCCTTGGCCACGTCCATCGTCACCGTGCCGGTCTTCGGGTTCGGCATCAGGCCGCGCGGGCCCAGCACCTTACCGAGGCGGCCGACCTTGCCCATGAGGTCAGGGGTGGCGACGACCGCGTCGAAGTCCAGCCAGCCGCCCTGCACCTTGGCGAGCAGGTCGTCGGAACCGACGTAGTCGGCGCCGGCGGCCTCCGCGGCCTCGGCGTTGGCGCCGGTCGCGAAGACCAGCACCCGGGCGGTCTTGCCGGTGCCGTGCGGCAGGTTGACGGTGCCACGCACCATCTGGTCGGCCTTACGAGGGTCGACGCCGAGGCGCATCGCGACCTCAACCGTCGAGTCGTACTTCGTGGTGGAGGTCTCCTTCGCCAGGCGCACGGCCTCGAGCGGGGAGTAGGCCTCGTCGTGGCCGATCTTCTCTTCAGCGGCCCGGTAGGCCTTGCTGCGCTTCATGTTCTCTCCTAGTGGATCTGCGCGGGCGGATGATCGCCCACTGTTGTGTGGAGTCGTGGTACGGGTCAGCGCTTGACCCTCCCACGCGCACGGGGGCTCTGCCCCCGTGTGCCCCCGAAAAGCGCGGTGCGGCTTTGCCGCTCATCTTCTTGGGGGGTGCACGGGGGGCTGCGCCCCCCGTGGGTGTCAGCCTTCGACGGTTACGCCCATGGAGCGGGCGGTGCCGGCGATGATCTTGGCGGCCTGGTCGATGTCGTGGGCGTTGAGGTCTTCCAGCTTCTGCTGGGCGATCTCGCGGACCTGCTCGTTGGTGAGCTTGGCGACCTTGGTCTTGTGCGGCTCGCCGGAGCCCTTGGCAATGCCCGCGGCCTTCTTGATGAGCTCGGCTGCCGGCGGGGTCTTGGTCACGAACGTGAACGAGCGGTCCTCGTACACGGTGATCTCGACGGGGATGACGTTGCCGCGCTGGGACTCCGTCGCGGCGTTGTACGCCTTGACGAACTCCATGATGTTGACGCCGTGCTGACCCAGCGCCGGACCCACCGGCGGCGCGGGGGTGGCCGCGCCGGCCTGGATCTGGAGCTTGATGTAGCCGGAGACCTTCTTCTTGGGAGGCATGTGCTCTCTCTCTCAGTGGTGGGCCGACGCCATGGGCGATGACCCGGTTGCATCCGAGAAACGCGACGAAGGAGCCTGTTTCTCGGAAATGAACCGGCGCGGCAAAGCCGCTCCGAGCTTTTCGGGGGTCCACGGGGGGCGCAGCCCCCCGTGCGTTTAAATCTTGGCGACCTGGTTGAACGCGAGCTCGACCGGGGTCTCCCGGCCGAAGATCGAGACGAGCACCTTGAGCTTCTGACTCTCGGGCAGCACCTCGGAGATCGTGGCGGGCATCGTCTCGAACGGGCCCTCCATGACGGTGACGGACTCACCGACGGAGAACTCCGCGTCGAAGGCCGCCGCAGCAGAACCCGCAGTGGCCGCGACCTTACCTGCCCCGGAGCTGCCCGCGGCGCCGGCCTCCGCGGCCGCCGTCTCGGTCTGGGGGGCCAGCATCGAGAAGATCTCGTCCTGGCTCAACGGCACCGGCGAGTACGCGTTGCCGACGAAACCCATGACGCCCGGGGTGTGCCGGACGGCGCCCCAGCTCTCGTCGGTCAGCGTCATCCGCACCAGCACGTACCCGGGCATGCGCACGCGGCGCACGATCTTGCGCTGGCCGTTCTTGATCTCGGTGACCTGCTCCATGGGCACCTCGGACTGGAAGATGTACTCCTCCATGTTCAGCGAGGTGATGCGCTGCTCGAGGTTCTGCTTCACGCGGTTCTCGTACCCCGCGTAGCTGTGCACCACGTACCAGTCGCCCTCGGCGAAGCGCAGCGAGCGGCGCAGCTCCTCGACCGGATCCACCTCCGGCTCGGCCTCCTCGCCCGCGTCGCCGTCAGCCGCAACCTCCGCCTCCGCCTCCGCCTCCGGTGCATCGGAGACCGAGGGGGCCGAGTCCTCGTCCGAGTCGTCGTCGTCAGAGTTGTCGGGGTCCGTGTCGTCGGTCTCGTCGTCGTTGGAGCCGTCGTCGTCGAACTCGTCGTCAGCGGAGTCCGTGTCGTCGGAGTCGAGCTCGACGATCTCGTCGGCTTCGGCCAACTCCGCGGGGTCGACCTCGGATCCACCCGGCGCGAGCGAGACCTCGGGGGCCTCCTGCTCCAACTCGGTGGGGCTGGGCTCGTGCTCGGCGTCCTGCGCGAACGGGTCCGGTTCGGAACCCTCCTGCGGCTGGGGCAGCGTGCTGTCCTGCTGCGACACGCGGTGACCTACTTCCTCTCTGGCAACGGGCTGCGCGCTCAAGGCTGTCGGCGCGCGGATACGGGGCTCGCGGGCACTAGCCCGCGAACACCCAGAAGACGAGTCGGGTGAAGACCGTGTCGAGCCCGAAGACGAACATCATGACGACGGTCACGAAGACGATGACGACGATGGTGTAGCTGCGCAGTTCTTCGCGCGTGGGCCGCACGACTTTGCGGATCTCGTCGATGACCTGACTGAGGAACAGGCCGATGGAGGCGAAGAAACGGGTGATGACGTTGCCTTGACGCGGCTCGGGCTCACGAGCCGAGCGCGCCCCGGGGGCGGCCGTCCTCTGGTCGCTCACGACGTCCTCTCCCTACCGAGCGCACCCCTGCGACCTCAGGATGGGATTCCTGGACTGTCGCGGGACGGCTCTCCTTGTCTCGACACTTCGATCTACGCTGCGCTCACGGCGCCTACGCAGGGCAGGAGGGACTCGAACCCCCAACCGCCGGTTTTGGAGACCGGTGCTCTACCAATTGAGCCACTGCCCTACGGATGACGGGCACCGATCGACTGGACCGCAGCCGCTGCCGATCTGCCTCGTGGCCCGAGACGCGATCACAGCGCATGCGGCGGCCGACCTTCGTCAGTCACCCAGAGGTAGAGCATACGTGACGGCCAGCGGCCAAAGCCAACTCACCCTCCCGGAGGTGCGGCGCTGCGCGCCCGCCCGTGGAACGATGGACCCGTGACCGACACGACGAACGCCCCCGCCCGCTCCCGCGTCTCGCGCCGCCTCGGCGCGATCGCCGAGTCCGCCACCCTGGCCGTCGACGCCAAGGCCAAGTCGCTCAAAGCGCAGGGAGCTCCGGTCATCGGTTTCGGGGCCGGCGAACCCGACTTTCCCACACCCGACTACATCGTGCAGGCCGCGGTCGAGGCCGCGCAGGACCCGGCGAACCACCGCTACTCCCCCGCTGGTGGCCTGCCGGCCCTCAAGGAGGCGATCGTCGCCAAGACCGCCCGCGACAGCGGGTACGAGGTGCAGGCCGGGCAGGTGCTGGTGACCAACGGGGGCAAGCAAGCCGTCTACAACACCTTCGCGGCGCTGCTCGACCCGGGCGACGAGGTGCTGCTACCCGCTCCCTACTGGACGACCTACCCCGAGGCGATCAAGCTCGCGGGCGGCACCCCCGTCGAGGTCTTCGCCGACGAGGACCAGGGCTACCTGGCGACCGTCGAGCAACTGGAGGAGGCCCGCACCGACAACACCAAGGTGCTGCTGTTCTGCTCGCCCTCCAATCCGACCGGGGCTGTGTACCCGCGCGAGCAGGTCGAGGCGATCGGACGCTGGGCGCTCGAGCACGGCATCTGGGTCGTCACCGACGAGATCTACGAGCACCTGACCTACGACGGGGTCGAGGCGGTCTCGATGCCGGTCGTCGTGCCCGAGCTGGCCGACACCTGCGTCGTGCTCAACGGGGTCGCCAAGACGTACGCGATGACCGGCTGGCGGGTCGGCTGGATGATCGGCCCGACCGACGTCATCAAGGCCGCGACCAACCTGCAGAGCCACGCGACGAGCAATGTCGCCAACGTCTCGCAGCGCGCCGCGATCGCCGCGCTCAGTGGCTCCTTGGAGGCCGTCGAGGAGATGAAGGTCGCCTTCGACCGGCGCCGCAAGACGATGGTGGAGATGCTCAACGCCATCGAAGGCGTCGAGTGCCCGACCCCGCAGGGCGCGTTCTACGCCTACCCCTCCGTCAAGGGGCTGCTCGGCAAAGAGATCGCGGGCAAGACTCCCCAGACCTCGGCCGAGTTGGCCACACTCATCCTCGATGAGGCCGAGGTGGCGGTCGTGCCCGGGGAGGCGTTCGGCCCCAGCGGCTACCTGCGCCTGAGCTACGCCCTGGGCGACGAAGACCTCGTCGAGGGCGTCGGACGGCTGCAGAACTTGCTCGGCCAGGCGCGCTGAGGGGTCGACAACAGGCGTCCTGCCTGCGGAATCGCGCTGGCCAGGTGTGACACTGGGGTGATGACGCGTCCGGTGCACACGTTGCCCAAGGCCCACCTGCACCTGCATTTCACCGGCTCCATGCGGCTGCCGACGCTCGTCGACATGGCCGCCTCGCACGGATTGCGGCTGCCGCGAGCGCTGACGCAGAGCTGGCCGCCGGACCTCACAGAGGCCGACACCCGCGGCTGGTTCCGCTTCCAGCGCCTCTACGACGCCGCTCGGGCGTGTGTGCGGGGCGAGGCGGACATGCGCCGAATCGTCGCCGAAGCCGTCGCCGACGATGCCGCGGAGGGGTCCGGCTGGCTGGAGCTGCAGGTCGACCCCACGAGCTACGCGCCGTTCGTCGGCGGCATCACGCCGGCGCTGGAGATCGTGCTGGACGAGGCGCGCGCCGCTGCCGACCGGCACGACATCGGCGTCGGGATCGTCGTCGCCGCCAGCCGCACCCGGCATCCCCTGGACGCGCGCACGCTGGCCCGGTTAGCCGCCCAGCACGCCGGAGAGGGATCGGGACAGGTCGTCGGGTTCGGCCTGAGTAACGACGAGCGGCGCGGTGACACAACGGAATTCGCGCCGGCGTTCCGGATCGCCGCCAACGCGGGGCTGGCCGCCGTGCCGCACGGCGGGGAGCTGCTGGGCGCCGACGCGGTGGCGGAGACGCTCGAGTGGCTGCATCCGCAGCGCATCGGCCACGGGGTGCGCAGCGTCGAGGATCGCGACGTGCTGGCGCGGGTCGTCGACGCCGGCGTGACGCTGGAGGTCTGCCCGGGCAGCAACGTGGCGCTCGGGGTGTTCGCCGAGCCCGCCGACGTGCCCCTGCGCCGACTCATCGACGCCGGCGCCCAAGTGGCCCTGGGCGCTGACGACCCGCTGCTGTTCGGCTCCCGACTCGCCGATCAGTACGAGTCCGCGCGCACCGTCCACGGCTTCGACGACGCCGACCTGGCGCACCTGGCGCGCTCTTCCATCCTCGGCAGTCGCGCCCCCGAGCACGTCAAGGACGACCTGTTGGGCGGCGTCGACCGCTGGCTCGCCGCTCCTGCTCCTGCTCCTGCTCCTGCTTAGCGACGGTTACGGACGCTGGTGCGGCGCTCCAGGGTGAGTGCCGGGTGAGCCACCGCTCGCCGGGCCGGAGCCCGAGCCGCCCGCACCGGGGCCGCCCGCACCGGGGCCGCCCGCACCGGGACTATCGGAGCCAACGTTCGCCCCCGCCGGCCCGGACGCCTCCATCGCGTCGGTCTCCTCCTCGCGGCCAGGCGTGCGCAAGTTCCAGCGGCGGATGGCGAACCGGAACAGCACGTAGTAGACCACCGCATAGCCGAGCCCGACGACGATGAGCAGGCCCGGTTGTTCGGCGATGCGCCAGTTGAGGACGAAGTCGAACAGCCCCGCCGAGAACGAGAATCCGTCGCGGATGCCGAGGGCGTTGACCAGAGCCATCGAGGTGCCGGTCAGCACCGCGTGCAGCACGTACAGCGGCCAGGCCACGAACATGAACGCGAACTCCAGCGGCTCGGTGACGCCGGTGAGGAAGGCGGTCAGGGCCACGGAGAACATGAGGCCGAAGGTGGCCTTGCGGGCGGCCGGGCGCGCCTCCTGGGCCATCGCCAGGGCCGCGGCGGGCAGCGCGAACATCATGATGGGGAAGAAACCGGTCATGAACGCGCCGGCGGTCGGGTCTCCGGACAGGAAGCGAGCGATGTCGCCGTGCACGACGCCACCGGTCGTATCGAACGAGCCGAGCAGGAACCACGGCACTGAGTTGAGGATGTGGTGCAGACCCAACGGGATGAGCAGCCGGTTGAGGGTGCCGTAGACGAAGCCGCCGATGACGGTGTTCTGGCTGACCCACTCGCCGATGGAGGTCAGACCGGTGTCGAACGCGGGGTAGATGAACGCCATGACCACCGACAGCCCGAGCGCGGCGAAGGCGGTGACGATCGGCACGAACCGGCGGCCCCCGAAGAACGCCAGGTACTCCGGTAGGGCGATGCGGTGGAAGCGCTGCCACAGCCAGCCGGCGAGGAGGCCGACGAGGATGCCGCCGAGCACCCCGAAGTTGATGAGTCTCTGGGTCTCGCCTGCCGGTGCTACCCCGAGGATGTAGGGGCTCATCGCGTCGCCGACGGCCTTGTACGTCAGGTAGCCGACGACAGCGGCCAGCGCGGTCGAACCGTCGGACTTGCGGGCCCAACCGATCGCGACGCCCACCGCGAACAACAGCGGCAGATGAGTGAACAGCGCTCCGCCCGCCGCTCCGATGACGGCGGCGACAGGTCCCCAGCCCAGACCGTCGTCGCCGAGCAGGTCCGGCGAACCCAACCGCAGCATGAGGCCCGCCACGGGCAGCGCGGCAATCGGGAGCATGAGGCTGCGACCGAACTTCTGCAGGCCGGCCAGATTGACGCGCCGAGCGGAGTTCGAGTCCAACGTGGTCATGGCGTTCCTTCCGTGCTGCACGTGCCTGCATCGAGCTGGATCGTGCTGCCTGGCGGTGTCCCCCCGGCCTCACCATCGACGCACCTATGATCCTGCGCCTCCCATAGTCCTGCGGCGCCGGGTCGGCGAGCGGGAGGCGCGACGCCCGGTGCGCGGCAAGTTACGGGGATCGGCTGCCCCACGCCCGCCGGGCGTTGTCCACGCGGGAGCGGTCGGGCCATCCACAGTGCGGTCACCTGCGCGATCAGCTGGCGGACGGGGTCCCGGGGAGTTTGATGCGCCGCCCATGCAGCCGGGAGACTGAGAGGCGACCCGACGTCGGCCCCGCCGACCCACACGACCAGTGAGGACACGCCCAATGAGCAAGGCTTCCGACATCCTCGCCGCCCTCGGCGGCAGCGAGAACATCGTCGAGATCGAGCCCTGTACCACCCGCCTGCGCACCGAACTGTCGGACCCGGGCATCGTCGACGAGCGCAAGCTCAAGCAGGCCGGTGCGCACGGGGTCATCACAGCGGGCAACGTCGTGCAGATCGTCGTCGGCCTCAATGCCGAGAACCTCGCGGACGAGATCGAGGGGCTGCGCTGAGCACGCCGCCGACCAGACACCAGCAAGGGGCGCGCCACCAGGCGCGCCCCTTGCGCGTGCGGCCCGTGGGGCCGCGGGGCTGAGCTGCCGTGCCGGCCAGGCTCGATTAGAGCTCCAGGCCGACGAGCACCGGCTCGTTGACCAGGCGCACCCCGAACGTGTCGGCGACCCCGTCACGGACCTCTCGGGCGAGCGCGAGCACGTCGGCGGCCCGGGCGTCGCCCCGGTTGGTGAGCGCCAGCGTGTGCTTGGTGGAGAGAGCCGCCGGGCCGGGCAGCCCGTAGCCCTTGGTGAACCCGGCCTTGTCGATGAGCCACGCGGCGCTCGTCTTGACGGCGCCGTCAGCCTCCGGGAAGGCGGGCGGGGTTGCCTCGTCGCCGAGCCGCGCCGTGACGCGGACCCGCAACTGCTCGAAGTCGGCGGCGCTCAGGATGGGGTTGGTGAAGAACGAGCCGCAGCTCCACGTGTCGTGGTCGGGGGCGTCGAGCACCATCCCCCGCCGGGCGCGCTGCTGCAGGACGGCGGCGCGGGCGTCGGCCAGCGGCACCCGGGTGCCCAGATCGACTCCGAGGCCGCGGGCCAGGTCGGCGTACGCGATGGGTCGCGAGAGGTCGGCGATCTCGAGCTGGAACATCACCTCCAGCACCACGAACCGGGGGCTGGCACCCGTCATGGCGCCCTTGAACCGCGAATGCCGGTACGAGAACTGGCAGTCCGAGGCGGTGAAGGTGCGGATCCGTCCCTCCAGCCGGTCCCAGGTGCGCACCCGCGCGATCGTCTGCGAGACGTCCTGGCCGTAGGCGCCGACGTTCTGCACCGGGGTCGCCCCGGTGAGACCAGGAATCCCGGAGAGCGCCTCGACGCCGGCCCAACCCTGCTCGACAGCGACCTGCACGACCTCGTCCCACACCTCTCCGGCCGCAACCTTGACGACGGCGCCGGAACACAGGTCGGCGGACTCCACGTGGATCCCCCGGGACGCGATGCGCAGCACCGTGCCCTCGAAGCCCTCGTCGGCCACGAGCAGGTTGGAGCCTCCGGACAGCACGAGCAGCGGCTCGCCGGCGTCGTCGGCGGCTTGCACGGCGGCGACGACCTGCGCGGGGTCCGTGGCGGTGACGACCCGCCGGGCCGGGCCTCCCACGCGCATCGTCGTCAGCTCCGCCAACCGGACCCCGTCCGAAGTGGCGGACACCGGCGGAGCCGGGGTTGGTGGGAGCGGGCCCGGGTCGCGCACGATCGCGGCGCAGGCGTCACCGTCGAGGTCGGGAGCCCGGACGAGGCCGGACGCGGCCTCCGAGAGGTCGTAGGGAGAGACCGAGGACACCGGCTCAGCGCTCCCGCAGAGCGACGACCACGAGCGCGCGACCGAGCACCTTGGTGCCCGCGCAGGTCACGGCGAGCTCGACGGTGACTCGGCCCGATTCCTCGTCGATCTTCTTGACGGTGCCGGCGACATCGACGCTCGCGCCGCCCTCGTGCGGCACCGGCACCATGCCGACGAACTTCGTGCCGTACTCGACGATCCGATCAGGCCGACCGCACCACGCGGTGACGGCCTCGACGGCGGCACCCATCGTGAACATGCCGTGAGCGATGACGTCGGGCAGGCCGACGCCGGTGGCGAAGCGCTCGTCCCAGTGGATGCGGTTGCGGTCGCCGCTGGCTCCGGCATAGTGCACGAGCCGGGCGCGGTCGACATCGATGCGCAGGGGCGGCAGCTGGTCACCGACGCGCACGTCGGCCACGGTCAGGGTGCTCACTGGTCCTCCCCGCGCACGATGAGGCTGGAGGTGACAGTGGCGCGGGAGTCGCCGTCGACGGTGGCCAGCTCGACGCGGGTGGTGACCATCGCGTTGCCGGCGACCTCGCGGACCCGGTCGACGTGCAGCACGCCGACGATCTCGTCACCGGCGGTCAGCGGGGCGTGGTGCACGAACTTCTCCTCGCCGTGGACGACCCGGGTGAAGTCGATCTGCGCCTGCGGGTCGGTGATGAACTGCGACTCGACGCGTTGAGCAATCACGACTGCGAAGGTCGGCGGCGCGACGAGGTCGCGGTGGCCGGCCGCCTGCGCGGCCGCGACGTCGTGGTGCAGCGGGCTGTGGGCGCCGAGCACCTGGGCGAAATCCCGAATGTGCTCGCGGCCGACGAGAAAGGTCTCCCCGGCCGGGTAGGTGCGTCCCTCGAAGGAGGCGTTGACTGACATGGCGACCACCTTAGGGCGGATCGAACGTGCGAAGGCCGCCACCGGGTGCCGGTGGCGGCCTTCGTCGCGAGTCGATCGAGTCGACCGGAGGCTGGAAGTCAGCGAGTCTCGCGGTGCGCGGTGTGCTTGCCGCAGCGCGGGCAGAACTTCGCGAGCTCGAGCCGGTCGGGGTCGTTACGACGGTTCTTCTTGGTGATGTAGTTGCGGCCCTTGCAGTCCACGCACGCGAGCGTGATCTTCGGACGGACCTCACTGGCTTTGCTGGCCACAGGACTACCTGACTTTCGAACTATCGGGTCGGATCAGCGCGGTGCCCGACGCGGGCACACGGACTCTCCAGCCTACGTGATGTGCTGGAGGATCCCGAAAAGCGCTGGTAGCGAGGGCGGGACTTGAACCCGCGACACCACGATTATGAGTCGTGTGCTCTAACCACCTGAGCTACCCCGCCATGGTCTCGACACGAACACCGCCGCCTCCAGAACCAGTGGGAGCCGGATGCGGCGGGCGCGGTCGTGACCGGAGCCCCGATAGGGAATCGAACCCTAGACCTTCTCCTTACCATGGAGACGCTCTGCCGACTGAGCTATCGGGGCCTGCCAGTGCGCGCGCAGCGCGCTGACATGCAGGGACGACCATACCTGACGCGGTGCGCCAGAGTGAAATCGCCTGGTCGAGGGCGTCAGTCGTCGACGCCGCGGGCGGCCAGGGCGTCACCGACCCGGTCGGCGTGGCGGACCGCTCGGATGACGAGCGGGGTCAAGAGAGTGTCCGGGGTCAGGCGCATGCCGCGGGCGGCCCGGGCCTCGCGAACCGTGCGCAGGGCGTCGAGCAACACCGGCACCGACCGGATCGACAGGGCGATGACCAGGCCCACCCGCTCGACATCCAGGCCGAGACGGCCCAGGGGGCGCAGCACGGTCATGATCGCGTCCGTCATGTCGGCCACCCGCGTGGTGGCACTGACCAGCGCCGCGGCCCCGATCGCCACGACGAGGCCGCCGACGATGACGTAGGCCCGCTCCCAGCCAGTGAGCCAGGCCTGCACCGGTGTGAGCACGAGCACGATCCACCGCAGCGGCCACACCAGCCGTCCCAGCCCGCGCAGCCCCAGACCCGCCCAGAGGCCCACGAGCGCGACGAGCACCGCCGCCCCGGTGACGACCTCCCAGGTGCGTACGACCACCAGCACCGTGGTCAGCGCCAGCAGCAGCGCCACCTTGAGTCCGGGGCGGGCGCGGTGCACCGCGGAGTCGCCCGCGACGTAGAAGCCGATCACGGCGTCAGCCCTCTCACTGCGTCAGCCCTTTCACTGCGTCTCCATGAGCCGTTGGTAGGTGCCCAGTGATTCGGCGGGCGGGCCGTCGGCCACGACGAGGCCGTCGTCGATGACGACGACCCGGTCCCAGCCGGCGAGCAGGGACAGCTGATGGGTGACGAGCACGACCTGCTGGTCGAGGTCGCCCAGGAGGCGCGTGATGGCGCGGGCGTTGCGCAGGTCCAACAGGGTCGTCGGCTCGTCGGCCACGAGCACCGTAGGTTCGGTGACGAGCACCGCCGCCAACGCGAGCAGTTGCTTCTGCCCGCTGGAGAGCAGGTGGGCCGGGTGATCGGCGTGCTCGGCCAGCCCGAACCGCGCCAGCACCCCACCCACCCGTTCGTCGCGCTCCTGCGTCGAGAGCTTCTGCCGGCGCAGGGAAAAGGCGACGTCTTCGGCGACCGTCGGCATGACGATCTGCGCGTCGGGGTCGGGAAACACGAAACCGACCCGCTTGCGCACGGCGCCACCGTGACGGGCCACATCGAGCCCGTCGACCGTGACCTTCCCGGAGGTGGGGGTCACGAGGCCGTTGAGCATCCGGGCCAGCGTCGACTTGCCCGAGCCGTTGGCGCCGACGATGCCGACCCGCGGCTCGCTCAGCTCCAGGTCGATGCCGCGCAGCACCTGCCGCTCGCCGTAGGCGTGGTGCACGCCCTCGATGACGATCATGACTCCACCTTTTCCGACACACCGTGCTTTTCCGACACCCCGTGCGACACCCGTTGCAGCACCATGGCCAGGCCTTGGCCACCCCCGATGGCGCAGGTCGCCAGCCCCAAGAGTGGGCCGGAGTCCGAGTCGGGCCGGGCTGCCATGAGCCGGTGGAAGAGGCGCACCACGAGCAGCGCCCCGGAGGCGCCCCACGGGTGGCCCAGGGCGATGGCGCCGCCCCAGGAGCACACGACGTCGTCGTCGCGCCCGAGCGGGTCGAGGCCCAGTGCGTCGGTGCAGGCCAGCACCTGTGCGGCAAAGGCCTCGGTGATCTCGACGGCGGTCAGGGCGCCGATCGGCAGCTTCATCCGCCGCAGCAGCTCTCGGACGACCTCCACGGGGCCGATGCCGGGCAGCGCCGGGTCGCCGGCACCGGCGTGCCAGTCCAGGATCGCCAGGCCCGGCAGGCCGAGCTGGGCGCGCACCCGCTCCGGGACGATGGCGACGGCCGCCGCCCCGTCGCTGACTCCGCAGGAGTTGCCGGCGGTCACGCTCCCGCCGGGCGCGAAGGCTCCGGGCAGCCGGGCCAGCACCCGCGGATCGAGGCGTCGGGGCCGCTCGTCGCCGGCGACGCCCGCCACGGGCACGATCTCCGCCGCCAGCCGATCCGCACACAACAGTGTGCGGGAGTGGGAGCGGGCGGCGTACTCGTCCTGCCGGGCGCGGTCGATGCCGAAGCGGTCGGCCACCGCTTGGGCCGCCGCGCCCATGTCGGGGTCGGCGTAG
Source organism: Kineosphaera limosa NBRC 100340 (assembly GCF_000298215.1). Lineage (GTDB taxonomy): Bacteria > Actinomycetota > Actinomycetes > Actinomycetales > Dermatophilaceae > Kineosphaera > Kineosphaera limosa. Next base: position 97,519 of record NZ_BAHD01000003.1, on the reverse strand, counting down.
CCCGGCGGGGCGAACGGCGCCCGGGCGTAGGCGGGCAGGCCGGGCGGCGGATCGGACTGGGTCGCGCCGGCGGGCCGGGCGACGCGCCAGGGGGCCGTGCTGGCCGACTCCACTCCCCCGGCGAGCACCAGGTCGGCGTGGCCGAGGGCCACGAGTGCCGCGCCCTGATGGATCGCCTCCTGGCCGCTGCCGCACTGGCGATCGACGCTGACCGCCGGCACGTGCTGCCCCAGGCCGGCCGCCAGGGCGGCCACTCGGGCGATATTGCCGCCCGGCCCCAGGCAGTTGCCGAGCACGACGTGGGCGACGCGCAGTGGCTCCGACTCACCTGCCGCCGCTCGACGCTGCGCGACGCGATCGGCCAGGGCCCGCAGCACCGGCGCGGCCAGCCCCGCTGCGTCGACGTCTGCCAGCGCGTGCCCGGCTGTGCCGATGGGGGTGCGGGCGGCCGCCACGACGACGGGCGTGTTCGGGGCCAGGTCACTCATGAGCGGCACCACCTGCTGGTGCGCGCAGCTGCTCGGCGAGGCGACGGGCTGCGGCGCGGTCGGGTTTGCCGCCGGTGGTGCGCGGTAGGGCGGGCAGGTGGTGCCACGAACGGGGCCTGGCAGGCCGCGGTAGGGCCGCGACGGCTCCCCTGATGTCTGCGTCCGAGGAGCCGGTCCACAGGGCGGCGATCCGCTGCCCGTGGACCGGGTCGGGCACCCCGACGACGACGACATCACCGATCCCCGGCGCGGCGCGTAGCGCCAACTCGACCTCCTCGGCGATGACGGTGTGGCCGCTGACGGTGACGGCCGCGTCGGCTCGCCCGAGCACCTGCACCCGGGCGGGTCCGCCGGCGACCTGCCGTAGGACCGCGTGGTCGCCGACCGTCGCGAAGCCCTGCGCATCACGGCGCAGTGGGCCGTCGTCGTGGCGCAGTGGGCCGTCGTCGTGCGGCTTCTCCGGCGACTCCTCCGGCGCCTGGAGGTAGCCGTAGGCCTGGTAGGGCGAGCGGCTCCACAACAGTCCGTCGCGCACCTGCACCTCCACTCCCGGGAACGGTCGATACCCCTCCATCGCCTCGTCGCCCTCGCGGTCGCCGTCTTCTTCGTCGCGGTCGAGCTCGTGCCCGCGAACCGCGACGAAGGACAGCTCAGCCGCTCCGTAGTAGGCGACCAGACGCACACCCTGGGCGCGGCAGGCTCCGTGCAGTGCCTCGGGGACTGCGTCTCCCGCGGTGACGATCAGCCGAAGCGCCGGTAGCTCGCCGGCGCGGTGCGCCCGCAGCAGCCCCGGCACGAGCGAGGGCACGGCGTGCACCACGCGCGCGGCGGCCCGCTCGGGGGCCTGGGCCGTGGCCCGCGGCTCGCCTGCGAAGCACACGGGCGCGCCGAGGCTCGCAGCGTGAAAGGCGCCGTAGAGCACCGCGGTCGAGGTCGGGTGACCCGGCAGCCACGTGACGTCGTCAGCGGTGCTGCCCAGCACCTGCGTCAGCGGCGCAAGACTCGCCTCCCACGAGGCGAGGCTGCGATGCACCGCCCGCGGGCGACCACCACTGCCGGAGGTGAACAACACGAGATCGCCAGGGCGCAGCGAGTTGGCCGCCGCCTCGACGAGCCGACGCGACCGACTCACCAGCCCCGACGGCCAGCGGGCGTCGAGCACCGCGACCGCACGACCCTCCTGAACGCCGCCCCAAAAGGCCTCGAACAGCCGCCGCGGATCGGACTCGCAGAGGACGAGCGGCGTCAACGAACGGGCGGGCAGGTCAGGCCCGCGGGCGGCGCGGCAGCAGGTCCGGCACGGCGCGGTAGACCCCCAGAGCGACCGCCGTGGCCAGCACAGCCTTGATGAGGTCGCCAGGCAGGAAGACGGCGTCCGCCACCAGCGCGGCGCTCAGGCTGAGCTCGGCCCGCCACATCATGCCGACGATGCCGAACAGGTGGATGACGACGATGCCGCCGAGCACCATCGCCCCGAAGACGACGGCGGCGTTGAGGCGCCGAGCCCGCTCGAGCAGGTAGCCGGTCACCATGGCCGCGGGCACCCAGGCGAGCAAGTAGCCCACCGTGGGCCCGGCAAAGACGCCGAGGCCACCGCGGCCACCGGCGAGCACGGGCAGGCCCACCGCAACGAGCACGATGATCGTCAGCGACACCAGGGCACCGCGGCGCCAGCCGAGTAGCCCGGCCGCGAGCATGACACCGAGCGTCTGCAGCGTGATCGGCACGGCCGTCCCGGCGAACAACGCCCCCGGCATGCCCAGCACGACGATCAGGGCGGCGAAGACGGCGATGAGCGCCAGATCGCGTGCTCCCAGCCGTCGAGTGCGCTCGGGAGCGCCGTCACCGCCGGTCGCGCGCGCGGCGCGGCCCTCCTGCGTGCCGGCCTGGCGCTGGGGTGCTGACATGGGCTTTCCTCTCTGGGACACGGGTGGTCGTGCGGCCCCCGCCGACCGCCCTGAAGTGGGCGTCGACGGGAACCGAACAGCGTTCAGTATTGCGACCCTACCGCGCACCCACACCGCCGGAACACCAGCCTCCACACACGCATGTGGCGAGATCGCGCCCCGCCTTCAGCAACGCCCAGCTGCGGTTGGCCGACCCATGCGTTGACCCGCCCCGTCGCTCGCACGGTAAGTTCCCTCTTGCGGTCACGACGACGCGCCCACGCGTCTCGAGCCCGATCCTCCTCGCCAACCGACCGGCCATCTCGGGCTGGACCGGCGGCGAAGCGGGTCAACACCCGTGCCCGCTGACCAGATGTCCGACAAGGAGGCAGGCGTGCTCATCGGCGTACCTCAGGAGACAAGGCCCGGCGAGACACGCGTCGCGGCGACCCCGCCCACCGTGGAGAAGCTGCGCAAGCTCGGTTACGACGTCGTAATCGAGGCCGGCGCAGGCGAACGCTCCACCATCCCCGATGCGGCCTACGAGGCCGCCGGAGCCCGCATCGGCAGTACCCAGGACGCCTGGGGCGCCGATGTCGTCGTAAAGATCGAAGCACCCAGCGACGAGGAGATCGACGCCCTGCGCGAAGGGGCGACGCTCATCTCCCTGTTGCAGCCGGCGCTGCGGCCCGAACTCGTCGAGCGCCTGGCGTCCCGGCCGATCACGGCTCTGGCGATGGACGCGGTGCCGCGCATCTCGCGGGCCCAGTCGATGGACGTGCTGTCCTCGATGGCCAATATTGCCGGATACCGCGCGGTCGTCGAGGCCGCGCACGAGTTCGGCCGGTTCTTCACCGGGCAGGTCACGGCCGCCGGCAAGGTGCCGCCCGCCAAGGTCCTCGTCGTCGGAGCCGGTGTCGCCGGCCTCGCGGCGATCGGCGCCGCGGGCAGCCTCGGCGCGATCGTGCGGGCCACCGACCCGCGGCCGGAGGTGGCCGAGCAGGTCGGCTCGATGGGCGCCGAGTTCCTCGCGGTCGACAACACCACCGAGGAGGTCTCCACCGACGGGTACGCCCGCGAAACCTCCGAGGACTACGAGGCCAAAGCCGCGCTCATGTACGCGGAGCAGTGCAAGGACGTCGACATCATCATCACGACGGCCCTGATCCCCGGACGCCCGGCGCCGCGCATCATCACCGACGAGATGGTCGCCTCGATGAAGCCGGGCAGCGTCATCGTGGACATGGCCGCGGCACAGGGTGGCAACGTCGCGGGATCGGTCGCCGACGAGAAGGTCGTCACCGACAACGGCGTGACGATCCTGGGCTACACCGACCTGGCGGGCCGGCTGCCCACCCAGGCCAGCCAGCTCTACGGCACGAACGTCGTCAACCTCCTGACGCTGCTGACCCCCGGCAAGGACGGTCAGCTGGTACTCGACATGGAGGACGTCGTGCAGCGCGGCATGACCGTCGTGCTCGACGGCGCCCTCATGTGGCCCCCGCCGCCGGTCCAGGTCTCGGCGGCCCCGCAGAAGGCCGTCGCCCCGATAGAACCACCCAAGGCCAAGCCTCCGATGTCGCGGCAATCGAAGGTCCTGGCCCTCGGGATCGGCGCGGTGCTCTTCCTGGCGATGGCCACGGTGAGCCCGCCGTCGTTCCTCGGGCACTTCACCGTGTTCATGCTCGCGGTGGTCATCGGCTTCTACGTGATCGGCGCCGTGCACCACGCATTGCACACGCCGCTGCTGTCGGTGACCAACGCGGTCTCGGCGATCATCATCGTCGGCGGCATGCTGCAATTCGGATCCGGTAATCCGCTCGTCCTCGTCCTGGCCTTCATAGCCACCCTCGTCGCGAGCATCAATGTCTTCGGTGGCTTCACCGTCACCCAGCGCATGCTGTCGATGTTCACGAAGGGCTGATGTAACGATGGCAATCGAAACCTTCGTCCAGGCCGCCTATATCGTCGCGGCCCTGCTGTTCATCCTCGCCCTGGCCGGGCTCTCCAAGCACGAGACCGGCAAACTCGGCAACGCCTTCGGCATCAGCGGAATGGCGCTGGCGATCTTCGCCACCATCCTCAAGGCCACCGACATCTCCGGCGTCGCCGCGCTGGCGATGATCATCATCGCCATGGCCATCGGTGCCGCCGTCGGTATCTGGCGCGCCGTCAAGGTCGAGATGACCGAGATGCCGCAGCTCATCGCGCTGCTGCACAGCTTTGTCGGTCTGGCCGCCGTGCTCGTCGGCTTCAACTCCTACATCGAGGCCCACGAGCCACGACGCCGGCTCGAACTCGAACTGCTCGGCATGGCCTCGGTGCACGCCGGGGAGATCTTCGTCGGCATCTTCATCGGTGCGGTGACCTTCACCGGCTCGATCATCGCGTTCCTCAAACTCAGCGCCCGCATGAAGTCGGCACCGCTGAACCTGCCGCGACACAACCTCATCAACCTCGGCGCGGTCGTCGCCTCGCTGCTGCTCATGGTGTGGTTCGTCGCGACCGAGAGCGTCATTCCGCTGCTGCTCATGACCCTCGTCTCGCTGGCCCTAGGTGCCCACCTCGTGGCCGCGATCGGCGGCGGCGACATGCCCGTTGTCGTCTCGATGCTCAACAGCTACTCCGGGTGGGCCGCGGCGGCGGCGGGCTTCATGCTCAGCAACGACCTGCTCATCGTCACCGGTGCGCTCGTCGGCTCCTCCGGTGCCTACCTGTCCTACGTGATGTGCAAGGGCATGAACCGCTCGTTCGTCTCCGTCATCGCCGGCGGCTTCGGCTCCGACGGTGCGGTGACCGGCGAGGCCAAGGACTACGGCGAGCACCGCGAGGTCAGCGCCCAGGAGGTCGCCGAGTCGCTGGCCAACGCCGATCGGGTCATCATCACGCCCGGCTACGGCATGGCCGTCGCGCAGGCGCAGTACCCGGTGGCCACGCTCACGCAGAAACTGCGGGACAAGGGCGTGGACGTGCGCTTCGGCATCCACCCGGTCGCCGGTCGCCTCCCCGGGCACATGAACGTGCTGCTCGCCGAGGCCAAGGTGCCCTACGACATCGTGCTGGAGCTCGACGAGATCAACGACGACTTCTCCGACACCGACGTCGTGCTCGTCATCGGCGCCAACGACACGGTCAACCCGGCCGCCACCGACGACCCGACCAGCCCCATCGCGGGTATGCCCGTGCTGCACGTGTGGGACGCCAAGGAGGTCGTCGTCTTCAAGCGGTCGATGAACACCGGTTACGCCGGCGTGCAGAACCCGCTGTTCTTCCGCGACAACACCGTCATGCTCTTCGGCGACGCCAAGGAGCGCGTGGACGACATCCTCGCGGCCCTGTAAGCCCGATAGCCCTAGCGGCGCCGGCTCCCCCACCCAAGGGGAGCCGGCGCCGCTGCCGTTGTGGCGCGGTGCCTCAGACGGTCTCTTCCAGGGCGGCGTTCTTGAGTTCGGGCAGGAACAGGGCGGCTACTGCCGCGATCGCGAAGGCGCCACCGAAGACACCGAAGACGAGGGCCTGGCCGCCGAGGGCCAGCATGGGGGGCACCGAGAGGGGCGCCAGGATGCTGGCGATGCGGCCGAAGGCGGCGGCCGCGCCGGTGCCCGTGCCGCGGATCGCCGTCGGGTAGATCTCCGGAGAGACCGCGTACAGGGCGCCCCACGCGCCGAGGTTGAAGAACGACAGGCACATGCCGAAGACGACTATCGTCGTCGCGCTGTCGGCCAGCATCCCGAACGCCCCGGCGGCCAGCGCGGAGCCGAGCAGGAAGCTCGCCAGCGTCGCACGGCGCCCCCACACCTCGATGAGCCAGGCCGCCAGCGCATAGCCGGGCAGCTGCGCGAGCGTGATGATGAGCGTGTACTCCAGCGAACGCACCAGCGAGTGACCCTGGGCGGCGATGAGATTCGGCAGCCAGATGAACGCGCCGTAGTACGAGAAGTTGACCATGAACCACACCGCCCACAGCGCCGCGGTGCGCCGCCGGTAAGGCGCCGACCACAGGTGCCGCGGGCCGGCATCGTCGACGGGGGTGACCTCGCCCGACGGCTGATCGGCCACGACGTGGGCCGGCGCCGGGATGTCGGCCGACTCCTCGTACCGGCGGACCGCCGCCTCCGCCTCCTCGTGGCGACCCTTGGCCTCCAGGAAGCGCACCGACTCCGGCAGGCCGAAGCGCACGACGACCGCGTACATCGTCGGCACGATGCCGACCGCCAACGCCCACCGCCAGCCGTCGTCCGAGGCCGGGATGACGAGGAAGCTGATGAGCGCCGCGAGGATCCAGCCGACCGCCCAGAACGACTCCAGCGCCACGACCATGCGGCCCCGGATGGCGCGCGGGGAGTACTCGCTGACCAACGTGGAGGCGACCGGTAGCTCCGCCCCCAGCCCCAGCCCCACGATGAAGCGCAGCACGATGAGCATCGCCACGCCCGTGGCCAGCGCCGAGAGCCCCGTCGCGAGGCCGTAGATCAGCAGGCTGAACGCGAACACCTGCCGGCGCCCGATCCGGTCGGCCAACAGCCCGCCCAGACTCGCCCCCAGCGCCATGCCGAGGAAGCCGATCGAGCCGATCCAGCCCAGCGTCGTCTGCGACAACTGCCAGTGTTGCGCCAGCGCCAGCATGACGAACGAGATGAGCCCGACATCCATCGCGTCCAGCGCCCAGCCGATGCCGGAGCCGAACAGCAGCTTGCCGTGCGCCCGGGTGAACGGCAGCCGGTCCAGCCGCTCCGATCGAGTCAGCTGGTCCGGCTGCGGGCGAGTTGAGCCTGTGGTCACGCGGTCATTGTTGCCTTAGAGCACGATCTTCGCGTACGTGGGCTGCCACATCTGCGCGAAGACCTGTTGCACCGGATCGGTCAGCTCGACGCGCGCCAGGTCCTCCTTCGCGGCGGCCTTGCAAACGGCGAGCGCAACGGCCGCGGAGACGGTCCGCAGCTGGTCGACCGACGGCAGCAGCGGCGCCCCCGGCTCACGGTCCTGAGCCATGTCGGCCACGGCCCGTGCCGAGGCCTCGATCATCCGATCGGAGACGCGGCTCGCCTTGCTGACCGAGACGCCTAGGCCAAGGCCCGGGAACACGAGCGCGTTGTTGGCCTGCGCGATGTAGTGCACGACGTCGCCGTGCCGCACGGGCGCGAAGGGGGATCCGGTGGCGATGAGCGCCCGCCCGTCGGTCCAGGAGACGATGTCGACCGGCTTGGCCTCGGCCCGCGGCGTCGGATTCGACAGCGGCATGATGATGGGCCGCGCGGTGTGCTTGGCCATCTCGGTGACGACCTCCTGGGTGAAGGCGCCCGCCTGCGCCGAGGTGCCGATGAGGATGGTCGGCTGCACCCGCTGGACGACATCGAGCAGGCCGATGCGGTTGCCCGTCGACGCCCAGCCGATGACCTCGTCGTCGGGGCGGGCGTACGGCTCCTGGAAGTCGCGCACCCGGCTGCCCATGCCCTGGGTGATGAGGCCGCGGCTGCCCAGGCACCAGAACCGTCGGTTGGCCTCCTCGCGGCTCAGCCCCTCGCTGACCATCACGTCGCGCATGGCCTCGGCGATGCCGACCCCGGCCGAGCCGGCCCCGTACACGACGATGCGCTGGTCGGCCATGCGACTGCCGATGCGCTGCACACCCGCCAGCGCGGCGGCCAGCACGACCGCCGCCGTGCCCTGGATGTCGTCGTTGAAGGTGCAGTGCTCGCCGCGGTACTTGGCCAGGATGCGGTGGGCGTTGTCCGCCGCGAAGTCCTCCCAGTGCAGCAGCGCGCCCGGGAACATCCGGGAGACGACCTGGACGAAGCGGTCGATGAACTCGTCGTAGCGCTCGCCACGCACCCGGGCGTGACGCTCACCGAGGTAGTTGTCGTTGTTCAGCAGCCGCAGGTTGTCGGTGCCGACATCGAGGACGATCGGGATGGACCGGCGCGGGTGGATGCCGGCCGCCGCGGTGTAGACCGCCAGCTTGCCGGTGGTGATCGCGATGCCACCGACGCCCTGATCGCCGATGCCGAGGATGCCCTCGGAGTCGGTGACGACGACCAGGTCGACCTCGTCCGCGTCCAAGCCGTAGTTGCTCAGGGAGTCTTCCATCTCCTCCGGGCGGTCGATCGAGAGGTAGACCCCACGCGGGCGGGAGTACCAGTCGCTGTACAGCTCGATGGCCTGGCCGATCGTGGGGGTGTAGACGATCGGCAGCATCTCTTCCAGGTGCTCGGACAGCAGCCGGTAGAAGAGCACCTCGTTGCGGTCACGCATCTGGGTGAGGAAGACGTTCTTGCTGAGGTCGTCACCCTGCGACTGGTACTGGGCGTAGACGCGCCGCACCTGCATCTCCAGCGTGTTCGATCCCGGGGGCAGCAGGCCCGTCAGGCCGAGGGCCGTGCGTTCCTCATGCGTAAAGGCCGTGCCGCGGTTGAGCATCGGGCGGCTCATCAGCTGGTAGCCGCGAGGCTTGATGGGCAGCTCCTCGCCGTTGTCGAGTCGCAGGAAGGGCTTTCGCGCGTCGGTCATAGGGGGCAGCCTAAATGCGGCGGCGCTCCCGGGCGCGATTGGCGGCGCCGCATATCGGATTCAGAACCTCCGGCGTCGGGTAGCGCCCCGGGCCGAGGTTGCTCAGGCGACCTGCGCCAGCGCCTGCAGCGCCTTCGGTGCACCAGCCACGAGCAGGGTGGTGACCAGTGAGGATTCCCACTGCGCGAAGCGCTCGGCGATGCGCGCCTTGGGGCCCACGAGCGCGATCTTGTCGACCATCTTCGTGGGCACCGCGGCGATCGCCTCTTGGCGGCGGCCCGCCAGGTAGGCCTCCTGGATGGCGGCGCATTCGGCCTCGAAGCCCAGCCGGGCGATGGCCTCGTTGTGGAAGTTCGCGCCCTTGGCGCCCATCCCGCCGACGTAGAGGGCGATCATCGGGCGCAACGTGTCGGCGGCGGCCTCCACGTCGTCGTCGAGCACGACCTGCACCGGGCAGGCGACCTCGAAGTCCTCGACGCGGCGGGCGTCGTCGGCGGCGCGGCGCGCGAAGCCCTCGGCGAGGCGCGCGCGATAGGTGGCGTCGTCGTCGGGGGCGTAGAACAGCGGAATCCAGCCGTCGGCGATCTCGGCAGCCAGCGCCACGTTCTTAGGGCCTTCGGCGGCCAGGAGGATCGGCAGGTCCGTGCGCAGCGGGCGGATCGTGGCGTGCAGCGGCTTGCCCAGGCCGGCACCCCCCTGCAGCGGCACCTGGTAGTGCTCGCCGTCGAACTCGACATCCGCTCGAGCCAGCGCTTGGCGCAAGATCGCGACGTATTCGCGGGTGCGGGCCAGCGGCCGCGGATAGGGCTGGCCGTACCAGCCCTCGACGACCTGCGGGCCCGAGGCGCCGATACCGAGGGCGAACTTGCCGCCGGTCAGATGATCGAGGGTCAGGGCGGCCATGGCGGTGGCGGTCGGGGTGCGCGCCGACATCTGCAGCACGGCGGTGCCCAGCCGCAGGCCAGGGTTGCGCGCGCCCTGCCAGGTCAACGGGGTCAGCGCATCGGAGCCATACGCCTCGGAGGTCCAGATCGACTCGTACCCCATGTCCGCGGCTGCGGTGACGAGCTCGTCGACCCCCTGCGGCGGCCGCGCTCCCCAGTAGCCCAGCGACAGACCCAGCTTCATTGCGTGCCCCTTTCGCGCCCGTCGTCGGACGACCCCGCCATGTTACTCACCAGTAGCCTTCGCAGCCAGCCCGCGCCCGCACTCCACCCGAGGGCCACACCCTCGCCGGGGATCGTCGGCTCGAGGGACGTAGCGACTTCTCAACGTACTCGCGACGGCGTCACATTTCGGCGAATCGCTCTGACCTGCACATTCGCTGTCGCGGCTCCGGGCATGGATGCTCCCAGTACGTCAAGAAGTCGCTACGTCCGTCGGCACTGCGGGTCGCGGGACACTCGGCGCCTCAACCGCCGCCGCGCCCCAGGCGTTCGGGCGGGAAGGCGGGCGACTCCTTGGCCAGGAACGCGCGCACCCCCTCGGCGAATCCCGGCGAGGAGTAGACGGCCCGCAGCAACTCCGCCTCTGGTGCGGTGCCGGCGGAGGTGAGCTCGGCGAGTTGGGCCTTGGTCACTTCGATCGTCACCGGCGCGGAGCGCACCACGCCATCGGCCACCTGGTCGAGCAGGTTCGTCAAGGCCTGGGAGTCCTGCGCCACCTGCAGCACCGCGCCGACGTCGTACGCCCGCCGGGCATCGACCAGTTGCGAGGTGAGAAGCATGGCCCGGGTCAGGGACTCTCCGAAGACGTGCCGGCAGCGGGCCAGCACCGAGCGACTCAGTGCATTGCCCAATGTGCGCGCGATGGGATACCCGAAGCGCGCGTCAGCCGTCGCCAGCCGCACGTCGCAGCACGTCGCGACCGCCAGTCCCCCACCGACGCAGATGCCCTCGACCGCGGCGATCGTCACTTGCGGCAGCGCGAAGAGGGCGTCGAGCATGCCCATGACGCGACTCTCGTAGTCGGCGACGATCTCGGCACCGCTGCGGCCCGCGAAGCCGGCAATGTCGTTGCCGGCCGCGAACGCCCGGCCACCGGCCCCCCGCAGGACGACGACACGCGCGTCGATGTCGTCCGCGAGTTCGCGGAACGCCTGGGTGAGCGCGCCGTACATCGCTGGGGTCATCGCATTGTGCTGTTGCGGGCGGTTGAGCACGATGTCGACGCGCGCCCCGTGACGCTGCACGAGGACCTGCTCGGCCGATGCGTCGGTGGCGTCGGCCGGGGTGTCGGGGGTGACCATGCACCCACCTTCGCGCCGCCCAGAAGTGACCCGTCGCGCTTCGGCGGTCGCAAAGGTCACGTTTTAGTAACGGCGACTGGAGGCTGTGGGGCCGGCCCGTCGTCGCGGTCGCGCGCGCCTCGGTTCGGCCTCGCGGCGTTTCGCCGACACGCCGCCGGCGTCTAAGCCGGCCCCACCGACCCAGCGGCCGCACGCGCCGACCCGCACGAAACGGACACTCGCTCAGGTGGCACCCTCTGGCGACCGACAGGCAGCCGACCCACTCCCGCGCTGCCAGCTTGCTGCCGACTTGCTGCCGCGCGGCCTCGTCCATGGAGGGACTTCATGAGTACCCGGATGCTCACCGATCTGGCGGCTGCCACGTTGCCGTTGGCGCTCGCCGGCGGCGCCGGCTACGCCGCCCCACCCCTTGACAGTGGCCCCGGCCCCACCCGCTCCGGGCCTGCGGCACACAGCACCGCAGCTGCGAAAACCTCACCAGCACAGGCCTTTTCACAGACTGACTCGGGCAAGAAGGTGCCGCCGGGGCAGGCCAAGAAGCGGCCCACACCGCCCACACCGACTCCGACTCCGACCCCCACCCCAGACCCCACTGCGGCGCCTGAACCGGCGCCCGAGCCGACACCTGAACGGCAGCTCGTGCTCGACTGGCGCGACGACTTCGACGGGCCCGCAGGTGCGCCGCCGAACCCCGCCATGTGGAACTACGAGCTCGGCGGCAGCGGCCGCGGCAACCAGAACCTGGAGTACACGACGAATCGCCCGCAGAACGCCTCGCTCGACGGCGCCGGCAACCTCGTGCTGACGGCCCGCTCCGACAACGTCGCGGGGCTGTACTGCTGGTACGGTCCGTGCCGCTACACCTCCGGGCGGATCACGACCCAGGGCAAGAAGACCGTCGCCCACGGCCGCGTCGAAGCCCGGATGAAGCTGCCCAAGGGCCAGGGTCTGTGGCCGGCGTTCTGGCTGCTCGGGGCGAACTATCCACAGGTGGGGCACCCGCAAAGCGGTGAGATCGACATCATGGAACTCGTCGGCGACGAGCCGTTCCGCGCCTGGGCGTCGGTGCACGGCCCCGGCTATACCCTCGCCGGGCACACCGCCAAGTACGACCTGCCGGAGGGCTCGACGTTCAACGACGAGTTCCACACGTTCGCGCTGGACTGGCACGAGCAAGAGCTCGTGTTCTCCGTCGACGGCAACGAGTTCTACCGGATGCACCGCGACCTCATCGGCGAGAACGAGTGGGTCTTCGAGGACCCGTTCTTCGTCATCCTCAACCTCACCGTCGGCGGCACGTGGGGCGGCGAACCCGCTGCCGACACACGGTTCCCGGCCCAGATGGTCATCGACCACATCGCCGTGTACCGGCCCGCCTAGCCGGCCGGCGCCTGGTTCTCCGCCGCGTCGGCACGATCCCGGGGGGCGTGCCGACGCGGGGGTCCAACCTTCCCCGGCGCGGGTCACCTACGGCCTGCGCCGACCACTCCTTATGGCGCCGATGATGCCGCCGGCGAGGTCGAACCTCCTGTTCGGCCCCGCCCTGCCCTAGCCGTTTGGGGCTGTCCCCTGTCCGAAAGAAATGAGATGGTGAACGATCATGCCCACAGTGACCGATGATCTCGGCACGCCGATTGCGTTGCCGCAGCAACCCGCCCGCATCGTCAGCCTGGTGCCCTCGCTGACCGAGGCGCTCGCCTCGTGTGTGCCGCAGGCCCTAGTGGGCGCCACCGACTGGTGCACCCACCCGGCCGACCTGCAGGTCACGCGGGTGCGCGGCACGAAGAACCCCGACCGGCACGCCATCATGCGGCTGCAGCCCGACCTCGTCGTAGCCAACCGTGAGGAGAACCGGGAGCTCGACGTGCGGCGACTGCGCGACGCGGGCCTGAGCGTCTGGGTCACCGACGTCGAGACGGTGCCGCAGGCATTGGACTCCCTGCATCGGCTGCTGTTGGCCGTCAGCGGATCGGTGCCCGCCTGGCTCGAGGAGTCGGACCGGCTCTGGTCCGGTCCGCCGGTGCCCCCGGTGGCGCGGGTGGCCGTGCCGATCTGGCGGGACCCGTGGATGGTCGTGGGGTCGGCGACGTTCACCTCTGACCTGCTCAGCCGCGTCGGTCTGCGCAACGCGCTCGCCGGCGAGGAGGGCCGCTACCCGCACGTCGACCTGGCGGACATCGACTCGGTCGGCGCCAACGTCGTGCTGCTGCCCGACGAGCCCTACGCGTTCAGCCCCACCGACGGCCCCGAGGCCTTCGTGCGCACCCCGACCCGCCTCGTCGACGGCCGCCTGCTCACCTGGTACGGCCCGAGCCTGCCCGCCGCTCACGCCATGCTCACCGAACTTGCCCGAGGGCTCGCCGCGCAGCCGGTCTAGCTGCATCCGCGCAGTGCAGAGGCCTGTGAGTGCGCGGACGACGAAGCCCCCGGTTCCGATGAACCGGGGGCTTCGCGCTGTGGTGGCGGGTGAAGGATTCGAACCTTCGAAGCTCTCGCGACGGATTTACAGTCCGCTCCCATTGGCCGCTCGGGCAACCCGCCAGGTGCGTCTGGAAGGATAGCAAGCCGACCCCGGGTCGCGTCCAATCAGGTCGGCGACCGGCGTCCGGCCGCGCGGCCGGACGCCCGCGACAGCCCCACCCATCGAAGGAGCCTCATGGCCGACAGTTCGTTCGACATCGTCAGCAAGACCGACAAGCAGGAGGTGGCCAACGCCCTCAACCAGGCCGCCAAGGAGATCTCCCAGCGGTACGACTTCAAGGGCGTCGGCGCCTCCATCGACTGGAGCGGCGAGGGCATCCTCATGAAGGCCAACACTGAGGAGCGCCTGCTGGCGGTGCTCGACGTCTTCCAGACCAAGCTCGTCAAGCGCGGGGTCTCCCTGAAGTCCCTCGACATGGGCGACAACGGCCCAGCACCGAAGCCGTCGGGCAAGGAGTACCGGCTCGAGGCGGCCCTGCGCGACGGCCTGACCCAGGACAACGCCAAGAAGATCAGCAAACTCATCCGCGACGAGTTCGGCAAGACCGTCAAGCCCGTCATCCAGGGCGACGAGCTGCGCGTCAGCAGCAAGAGCAAGGACGACCTGCAGGCCGTGCAGCAGATGCTCAAGGGCGCCGACCTCGACGTCGCCCTGCAGTTCGTCAACTACCGCTGAGCCTGCCGCCGCTGCGCGACTCGGGCACGCTACGCTTCGCCCGGCTCCGCCTCCCACGGGTTCACGAGCCGGATCCCGAATCCCTCGAAGTGCCGGACGTTCCGAGTCGCCAGCGGCAGGCCTCGCGCCAGGCAGATTGCACCGATCATCAGGTCTTCGACCTCGACCGCGCGTCCGGCTGCCTCCCGGTCCGCCCGTAGCTGGCCGTAGGCGTGGGCGGCCGGCTCGTCGAACGACAGCAGACGATCACCGGCCTGCAACACCAGCTGCTCGAGCGACTCGAGCAGCTCCCTTCGGCGTCGACCTGCCGGGAGTCGCACGGCCCCGAACCAGAGCTCGCCGACCGTCACGCTGGTGATGGCAGCCTCCGAGCCGGTCGCTTCCAGCCAGGCCAGGACGTGCGGGTCCGGCCGGCGACGCAACGGTTCGGACACTACGTTGGTGTCGACGATGATCACGCGAGGTCGACCCCGCGTGGCGCGCGCCGTTCTGGCAACTCCAAGTCGTTTCCGCGCAACGTCTGCGCGCGCTCCAACCAGTGCGCGATGTGATTGGGGCGCCGGACAGCTTCCTCGAGGATTGCCCTGACCTCCGCCTCCATCGATCGGTCGTTGCGCGCCGCCCGCTCCTTGAGCGCCTGCCTGGTCTCCGGGGACAGGTTGCGAACCGTCACAGTGGCCATTCGACACTCCCCTCCGTCTGCTTGCATTGACTGCAATGCTAGCGCTTGCCACCTAGAGGAGTGTTGCGGTGGCGGCTACTCGGCTGTGCGTGTTCAGCGGCCGACGCGTCGGGTGGTCCGGGCGGTCGCGGGCGCCGTCCACGGGTCCACCGGCCACGGGTGCTTGGGGTAGCGGCCGCGCATCTCGGCGCGGACCTGCTGGTAGGGGCCGGACCAGAACGACGCGAGGTCGTCGGTGACGGCCAGTGGCCGCCCGGCCGGCGACAGCAGGTGGAAGAGCACCGGGACACGGCCGTCCGCCAAGCGCGGGGTGTCGGCCAGGCCGAAGCACTCCTGCAGCTTCACCGCGACGACCGGGCGTTCGTCGGCCCGATCGACGGTCGGGTACGTGATCGCCGCGGTCCGACCGCTCGGCACGGGGAGCCGCGCCGGGGCGAGGTCGTCGAGCCGCCCGGCGCTGCCGTCGGCCCACGGCAGCAGGCGGCGGAGCGCCTCGTGCAGGTCGAGCCGCTCGGCTCGGGTGCCCTCGGCGAGCCGAGCCAGTTCGGGGCCGAGCCAGACCTCCAGCTCGGCCAGCAGCGCGTCGTCGCGCACGTCGGGCCACGGCTCGCGCAGGTGGTGGCGCAGGAACGCCAGGCGGCGGCGGAGTCCCTCGGCGGCTTCCGACCAGCTCAGCAGGCTCAGACCCTCGGTCCGCAGGGCCCGAGTGACCGCCGCGCGACCTAGCTCGGGCGTGGGTTTGATGGGCGTCGCGGCCAGCTCGATGGCGCCGAGGGCCTCGACCCGGCGGGCGGTGACGCGGCCGTCGCGCCAGGTCGCACTCGCGACTTTCGTGTGGAGCGCCGAGCCGGCCGCCAACGCATCCTGCTCGGTCAACGGCGCGGCGAGGCGGATGAGGGCGCCGGTACCGCTGGCCGCTGCCGCGTCGCTGCGACCCACGTCGGCCACCGCGATCCACTCGCTGCCGCGCAGCGCAGAGGCTGGCGGCAGGGCCGCTCGCGTTCCGCCGGCCAGGAGGTACACCCCGCCGTCCAGACGCGCGATCCGGTCGGGAAAGGCGAGCGCGACCACCAGCCCCGCTACCTCATCCGCAGAACGATGACCCATCGGAGCCGCGGTGCGGTGAGCCGACCTCCCCCCTGCGGCGCCCGTGACCTCGGGCGATCCCGAGCCTGCCGGTGCCTCGCTGTGCTGGCCGGTGGCGAGGGTTTCGAGGCGGCGACGTTGGGACTGCCAGGTGGCATGTCCCGGGGCGTGGCCCGAGCGCAGGCGCACCAGCAGTCCCGGCAGGTCCGCGCCTTCGGGTCGGTGATCGTCAGCGAGGGCGGCGACGACCTCGGCGGCACGGCGGGCACCGACCGCCCGGCTCCCCGCGAGCAACGCTCGCCCCAGGCGCGGATCCACGGGTAGGGCCGCAAGCTCCCGTCCCGCCGCGCTCGCACGGCCGTCCGCCTCGAGCGCTTCGAGCCCGCGAAGCACGGCGTGCGCATCGGCGAGCGCCGCGGCCGGAGGCGGATCGGGCAGCGGCAACCCAACCCCTCCGGGAGTCCCCCAGCAGGCCAGCAACAGCGCCGCTTCGGTGAGGTCGGCCGCGGCGATCTGCGGCGTGACGTGCGCGGGCATGCGGGCGTAGGTCTGCTCGTCGTAGCAGCGGACCACCGTGCCCGGGCCGAGCCGGGCCGCGCGGCCCGCGCGCTGCGTGGCGGCGTCGCGGGAGGCCGCCACTGTGACCAGGCCCGACATGCCGCGCGCGGCGTCCCGGCGCGGCTCACGCGAGAGGCCCGCGTCGACGACGAGTCGCACGCCAGGGACGGTGAGGGACGACTCGGCCACCGCCGTCGAGACGACGACCCGGCGGGGTTCGCCCGGCCGCCGGCCGCGGACGACCCGGTCCTGCTCTCGGGGCGGCAGGCGACCGTGCAGTTCCAGCACCTCGATCCCCGCGACCGGGTCGCCTCCGGCCCTGTCGCCGTCCGACGGTGCGGGCAGCGCGGCGCGCAGGGTCGCCGCCACCCGGCCGACCTCCCAGGCGCCGGGCAGGAAGACGAGGGCATCGGCCTCCGGGTGGGCGCGCAGCGCCTCCCGGGTGACGGAGGAGGCGTGGTCGAGAAAGCCGCGGGTCACGCCGCGAGCGTCGAAGCGCCCGTCGGGCGGCGGCCGCCACAGCACCTGCAGCGGATGCAGCGCGGCGGGGCAGTCGACGATCGGCACCGGCTCACCGTCGCCGAGCAGTGCCGCGAAGCGCGGCGCGTCGAGGGTGGCCGACATGGCGACGAGGCGCAGGTCCTCGCGCAACTGGCGGACCTGAGCGAGCATGCCGACGAGCAGGTCGGTCTCCAGGCCGCGCTCGTGCACCTCGTCCAGCACGACTGCCGCGACGCCGGGCAGCTCCGGGTCGGCGAGCAGGCGCCGCAGTAGCACCCCGGGCGTGCAGAACTCGACGACGGTGGCGCGGGACATCCGCCGCTCCCCGCGGACTGTGAAGCCGACCCGCTCCCCCACGCCCGAACCGTCCAGCTGCGCCAAACGGGCCGCCGCCGCCCGCACCGCGATCCGTCGGGGCTGCGTGACGACCACCCGCCCGGTTCGCCGCCCGGCAGGACCGGAACCGCCCGCCGCGCCCCCGGCCCCTGGGGTGGCGGCTCCGCTCGACGGCATCCCGTTGGGACCCCAGGCAGCGACCAACTCCGCGACCAGCGGCGGGACGAGCGTCGTCTTGCCGGTGCCCGGCGGGGCCTGCACGATCGCGGCCGATCCGACCTCCGCGAGCGCCTCGCGCAACGCCGGCAGGCTCACCGCGAACGGCAGCCCATGCCCGATGCGCGCCACGTCGAAGACCACCGGCCCAGTCTCCCCCAGCACCAGGTCCCTGGCCCGGTCCCTGGCCGCAGGCGCCGGCCCCAAAGGCTCCGGAGCCCTGGCCCCGGCCCTGCCCCCGGCCCTGCCCCTGGCGACTGCTGCGCTCCCTGCCGAGCGTTGCGGTCGCGACAGCAACCGTCGGCAGGGACCGCGACCGTCGGCGTGCGGGGAGGGCGCGGACGGGCCCGTCGGCGGGTCAGGCGCGCAGGCGGTAGCCCATGCCGCGGACGGTCTCGATGACCTCGGCGCCGAGCTTGCGGCGTAGGTACCGCACGTACACGTCGACGACGTTGGAGCCGGGGTCGAAGTCGTAGCCCCACACGTGGCTCAGCAGCTGCTCGCGGGAGAGCACCTGCCCGGGGTTGCGCAGGAACGTCTCCAGCAGCGTGAATTCCCGCGCGGAGAGGTCGCGCACCTTGCCGTCGACCCGCACCTGCCGCGAGCGCACGTCGAGGCTGATGGCGCCCGCCGAGAGCTCCATCGCCGCCGAGTCGCCACCGGAAGGAGCACGCAGCCGCAGCCGGATGCGGGCGAGCAGCTCACCGAAGGAGAAGGGCTTGCTCATGTAGTCGTCGGCGCCGCCCTCCAGGCCGGCGATCGTGTCGGCGGCCGAGTCGCGGGCCGTGAGGATGATGACGGGCAGCGCCGACCCCGTGCCGCGCAGCCGGCGCAGCACCTCGAAGCCGTCCATGGCGGGCAGGCCCACGTCGAGGATGATGAGGTCGTACTCGCCGCCGACCGCGTGCGCGAGGGCCGACGCGCCGTCCTCAACGATCGTCGTCGTGAACCCGCTGGCGCCCAGGCCCTTGGCGACGAAGCTGGCGATCCGCGGCTCGTCCTCGGCGATGAGGATACGGCTCATCGCACCTCACCGCCCGAGATCCCCACACTCTCCTGTGCGTCTTCGCCTTCGTCGTCCGGGTCGGCAGCGATGGCTCCCGCCGGCAGCTCGATGACGAACCGTGCCCCGCCGGCCGCCCCCGCCGCCGACACCCACGCGGTTCCGCCGTGGGCCTGCGCGATCGCCATGACGATCGCCAACCCCAGCCCACTGCTGCCCTCGCGGCCGGTCGAGCCGGAGCGGTGCCGGCCGAAGATGCGGAAGCGCTCGGCGGGCGGCACCCCGGGCCCGGTGTCCCGCACCCACAGCTGCACACCGTGCGGGCCGCGGGCACACCCGAAGCCGATCTCGTCGCCCGGCGCGGTCACGGCGACGGCATTGGCGGTCAGCTGCAGCATCGCCTGCGTCAGCCGCCGCGGGTCACCGGTGACCCACACGTTGGAGAGCTGATCGACGACCCAGGTCCGCTCGCCCAGCGAGCGCGCCTTGGCCAGACACTCCTCGACGAGCAACGCGACCTCGAACTCCTGCGGCCGCACGAAATCCGGCCGTCGTGCCTTGGCCAGTACGATGAGGTCCTCGACGAGCCCGCTCATGCGATCCAGCTCGTCGATGGCCAACGCGCGCACCGCCTCGACATCGCCGCGATCGTCGGCGTCCATCAACTCGAGGTGGCCGCGCAGCACGGTGATCGGCGTGCGCAGCTCGTGCCCCGCGTCGTCGAGCATCCCGCGTTGCGCACCGAGCGCCTCCTGCAGGCGGTCGAGCATGCCGTTGAACTGCCGGGAGAGGTCGGCCACCTCGTCGTCGCCGTGCACCGCCAACCGGCGGGAGAGGTCGGTCTCGGTGATCGCCTCGGCCGTGGCTCGCAGCTCCTCCATCGGTCGCAACAACCGGCGCACGAGCAACCAGGCCGCGAGCAGCAGCACAAGCCAGGCGATGACCGCGGCGATCGCGTACGAGCGGATCGTGTCGTGCAACTCGGCCAGCTCGCGGTCCAGGTAGTAGAACGCGACATAGTGACCGCGGTCGGCGCCCTGCACGACGGGCATGACGGCGTAGGTGATGCGGCCGTGGGCCGGGCTTGTGTAGTCGCCGAACGCCGGGTTCTCGTGAGCCGTGACCTCCGCCCGGAACGCCGGATCGGCGTGCACGTCACCGTCGCCGTCGGCCTGCACGATCGCCGAGCCGGTGAGATAGCCGACGTGCGTCTCGTTCTCGTCAGGCACCTTGCGCTGCATGGAGACGGTGAAGAGACGCTCGGCGTCGGTGAAACCCTGTCCCGTGTCCGGATCGATGCCCGAGGCGGCCAACTCGGTGAACTCGCGGACCTCCTGGGCCAGTTGACGTTCGATGCGATCGCCGACCCGCTGCCGTTCAAACAGCAACGCCGGCGCGCCGGCGCCGATGAGTCCCGCCGCTGACAGGGCCGCGATCGCCGCCAGCACGCGCCGCCGCAACGAGGGCCGGCGCCACCCGTAGGTCGCCCCGGCCCCGCTGCTGTCGTTCGGTTCAGTCATCGGCCCTGCTCAGTCGTCGTCATCGTCATCGTCATCGTCGTCATCATCATCGTCGTCGTCATCGTCGTCGTCGTCCACCGCCACTCGGGTCGGCGGCTTGGGTACGGGCCGCACGACCTTCGCAGACGAGGTGCGCGCCGGGGTGGGCTTTCGCGCACCAGTCGATCCTGACGACTTCTGCGCGGTCGACCCGGACGTCGTGGGCGCGGGCTGCGTGGCGCCCGACGCCGGACTCTGGGTCGGGCTCTGCGTCGGGGCGGTGGCCGCGGTGCCCGGAGAGGACGTCACGGCGGCGGGAACGCGGTTGAGATCGACGACGCGGCCGAGTTCGGGCTGCTGCGAGCCCAAGCCCCAGGACGCGCCGAACGCCACAGCGGCGGCGACGCCGATGGCGACCACGGCGGCAAAGACGAGACGTACGGGAGGCATGACTTCATCGTCACCCTCCCCCCGCCGCCCGGTCACCCCCCTGGCGATGAGAAGGCTCTCATCGTCGATGAGAGTGCTCTCATCCAGCCGTCATCACCGGCTCACAGCGGGCGGGCACGCTGATTCTCATCGCAGCCGACCATCGACCGGCACCCCTGCGGCGCCGCCCCGAGAGGACACCCCCATGGACCTGACCACGCTGTTCACCGGCCTGGCCCTCAACCTGACCATCATCACCGTGCTCGTGTTCGGCTGCTACCGGCGCCGGCACAGCAAGGTGGACCTCATGCTCAGCTACATCGTGCTGAACATCGGCGTCTTCGGGGCGGTCGCTTTGCTGGCCGGCGCCGACGGCGGCCTGGCACTGGGCATGGGGCTCTTCGGCATCCTGTCGATCATCCGGCTGCGCTCCTCGGCGATCTCCCAGACGGAGGTCGCGTACTACTTCGTCGCGCTCGTGCTGGGCCTCGTCAACTCCCTGGGTGCGCACGTGCTGCCGCTGGCGATCACGATCAACGTGCTGCTGGTCGGCGCGCTGTGGGCGCTGGACCGCGGCGAGCAGGCCGTCAAGCGGCGCCCGACCGAGACCCGCCGCATCACCCTCGATGTGGTGCACGACGATCCGGACGCGTTGCGCGCCGACCTCTACGGGCGCCTGCGCATCCCCGCCCTGTCGGTGGTCGTCGAGGAGATCGACTACGTGCGCGACGTCATGGTGCTCAAGGTCGAGGTCGAGCGGCCCAAGAAGGCCACGGCCGCCGCAGCGCTGCCCGGTGGGCACGCCCAGGGCGACGCGATCTACGCCGGCGGTGCCCGATGAGCACGACGATCAACCCGGTCAGCCCCACCAGCCCAGCGAGTGCAGCCATGGACTCTCTGGCCGCCCGCATGACACCCGTCGACCTGGCCACGGTGTTGCAGCGCGCCGAGCTGCAGGATCGCGTCGACACCAAGTACGTGCTGTACCCGGCTGTCCTGGCCCGCCTCGTCGAGCAGTTGGAGACGGAGGCGGGCGGGCCGAACGGGCCGGACGGCGCGGAGGGCGCGGAGGGCGCGCTCGACGTGCTCGACATCGACGGCAGGCGCCGGTTCGCGTACGAATCGCGCTACTTCGACACCGCCGACCTGCGCACCTTCCGGGAGCACGTGCAGGGCCGTCGGCGCCGGTTCAAGGTGCGCACCCGCACCTATCTCGACTCCGGCGGCAGCCACCTGGAGCTCAAGCTCGCCGGGGCCCGGGGTACGCAGAAGCTGCGCTGGGCCATCGACGACACCGACGTCGCCCAGCTCACCGGCGCCGGGCACCCGGCCGACTCCCACACCGGGCACCCGGCCGTGGCCGCGGTGCACACCGAACTGGCCGACCGCGGCTATCCCCCGCTGACCGGGCTGCGGGAGGCGCTCATCACGACCTACTCGCGCACGACCCTCGTCGGCCGGCACCGCCCGGTGCGGCTCACCGTCGACACCGATCTGGAGTGCGTGGGGCCCGGGCGTAGCCTGCACGCCCTGCACGATCGGCTGCTGCTGGAGGTCAAGACCCCCACTGAGCGCGACCCGATCCACCGCCTGCTGCTGGAGCTGGGCGCCCGCCCGGTGTCGATGAGCAAGTACGGCGTCGGGGTCGGCCTGACCCGCGACCTGTCCACCCGTCCGTGGGCGGAGGCGATCAGCCGGCATCTCGACCCGATGGTGCGCGAGCACCCCGCGGCGGCCTGACCTCCTGCCACCCTGGGCGGCGAGGTCCCGGGCACAGTTGACCCAAATGGGCCAGCCCGGCGGGCCGTTCCTGATACAGAAGACGGATGAGCACCGTTACCTCGCAGTACGCCGCCGCGCGGGACTTCCTGCTGCAACACCGCGCCGACTACGACAGCGCTGTCGCCGGCTTCACGTGGCCGGACATCTCCGGGCCGTTCAACTGGGCGATCGACTGGTTCGATGTCCTTGCCGAGGGCAACGAGCAGCCTGCCCTGTGGATCGTCGAGGAAGACGGCACCCAGGAGCAGTACACGTTCGAGCAGATGCGCACCCGCAGCGACAAGCTCGCCGCGTGGTTGCGCGAGCGGGGCCTCGGCAAGGGTGACGCGGTGCTGCTCATGCTCGGCAACCAGGTCGATCTGTGGGACTCGATGCTGGCGATCATGAAGATCGGCGCCGTCATCGCCCCCACGACCGTCGCCCTGGGCGCCGCCGACCTCAAGGAGCGGATCGCGCGCGCCGACGCCAAGGCGATCATCTGCAGCCCCGACGACGCCGGCAAGCTCTACTGGGCCAAGGAGACCGCCCCCGACCTCACACTGATCTGTGCGGGCGAGGCCGAAGGTTTCGCGAATCTGCGTGACGCCCAGGCCGGGCCGGAGGCGCCGCGCTGCGAGGTCGTCACCGACGCGAGTGACGCGCTACTGCTGTATTTCACGTCGGGCACCACGAGCAAGCCCAAGCTGGTGCTGCACACCCAGGTCAGCTACCCCGTCGGACACCTGAGCACGATGTACTGGATCGGCCTGAAGCCCGGCGACGTGCACCTGGCGATCAGCTCCCCCGGCTGGGCCAAGCACGCGTGGAGTTGCTTCTTCGCGCCGTGGATCGCCGGCGCCACGATCTTCGAGTACAACTACACGCGCTTCGACGCGGTCGGCCTGCTCAGTGCGATGGGCGACGCCGGAGTCACCACGTTCTGCGCCCCGCCGACCGTGTGGCGCATGCTCATCCAGGCCGATCTCGACGGCCGCCGCGGCAGCCTGCGCGAGGTCGTCGGCGCCGGGGAGCCACTGAATCCGGAGGTCATCGAGCAGGTGCAGAAGCACTGGGGCCTGACGATCCGCGACGGCTTCGGCCAAACCGAGACCACGTGCCAGATCGGCAACACCCCCGGTCAGGACGTGGTGGCGGGCTCAATGGGCCGCCCGCTGCCCGGCATCCCGTCGGTGCTGGTCGACCCCGTCACCGGCGAGCCGACCAAGGAGGAGGGCGAGCTGTGCCTCGACCTGTCGAAGCACCCCGTGTCGCTCATGGCCGGCTATCAGGACGACCCGGCGCGCAACGACGAGGCGATGGCCGGCGGCTATTACCACACCGGTGACGTCGCGAGCATGGACGAGACGGGCCGCGTGACCTTCGTCGGCCGCACCGACGACGTGTTCAAGGCCAGCGACTACAAGATCTCCCCGTTCGAGCTGGAGTCGGTGCTCATCGAGCACCCGGCCGTGGGCGAGGCGGCGGTCGTGCCCGCGCCCGACGAGCTGCGGCTCGCGGTGCCCAAGGCGTACGTCGTGCTGACTCCCGGGCACGAGCCGACACGGGAGACGGCCGAGTCGATCCTGCGGCACTGTCGCGAGGGGCTGGCCCCGTTCCAGCGGATCCGTCGCCTGGAGTTCGGCGAACTGCCCAAGACGATCAGCGGCAAGATCCGCCGCGTCGAGCTGCGGCATCGGGAGGAGGGCATCGTCGGCAACCGCCCCGAGGGCGAGTGGCGCGACGACGACTTCGATCTGCGCGGCAGCTGAGGCACGGCGGCTTAGCCGGCGACACGTTTGAGGCGGCGACATCCCTTGCAGGGTGTCGCCGCCGCTGCGTCTGCCGCCCTCCCTTGCCGCGGCTGGCACAATCGACCTTCGTGAGATCGCGCCAGATGTGGGTCGTATGGGTCGCCGGCGTCTTCATCTACGTCGCCGCGGTGATGCAGCGCACGAGCTTCGGCATCGCCGGTCTCGACGCGGCCCGTCACTTCAACGCGCCGGCGGGGGGTCATCGGCTCGTTCGTCGTGCTGCAACTCGTCGTGTACGCGGGCCTACAGATCCCCGTCGGGGTGCTCATCGATCGGTTCGGACCGCGGGCGTTGCTGATCTTCGGTAGCGCGCTGATGTTCCTGGGGCAGTTCGCTTTGGCGTTCGCGGAGTCGGTGCCCTCGGGCATCGTCGCCCGACTCCTGCTCGGCGGCGGCGACGCGATGATCTTCGCGAGCGTGCTGCGTACGATCCCCTCGTGGTTCCCGCCCGACCGGGCGCCGCTGATGACGCAGTTGACCGGCATGCTCGGGCAGCTGGGGCAGATCGCCTCCGCCATTCCGTTCGCGTGGGCGCTGCACTCCTTCGGCTGGCGCCCGGCGTTCCTGGCCGCGTCCTTCGTCAGCCTGTTCGGCGCGCTGGCGGCCGTGCTGTTCGTGCGTAACTCGCCGCTGCGACGCACCGACACCGGCTCGCTGCGGGTGGTCGCGCCGGAGTTCGACGGTGCGCCGATCACCGAGCGGATCAAGGCGGTCTGGGCGCACCCGGCGACGCGGCTGGGCATGGCGACGCACTTCACCACGTCGTTCTCGACGATGACGTTCGCGATGATGTGGGGCTTTCCGTACCTGACGGTCGGGCAGGCGCTGACCGGCCCGCAGGCCAGCGCTATGATGACCCTCTTCGCCATCACGAGCCTGGTCGTCGGGCCCATGCTGGGGATCCTCACCGGTCGGCATCCGTACCGGCGCAGCAATATGGCCATCGGGGTCGTCGCGGTGACGATGATCCCCTGGATCGTCATCTTGGCCCTGCCGAGCGCCGCGCCGCTGTGGCTGGTGGCCATCCTCATGATCTGCATCGCGGTCGGCGGCCCGGGCTCGGCCATCGGCTTCGACTTCGCCCGCACCTTCATGCCCAGCCATCGCCTCGGGACCGCAACGGGCGTCATCAACACCGGGGGCTTCACCGGCGCGCTGCTGGCGATCCTGTGCATCGGTGTCGTGCTCGACCTGTTCGGCGGATACAGCTTCGAGGCGTTCCGCTGGGCGATGGCCGCGCAGCTGCCGATCGCCCTCCTGGGCCTGCTGGCCATCCGGCACACGCGCAATCAGGTGCGCGCCCGCCTCACCGCCGAGGAGGGCATCGAGGTCGAGCCCCTCGTCGTCGTCATCGCCCGCCGCTACCGCACCTGGCGCGACGGCCGCCCCTGATCGCCCGAAAGACACTCACGGGCGAAGTTCAGCGGGTGGCTGTGCAGGTCGCCGCGAACCATGTCGCCCGGCGCAGGGCGGCGGGCGTTAGTAGCGGGAGCGGGAGACCAGGGCGTAGCGGAGGTCGGCGAGGCCGTCGGCGAAGGAGCGGCGGACGGCCGCGGCCAAGTCGGGGCGCTGCAGGGCTGCCTCGATCACCTCGGCGGTGTGCGCCTCGGTGACGGCGTGCGGGAACGCCGCTTCGGCGACCCGACCGAGTGCGTACTCGCCGAGCACGCCCGCCAGCTCGGGCAGCTCCTGCGCGTAGCGAGGCACGTAGGGGCGCACGAGGTCGAGATCGGGGCAGCGCCAGAAGCTGAGGCCCGTGTGCAGCCGCTCGGAGTTGCTTGCGCCGCCACCCTCGGGGCGCCCCACCAGCACGTCCCACGCCTGAGCCTTCGCGGCGGCCGTCGGAATGGCGGCGCGGGCCGCGAGCGCAGCCAGATGGCCGTCGAGGGAGCTGTCGGCAGCCAGCCGCTCCTCGATCTGCGTCTCGCCGGCCGCGCCCAGCCGGGCGAGGGCGGTGAGACACAACCAGCCGAAGTCGCGATCCGCGCCGAGCCCGTCGGCCGCGCCCTCTCCGGCCAGCCAGGTGCGCAGCAAGGCCACGTCGTCGGTGGCCGAGGCCACGATCCGCAGCGCCGCCAGCCGCAGCGACGCTCGCTCAGCCGCCTCGACGCCCTCGGTCGCGTCTGCTGCCTGCGCGTCACCCAGGCGTTCGAGCAGGAGGTGACCGGCGCGGGCGATGCGGGTGCGCGCGCCTTGCTCATCGGCGAAGTACGAGGTGGCCAGCGACCCCGCGACGCGGCCGAGCATGGCCACGACACCGCTGTCGCGTTCGGTCGGCAGCGCCGCGACGAGGGTCTCCAGGTAGAGGTCCGGGGGCGTGGCGCCCTGCACCACCGCGTCGGCGAGCGCGACCCAGGTGACCACCCGGGCCAGCGGGTCGTGCAGCGGAGGCAGCTGCCGCGGCAGGTGCACGGCGCTCGCGGCGTCCAAGCGCACGTCGGCCCAGGTGAGGTCGGCGGCATTCGGCAGCACCAGCGCGGGCGCTGGGCGGCCGGTCAGCCCGGGCAGCAGCGTCTCGTCGCCGAGGGCGCGCACGTCGATCCGCCATACCTGCTGCCCGTCGGTGAAGCCGGCAATGTCGAGGGCGTGCGGCCGGTCGGCGGCCAGCTCGCCCCACTCCCCCATCGGCGGGGTGCGCCACAACCGGGCCTCGCGGATCATCTCGCCGGTCTTTTCGTCCTGCCTCGTCTCGATCTCGACGGCCAGCTCGTCGCGTCCGGCCGAACGCAGCCACGCCTGGGCCCAGCTGCGCAGGTCCAGCCCGCTGGCGGCACCCACCGCGTCGAGGAAGTCGGCCAGGTCGGCGTTGCCGTGGGCGTGATCGTGCAGGTGGTCGCGCACGCCGGCGATGAACGGTCCGTCGTCGACGTAGGCGATCAGCTGCCGCAGCACGCAGGCGCCCTTGGCGTAGGAGATGCCGTCGAAGTTCTGCAGGGCGCTGGCCGCGTCGGGGGCCGGGTTGGCCGCGACCGGATGCGTCGAGGGCCGCCGCTCCGCCGCGTACCCCCACGCCTTGCGGGAGATGCCGAACTCGGCCCACGCGCCCTCGAACCGGCCGATCGCCTCCTGCGCGCGGTGGGCCATGTACTCGGCGAACGACTCGTTGAGCCACAAGTCGTCCCACCAGCGCATCGTCACGAGGTCGCCGAACCACATGTGCGCCATCTCGTGCAGGATCGTGTTGGCCCGGCCCCGGCGCTGCGCCAATGTTGCCGCCCCCCGGTGCAGCGCGTGCTCGGAGTAGGTCACACAGCCCGGGTTCTCCATCGCGCCGGCGTTGAACTCCGGGACGAGCACCTGATCGTAGGAGGGGCCGAACGGGTAGTCGATGCCGAAGAGCCGCTCGAAGTAGTCCAGCCCGTCGCGGGTGACCTCCAGCAGTTCGTCGACCTGTTCGCGCAACTCGGCGGCGACGCTGGCCCGAGCGTGCCAGCCGAGGTCGATTCCCCGGTGCTCGGCGCGCACGCTGACCCACGGCCCGGCGCACACCGTGACGAAGTAGGTCGCCAGGGGCTGCGTCCGTTCCAGCGCCCACTCCCCTGGGCCGACTTGTTTCGCCGCGCCGTTGCCGAGGACCGACCAGTCCTGCGGCACCCGCACCTGCACCTCGTAGGGCGCCTTGAGATCGGGTTGGTCGAAGCACGCGAAGACGGTGGGGGCCGCGTCGAGAAAGGTCATCGCGTAGACGTAGTCGTTGCCGTCCGCGGGATCGGTCGCGCGATGCAGCCCCTCACCGTCGTGCCGATAGGCCATCGTCGCCTCGACCTGCACGACGTTGCTCGCCGCCAGGTCGAGCAGCGGCAGGCGTCCGTCGACGCACGTCGTGGGGTCGAGTTCGCGGCCGTTGAGCATCACCGAGCCCAGTTCCACGGCGCGCACGTCGAGGAAGGTCGCGGCCCCCGGCTCTCGGCAGTCGAACGCGATCCGCGTCACCGACCCGAAGACCTGCGCCCCCCGATCCAGGTCGAGCTCCACCTGGTAACCGGTGACATCGAGCAGTCGGGCCCGCTCGCGGGCCTCCTCCACGGTCAGACTCCCCATCACCCCACCCTCGCACGTCGGCCGCCGGGGAGCGGGTCAGCGGCCCAGTTCGCGGCCCATGTTCTCCAGGCGGTCGATGCGGTTGGCCATCGGGGGGTGGGTGGAGAACAGGCTCTTGACGTCGGCGGCGCGAAACGGATTGGCGATCATCATGTGCGCGGCGTTCTGCAGCTTGGGGTCCGGAGGCAGCGGGGCGCGTTGCACGCCGGACTCCAGCTTGCGCAGGGCGTCGGCCAGGGCCAACGGGTCGCCGGTGAGCTTGGCGCCGTCCTCGTCCGCGTCGTACTCGCGGGTGCGACTGATCGCCATCTGAATGATCGAGGCCGCCAGCGGCGCCAGCAGCGCGATCGCGATCATCGCGATCGGATTCGGACGATTCTCGCGGCTGCCGCCGAAGAACATGGCCATCTGCGCGACGCTCGTGATGATGCCGGCCAGCGCGGCCGCCACCGAAGAGGTCAGGATGTCGCGGTTGTAGACGTGCATCAGCTCGTGGCCCAGCACCCCGCGCAACTCCCGCTCGTCGAGCAGATCCAGGATG
The DNA here is from genome assembly GCF_000298215.1 of Kineosphaera limosa NBRC 100340. GTDB lineage: Bacteria > Actinomycetota > Actinomycetes > Actinomycetales > Dermatophilaceae > Kineosphaera > Kineosphaera limosa. Next base: position 68,769 of record NZ_BAHD01000003.1, on the reverse strand, counting down.
CCCTCGGTGCAACACACCGCGGCGTGCTGCGGATTGCGCCCGGTCGCAAACGCGTTCGGGGCCTGGGTCGGCGAGATGTACAGAGCCGGCATCGGCTGGTTGGCCTTGGCCGACAGCTCCTCCACGATCCGATACATCGCCGGGGCCTGCTCGCGCGTCACCGGATACGCCTGCATCGCCTTGATGGCGATCTTGTCGCTGTTCCAGTAGCCGTAGAACGTCATGGCCACACCGATCAGCGCGAACACCCAGATGTAGCGGCCGCCTTGGATGAGCGCACCGATCCCCAGCAGGATCGCGAAGATGGCGCCGAACAGCGCAGCGGTCTTCACGCCGTTGAAGTGGTTGGTCATGCCAGGCCCAACGCGCCTGGACCCGCCGCGTGTTCCGCAGCGCACCAACGGTCGCGGACGGTCGTTCGTCTCACCGGTCGAAACGAGTGTCCGTCGCCGGGAATAGCCGCCGACCCGCTCGTGTCTGACCTGAGGGTTCACGGTCTTAGGTTCGCGGCGCGTTCACGCTGCGGAACGCAACCTACGCAGGCGTAAGGTTCTCCTACCATGGACCGTTGGCGGTCGCGACAAGAGGACCGGCCGCCCAGTACGAAGCGAAAAGTCCCCGGAAGCCTGGTGAGCTCATCTCATGTCCGTCAAGCAGGTCCAGCAGCTCGACCGCGTCATCATCCGCTTCGCCGGCGACTCCGGCGACGGCATGCAGTTGACCGGAGACCGATTCACCAGTGAGACGGCCGCGCTGGGTAACGACTTGTCGACGCTGCCGAACTTCCCCGCCGAGATCCGCGCCCCGCAGGGCACGTTGCCGGGCGTCTCCAGTTTCCAGCTGCATTTCGCCGACCACGACGTGCTCACCCCGGGCGACGGCCCCGACGTGCTGGTCGCGATGAATCCGGCGGCGCTCAAGGCCAACCTGCGCGATCTGCGCCGCGGCGGCACGATCATCGCCGACTCCGACCAGTTCTCCAAGCGAAGCCTGGCCAAGGTCGGCTATTCGGCCAACCCGCTGGAGGACGGCTCGCTGGAGTCCTGGCACGTGCACTCGTTGCCGCTGACCTCGGTGACCGTCGAGGCTCTGGCCGACTTCGGCCTGACCCGTAAGGAGAAGGAGCGGGCGAAGAACATGTTCGCCCTCGGCCTGCTCTCCTGGCTGTACTCGCGCCCGCTGGAGGGCACCCGCGCGTTCCTGAAGTCCAAGTTCGCCAAGAAGCCCGAGGTGCTCGAAGCCAACCTCACGGCCCTGACCGCCGGCTACCACTACGGCGAGACCAGCGAGGACTTCACCGTTCACTTCGAAGTCGCCCCCGCGCCCATGGCACCGGGTCGCTACCGCAATATCACCGGCAACGTGGCCACCGCCTACGGCCTGGTCACCGCGGCGCACCGCAGCGGCCTGCCGCTGGTGCTCGGCAGCTACCCGATCACCCCGGCCTCCGACATCCTGCACACGCTCTCCAACCTCAAGCGCTACGGCGTGACGACCCTGCAGGCCGAGGACGAGATCGCCGGCGCCGGTATCGCCCTGGGCGCGGCCTTCGCGGGTGCCCTCGGCGTCACCTCGACGTCTGGGCCGGGCCTTGCCCTCAAGGCGGAGATGATCGGCCTTGCTGTCTCGGTCGAGCTGCCGATGGTCATCATCGACGTGCAGCGCGGCGGGCCCTCGACCGGGCTGCCGACCAAGACCGAACAGGCCGACCTGCTGCAGGCCATGTACGGCCGCAACGGTGAGGCACCGGTCGCGATCATCGCGCCGAGCACGCCCACCGACTGCTTCACGATGGCGATGGAGGCCGTGCGGATCGCGACGACCTACCGCACTCCCGTCATCCTGCTTTCCGACGGCTACCTGGCCAACGGCTCGGAGCCGTGGCGGATCCCGGACGTCGCCGACCTGCCCGCCATCGACGTGCAGTTCGCCACCGAACCCAACGCCGTGGCGGCCGACGGCACCCCCGACTTCCAGCCGTACCTGCGCGACCCGCAGACGCTGGCCCGCCCGTGGGCCATCCCCGGCACACCCGGGCTGGAGCACCGCCTCGGCGGCATCGAGAAGGCCGACGGCACCGGCGACATCTCCTACGATCCCGACAACCACGACAAGATGACCCGGCTGCGGGCGGACAAGATCGCCGGCATCGAGGTGCCCGACCTGGAGGTCGACGACCCCAGCGGCTCGGCCGAGTTGCTCGTGCTCGGGTGGGGCTCGACGTTCGGCCCCATCAGCGCCGCCGCCCGCCAGCTGCGGCAATCGGGCCTGCAGGTCGCCACGACGCATCTGAAGTACCTCAACCCCATGCCGGCCAACACCGGAGCGGTGCTGCGCCGCTACCGACGGGTGCTCGTGCCGGAGATGAACATGGGCCAGCTGTCGCTGCTGCTGCGCGGCACCTACCTGGTCGACGTGCACTCCTACACCGCCGTGCGCGGCCAGCCGTTCGCCTCTGCCGAACTCGTCGACGTCATCGGCGCGCAACTCGGCGACCTCGACGCCGTCGCCGGCCTCGACGATCTCGACACGTCGAACGGCACGCCGACCAGCAGCAACGGCGTCGCCCGCGACCACGCCGTCGCCTCCTCCTGACCCCTCCCGCCGGCTGACCCCGGCACCATGCCGACAGGCGCCGACAAGCGCCGACAAGCACGAAGGACTCCACATGAGCATCGACCTCGGGATGCCGAGCCTGGGCACGCACGGCGTGCCGCGGCTGCCGCAGGACGCCCCCGCGCAGACGAAGAAGGACTTCACCTCCGACCAGGAGGTGCGCTGGTGCCCCGGTTGCGGTGACTACGCGATCTTGGCGGCCGTGCAGGGCTTTCTGCCGACGCTGGGCCTCAAGCGCGAGAACATCGTCTTCATCTCCGGCATCGGCTGCAGCTCGCGGTTTCCGTACTACCTCGACACCTACGGCATGCACTCGATCCACGGGCGCGCGCCGGCCATCGCGACGGGCCTGGCCACCTCCCGCGACGACCTGTCGGTGTGGGTGGTCACCGGTGACGGGGACGCCCTGTCCATCGGCGGCAACCACCTCATCCACGCGCTGCGCCGCAACGTCAACCTCAAGATCCTGCTGTTCAACAACCGGATCTACGGGCTGACCAAGGGGCAGTACTCCCCCACCTCGCAGCCGGGCATCATCACCAAGTCCTCCCCCGCCGGGTCGGTCGACGGCGTGTTCAACCCCGTCTCGTTGGCCCTGGGCGCCGGAGCGACGTTCGTGGCTCGCACGATGGACTCGGACCGCAAACACCTGACCGCCACCCTGGAGGCGGCGGCCCGGCACCGGGGCGCGTCGTTCGTCGAGATCTACCAGAACTGCCCGATCTTCAACGACGGCGCGTTCCAGGTACTCAAGGACCGCGACCAGGCGCAGGCGCGCATCCTGCACGTCAACGACAAGGAGCAGGTCCGCGCCGGCGAGAACCACGCGCTTGTGTGGGGAGCCAACGGCGAGCTGCAGGTCGTCGGCACCACCGGGCTCGACGAGTCCCGCATCATCGTGCACGACGCTCAGGCTGACAACCCGGCGACGGCCTTCGCCATCGCCCAGCTCGACGGCCCCGACATGGCGCACGTGCCGATGGGCATCTTCCGCTCGGTCTCCAAGCCGACGTACGACGACCAGGTGCGTTCCCAGGTCGCCGGGGCGGTCGCAGCCAACGGCGGACCGGCCGACGACGACGACATCGCCGCCCTGCTCGCCGGCAGGGACACGTGGACCGTGAGCTGAGCGCTGGTTCGGCCGGCTCGACGGGGTCGGCCGAATCGACCGGCGTCACCGACGTGAGCCAGGCGCGCGCCGGCACCCTGTACGGACTCGGCGCGTACACCATCTGGGGCGGGATGGCCCTGTACTTCCTCACGCTGGCACCGAGCGGCGCCGCGGAGATCCTCGTCCACCGCATCCTGTGGAGCGCCCTGCTGTGCGTCGTGCTGCTCGTCGTGCTGCGCCAGGCCAAGGGGCTGCTGCAGGCGCTGCGCTCGCCGCGACGCTTGGCGGGGGTGTTGCTGGCGGGGGCCCTCATCGCGATCAACTGGCTGATCTACGTTTTCGCGGTGACCAGCGGGCATGTCACCGACGCGGCGCTCGGCTACTTTCTCAATCCGCTCGTCAGCGTCGCCCTCGGGCTGTTGGTGCTGCGCGAGACGATCCGCCGCGGGCAGGCCGTGGCCGTGGTCATCGGCGGCATCGGCGGCATCTACCTGGCGATCGCCACCGGGTCGGTGCCGTGGGTGGCGCTCGGGTTGGCCTTCTCGTTCGGCACCTACGGGCTGGTCAAAAAGCGCCTCGGCGTGCAGCTGAGCGCCCTGCAGAGCCTCACCGCGGAGACGGCGGTGCTGGCCCCGTTCGCGGCCGCAGCCATGGTGTGGCTTGCGACCAGTGGGCAGGCGACCTTCGGTTCGCACGGGGTCTCGCACGCGTTGTTGCTGGTCTCGACCGGCATCGTCACCACGGTGCCGTTGCTGCTGTTTGCGGCCGCCGCCCGCCGGGTGACCCTGGTGACGATCGGGCTGCTGCAGTTCATCGCGCCGATCCTGCAGTTTCTCACCGGCCTGGCCCTGGGTGAGCACATGAGTTCGGCCCGTTGGACGGGCTTTCTCATCGTGTGGATCGCGCTGGTCGTGCTGGCCGCCGACGCAGTGCGTCATTCGGTGCGGTCCAGGCGTCGCCCGCCGCGCGCCGCGCCCGCGGAGGGGACCACTCCCGCCACCTGAGGTCGGCGGGCGATGTCGGCCGGTCAGGCCTGCCCGTCCGCCTCGTCGGGCTCGGGGTCGCGATCGCGCACGGTCACGATGCCGCTGCGCTCGGCGTCGCGCACGATCGCCACGAGGATGCCCACGAAGGCGTCGATGACGGCCTGGGTGGCCTCGTCGTCACGGTCCACGAGCCAGGCGAGCATGATGCCGTCGGTCAGCGCCAGGGTCATGCGCGCCAGGGTGCGCGACGACAGTGCCTCGGAGCCGGTAATGCCCATTCCCTCGGTGATGAAACTCTCGATGACATCGAGGTAGGTCTGGTACAGCAGGCGGGCGGCCTCACCGTCGCCACGGATGGACCAGGCGGCCAGCTCGTAGCTCAGCAGTTGGCGGCCGGGGGCACTCTGGGTGACCTCCCAGAACGTCGTGAACGCGGCGCGTACGGTGCGCTCGAATCCGCGGCTCGCCTCGATCGCGGTGGCTACCGGACCAAGGATCGGCGTGGCGAACGACTCGGCGACCGCGTTGAGCAGCGCCTCCTTGCTGCTGAAGCAGTAGTGCACAACGCCGAGCGAGACACTCGCCTCGTCCGCGATCCGCCGCACCGATGTGGCCGCAAGACCCTCGCGAATGGCAAGGTCGATCGTCGCTTCGATGAGCTGCTCACGGCGTTGCTCCGCAGGGACTCGGGACATAACCCACACGATACGGATTCCCCGGCTGTGTTCCGGCATCCGAACGGCCAACCTTACCGACCGCATACCCTGCCGTTATCAAACCTTGACCCGACAGTGACGGAAGTCCGCCAGAATGTGCCGCCGCTCACGTTGACCAGCGCAAACACTACTCTCCGGTAGGCGGTAGCGCTGGCGAATACGCTCGAGAAGGCGTATCGCGCACGGCTCAGACGGCGCGATCCACGACTTGGCCGGCCAGGGCGCGCAGCGCCCGCGTGGCCGGCGTGTCGCCCAGCGGATCGAGGATCGCCTGGGCGGCCATGGCGTAGTCACGCGTGTGGGTGGTCGCCTTCTCGAGGGCCGGATGCGCCCGCAGGAGTCGCAGCGCCTCAGCGTGCAGCTCGGCGTCGCGCAGATCGGCGTCGAGTAGCTCCAGCAGCCGCGCATCGGCGGGGTCGGCTGCCGACCGCACGTAGAGGGTCGGCAGCGTGTCGACTCCCTCGCGCAGGTCGGTGCCGGGCTCCTTGCCGGAGACGCCGCTGACGCCCGCGACGTCGAGCAGGTCGTCGGCGAGTTGAAAGGCGATGCCGAGGCGCTCGCCGAACTCCCGCAGGATCTCGACCTGCTCGGGGTCGCAACCGCTGAACATGCCGCCGTAGCGGGCGGCGGTGGCGATGAGCACGCCGGTCTTGTCGGCGAGCACCTGCAGGTAGTACCCGATGGGGTCGTCGGTCGGCGGGGCCGGGCGGGCGTCGCGGATCTGCCCCGCGCACAGTCGCACGAACGTCTGCGCCTGGATCTTCACCGCGTCCGCTCCGAGATCGGCCACCAGCGAACTCGCGGTGCCGAAGAGGAGGTCGCCGACGAGGATGGCGGTGGAGTTGTCATAGGCGGCGTTGGCGCTGGGCACCCCGCGCCGCAGCGGCGCCTCGTCCATCACGTCGTCGTGGTACAGGGAGGCCAGGTGCGTCAGCTCGACTGCCGCGGCCGCCTTGACCACCTCGTCGGTGACCCCGCGGGGCCCCACATGGGCGGCGAGGATCGCGAGCATCGGCCGGAAGCGTTTGCCGCCGGCCGCGAACAGGTGACCGCCGGCCTCGGCCACGAACGGGTCGTCGTGGTCGATGGCCTGGCCGAGCAGCGCGTCCACCCGACCCAGGTCGGTGACGACCGAGGCCAGCAGGTCGCCCGACGCCCCCGGCAGTTGGACCGAGGTCGCGCCGGAGCTCATCGCAGGAAGAGCGCTGAATCGGCAGCCATCGACAGCAGCGGGGCCGGGAACACACCCAGCAGCACGGTCGCCACGACACCCAGGGTGATCGCCGCGCTCGTACCCACCGACGGGGTGAGGACGAGGACCGAATCGTCGGTGCGCTCAGAGAAGAACATCAGCACCACGATCCGGAAGTAGACGTACGCGGTGATCGCGCTGCAGAGTACCCCGATGACGGCGAGCACCGCGCCGGCGAGCCCGGCGTTGCCGATGGCAGCGGCGAAGACCGCGAACTTGGCGGCGAAGCCCGACGTGAGCGGGATACCGGCGAAGGCCATGAGCAGCACCGCCATCGCGCCGGCCACCAACGGTGACCGCCGCCCCAGGCCAGCCCACTGCCCCAGGTGCGTTGCCTCCGAGCCGCCGGAACGCACCAGCATCACGAGGCCGAAGGCTGCGATCGTCGCCAGCCCGTAGGCGGCCAGGTAGAAGGTCACCGAGGAGACGCCCGCTGCGTCGAACGCCATGAGGCCCACGAGGATGAAGCCCGCGTGCGCGATCGAGGAGTAGGCCAACAGCCGCTTGATGTCGTTCTGGGTGACCGAGAGCACCGAGCCGACGATCATCGTCAGCGCCGCGACCACCCACACGACGGCCTGCCAGTCCCAGCGGTCGCCGGCGAAGGCGACGTAGACGATCCGCATCATGGCGCCGAACGCGGCGACCTTGGTGCAGGCGGCCATGAAGCCGGTGACCGGGGTCGGGGCACCCTGGTAGACATCCGGGGTCCAGGCGTGGAAGGGCACCGCACCGACCTTGAACAGCAGGCCGACGAGGATCATCAACACGCCAGGCACCAGCAGCGACTCGCGGCCGTCGACAACCGGCATCGACGCGGCGATGGCGCCGAGGTTGATGGAGCCGGAGTAGCCGTAGATGAGGGCTGCGCCGAAGAGGAAGAACGCCGAGGAGAACGAACCGAGTAGGAAGTACTTCAGCGCCGCCTCCTGGCTCAGCAGCCGACGCCGGCGGGCGATGGCGGTGAGCACGTAGAGCGGCATCGAGAGCACCTCGAGCGCGATGAACATCGTCAGCAGATCACCGCTGGCCGGGAAGAGCATCATGCCGCCGATGGAGAACAGCGCCAGCGGGAAGATCTCCGTGGTGGTGCCCAGCCGCTCGGCGACGGCCTCCTGCTCCGAGCCGGGCACCGAGGCGCCCGAGGGGGTGAAGGCGTCGGCGATCCGGCCGCGGAAGCGCTCCGACATGATGACCAGCGAGAGGCCGCCGAGCAGCACGACGAGCGCCTGCAGGATGACCGACGGGCCGTCGATGACGACCGTGCCACCGAAGGTCTGCCCGTGCATGTCGGCGCCGCGCACCAGCAGCAGCACCAGGGCCGCTGCCAGTGCGACGAGGCTGATCGACAGCTCGATCGTGTGTCGCGAGCGTCGCGGCGCAAAGGCCTCGACGAGCACGCACAGCACCGCGCCGGCGAAGACCAACGCCATCGGCGCGACGGCCAGGAAGTTCATCTCCGGCATGGTGAACTGCGCCGGCAGCGGGGCGAGGGCGGGGACCAGAGCCGAGATCACTGAGCACTCCCGGTAACGGCGCCCACAGCGGGCGCAGGATCGGTGACGCCCACGTGGGTGAGCGTCTGGGTGACGGCCGGGTCGATGTAGTCGAGCGCCAGCTTGGGGAAGAAGCCGAGCAGCAGGAACAGCGCGATGAGCGGCGCCATCACCCACCGCTCGCGGGTGTTCAGGTCAGCGATCGCCAGGACCCGGGGGGCGGGACGCTCGGCCTCGCCGGGCTCGGTCCCGAGCGCGCCCTGCTGGACCGGCGCGTGAGCAACGCTCGCGTGCTCGTCGTCGTGCGCGATCGGCTGCCCGTCGGGGCCGACGAGCTTGGGCGCACCCTCGACGTCGATGACGTGCGTGCCGGGCGGCGGGCCGGTGAAGACGCGCTGGTAGAGCAGCAGGATGTAGAGCGCCGCCAGGATGATGCCGACCGAGCTGATGACCGCGACCCACGGGTACCGCTGGAAGGTGCCCATCATGACGAGGAACTCGGAGACGAACGAGCCCATGCCCGGCAACGCCAGGCCCGACAGGCCGGAGACCAGGAAGCAGCCGGCCAGCACCGGGGTGACCCGCTGCCAACCGCCGTAGTCGGCGATCCGCTGGCTGCCGCCGCGAGTGATGAGCATGCCTGCGATGAGGAACAGCGCGGCGGTGGAGAAGCCGTGGTTGACCATGTAGAGGATCGACCCGGCCGTCGCCACGTGCGTGAACGCGAAGATGCCCATGACGATGAAGCCGAAGTGGCTGATCGAGGTGAACGCGATGAGCCGCATCATGTCTTGGCTGCCGATGGCCAGCACCGCGCCGTAGATGATCGAGATCAGCGCCAGGGTCAGCACCACGGGGGTGGCCCACTGGCTCGACTCGGGGAACAGCTGCAGGCAGAACCGGATCATGCCGTAGGTGCCGACCTTGTCGAGCACGCCGACCAAGAGCACGGCAGTGGCGGGACGCGATTGTTCGGCAGCGTCGGGCAGCCACGTGTGCACCGGCCACATCGGGGCCTTGACGGCGAACGCGATGAAGAAGCCGATGAACAGCCAGTTCTGCACGTCACTGGGGATCTGCAGGCCGGTGAGGTTGTCGAGCAGGAAGCCGCCGTTGCCGCGCGGGCCCTGGAAGTACAAGCCGATGACCGCGACGAGCATAATGAGCCCGCCGGCCAGCGAGAACAGCAGGAACTTCATCGCGGCCGCGTGCCGGCGAGCCCCGCCGTAGGACCCGATGAGGAAGTACACCGGCACGAGCATGGCCTCGAAGAAGACGTAGAAGAGGAAGACGTCGGTCGCGGCGAAGACACCGACGATGAACGTCTCCAGCAACAGCATCCACGCGAAGTAGGTGTTCTGCCGCGGCCCGCCCTCGGGGATGTCGTTCCATGCGGCGACAATGCAGATCGGCACGAGGATCGCGGCCATGACGATGAGCGCCAGCGCCATGCCGTCGACGCCCAGGGCGTAGCTGACCCCGAACTGCGGGATCCAGTCGTGCCGCTCCGCGAACTGGAACTGGGCGCTCGACCCGCGGTCGAACATCACCGCGAGCACGATCGCCAAGCCAAGGGTGACCAGCGAGAACGCCAGCGCGATGGCGCGCCCCGCCGCGGAGTTACGCAGGACGACCAGGACCACCGCGCCGACGAGCGGGATCAGCCCGAGCGTCGTCAGCAGGGGAAAGGTCGCCATCGAGGACATCTGGGACATCTGGGACATCACTGCACCACCCACACGGCACCGAGGATGACGACGACACCGAGCAGCATCGTCAGGGCATAAGAACGCACGAACCCGTTCTGGGCGCGGCGGAGCAGGGCCGACATCGCGCCGACGCTACCGGCCACGCCACGGGCCGATCCGTCGACCCCGTGGTCGTCGGTGTAGTTCAGCGTGTCGACCAGGGCCCGGCCGGGCACCACCAGACCGCCGTGGTTGACGTCGTCCTGGAAGAAGTCGCGGGCCGCGATCGTGCGCACGAGCGAGCTGCTGGGCTCCGGCGCGACATCGTCACGCCAGTAGCGCATCCAGGCGATCGCCACGCCGATGACCATCAGCGTCATCGTCATCGCGATGATGACCATGAGCGGCAGGACCGGCTCGGCATGCTCGTGGTGGCCGCCGGTCGCCGGGGCCAGCCAGTCGGTGAAGCCACCGAAGTTCAGCAACCCACCGAGGCCGACCGACCCGATGGCCAGAATGACCATGGGAGCGGTCATCGTCGCCGGGGACTCGTGCGGGTGGTCGCCCGGCAGCCAGCGCTTCTTGCCGTGGAAGGTCATGAAGAACAGGCGCGACATGTAGAAGGCGGTCAGGCCGGCGACCAGCACTGTGGTCATGCCGAAGACCCAAGGACGCCAACCCTCGCCGACGAAGGCCGACTCGATGATGTGGTCCTTGGACCAGAAGCCGGACAGCAGCGGGAAACCGATGATCGCCAACCAGCCGCACAAGAACGTGGCCCACGTGATCTTCATGGCCCCCGACAGGTTGCCGAAGGTGCGCATGTTGACCCGCTCGTTCATACCGTGCATCACCGATCCGGCACCCAGGAACATGCCGGCCTTGAAGAAGCCGTGGGTCAGCAGGTGGAAGATCGCGTAGGCGTATCCGATCGGGCCGAGCCCGGCGGCCAGCATCATGTAGCCGATCTGGCTCATCGTCGAGGCGGCGAGGGCCTTCTTGATGTCGTCCTTGGCGCAGCCGATGATCGCGCCCATCGTCAGCGTGATCGCACCGACGACCGCGACGGCTAGCTGCGCGCTCGGCGCCAGGTCGTAGATCGGGAAGCTGCGCACCACGAGGTAGACACCGGCGGTGACCATCGTCGCCGCGTGGATGAGGGCGGACACCGGCGTCGGGCCGGCCATCGCGTCACCCAGCCAGCTCTGCAGCGGGAACTGCGCCGACTTACCGCACGCGGCGAGCAGCAACAGCAGGCCGATGACGGTGAGCATGGTCGTGGAGGCCCCGGAGACGCGCTCGGCGACGCCGCTGAAGGTCACGGTGCCGAAGGTGGCGAACATCGCCATGATCGCCAGCCCGAGCCCGTAGTCACCGACGCGGTTGGCGATGAACGCCTTGTTCGCGGCCGAGGCGTACGGCGGGTTCCAGTTCCAGAAGCCGATGAGCAGGTAGGACGCCAGGCCGACGCCCTCCCAACCGACGTAGAGCAGCAGGTAGTTGTCGGCCAGCACGAGCAGCAGCATCGCCGCGACGAACAGGTTGAGAAAGGCGAAGAACTTGCGCCGGTCGACGTCGTGGCTCATGTAGCCGAGGGAGTACACGTGGATCAGCGATCCGACGAAGGTGATGAGCAGCACGAACGTCAGCGACAGCTGATCGACCAGCATCCCGGCGTCGAGCTGGAACGGCCCGGCCGGGATCCAGGAGTACAGCGTCAGGTTCTGCGCCCGCTCGCCGGCGGGGCGACTGACCATCTCGAAGAAGATGGCGGCCCCGACGCCGAAGCTGGCCCAGGAAAGACCGGTGGCCAACCCGGGCCCGAAGGAGTTGGTCCGCTTGCCGCCGATGAGCAGCAGCGCGGCGCCCAGCAGCGGAAGGGCGACGAGCAGCCAGGCCATGGCCGCCATCCCCGAGGCAGGGGCCGCGGGCGAGACCGCCGTGGGAGCGATCGAGGTGAGGAGATGCACGCCTGGCTCCTTACAGCTTCAGCAGGTTGGCCGCGTCGACCGAGGCCGATCGACGAGCGCGGAAGATCGCCAAGATGATCGCCAGGCCGACCACGACCTCGGCGGCCGCGACGACCATGACGAAGAGTGCGATGGCCTGACCGTCGAGGTGACCGTTCATCCGCGAGAACGTCACGAACATCAGGTTGACCGCGTTGAGCATGAGCTCGATGCCCATGAACACGATGATCGCGTTGCGCCGAACGACGACGGTGGCCGCGCCGAGCGCGAACAGAATCGCCGCGAGGTAGAGGTAGAAGACCAGGCTCATCGCTGCGAACCTTCCTCGATCTCACGAGTGATCTCGTCGTCGGCGGCCGTGTAGTCGTCCGGCAGTTGAATCTGCTGGCGGGCCGCGAGCACACGGGAGACCGACAGCTCGCTGGGTTTGCCGTCCGGCAGCAGGGCCGGGGTGTCGACGGCGTTGTGTCGGGCGTACACGCCGGGAGCGGGCAGGCCCGCGACGAAGCGGTTCTCGCGCACCCGCCGCTCGCTCCATTCCTTCTGCGTGGGCTTGGGCAGCAACCGCTCGCGGTGGCCCAGGACCATCGCGGCGATGGCGGCGACGATCAGCAGCATGGCGGTCATCTGGAAGAGCCACATGTAGCGGCCGTAGATGAGATAGGCCAGGCCCGTGACGTTGCCCTCCGCGTTCATCTGTGAGATGGGCGGTGCCGGGCCGAAGCTCGCGGCCGCGATGGAGCTGATGAGCAGGGCGGCCAGCCCGATGCCCACGATCAGGGAGACCCACTTGTGGCCCTTGAGGGTGTCGACCATCGATTCGCTGGAGTCGACCCCGACGAGCATGACGACGAACAGGAACAGCATCATCACCGCGCCCGTGTACACGAAGATGTGCACCAGGCCGAGGAACTCGGCGCCCTGCGCAATGTAGACGATGCCCAGGACGATCATCGTCAGCGCCATGGACAGGGCCGCGTAGACGGCCCGTTTGGAGAAGACGAGGCCGAGGGCGCCGAGCACCATGAGGGTGCCGCAGACCCAGAAGAGGAAGGCCTCACCCGTGCCCATCATCGCGCTCCCTCGCTCTCGTTCTCGCGCGCCTTAGCGGACTCGGTGGGCTCGTCGGGCTCAGCGCTGTCCTGCTCGCGCTGCGAGGCGTACTCGCGTTGCTCGCGGGTGGCACCGTCGACCTTGCCCAGGTAGTAGTCCCGCTCTTCCATGCCGGCGACCATCGGGTGCGGCGGGTCGACCATGCCTTCGGCCAGCGGCGCGAGCAGCTGGTGCTTCTCGAAGATCAGGTCGGCCCGGCTGTGATCGGCCAGCTCGTAGAAGTTGGTCATCGTCAGCGCCCGCGTCGGGCACGCCTCGATGCACAACCCGCAGAAGATGCAGCGCAGGTAGTTGATCTGGTAGACGCGCCCGTACCGCTCCCCCGGCGAGTAGCGGCCGGTGCCGCCGTCGGCCAGCGGTGTGTCGTCGTTGTCGGCGCCCTCGACGAGGATCGCGTCCGCCGGGCAGGCCCAGGCGCACAGCTCGCAGCCGACACACTTCTCCAGCCCGTCCGGATGCCGGTTGAGCTGGTGGCGGCCGTGGTACCGGGGCGCGGTCGGCCGCTTCTCCTCCGGATACATCTCGGTCTTGACCTTGCGGAACATCGTCTTGAACGACACCCCGAAGCCGGCGACGGGGGCGAGCAGCTCGGCGAAGAAGCCGGGGCTCTCCTCGCGCGAGTGGTCCCCGGACCGCGAGGGGTTGCCGGTGGACTCAGCCATGGTCGGTCTCCTTTGTCGGGGCAGATCCGGTCGTGGTCGAGCCGGTGCCAGGGCCGACTTCGCGGGCGGGCTCGTGGCCTGCCTCGTGGCCGGTGCCGAGCAGGCTCGGCTCCCGCAGCGTCTGGCCGGGCATCGGTGGCACCGGGTAGCCCCCGGCGAACGGGTCGATCTCGGCGGGTACCGGCGGCTTGGCCAGGGCCGCCTCGCGGCTGGTGTCCCACTTCCACGCGATGGCCAACGCGATGACCGCGACGATGACGACGACGCTGATCGTGGCGAGCAGCGTGTTCGCGCCGAGGAAACCGATCTGGGCGCCGCGGATGTACGCCACCGCGATGATCCACACGAGGGTGGCGGGGATGAGGAACTTCCAGCCGAAACGCATGAACTGGTCGTAGCGGGTGCGGGGCAGCGTGCCGCGCAGCCACACGAAGAACCACATGAACAGCCACATCTTGGCGGTGAACCAAATCAGGCCCATCCAGCCGTTCTCCAGCACGCCGTCGCCGATGAGGCCGAGCCCGAAGGGGGCGTGCCAGCCGCCGAGGAAGAGGGTCGTGGCCAAGGCCGAGACGGTGAACATGTTGACGTACTCACCGAGGAAGAACATCGCGAACCACATGCCGGGGTACTCGGTGTGGTAACCGCCGACGATCTCGCCCTCACCCTCGGCCAGGTCAAACGGGAGTCGGTTGGTCTCGCCCACCATGCAGATGACGTAGACGACGAAGCTGAAGAACGCGGGGATGATGAACCACATGCCGCGCTGGGCCTCGACGATCGTCGACGTGGACATCGACCCGGCGTAGAGGAAGACCGCCAGCAGCGCCAAGCCCATCGCGATCTCGTAGGAGATCACCTGCGCTGTGGAACGCAGCCCACCGAGCAGCGGGTAGGTGGAGCCCGAGCTCCAGCCCGCCAGCACGAAGCCGTAGGCCCCGACGCCGGCGGCAGCCAGCACCAGCAGCACGGCGACCGGCACGTCGGTGATCTGCAGCGGGGTGGTGTGACCGAACATCGTGACCGTGCCGCCGAGCGGAATGATCGCGAACCCGATGAACGCGACCGCGCCGGCGATGATCGGCGCCAGCGTGTAGGTCAACTTGTCGGCGTTCTTGGGGATGAACGTCTCTTTCCACATCAGCTTGAAGCCGTCGGCCAGGGTCTGGCCGATGCCCCACGGGCCGAACCGGTTGGGGCCCGGGCGCTGCTGCATGCGTCCGATGACTCGGCGCTCGAACCAGATGACCACGACCACCTGGAGCATGAGGTAGACGAAGACGAGGAACGCCTTGAAGAGCGACAGCCACCAGGGCGTGTCGGAGAAGTCCGCGACCGGCTGCTCGTTCGAGGCGAGCACGGCGAGCGTCGGCGCCGCCTCCGACCAGGCCGCCAGCGAGGTCATGACGGTCATGCCACACCACCCTTGCTGATGTTGACGACATCTCCGGCCTGCGCGTCGAGCGTGGCACGCACGCGAGACCCGGCCGAGTTGCTCGGCAGCCACACCACGTGGTCGACCATGGGGGTGACCAGGGTCGGCAGCGTGATGGAGCCGCGTTCGGTGGAGACCGTGAGGGCGGACCCGTCGGCGACCCCCAGCTCATGCGCGGTGCTCGGCGAGATGCGGGCTTGGGCCACCGGGGCGGTGCCGGCCAGGAACGGGTCACCGTCCTGCATCCGACCCGCGTCGAGCAGGTGGTGCCAGGTGGCCAGCACGGCTTGACCGGGCCCGGGGCGCGGGCGGTCGGTGGCCGGCGCGGCGGAGCGACGCGGTCGCGGTCCGCCCCAAGCACCGAACTCGCGCATCTCTTCGCGGGTGGCCTCGACGGTGCGGGTGCCCAGGTACTCGCCGAGCTCGGCGGCGATCATGTCCAGCACGCGGGCGTCGGTGACCGTCTCGGCGGTCAGGGCCCGGTCGAACGCACCGGGGCGACCCTCCCAGTCGACGAACGTGCCGGCCTTCTCGGCGACCGCCGCGACCGGCAGCACCACGTCGGCGGCGTCCGTGACGAGGCTGGATCGCAGTTCGAGGCTGACGACGAAGGCCCGCTCGACGGCTGCCCGCGCGACCTCCTGACCGGGCAGGTCGGACAGTTCGACGCCGCCGACGAGCAGACCGGAGAGGGTGCCCTTGGCGGCGGCCTCGAGCATGCCGACGGTGTCGCGACCCGGTGTGTTCGGCACCGCGTCCAGACCCCAGATGCCGGCGGCCTCCTCACGGGCGATGGCGTCGACGACCGGGCGCCCACCGGGCAGCAGACCCGGGAGGGCACCGGCCTCGATGGCTCCGCGCTCACCGGCGCGCCGCGGCACCCAGGCCAGAGTGGCGCCGGTGGTCTGCGCGAGCCGGGCGGCGGCCGATAAGCCGCCGGGGACCGTGGCCAACCGCTCGCCGACCAGAATCACCGCGCCGTCGGCGGTCAGTGCCTGCGCGGGGATGTCGAGCTCGCCGCCGGTGTTGCCCAGCGCGTCGAGCACGCCGACCTCGGTGCCGGGAGCCGCCTGGATGAGGCTGCCGGTCATCTTCGTCAGCCCGCGGGTAGCAAACGGCGCCACGGAGAAGACGACGGCCTTGTTCTTGCGGGCGGCCTTGCGCAGCCGCAGGAAGATCATCGGCGACTCCTCCTCGGGCTCCAGGCCCACGAGGAGGACGGCCGGCGCGTTCTCGAGGTCGTCGTACGAGACCCCGCCGTGCCCCGGTGACGTGGCGACGACGTGCCCGGCGAGGAAGTCGGCCTCCTCGGTCGAGGCGGCCCGCGCCCGGCAGTCGATGTCATTGGTGCCGAGCACGACGCGTGCGAACTTGCTGTAGGCGTAGGCGTCCTCGGCGGTGACCCGGCCGCCGGTCAGCACGCCGACACCGCCGGCCTCGCGAGCGGCGCTCAGTCCCTTCGCGGCGGCGGCGATGGCCTCCGACCAAGAGACCGGCTGCAACTGCCCGTCACCGTCCCTCACCAGCGGCCGGTCGAGCCGGTTGGCCGCGACGGCGTACTGGAAGGCCCAGCGACCCTTGTCGCAGTTCCACTCCTCGTTGACAGCCGGGGTGTTGGCCGCCATCCGCCGCAACACCGTGCCGCGGCGGTGGTCGGTGCGCTGGTGGCAGCCGCTGGCGCAGTGCTCGCACACGCTCGGGGTGGAGACCAGGTCGAACGGGCGCGACCGGAAGCGGTACATCGCCCCGGTCAGTGCGCCCACCGGGCAGATCTGCACGGTGTTGCCGGAGAAGTAGGAGTCGAAGGGCTCGTCTTGGAAGACCCCGATCTGCTGGGCCGCGCCGCGCTCGACGAGCGCGATGAACGGGTCGCCTGCGATCTGGTCGGAGAAGCGGGTGCACCGCTGGCAGAGCACGCACCGCTCGCGGTCCAGCAGCACCTGCGCCGAGACGTTGACCGGCTTGGGGAACGTGCGCTTGACGTCGTCGAAGCGGCTGGTGGCCCGACCGTGCGACATCGCCTGGTTCTGCAGCGGGCACTCGCCGCCCTTGTCGCAGACCGGGCAGTCGAGCGGGTGGTTGATCAGCAGCAGCTCCATGACGCCTTGTTGCGCCTTGTCGACCACCGCTGACGTGTGCTGGGTCTTGACCTCCATGCCCTGGCTGACCGTCATCGTGCAGGACGCCTGCGGCTTGGGCATCGGGCGCAGCGAGCCGTCGGGACCGGGGGTCGCGACATCGACGAGGCACTGCCGGCAGGCGCCGGCGGGCTCGAGCAGGGGGTGGTCGCAGAACCGCGGGATCTCGATGCCGATCTGCTCCGCTGCCCGGATGACCAGCGACCCCTTGGGCACGCTGACCGCGACGCCGTCGATGCTCAGGTCGACCATCTCGACCTTCGGCGTGACCGCGGGTAGCGCCGCGTCGCCGCCCGTGCTGGTGGCGTTGGCGCCCGAGGCAGGACTCGTCGGGACGGTCATGAGGACACGCTCTCCTTCGCGAACAGGGTGGACCGCTCCGGCGGGAAGGACACATCGACGGGGGTCGTCATCGCGAGCTCGAACTCCTCGCGGAAGTACTGGATGCCGGACATGACCGGGCTCGTCGCACCGTCACCGAGGGCGCAGAACGACCGGCCGAGAATGTTGCTGGCGACGTCGTCGAGCTTCTCGATGTCACCCGGTAGGCCCTGACCGGCCTCGAGCCGAGTGAGGATCTGCTTGAGCCAGTACGTGCCCTCGCGGCAGGGCGTGCACTTGCCGCAGGACTCGTGGGCGTAGAAGTCGATCCAGCGGGACACCGCCTTGACCACCGAGACCGTCTCGTCGAAGATCTGCAGCGCCCGCGTGCCCAGCATCGAACCGGCCGCGCTGACCGACTCGAAGTCCAGTGGCACGTCGAGGTGCTCGGCGGTGAAGATCGGCGTCGAACTGCCGCCGGGGGTCCAGAACTTCAGCTCGTGGCCGGCGCGGATGCCGCCGGCCATGTCCAGCAGCTCGCGCAGCGTGATGCCCAGCGGCGCCTCATACTGCCCCGGGTTGGTCACGTGGCCGGAAAGGCTGAACAGGCCGAAGCCCTTGCTGCGATCGGTACCCATCTGCGTGAACCACTGCGAGCCGTGGCCCATGATCGGCGGGATCGAAGCGATGGACTCCACGTTGTTGACGACCGTCGGCCGCGCGTAGAGTCCGGCCACCGCCGGGAACGGCGGCTTGAGCCGCGGCTGCCCGCGGCGGCCCTCCAGGGAGTCCAGCAGCGCCGTCTCCTCCCCGCAGATGTAGGCGCCGGCGCCCGCGTGCACCGTGATGTCGAGGTCGAACCCACTGCCCAGGATGTTCTTGCCGAGGTAACCCGCGGCGTACGCCTCCTGGACCGCCTGCATGAGCCGGCGGTAGACGTGCACGACCTCACCGCGCAGGTACACGAAGGCGTGGTGACAGCCGATCGCGTAGGAGGTGATGATCATGCCTTCGATGAGGAACTGCGGGGTCGCCATGAGCAGCGGGATGTCTTTGCAGGTGCCCGGCTCGGATTCGTCGGCGTTGACGACCAGGTAGCGGGGTCCGCCGTCCGGTGGCGGTAGGAAGCCCCACTTCATGCCCGTCGGGAAGCCCGCGCCGCCGCGGCCGCGCAAACCCGAGTCCTTGGCCTCGGCGACCAGCTCCTCCGGGGTGCGCTCCAGTGCCACGCGCAGCGCGCTGTAGCCGCCGTTCTCCTCGTAGGTGCTCAGCCGCCAGGCGTTCTTGTGGTCCCAGTACCTGCTGAGGATGGGGGTCAGCTGTGTCGACATCGCCTCACGCACCCGCCTTGTCGTTTCCGGGCTTTTCAACCGGCGCGTTCGCCGTGCTCTGATCCGACTCGCCGTCACCGTATCCCGGCGCGTGCCAGCCATGGTCGCGGGCCACCCGCAGGCCGGCCAGGGACGCCGGGCCGGCCGCGGTGCCCTCGTCGGCCCGCCCGTCGGAGAAGCCCGCCAGCACCCGCGAGACCTCCTTGAACGTGCACACCTTGGCGGCGCCGCGGGTCGGGGTCGCGTCGCGGCCGGCGCGCAACTCCTCGACCAGGTCGACGGCGCTCTCCGGGGTCTGGTTGTCGAAGAACTCCCAGTTGGCCATGACGACCGGCGCGTAGTCGCAGGCGGCATTGCACTCGACCCGCTCCAGAGTGATCTTGCCGTCCGGGGTCGTCTCGTCGTGCCCGATACCCAGGTGCTCGCTGACGCGCTCGAAGATCGCGTCGCCGCCCATCACGGCGCACAACGTGTTCGTGCAGACCCCGACCGTGTAATCGCCGTTGGGAAAGCGCTTGTACTGCGTGTAGAACGTCGCCACGCCGCTGACCTCGGCGGGGGTCACGTCGACGACCTCGGCGCAGAACTCGATGCCGCGGGTCGTCACGTAACCGTCGACGCTCTGCACGTAGTGCAGCAGCGGCAGCAGCGCCGAGCGCTTGTGCGGATAACGGCTCACGATGTCAGCGGCGTCGATCCGCATCCGGTCGAGCACGTCCGCCTCGTACGGCGGCAGCTCGACGGCGGGCGACGTGCCGTAGTTGGGCTGGTTGCCATGGGCCATCAGCGGTCCACCCCTCCGAGCACCGGGTCGATGGAGGCGACGGCCACGACGGTGTCGGCGACATTGCCGCCTTCGACCATCAGGGCGGTGGCCTGCAGGTTGTTGAAGGCCGGGTCGCGGAAGTGCGCCCGGTAGGGGCGGGTGCCGCCATCGGAGACGACGTGCGCACCCAGCTCGCCCTTGGCGGACTCCACCGGCACGTAGGCCTGGCCGGCCGGCACGCGGAATCCCTCGGTGACGAGCTTGAAGTGGTGGATGAGCGCCTCCATCGAGGTGCCCATGATCTCGCGGATGTGCTCGAGGCTGTTGCCCTGGCCGTCCGAGCCGATCGACAGCTGCGCCGGCCAGGCGATCTTCTTGTCCTCCACCATGACCGGACCGGGCGTCTTCTCCAGGCGCTCGATGCACTGTTCGACGATCCGCAGGCTCTGCCAGATCTCGTCGAAGCGCACGCGGATGCGGCCGTAGGAATCGGCCGTGTCCCAGGTGCAGACGTCGAAGTCGTAGGTCTCGTAGCCGCAGTACGGGTTGGTCTTGCGCAGGTCGTACGGCAAGCCGGCCGAGCGCAGCACCGGGCCGGTGATGCCCAAGGCCATGCACCCGGCGAGGTCGAGGTAGCCGACGCCCTCGGTGCGGCCCTTGAGGATGGGGTTCTCCAGGATCAGCGCCTCGAGCTCACGGATGCCCTGGCGGAACAGCGGCAACTCGGTGTCGAAGATATCCTTCCAGCCCACCGGCAGGTCGTTGGCGACGCCACCGGGCCGGATGTAGGCGTTGTTCATGCGCAGGCCCGTGGTCGCCTCAACGAACCGGAAGAGCCGCTCGCGCTCCCGGAAGCCGCAGGTCATGACCGTGGTCGCGCCCAACTCCATGCCGCCGGTGCCCAGGCAGATGAGGTGGCTGGACATCCGGGTGATCTCCATCATGAGCACCCGGATGATGTTGGCGCGCTCGGGGATCTGGTCTTCGATGCCGAGCAGCCGCTCGATGCCCAGGCAGTACGTCGTCTCCTGGAACATCGGGGTCAGGTAGTCCATGCGGGTGCAGAAGGTGACCCCCTGCGTCCACGTGCGGAACTCCATGTTCTTCTCGATGCCGGTGTGCAGGTAGCCGATGCCGACGCGGCACTCGGTGACCGACTCGCCGTCGAGCTCGAGGATGAGTCGGAGCACGCCGTGGGTGGAGGGGTGCTGCGGACCCATGTTGACGACGATCCGCTCGTCGCTGTGCGCGATGGCCTCTTGGGACAACTCGTCCCAGTCGCCGCCGGAGGCGTTGACGACGTAGCCCTCTTCGGAGTCGCCCATGCCGCCGGTGGCGTGCACGTTCTCGCCGCCGGCGAAGGCGGTGGACCCGCCCGCGGTGTTGGTGTCGGTGCTCATCAGTTGTACGCCCTCCGCTCGTCCGGCGGCGGCACGGTGGCGCCCTTGTACTCCACCGGGATGCCGCCGAGGGGGTAGTCCTTGCGCTGCGGGTGACCCGGCCAGTCGTCCGGCATGAGGATGCGGGTCAGGGCGGGGTGGCCGTCGAAGATGATGCCGAACATGTCCCACGTCTCCCGCTCGTGCCAGGTCACCGAGGGGTAGACCTCGACGATCGAGGGGATGTGCCGGTCGGCGTCGGGGCAGGTGACCTCGACGCGCAGTCGGCGGCCGCCGTGGGTGACCGAAGCGAAGTGGTAGACCGCGTGCAACTCGGTGCCCGGGGTGTCCAGGAAGTGCACCCCCGAGACGCCCGTGCACAACTCGAAACGCAGCGCCGGCGCGTCACGCAGCACCCGCACCACCGGCAGCAGGTGCTCCCGCGCCACGAACAGCGTCATCTCGCCGCGGTCGACGATGACGTGCTGCACGGCCTCCTCGATCGAGGTCTGACCCCACTGGGCCAGCGCGCTGCCCAGCTCGTCAGCGATCTCGTCGAAGTAGCCGCCGTACGGGCGGGTCGCCGCGCCCGGAAAGAGAATCGGCGCGACTAGGCCGCCGAAGCCGGTCGTGTCGCCGCCGTTGCGGGCACCGAACATGCCGCGCCGCTCGCCTCGCTGCTCGGGGTCAGGGATGGTACCCGGCGACGCCGGCAGGTTGGCCGCCGCCGCCTCTTCGGGGGTCAACCCGCTCTCCTGCCCGGCCTGAACCTGGCCCTTACCCTCCGCCTTAGGGTCACTCACGCCAAAAGCCCCTTCATCTGGTGCGTCGGGGTCGCATTAAGCGCGGCCTGCTCGACCTTGCGGGCGATCTCCGCGCGGTTGCCGACGTGCGGCTCCTTGATGATCTGCTCGTGCAGCGTGATGATCGCGTGCAGCAGCATCTGCGGACGCGGCGGACAGCCTGGTAAATAGACGTCGACCGGGACGATGTGATCGACGCCCTGCACGATCGCGTAGTTGTTGAACATGCCGCCGGAGCTGGCGCACACGCCCATCGAGAGCACCCACTTGGGCTCGGGCATTTGGTCGTACACCTGGCGGACGACGGGAGCCATCTTCTGACTCACGCGGCCCGCGACGATCATCAGGTCGGCCTGGCGCGGGGTGGCGGCGAACCGCTCCATCCCGAAGCGCGCGATGTCGTAGTCAGGCGTGCCGACCGCCATCATCTCGATCGCGCAGCAGGCCAGACCGAAGGTGGCGGGCCACATCGACGTCTTGAGCAGGTACCCCGCAACCTGGCTGACGTTGGCCGTCAGTACCCCCGACGGCAGCTTCTCCTCGACTCCCATGGGTCAGTCCCACTCCAATCCGCCGCGGCGCCACACATAGGCGTCGGCAATGAAGAACGCGTTCACGAGGAAGAGGGTCACGCCCAGCAGGACCGCCAGACCCAGCTGGTCGAAGGCCACCGCGAAGGGCAGCAGGAAGACCGCCTCGATGTCGAAGATGATGAACAGCATCGCGACCGTCGTGTACTTGACGGGGAACCGCCCGCCGGCCTCGGCGCGCGGCGACGGCTGGATGCCGCACTCGTAGGCCTGGAACTTCACCGCGTTGTACTTGCGCGGCCCGATGATGCCGAGCAAAAGCACCGAGAGGGCCGCGAAGCCCACCCCGAACGTGAAGAAGAAGAGAATCGGCAGATAGGGGCTGGTCATCTCGACACGCTCCCCTTTCGCTTGGTCCGGTGGCTGCCGCGGTGCGGCCGCTGTCAGTCTGTCGTGCCGGGCGGGCGGTTGCCAGCAGTTCGCGCAGGGTGTCGCCTAGCCGTACCCGCCGAATTCTGAGGTCACGCGCAGACTTCGCCCATACTAGTGACCCGCTTGTCCGTTCGGGCGGCAGGGGTCGGCCCGTTCAGGCGGCTGGGGTCACCCTGGTCAGGGCAGCGATCACCCGGTCGTCCAGGCGTCCCCCGGAGGGCTCGCCGAGGTTGGCCATCACCTTGAGCAACAGCCGCATGAGCGCCGTGCGCGGCAACCCGTACTTGACGGCGTACCGCATGATCTGCGGGTGCCCGATGAGCCCGGCGAAGTGCCGGCCCAGGGTGTAGTAGCCACCGAGCGAGTCCTTCATGGCGCTCTGATAGCGCTGCAGGGCGCGCTCGCGGCCGACGGGGTCGAGGGTCTTGGCCGCCGCGATGCACTCGGCGGCAACCCGCCCGGCTTGCAACGCATAGTCGATGCCCTCGCCGTTGAACGGGTTGACCATGCCGCCCGCGTCGCCGACGAGCAGCAGGCCGTCGGCGTACAGCGGCTCCCGATTGAAGCACATCGGCAACGCGGCGCCGCGAATGGGGGCGGTCATCGTCTGCGGCGTCAGCGTCCACTCGGCGGGGGTGGTGGCGATCCAGCGCCGCAGCACGTCTTTGTAGTCGACAGTGCCGAACGACGGCGAGGTGTCGAGCATGCCCAGCCCCACGTTGACCCCGCCGTCGCCGGTCGGGAACAACCAGGCGTAGCCGGGCATGAGGATCTTCTTGGTGGCCGGGTCGTTGGGGTCCGCCGCCGGGTCCTCCGGCACCCACAGCTCCAACCAGGACGAGATGTAGTCGTCCCGGGTGCGCGGGCTGTCCCAGTAGGCGCGCACGGCCACCCCCATCGGGCGGTCCTCGCGCTTGGGCCGGCCCAACGCGGTCGCCAGGCGCGACGAGACTCCGTCGGCGGCGACCACGACCGGAGCCAGCACGCTGCGCCGCTCCCCCGTCGCCCGCCCGTCCGGACCCATGACCTTGACCTGCACGCCGGCGATGCGCCCGGTGCGGTCGTCGCGCAGCGGGGCCTGCACGTTCATCCCCTCCAACAGCCGGGCGCCGCAGGCGGCGGCGTACCGGGCCAGCGTCTCGTCGAGTTCGCTGCGGCGGCGCACGAGCCCGTAATCGGGAAAGGCGTCGGTGCTGGGCCAGTCCAAGGTGAGGTCGTGCCCGCCGCCCTGGATGTGCAGGCCGCGGTTGCGGGCCCAGCCGGTGGTGTCGACGCCCAGGTGCAGGAGCTCCTTGACCGCGCGGGGGGTCAGTCCGTCGCCGCAGATCTTGTCGCGCGGAAAGCGCGCCTTCTCCAGCAACACGACATCCAGGCCGTGCCCCGCCAGATAGGCCGCGGTCGCCGACCCGCCCGGGCCGGCTCCCACGACGACGACGTCGGCCCGCTCGGTGCCGCTACCAGTCACGCTGCAACTTCCTCATCTGTTGTGTTCGGTACATCTTGCGGTGTCGCGTCGACCGTGGGTGGCGCTCAATCGAGGCGGATGGCGCGGTGCACCGCGACGATTCCGCCGGTCAGGTCGCGCCACTCGACTCCGGCCCAGCCGGCGTCCTGCAGGCGGTCCGCGAGCCCCTGCTGATCGGGCCACGCCTGGATCGACTCGGCCAGATAGACGTACGAAGAGGGGTCCGAGCTGACGCGCTGAGCGATCATCGGCAGCACCCGCAGCGCGCCGCGGTGGTACAGCGTGCGCCACACGGTGTTGGTGGGGCGGCTGAACTCAGCGATGACCAGCCGGCCGCCGCGCTTGGTGACGCGGTGGAACTCCCGCAGCGCGGCGTGCACGTCGTCGACGTTGCGCAGTCCGAACGACATCGTCACGACGTCGAAACTGCCGTCCGCGAACGGCAGTTGCGTGGCGTCGGCGGCCGTGAACGCGAGGTCGGGGCGGCGTCGGCGCCCCTGCAGCAGCATGCCCAGGGAGAAGTCGGCCGGCACCACGTCGACGCCCGCATCGGCCAGCGGCACGCTGCTGGTGCCGGTGCCGGCAGCGATGTCGAGGACCCGCTCGCCCGGGTGAGCGGCGATCTCACCGACGACGACCTTGCGCCAGTAGCGGTCGAGTCCGCCGGTCAACACGTCGTTCGTGATGTCGTAGCGGGCCGCGACGTCGTCGAACATCGCGGCGACCTCGCGGGGCTTCTTCTCCAGACTGGCGCGACCCATGCGTGGCATTCTCCCCCAGGGCGGCCCCGGGCGCGGAGCCGGGATTAGGCTGACCCCTTGTGACGTCTTCCGTGCTGCCCGCCCTGGACGCCGGCCCGGCCGGCGAGCCGCGGTTGGTGGCGCGCACCCGGTTGGTCGGTGCCGACGAGCTGCCGGCGCCCGCAGACCTGCTGGCGCAGCTGCCGCACGGTCGGCGCCCGGAGGATCTGTGCGCCTGGGTGCGCGACGGTCAGGGCGTCGTGGGCTGGGGCATCGCCGGGCGGATCACCACGTGGGGCCGCGGCCGATTCGCGGATGCGCAGGCCTGGTGGCGGGCCTTCGTCGACCGCCTCGACGTCGACGACGAGGTGGGCGTGTTCGGCAGCGGGCCGCTCGCCTTCGGTAGCTTCTCCTATTCCGCCGCCTCCGATGCCGGCTCGTGCCTCGTCGTGCCGCGCGTCGTCCTGGGGCACCGCGACGGTCGGTGGTGGCGGACGACCCTCTCCCCCGCCGACTCGGCCGACCCCGGCGACCCGGGGCTGTGGCAGGGGCACGTCGACCCGCCGCTGGACCCGCCGCTCGACCACGGTGAGGTCGCCTTCGCGGACGGAGCCCTGTCGGGGCCGGCCTGGCGCGAGGTCGTGGCGCAGGCGGTCGAGCGGATCGGCGCGGGCACTCTGGAGAAGGTGGTGCTGGCCCGCGATCTGCTGGCGATCGCGGAGCGACCCATCGATCCACGCCTCCTGTTGACCCGGCTCGCGTCGGGCTACCCGCGCACCTGGGTCTTCGGTGTCGACGGGATGGTGGGGGCGACCCCCGAGATGCTCGTGCGGCTGGAGCGCGGGCTGGTGACCTCGCGGGTGCTCGCCGGCACGATCCGGCGCTCGGGGGACGACGAGCACGACCTGGCCTTGGCCGGCTCGCTGGCCCGCTCGAGCAAAGACCTGGAGGAGCACGAGTACGCCGTGCGGTCGGTGGCCGAAAGCCTGGCGCGGCACTGCACCTCGATGAGCGTGCCGGAGTCGCCGTTCGTGCTGCATCTGCCGAACGTCATGCACCTGGCCACGGACGTGGCCGGCCGCACCCGCAATGGCGACACGTCGGTCGATCTGGCGGCCTCGCTGCATCCGTCGGCCGCCGTCTGCGGCACCCCGACGAGCACCGCCGATCGGCTCATCGCCGAGCTGGAGGGGATGGATCGGGGGCGCTACGCCGGTCCGGTCGGATGGATGGACGCCAGCGGCGACGGCGAGTGGGCGATCGCTTTGCGCTCCGGGGCGATGGCGGCGGACGATCCGCGGCGGATGCGCATTTTCGCGGGCTGCGGGATCGTCGCCGGCTCCGATCCCGACGCCGAGCTCGCCGAGTCGGAGGCCAAACTGGTGCCGATGCGCGACGCGCTGACGGGGTTGTTGGGGGCGTAGGCGCCCGGGTCCGCCGGTGCGCCCCGCAAGCTACCGGTCAGCGCGGGGTGCCGACGAGGGCTTGGGCTGCTTGGGTGGGTGTGCCGGTAAAGCGGCCCACGCCCAGGTCGTCCGCGAGTTGCGCGGACGCTCCGGTCCCGGCGAGGGCCAGCCGGTCGGCTCCGATGAGGTCGCGCAGCTGGCCGAGCTCGGGGCGTTTGCTCCAGAACAGTTCGGCGCGGGTGGCCGAGAGCACGACGAGGTCAGGGGTCAGGGCCTGGGCGGCGCTGGTGATGGCGCTCATGGGGGTGTCCGAGCCGAGGTGCCGCACCCGCCAGCCAGCCTGCGCCAGCAGGATGCCGAAGCTCATCAGCATCAGGTCATGCTGCTCCCCCGAGGGGCAGGCGAGCAGGGCCAGCGGTCCGTCTCCTTGCTCGTCGGTCTGGCACAGGGGCGCCAGTCGGCGGCGGATGAGGGAGCTGGCGAAGTGCTCGTGCGCGACGGTCGCGCGGCCGTCGGCCCAGCGCTCCCCGAGCTCGCGCAGGTACGGGATGAGGATCTCGTCCAGGCCGGCCCCGAACGGGTGGTCGGCGAGCAGATCGTCCAGCGCGACGGAGGCGCGCACCTCGTCGAAGCCCTGGACCGCCTCGTGCAGGTGGTCCAGCAGCTCGCGGCTCGGCCTCTTGGGCTCGGTGACGCCGGTCGGCGCTGGTGGGGCCGGGCGTCCGTTCCGCCGCGCGAGCACCCGGGTGACCGCTTCACCGGCGGGGACCCCCTGGGCGCGTTGTTCGCGCATCTGGTTCAGCAGCGCCTCGTCACGCGGCCCGTACAACCGGTAACCACCGGCGGAGCGCGTGGGACTGAGCAGGCCGTAGCGACGCTCCCACATCCGGATGAGGTGGGGGCTGACTCCCGTGCGCGCGGCGAGTTCGGCGATGCGCATGGCGGGCTCAGCCGTCGTCGTCTTCGTGATGGCCAGCCTCCCTCGATGCCCTCGCTCGGCCCCATCGACCGACCAGTGGCTCGGGGTTCCCCGGAGCCCACCCTGCCGGCTCCGGGGAATCCCCCGAACTCTTCAGCCGCCGCTCGGACGTCTTCGCGGGCCCGCGGCATCACTCCCCACGCGGCGGGCCTGTCCCCACCCCCTCACTGCCTTGACGCGCAAAAGGTTGTCACTCGCGCATATGTCGCCAGACGCGTTGGCGGCGGCATCTGGCGACGATCGTCGCGAGCGGCGACTGAAGCACTCCAACCTTAGACAAACATGCGACACCACCGCCAGTTCGCCGACATTCCTAGTTCGCGGCGACATGCAGAGCTAGAACTGTGGCTCTGGGCCGAGCGTGGGACTTTCGGCAGGAGGGGGTGCCAGCGGGAAGGGGCGGCAGAAGGGGTTTACGGGCGGGAGGAGAGCGCGGCGAGGGCGTTGAGCGTGGCGCGTTCGGCCCGGGCGGCGTCGCGGCGGATCGGGACGTGCAGCACGCGCAGTCCGCGGGGGCGTGGGGCCAGGCGGGCCGCGAGGTCGGCGCGGCCGGTGATGCGCTCGTAGGGCACGCCGTGCGCCGCGCACAGGGCCGCGACATCGGTGTCGGTCGGGGTGGCGAAGATCCGCTCGTAGCCGGCCGAGTCGGCGTCGCGGCGGGCCGGGTCCCCGTACTCCAGGGTGGCGAAGATGCCGCCGCCGCGGTCGTCGGCGAGCACGATCGTCAGGTCGGGTACCGGCTCGGCCGGGCCGATGGCCAGTGCGTTCGCGTCGTGCAGGAACGTCAGGTCGCCGACGAGCGCGTATGTGGGGTGATCTGCCCGAGCCAACGCCAGGCCGGTGGCGGTGCTCAGGCAGCCGTCGATGCCGGCGAGTCCGCGGTTGGCCACGACGAGGGGGCCGCGGGGGCCGCGGGCGAGTTCGACGTCGCGGGCACTGTTCGACGAGCCGACGAAGAGGACCGCGCCCGCGGGCACCGCGCGCAGCGTCGCCTGAGCCAGGGCCACGCCGGTCGCCTCCGCATCGTCGCGCCAGGCCGCAGCGAGGTGCGCCTCGACGAGGTCGTGCAGAGTGCGCCCCGCCTCGAACCAGCGGGCGGCCCAGGGCCGGGGCTCGCGGTCGCCGGCGCGCTCGGCGAGCTGACCCCAGGCGCGCCACGTCGACCAGGGGTACACGCGGTGGGCGACGTGCCCCGGGTCGGGCCAGCGCGCCGAGTCGGCCACGACCTCGACCCGCACGCCGGGGGTGCGCAGCAGGGCCGCGAACTCCCGGGAGAGGGTGAGCCGGCCGACGACGAGGATCCGCTCCGGCGGCGCCTCGCGCAGCAGGTCGGAGGCGGCCAGCAGCAGCGGTCCGTGCGGGATGACCCCCGCCCGATCACCGGTACCGAAGGGCTCGGCCAGCACCGGCACCCCGAGCCGACGGGCCGTCTGCACAACCTGCGCGGACCGGCGCCCGTCGGCATCGCCCAGGTCGCCCAGGAGCACCAGCGTGCGATCGCCCGGCAGGTCGAGGTCGCCGAACGAGGTCACGGCCGGCTCGGCGCGCAGGTGCGGTGACAGCGCGGTGGGCGGGGGTGCTGCGGGGGTCGCCGTCCAGGGGGCCCCACCCGGTCGTCCTTGCACGGGGTTCGGCGCCCGCTCGTCGCCGGCCGCACGGTCCCGGGCGTCGGGTTTCTGGTCGTCGGCCTCTCGGGCGTTGTCGGGGGCGGGGGTGGCGTCGGCCTGCAGGAGCGACGGCGCCAGCGGGTCGCGCAGGGGGAGGTTGAGGTGCACCGGTCCGGGTTCACCGCCGAGTGCTCCGGTGGCGGCGGCGACGGCGCGGTCGACGACGGTGCGCCACGTGGCCGCCTGCCCCGGCCACAGCGCCTCCGGCACCCCCAGGTCGTGGGCCCAGCGCACGGCCTCAGCGAAGAGGCCGACCTGTTGGGTCGTCTGGTTGGCGCGGGTGCCGCGCAGTTCCGGCGGGCGGTCGGCGGTGAGCAGGAGCAGCGGCACGCCGGCTTCGTGCGCCTCCAGGACGGCCGGATGCAGGTTGGCCACCGCCGTGCCAGAGGTCGTGACCACCGCGGCGGGTCGGCGGCTGCCGCGCGCCAGACCCAGCGCCAGGAAGGCGGCGCTGCGCTCGTCGACGCGCACGTGCAACCGGATGCGGCGGGCGTCGACGCGGCGGTCGGCGGCGAGCAGCGCGTAGGCCAGCGGCGCCGACCGCGACCCGGGGCAGAGCACCACGTGCCGCACGCCGCAACGGGCCAGCTCGTCAACGAAGACCTGCGCCAAGCCCTGCGCGGGTGTCACCTGCTCCCCTGCAGAGCGGTCGGACTCGCTGCTCATGCCCACCTCACCATGCTGCCCAGGGTGCCGCCCAGCGTCGCCCATCGCATCATCACTGGCCGGACACGACGGGACTCAGTCCCATTCGGGTTCGGCGAGGGGGCCCAGCAAGTAGCCGCCAAGCGCCTTGCCAGCATCGACGTGGGCCTGCTGCCACCACGTGAGCAGGGCGGCGTCGAGAGCCTCCTCACGGTCCCGACCGTGCGCCAGCTCGGCGGCCAGCCGCCCGCAGAAGGCATGCTGCGCCCACGCGGAGGTCGCATCGACGGTTGCCCACCTGTCGTACTGTCCGCCCGCGGCCGCCACGGCCTCCGGCACCGACCTGAGCGCCCCGTCCCACGAGGCCCCGTAGCCGCCGTCGAGCACGAGCGTCGAGCCGAACATCGCTCCGGACTCCGCGAGCATGCCGGCGCCCTCGGTGTCGACGACCGCGACATCGATGCGTTCGAACAGCTGCGGTTGGACACCGGATGCCGACGTCGAGCCGGCCGCGAAGGGCGGCAGCGGGCGCAGGTCTGCCACGAGCTGAAGGTCCGCCTCGAGGGCGGCCTCGATGAGCTCGGGCTCGCGGGCCAGCGTGAACCCGTCGAGCAGCAGGCAGTCGCCCGGCCTGGTGCGCGCGAGCAGTGCCGCCACCTCCTCGGTCGCGAGGCGGTCGTAGGAGTCCCGATCCGGCACGTACAGGCCACCGGTGCGGTCGGCGGGCGGCGTCGTGACGGCCACGGGCTCCTGCGGTCCCGACGGCAGCAGGCAGTAGGAAAGTGCGCCAGTGGCCACCCCGGTGCGCACCCGTAGGTGCGTCGTGTCGATGCCCGCTGCGGTCAGCCGTTCGAGGCACGCGCGCCCCTCTTCGTCGTCGCCGACATCGGCGGCGAGCACCACTTGCGCGCGGCCGGCGCGGACGCCCACAGCCGCTGCGGCGCCGGCGCCGTCGACCCAGGTGTAGATCGGCGCGGCCAGGTATTGGGCGGGGACGCCCCCCAGCGCGGTGACCTCCAGCAGACGGCCCACGAGGACCGCGCCGGCCACGACGACGGTGCGCGCCCGAGCCTCAGGGACGCCGTGGGGCACCGGCCGAACAGCTGCGCCGCCCTCGGGGGCCCGACTCACAGGGTGGCGTCGGGTTGGGCCCCGGCGTGCCGGACGGCGGTCGCTCCGGACTCCTGACCTGCGTCGAGCGCGGCATCGTGGTCCGCCCCGGCGGCCAGGGCCGCGCACAGGGCACCGCAGAAGGCGTCGCCGGCGCCTGTCGTGTCGATGACCTGGTCGGCCGGTACCTTCGGGCCGCTGCGCGGCTCGCCGTCCCAGCCGGCTCCCTTGGCGCCGAAGGTCGTGATCGTCGACGGCGCGTGCAGCCCGGCCTCCGCCAACTGCTGGGCTTCGTGCTCGTTGACGATGACCGCCTCGACGAGGTCGAGCACCTCCTGCTCCAGCGGCGCGAACGGAGCGAGGTTGATGAGCACCCGCGCGCCGGCGGCGGTGGCCCCGCGGATCGCGTCGGCGCTCACCTCGTGCGGGATCTCCTGCTGCAGCAGCACGACGTCGTCGGGGGTCAGTCCCTCGAGGGCTTGAGCGAGGGTGTCGGGCCAGCGATCGGAGGCGTTGGCGCCCGGCGCGATGACGATGGAGTTCTCGCCCTGCGCATCCACCACGATCAGGGCCGTGCCCGTCGGACGAGTCTCGTCGGTGACGAGCAGGTCGACGTCGACGCCGAGGTCGGCCAGCCTGGACCGGTAGGCCCGGCCACCCTCGTCGTCGCCGACGTGGCCGACCATGGCGACATTCGCCCCGGCTCGCTGCGCCGCGGCGGCCTGATTGGCGCCCTTGCCGCCGGCGACCCGCACGAGGTCGGATCCGGTCAGCGTCTCTCCTGGTTTTGGGTGTCGCTCTACCTGGGTCACCAGGTCGATGTTCAACGAGCCGATGACGATGACCCGACCGCTCACTGTTCCCTCCCGCATCCGGAGCCGATGGCGTGGTCGCCGACCGCAACCGGCAGTGTTCCGGCGGCGGCCTGCCGACCCAGCAGCACGTCGACGAGCCCGGCGAAGGTTGCCGGCGTGCGGCCGAATGTTGCGAGCTTAGCGACGCGGGCGCGGTCGTTGGCCAGGGCGTAGGGCGCATCGAGCGCGACGACGATGTCGGCGGTGAGTCGGCCGCCACCGGCCTCGCCCGCGTTCTCGGCCGCGCGGTAGGTCGAACCGCCGCGTAAGGCAACGGTGGTCCCGGAGCCTGTGCGCAGCCCGGCGGCCTGCGCGGCCCGGGTCAGGGCGGCCCGGTCGACTTCGCTGCCGCCGCTGATGGAGATACCCGAGCCGACGAGCTTGCCCCCACACTGCCCAGAGATCTGTGTGATCGAGGCGGCTGCGAGCTGCTTGGCGACCTGCTGATGGCTGCCGGGAGCGCTGGGTTCGGGGGCCGCGTGCACGCCGGCGCGCAGCGTCGCGACCATCCGCGTCGCCGACTCCTCGAGCCGCGCCCTGGTGAGGGTGCCGTCGTCGACGGCGGCGACGAGGGCATCGACGGCGGCCGCGGGATCGGCCGGCATGAGCAGCACGTCGGCACCCGCGCGCACCGCCTCGACCGCGGCCTTGCCGGCGCCGAACCGCCCGCTGACCGCCGCCATCTCCAGGGCGTCGGTGACGATGAGGCCACCGAACCTCAACTCCTCGCGCAGCAGGCCGGTGAGCACCTTGTGCGAGACCGTCGCGGGCCGGTCGCGGTCGAGCGCCGGCACCACGATGTGCGCGGTCATGATCGCCGGGGCGCCCTTGAGCTGCGCGAACGGCACCAGGTCGCGTTGCCGCAGCGCGGCCAGGCTCGCCGGCTGCACGACGGTGCCGACGTGTGTATCGGCGGTCACCGAGCCGTGCCCGGGAAAATGCTTGAGGGTCGGCACGATGCCCGCGTCGAGGTAGCCGGCGGTCAGGCCAGCACCGACACGGGCGACGCGCTGGGGGTCCGAGCTGGGCGAGCGGACCCCGATCGTCGGGTCCTGCGCGCCGATCGTCACGTCGACGTCGGGCGCCAGCACGACCGTGTATCCCAGTCCGCGCAGCTCGGCACCGGAGGCCGCCCCCACCGTGCGTGCCAGCCCCTGGTCGTCGGCGGCCCCCAGGGCCATGGCGGCGGGGAACATCGTCAGCGGCGCATCGAGCCGGGTCACCGGCCCGCCCTCCTGATCGATGGAGATGAACGCCGGCCAGGTGCGACCGGAGGCCTCGACCGCGCGTGTGAAGCCCTGGTTGGCCGCCTTTGCCGCCGGCACGGCCGCGCTCCCGGCGGGCAAGTTGTCGCGGAAGACCGCGTAGCCCCCGTAACCCTGCTGCTGCAGGGCCGTCGCGGCAGCCGAGGCGGAGCCGGACTGGCGGGGGACGACGAGCTGGGCCGCCAGCCGCCGGGTCGACAGCTTCGCCACGTCCGCGCGGGCCGCGCTCAGCTGGGCGGCGCTCGGCAGACGCGACGGGGTCTCATCGGCTGCGGTCTGCCCGCCGGCCGCCCCCTCCTGCGGCCGGGCGTTCTCGTCGGACCCGGCCGGCGCCTGGGCGCTCGAGTGCGCCTGCGGCGCCGACCCCGCCAGGCTGCACGCCGCGACCGGCAGCATCGTCGCGGTCACCAACGCCACCAACCCGGCCGCGCGCCGGCGTCCGCCTGCGATCGCTCTCCCGTTCATCCCTCTCCTTACAACCGGCTCCCTACGACCGACTCTGCCCAGTCTGCGGGGGCGAGCCGACCCTTGGCCGAATGGTCAACCCGAGTTCATCCGGGCGTCGACCGACTGACCGTTGGCTGCGGTCGACTCTGGGTCCCGACCGCACGCCGTCGGTCGTCCCTCTGCGCCCGAAGGACTCACCATGTCACGCACCCCGCACCTCTTCCGACTCTCGTCGGTCGTTGCCGCCTCTGCCGCCACCCTGCTCGCCCTCGCGAGCTGCGGTCAGAGTGCCGCCGAATCCTCGTCACCGGCCGGCGAGGGGAGCACGGGCGGGGAGAAGACCACGCTGGTCGTGGCCGCGGTGCCGGCCGAGGAGTCGACGGCGCTGACGAGCCAGTGGGGCGGCATCGCCAAGCTGCTCGAGCGGGAGACCGGCGCCAAGGTGACGATCCAGCAGGCCACCGACTACGCCGCGATCGTCGAAGGCCAGCGCGCCGGCAAGATCGACCTGGCGATGTACGGCCCGTTGTCCTACGTCATGGCCCACGACGGCGGGGTGCCCGTCGAGCCGATCGGCGCCCTCATCGACGCCAAGGACGAGAAGCCGGGCTACACCTCGACGGCGTGGGTGCCCGCGGCCTCGGAGATCGCCGACCTCAAGGGCTTCGCCGGCAAGAAGGTGTGCTTCGTCGACAAGGCCTCGACGTCGGGCTACCTCTACCCCTCCGCCGGGCTCGAGGCCGACGGCATCGACCCCGAGACCGGCGTCACCCCGGTCATGGCCGGCGGCCACGACGCGTCGCTGCTGGCGACCAAGAGCGGTCAGTGCGATGCCGGCTTCGCCTACGACACGATGGCCGCCGAGCTCGTCAAGAAGGGCCAGCTCAAGGAGGGCGAGCTGAAGCAGGTGTGGACCTCGGAGGTCATCCCCGGCTCCCCCATCGCGATGAACACCACGACGATTCCGGCCGACATGCAGGCCAAGATCAAGGCCGCGATCGTCGAGAAGGGCAACAAGGACGCGCTCGTCGCCGCCGGCGACTGCTCGGATGCCGCCTCGTGCCCGCTGCCCGAGGACAGCTGGGGCTTCGCCGCGGCCACCGACGCCGACTACGCCAGCGTGCGCACCGTCTGCGACCTGACGAAGTCGCCCGCCTGCTCGGGCAAGCAGTGAGTGCCGTTGCGATGCCCCCCGGCTCGGCCAGCGGGGTGCCCGGCTACTCAGAGGTGCGCCTCGACCACGTGACCAAGGACTTCGGCGGCACCAAGGGCCTCGACGATGTCTCCGTGGCGTTCGAGGCCGAGCGGGTCACCGTGCTGCTCGGCCTGTCGGGCTCGGGCAAGTCGACGCTGCTGCGCCACATCAACGGGCTGCAGCAGCCCACCTCGGGGCGCGTCATCGTGCGCGGCGAGTCGGTGGAGCGCGCCTCCGGTCGCGCGCTGAAGGCGCTGCGCCGCGAGATCGGGTTCATCTTCCAGCACTTCCACCTCGTCGAGTCGATGTCGGTGCTGGAGAACGTGTGCACCGGCACCCTCGGCGGGCTGCGCGGGCCGCGGCTGTCGCTCATGAGCTACCCCAAGGCCATCCGGCGCCAGGCCTACGAGCAGCTCGAGCGGGTCGGGCTGGCCGAGCGCGCCTACCAGCGGGCGGACACCCTCTCCGGTGGCCAGCAGCAGCGCGTCGCCATCGCCCGCGCCCTCGTGCAGCGCCCCAAGATCCTGCTGGCCGACGAGCCTGTGGCCTCCCTGGACCCGGTGTCGGCGGCGCAGGTCATGGAGCTCATCACCCGGATCAGCCGCGAAGAGAGCCTGACCGTGGTGTGCAGCCTGCACCAGGTGCAGACCGCCCTGACCCACGCCGACCGCATCGTCGGGCTGCGCGCCGGGCGCATCGTGCTGGACCGCGCGACCGCCGACATCGGTCGCGAGGAGGCGCTGTCGATCTACGACAGCGTGGCCGCGGCGACCCCCGAAGCCGCCACCTCGGACTCCGCGCCTGCTGCGCCCGCTGGGGCCGCCACGTCAGCTCCGGGCGGGCACTGATGCCGGTCTCCACCCCCTCGGCTCCACAAAAGTCGGCGTCGACGGCCGAGTTGCCGGCGGCGCCACCGCCCTCGGCTCGCACGATCGCCGCGGCGGTCATCCTGCTCGCGCTGCTGGCGGCCGCGATCTGGTCGATCATCGATCTGCGCATCAACATCGCGAGCCTGGCCGACAGCGCATCGAACGCCGTCGACTTCGCCGAGCGGGTCTTCCCGCTCGACTTCCCGCCGCTGGGCGAACTGCTCGGACTGGTCGCGACCACGCTGGCCATCGTCACCCTGGCCACGGCGCTGTCGGTCGTCCTGTCGCTGCCGGTGGCCATCTTCGCCGCCTCGAACACGACCACCGGGCGGATGTCGCGCGGTACCGCTCGCGTGCTCATCGTCGTGGCCCGCGCCATCCCCGACCTCATCCTGGCGATCATCTTCTTCCGCATCTTCGGGCTCGGGGCGCTGCCCGGCATCCTGGCCCTCGGCATCCACTCGGTGGGCATGGTCGCCAAGCTCTACGCCGACGCGATCGAGTCCCTCGACAACGGGCCGCTCGAGGCGATCCGGGCGGCCGGCGGCTCCCGGTTGCAGCAGATCACCGTCGGCATCATCCCGCCGCTCATGCCGCAGCTCATCGCGACCGCGCTGCACCGCTTCGACATCAACCTGCGCACCTCCGTGGTGCTCGGGTACGTCGGAGTCGGCGGGCTCGGGCTGGAGATGGCCGATGCCATGCGCACCCTGAACTACCCGCGGGGCATGGCGCTCGCGCTGTTCGTGCTCGTGCTGTGCATCGTCGTCGAGCTGCTCTCGGGGGCGATCCGGTCGGCCATCATGGCGGGCGCGACCACCCGCCGCAGCGGCGGCCTGGCCGGCGCCCTGGATCGCATCTCCTCGGGCTGGTTCACCGGCGGCCGCCGCGCGCAGACCACCCGCCCCACCGGCCCCGGGGCGCTCGTGCCGCCGTGGACCGCCGAACGCGTGCGCCGCTTCGCCTTCGTCGCAGCCATCGCCATCGTGCTCGCGCTGGCCTTCCTGGGCTCGGGCCTGACCTGGCGAGACACGTTCACCGGCCTGGCGCAGGTCGGACCCACGGTCGGGCTGTTCTTCCCGCCCGGCGGCGTCGACCTGCTGACGATGCTGCTGCGCGAGCTGCTCATCACGGTCGAGATCGCCCTGGCCGCAACGCTGCTCGGCGCCATCCTGGCGCTGCCGATCGGCATTCTCGCGGCGCGCAATGTGGTGTCGAACCGGGCGGTGCAGACCACCTTCCGGGTGCTCATCGTGCTCGTGCGCGGCATCCCCGAGCTGATCCTGGCGATCATCTTCGTCGTCGTCACCGGACTCGGCAGCGTGGCCGGCACCCTGGCGCT
This sequence comes from Kineosphaera limosa NBRC 100340, assembly GCF_000298215.1. Lineage (GTDB taxonomy): Bacteria > Actinomycetota > Actinomycetes > Actinomycetales > Dermatophilaceae > Kineosphaera > Kineosphaera limosa. The sequence continues at coordinate 32,040 of NZ_BAHD01000003.1, read as the reverse complement.
GGCCATCGGCGCCATCGGCCTGCTCAGCAAACTCGTCGCCGACTCCCTCGAGGAGACCGACACCCGCGTGCAAGACGCGCTGCGGGCCAGCGGGGCGACCGGCCCGCAGGTGTTCGTGGCGGCGACCCTGCGTCAGGCCGCCCCGGCGTTCGTCGCGCACCTGATGTACCTGCTCGACGTCAACGTGCGCTCGGCCACGCTGCTGGGCATCGTCGGAGCCGGTGGTATCGGGTTCTACCTGCTCAACGCCTCGCGCGTCATGCAGTTCGACGTCGTCACGACGATCGTGCTCATGATCCTGGCAGTCGTCCTCATCATCGAGGGGTTGGCCATCTTCGTCCGCAAGGCCCTGTCGTAGGTCGCACGATCCGCGAACGGCCCCGCACACACCTGTGTGCGGGGCCGTTCGCGCGCCGGGCTAGAGCTGCGCGAGGGATTGGCGCGCGAGACCGAAGCTCAGGGTGACGCCGATGCCGGTGGAGACGGTGACGACGCGGACGCCCGGAGCGGGCTCGGCTCGCACGAGCGGCGTCGTCGCGCTCGAGGCGTAGACACCCTGCCAGCGCTGCCGCACCCGCAGCCGTTCGACGCCGAGCACGTCGGCCAGCTCGGCGAGCAGCAGGTCGGCGACGTCCTCGTCGAGAAACGGCGGAGCGGCGAGGTCGTAGTGGTGGGAGTCGCCGACCAGGAGCGTGCCGTCGGGTCGCCGGGTGCACATGGCGTTGGCGACGATGTCGAGCAACTGCGGGCGATGCTGGGCGATGCGCTCCCGCAGGGCACCTGCGGCCTGCGTCTGCGCGAGCCCGTCGTAGCGCAGCATCGAGGTCGCCGTGAGCACCGCGTTCTCCCCCAGATCCGGCGGAGCGTCGACGAGCGCCATCGACAGACGGCACCGCTGCACGTCGTTGTCGTCGGCCAGCTGCGGGAAGAGATAATCGAGGTCGTGGCCGACGCACACGACGATCCGCTCGCCGCGCACCGGCCCGCGCGAGGTGTGCACCACTCCCGGTTCGACGCCCTGGACGCAGGTGCGCCAGTGGATGCGCACGCCGGGCTGCTGCTGCAGCCAGCCGGCGATGGCGGCCGCGGTGACGCGCGGGTCGATGCGCAGGTCGGCGGGGAAGAACGCGCCGCCCACCAGCCCCTGCGAGCCGCGCCCGAGCCGGCGCGCCGCGCCCTCGGCGTCGAGCAGTTGCACCGCGTCCGCACCGCGCAGGCCGGCGAACTCCTCCAGCACGGCCATCTCGTCGGCGGCCCGGGCGACGACGACCGCCCCCGCCTGCGCCGCCCAGAAACCCGCTCGCGACGCAGCCCCCAGCCAACCGTCGCGGGAGTCCTGCGCCAGCTCGAGCAGCTCCCCGACCTGCGCCGTCACGCAAGCGTGCCCGAAGTTGCGGACGCTGGCGCCGACCGCGGCCGCGTCGCGCTCCACGATCTGCACGCTCCACCCCGCCCGCACCGCCTCCACAGCGTGTGCCAGCCCCACGAGTCCGGCACCGACCACGACCAGATCGGCGCCGCCATCGCCACCGATCGCCTCCCGGGCGGACGACTCCGTGCTGGATGGCCCACTGGGTGGCGTGCGGGGCAGGGCAGGGGACGCGGTTGCGGCATCGAAGCTCATGCCCTCATCCCACCCGCTGCGCCGGGCCCTAGCAGCAATCGGCCGTGGACCTGCACCAGAGTTCATCGGTGCTTCACACCGCGGACATGCGGCGTCGCACCAACGCCGCCGCCACCTTCGTAGGCTCGCGCTGCACCCGCGCGCCGCTGCCGAGCTTTGTCGACCGACGGCCGCCCCCCACCTCGCCTCCGGGAGGCTCCCCCATGATCCGACTCGCCACCCTCGACATGGCCGGCACGACCGTCGACGACGGCCATCACGTGTACCGCGTGCTGGCGGAGTCCGTGACGCGCGAGGGCGCCTCGATCACCGACGCCCAGCTGCAGGAGTGGATGGGCACGGAGAAGCGCGACGCCATCACCAACCTGCTGCGCATCGGCGGGGTGGAGACCGACGAGGCTCAGGTCGAGGCGGCGTTCACGTGGTTCCTCGCCGAGCTGGAACGGGCCTACCGGCAGGCGCCGCCGACGCCGCTGCCCGGGGTCGTCGACGGCATCGCCGCCCTGCGGGCGCGCGGCATCAAGGTGGTGCTGACCACCGGTTTCACCCGCAGCATCGCCTACCCGATCCTGGCGGCGATGGGGTGGACGACCGGCGACGACGAGTCCGCGACGATCGACGGCATCGTGTGCGCCGACGAGGTGCGCCGCGGACGGCCCGCGCCGTACATGATCTTTCGCGCGATGGAACTGGCCGGCGTCGAGAGCGTCGAGCAGACATCGGCCACGGGCGACACCGTCGCGGATGTCGAGGCCGGCCGTAACGCCGGCGTGCTGGCCATCGCGGTGACGAGCGGGAAGCTGCCGGCCACAGCGTTCGACGGGGTCGACGTCGACCACGTCATTCCCGGCGTGGCCGACCTGCTCGACTTGCCGGAGTTCGCGGGCGTGCCCGCGTTCGCCGGCTGACCCGGCACCTGGGACGCAGCCGATGACAAGCGCGCAGACGGTGGCCGATCCGCTCGTGCAGACGGTGCGGGCGCAAGTGTGGCTCGGCGGCACCGACTTCGAGGAGCGCACCTGGCCGGCGCCCGATCTCGGCCCCGGTGAGGCGCTGGCGGCGGTCGACCTGGCGACCGTGTGTGGCAGCGACCTGCACACCGTCAGCGGGCGCCGGCACGGGCCGCACCCCGGCATCCTGGGTCACGAGAGCGTCGGGCGGATCGTTGCCGTCGGCACCCAGCCACCTTCCGTCTTCGAGATCGACGCCGCCGCTGCTGGCGAGGCCGAGACCGCCGTTCGACAGCGGCCCGCGCAGGTCGGGGACCGAGTCGTGTGGGGTGTGACCGTCGGCTGCGGCACCTGCCCCCGGTGTCTCGCCGGGCGCACCGCCAAGTGCCTGTACCTACGCAAGACCGGTCACGAGCCGATCGACTCGTCCTGGCCGCTCTCCGGCGGCTACGCGACCCACGTTCACGTGCTGCCCGGGCTGCCGCTGGTCGTCGTGCCCGAGCACGTGCCCGACGGACCCGCTGCAATGTCGGCCTGTGCGCTGGCCACCGTCATGGCCTGTGTGGAGGCGGCCGGCGGTGATCTGCAGGGTTGGCGGCTGCTCGTGGTCGGCGCCGGCATGCTCGGCCTGTGCGCTGTGGCCGTGGCGCGCGCTCGCGGCGCCTTCGTACAGGTCAGCGACCCCGACCCCGTTCGGCGGGAGCAGGCTGCCGCCCTCGGCGCGCTCTCGCGGGAGACCGACAGCGGCCCCGTCGACGTCGTCATCGAACTCTCCGGCGCGATCCCCGGCATCGAGACGGGCCTGGCGGCGCTCGACATCGGCGGCGTCCTGGTGCTGGCCGGGTCGGTCGCTCCCCGCGGCACGGTCGGCATCGACCCCGAGCACGTCGTCCGCGCCCACCTGCGGATCGTGGGCGTGCACAACTACGAGCCGCGGCATCTGGCGCAGGCGGTCGCGTTTCTCGCCGGGCCGGGCGCCGGCATCGACTGGAGCCCCTTCATCGCCGAACCGGTCGGCCTGGCCGACACCCGCGCCGCGGTGCTCGAGCCGAACGGGTGGCTGCGCCGGTCGGTCGCCCCCACGCCTCACAGCAGCCCGGCTAGCACCGCCGCCAGATAGCCCAGGTAACCGACGGCCAGCAGTCCGCCGAGCAGCCGCGTCGCCCGCGCCCACACCGTCAGCAGCACCACGAGCGGCAGGGCCGCGGCGAGCAGCGCCGCCGCTCCCAGGCCCGGAGCGGTCAGCGGCGCGACGAGCGCGCTCACCCCGAGCGTGAGCGTGGCGTTGTAGAGCACTGCGCCGAGCACGCCTGCGACGGCCACCCCGGTCAGGCGCCGCCGGTGCGCGACCCACACCAACGCCAGCACCTCGGCGGAGGTCGCGAAGGCCAGGGCGGTGAGGCCGGTCGCATGCTGCCCGAGTCCGGCGACCGTCGCGATCCGCACCGCGCCGTCGACCACGATCGCGCCGCCGACGACCATCGCCAGCAGCCCGCCGAGCAGCCACCACAGGTCGCGCCGTGAGCTTCTGCGGTCGTCGTCGCCGCGTTCTCGCTCTCCCTCGTCCGCCTCTCGGTCTTCGTCTTCGTCTTCGGCGAGCTCGCCGAGCTTCGGGGGTTCACGCTGCGTGCGCCAGATGACGGCGACGACGGCCACGAACACGGCGATCAGACCGGCCCCCTCCCAGGCCTCGACGACGCCGTCCCACAGCGCCGCCGCCGCGAGCACCCCGGCTCCCGTCGCGTAGAGGGCGTACCGGCGGATCATCGACCCGGCCGGCAGCGGCTGCACGAGCAACGCCAACCCCAGGCCCACGGTGAGCATCGTGATGTTCGCACCGACCGCATCCGTGGCGGCCAGCACCGGGTAGCCCTGAGCGGTCGCGGTGACGGCCGTCGCCAACTCCTCCGGTTCGGCGCCCGCCAAGAGCAGTGCCAGCGCCAGCATCGGCAGCCCCAGCAACCGCGCCACCCCGGCCATGCGCTCGACGAACTCGTCGGCGCCCCAGGTCAGCAGCACACACCCGAAGAGCAGCAGGACCACCGGCGGGGAGAGGGCCAGCAGCGTCTCCGTCATGCCGAACCCCCTCTGCCCCGCCTGCCTGTGCCCGCCATGATGCCCGGCTCCCCCGTACCCACTGAGTCGGGTGGCGTGCCCAGCGGCGGGCGCCGGCCTTCGTGCCCGGCGTCCGCCCTACCGCGGGACAGTCGAACAGGCCGACGACAACGGCGGTGTCCCGATCACACGTGCACGATGTCGACGGGCAGCGAGGAGTCGGCCGGGATCGCCAGATCGGAGGGGGCTCGGCCACGCTCGACGAGTTGTGCGCCGAGCGCGGCGACCATCGCCCCGTTGTCGGTGCACAGGCCGGGGCGCGGTACCCGCAGCCTGATGCCGGCGGCGTCGCAGCGCTCCTGAGCCATCGCGCGCAGCCGCGAGTTGGCGGCCACCCCACCGCCGATGAGCAGGTCGTCGACGCCGTGCTCGCGGCAGGCCAGCACCGCCTTGCGGGTCAGCACGTCGGTGACGGCCTCCTGAAAGCTCGCGGCGACGTCGGCCACCGGCACCGGCTGACCGTCGCGCTCGCGCGCCTCCACCCAGCGCGCAACGGCGGTCTTCAAGCCGGAGAAGGAATAGTCGAACCGGTGCCGCTCCATATCGCGCCCCGAGGTCAGGCCCCGGGGGAAGGTCACGTAGGCGGCGTCGCCCTCCCGCGCCACGCGGTCGATGTGCGGGCCGCCGGGGAACGGCAACCCGAGCACACGGGCGACCTTGTCGAAGGCCTCCCCTGCCGCGTCGTCGATGGTCGAGCCCAGCGAGCGGATGTCGTTCGTGATGTCGGGCACGAGCAGCAGGTTGGAGTGCCCCCCGGAGACGAGCAGCGCCGCCGTCGGCTCGGGCAGCGGCCCGTGTTCGACGATGTCGACGGCCACGTGGGAGGCCAGGTGGTTGACCCCGTAGAGCGGCTTGTCGAGCGCCAGCGCGAGCGCCTTCGCCGAGGCCAGCCCCACGAGCAGCGCGCCGGAGAGGCCCGGGCCGCTGGTCACGGCGATCGCGTCGAGGTCGCGCAGCCGCACCCCGGCGCGCTGGCACGCCGCATCGATCGTCGGGATCATCGCCTCCAGGTGCGCCCGCGAAGCCACCTCGGGCACCACCCCGCCGAAGCGCGCATGCTCTTGCACGCTGCTGGCGATGACATCGGCCAGCAGCGTCTGCCCGCGCACGATGCCGACGCCGGTCTCGTCGCACGAGGTCTCGATGCCTAGAACCAGCGGGCCATCCGCCTGAGTCGGTGCACTCATCGCTGTGCCTCCACCTGTGCCTCCCCCGGTGCCGCCCCCGGTGCCGCCCCAAGGTGGCGGCGCAGCACGAGCGCATCCACCTCGCCGTAGTAGCGCCGACGCACGGTGACCACCTCGAATCCTTCACTGTCGTAGAGCGCTCGGGCCGCGGCGTTGTCCGCGCGGACCTCGAGCAGCAACGCTTCGGCGGGCTCGGCCGACTCCACGAGCCGGTGCAGCAGCCGGCGGCCAAGACCCAGCCCGCGAGCGGCCGGGGTCACCGCGATCGTCATGACGTCGGCGACCGCCCCACCCCGATCGACGCCCGCGTAGCCGACGATCTCGCCCCCGCGGACCGCCGTGACGTAGGCGCGGCGCGGGCGCGCGGCCAGCTCGCCCCACCACGAGGCCAGGCTCCACGCCTGCGGGCCGAACAACTCGCTCTCCAGGTCGGCGAGGCGTTGCAGGTCTTGCCAGCGCGTCTCGCGCAGCGTCACCTCGGTTGCCTCGGTCGCCTCGGTCGTGGTTGCGGGTGCTTTCGCGCTGTTCATGCCGAGGGTCCTGGCGCCGCACCTGCGCCGGCTTGGCTCACCGGTTTGCGCTCGGCCTGTGGCTGGGCATCGGGTCGGCGCAGGTAGAGCGGCTGCGTCGAGTCCAGCGCCGCGCCCCGCGCGAGCCGGGTGATCGCGAGGTGGGCCAGTGCCCCGGCGGAGACGTCGAGCACGGGCAGGGCCAGGGGCGCCGGCTGCCCGCTCTGCGGGTCGCCGCCGAAAGCGGTGGGGTACAGGAGGGGGCCGCGGCCGGCGACGGGCCACTCCAGCAGCTCCGGCGGCAAGTCGGCGGCCTTGCCGACGGCCGGCTCCGCCTCGGCGTGGGCGCCGGACTCATCGAGGCGGTAGGGCGCCCAGTAGACCTCTTTGCGGCGGGCGTCGCCGGTCACCAGCAGCCGCGGACCGGCGAGCCCCTCAAGCCACACTTGGTGGGCGATGGCGTCGAGGCTGCACACCCCGCCGACGGGCGCGTCGATCGCGTAGGCGAAGGTCGCGGCGGTCACCAGCCCCACCCGCAAGCCGGTGAACGGGCCGGGCCCCGTGCCCGCGGCGACCTGGGTGACCTCCTGCGGGCGGCGGCCCGCGCGGGCCAGCACCGTCTCGATCGCCGGCGCCAGATGCTCGGCGTGCGCCTGCGGGCGCGCGACATCCTCTTGGGCCAGCACCCGGGAGCCGTCGTGCAGCGCCACCGAGACGACCCCGGTGGCGGTATCCATCGCGAGCATCAACACGCCCCACAGGCTACGGGTCGCCACCGACAAGTGCGTGCGCCCGTCGCTGCGCGAGCGCTTGTCGGTGGTGGCACGTAGCGTGCTTGTCGGTGTCGGCACGTAGCGTTACGCCCAACGCCGCGAGGCACACTCGGGCGGGGCGGTGCGTTTGCCGGCATCGCACGAGCAAGTCCGCACCACAGGCACACGAGCAGACGACTTCCGCCGACAGCTGGGGCCCACATGATCACGTTCGAAGCGGTGACCAAGAGGTTCGACGACGGCACAGTCGCGGTCGACGACCTGAGTCTGGTCGTCCCGACCGGGCGTATCACGGTGTTCGTCGGGCCGTCGGGCTGTGGCAAAACGACGACGCTGCGCATGATCAACCGGATGATCGAGCCGACCTCGGGCCGCATCCTCATCGACGACGAAGACACGGCCTCGATGGACGCCGCGCAGCTGCGGCGCAACATCGGCTACGTCATCCAGCACGCCGGGCTCTTTCCGCACCGCACCGTGCTCGACAACATCGCCACCGTGCCGCGGCTCCTGGGTACCAAGCGCGGCCCGGCACGAGAGCAGGCGCTGACGTTGATGGAGCGGGTGGGGCTCGCCACCGGCCTGGCCAATCGGTATCCGGCGCAACTGTCCGGCGGCCAGCAGCAGCGCGTCGGCGTCGCCCGGGCGCTGGCGGCCGACCCGCCGATCATGCTCATGGACGAGCCGTTCAGCGCCGTCGACCCCATCGTCCGCGAGCAGCTGCAGGCCGAGTTCCTGCGGCTGCAAGACGAGCTCGGCAAGACGATCGTGTTCGTCACGCACGACATCGACGAGGCCGTCACCCTCGGCGACCAGGTCGCCGTGTTCGCCGTCGGCGGGGTGCTCGCCCAGATGGACACCCCGGTGGCCCTGCTCGACAACCCCACCGACGACTTCGTCGCCGACTTCGTGGGCCGCGACCGGGGGTTTCGGGCGTTGGGGTTCACCAGCGCCCACGTCTCGCCCGGGCGGGCCCCGACGGTCCACCTCGGTGAGGTCGCCCGCGCCGACGCTCCCTGGGTGGTGGTGCTCGACGGAGATCGCCCGGTCGGGTGGGTCGAGCCGCATCGCCTCGACGGGCCCGTCACTGCGCCTGTCGTGCACCGCGGCGGCACGATCGCGCGGGTCGACGGCTCGCTGCGCGGGCAACTCGATGCCGCGCTCTCCTCTCCGACCCTGCAGGGTTTGCTCGTCGACGAGGAGGGTCGGTACGCCGGGGTCGTCGAGGCCGACCGGGTGCTGGCCGCCATCGAGGCGGCCAACCGGGGCTCGCAGGCGCAGGACGAGGCGCGGAACGAGGCGCCATGACGTGGTTTCTGGAGCACCTCGACCTGATTGGTCACTACGCGTGGGCTCACGCCAAACTCGCGGTGGTGCCGCTGCTCGTCGGGCTGGCGCTGGCGATCCCCATCGGCTGGCTCGCCCGGCAGGTCCCGTGGTTGCGGGCGCCGCTCGTGGCCGGCACGGGACTGCTGTACACACTGCCTTCCCTGGCCGTCTTCATCCTGTTGCCCGGCCTCATCGGCACGCAGATTCTCGACCCCCTCAACGTGCTCATCGCCATGACGCTGTACACGATCGCTTTGCTCGTGCGCACGGTCGTCGACGGCCTGGATGCCGTGCCGGAGGACGTGCGGCTGGCCGCGACGGCTATGGGCTACCGCGGGGTGCGCCGCTTCGTGGCCGTCGACCTGCCGCTGGCCGTCCCGGTCATCGCGGCCGGCGTGCGGGTGGCGGCGGTCAGCAACGTCTCGATCGTCTCGGTGGCGGCACTCATCGGCGTCCAGCAGCTGGGGTCGCTGTTCACCGACGGGTTCAACCGCGCATTCGCCGCCCCGATCGTCGTCGGGCTCGTCGCGTGCGTGCTGCTGGCGTTGATCCTCGACCTGCTCATCGTGGTCACGTCGCGGGTGCTGACGCCGTGGACGCGGGCGAGGCGGCAACCCGGTCGCGCCGTCGCGGCAGGGGGTGCGCGATGATCGGCGGCATCCTCGACTGGCTCACCGACCCGGCCAACACGGCCGACATCGTGCGGCGGCTGGTCGAGCACCTGGAGTACTCGCTGCTGGCGACCCTGCTCGCCGCGCTCATCGCCATCCCGCTCGGGCTGTGGATCGGGCACACCGGTCGCGGCGCGGTCTTCGCCGTCGGCATCGCGGGCGCCGCCCGGGCGATCCCCTCGCTGGGACTGCTGTACCTGTTCGTCGTGTGGCTCAGCCCGCTCATCGGCGGCGAGCTGGCGTTCTATATCCCGAACATGCTCGTGCTCGTCGTCTTGGCGATCCCGCCGATCCTGTCGGGCACCTACGCGGGCATCGAGGCGGTCGACCCCGCCGCCCGCGACGCCGCCAAGGGCATGGGGATGCGCGGCCCGCAGGTGCTGGCGCAGGTGGAGGTGCCGTGCGCTCTGCCGCTCATCTTCTCCGGGCTGCAGTCGGCGCTGCTGCAGGTCATCGCCACGGCAACGCTGGCCGCGACGGCCGGGATGGGCGGGCTGGGGCGCTTCCTCATCGACGGGCTGGCGATTCGGGACTACTACCAGATGGCCGGTGGGGCGGTGCTCGTCGCGCTGTTGGCGCTGGCCGTCGACCTGCTCATGTCGCTGCTCAAGCGGGCGGTGACCTCACCTGGCATCGGGGGCGGCTTCGGCGGGCGCGGAGAGCGCCCCCTAGTGTCGCGACATCGCAGATCGACGCCACCCGCACCACCGACCAGACTGAGGCCACCTCACCGAAGGAGAGCATCCGATGATTCGTAGGACGACCCTGACCGCCGCGACCCTCGCGACCCTGCTCGCCACAGCCGCCTGCGGCGGCACAAACGGCACCCCGCTCGACCAACCGACCGATGGCGCGCCGGCCGCGACCGCGGCGGCGGGCAGCATCACGGTCGGCTCGGCCAATTTCCCCGAGTCCGAATTGCTGATGAACATCTACGCCGGTGCGTTGCAGGCCAAGGGCGTCAATGTCACGACCCGCCCGAACATCGGCAGCCGCGAGACGTACATCCCGGCGCTCAAGGACGGCTCCATCAATCTCGTACCCGAATACACGGGCGTCCTCATGCAGTACTTCGACCAGAGCGCGACGGCCACGGCCCCCGACGAGGTCTACGCCGCGCTGCAGCAACACGTGCCCGACGGTCTGAAGGTGCTGGCCAAGGCGGAGGCCGAAGACAAGGACTCCGTCGTCGTGACCCGCGAGACCGCCACCCAGCACAACCTCAAGACGATCGCCGACCTGGCACCCGTCGCCGGCGACATGGTGCTCGGCGGGCCGCCGGAGTGGCGCACCCGCGAGACGGGGGTGCCCGGCCTGAAACGGGTCTACGACCTGACGTTCAAGGAGTTCCGCCCGCTGGACACCGCCGGCCCGCTGACCGTGCAGGCTTTGAAGAACGGCCAGGTTCAGGCCGCCAACCTCTTCACCACCGACCCGAACGTGGCAGCCAACGACTTCGTCGCCCTCGAAGACCCCAAGTCGCTGTTCGCCGCGCAGAACATCGTGCCGCTCATCGCCGCCGATGCCGCCACCGACCAGGTCACTCAGACTCTCGACGCCGTCTCCGCAGCGCTGACCACCGAGAACCTCGCCGCCGCCGTCAAGGAGGTCGTCATCGACCGCAAGGACTCCGCCGCCGTCGCCGACGCCTTCCTCACCACCCACGAACTGAAGTAGGCCGGCTGCCCGGTCGCGGTTGGTCAGGCGGCCGGGCGACTCAGGCCCAGCGGGGGCCGTAGCCGCGCACTCGGGCGCGGCGCGGCACTTCGTCCTCGCCGGCCACGGCCCGGGCCAACTCGACCTCCAGGTAGGAGTCCGTGAGCTGCTCCGCCAGTCCGCGGCCCCACTCGACGACGGTCACGGCGTCGGCCAGCGACGCCTCCAGGTCGAGGTCCTCCAACTCGAGCGCATCCCCGAGCCGGTAGGCGTCGACGTGCACCAGCGCCGGACCGCCGACCAAGGAGGGGTGTACCCGGGCGATGACGAACGTCGGCGACGTGATCGGTCCGCGGACGCCCAGCCCCGCGCCGAGCCCCTGGGTCAGGGTGGTCTTGCCCGCACCCAGCTCGCCGACGAGCAGCACGACGTCCCCGGCGCGCACCAGCTCCGCCAGCTCGCGCCCCAAGGCCGTCGTGTCGTCGGCCGACGGCAACTCCCGCCACTCGCCCTCCACCACGCGTCGTCCTCCCACCTATTCGCCGAAAGTCGTACTTTGCGGCGATTCAGAGTTCTAACTATGACTTTCGCCGCAACGTATGACTATCGGCGGGAGTGGCGCCGGAGCGGGTGGCGCGCTCGGCCAGAGCCAGCAGCTGCTCGTTGAGTACGTCGGGGTGCTCGAGCATGATGACGTGGCCCGCATCGGGGATGAGCACGTGCTCGGCACCGGGTAGGTGGCGCACGATCTCGTCGCTGTGCGACGGAGGCGTCAAACGATCCTGCATGCCGCTGAGCACCAACGCCTCGATGCCGTCGAAGCGCTGCAGCGCCTCCCGCTGATCCATGGCCTCGAACTTCGGCATGAAGGCGGAAATGACGTCCATGCGGGTGCCGAAAATCATGTCGGTCGTCAATTGCGCGATGCTCATCGGCACCGGCGACCCGAACGAGCCCCAATCCACCAACAGGTCGACGACGTCGCGGGTCGCGCGGATCGTGCCGTCCACCAGGCCCTGGCGGCCCGACAGCAACACCGTGGTCGGCGGCGCCAGCCGGCTGATGAAGCGGCCTAACAACGGGATGCCGTAGGTCGTGCCGGCCAGGTTGCCCGGGCTGGTGGCCACGAAGGCCGCCCCGACGACCCGTTGGCTCACCACCTCCGGAAAGTTCAGGGCCAGCGACATCATCGTCATGCCGCCCATCGAGTGCCCCACGAGCACGATCGGCCCCGTCGGCACAACAGCCGCCAACACATGCTCCAGATCGCTGCCCAACTGAGCGATGTCGTAGGAGTCCGGCTCGCCGGTGCCGCTGCGGCCGTGCCCCCGCTGATCCCAGAGCACCACCCGGTAGCCGGCCTCCCGCAGCGCCCGCCGCTGAAACACCCAGGCCCGCGACGACAGGCAGTAGCCGTGGCTCAGCACGATCGTCGGCCGCGGATCGCTGACCAGCTCACCGTCCGGTCCGCGCGGCAGATCGACCTCGACGTGCAGCGCCACCCCGTCGGCGGCGTGCACCGTGTGCTCCTCGTCGGGATCGTCGTGAAACGGGTCGACGGTCAGCTCCTTGTCGAGCTCCAGCGCCAGGCGCCGGTCCCGGTTGAGCCGGTCCGCGGCGAAACCCGCAGCCGCCGTCAGGCCGGCAGCGGTCAGACCGAGCGCCACGCCGATGGCGCCCTTGGGCAGGCTCTTGGGGCGCGGCGCCTTCAGCTCCGGCAGCTTCGGCACGCCCTTCGGGGCGGGCAGCTTCGGGCTCATCGAGGCTCCCCCGCCTCGCCACCGCCCGGCCGCTGCGCGCCGCCATCGGGCGCCGCGCCATCCAAGGCCCCGCCACCCAAGGCCCCGCTACCCAAGGCGCTGCCGTCCGATGCCTCGATGTAGGTGCGCGGCAGCCGCCCGGAGAGGCGGGTGACGATCTCGTAGGAGATGGTGCCGCAGGCATCGGCCCAGTCCTGCGCACTCGGCTCGCCGCGCGCGGGGTCGCCGAGCAGCACGACCTCGTCACCGGCCTGCGCGGCCGCATCGCCCAGGTCCACCACGAACTGATCCATGCACACGCGCCCGGCCACGGTGAAGCGACGGCCGCCGAGGGTGACCGGCCCGGCCCCGGAGGCGTGCCGAGGCACCCCGTCGCCGTAGCCCATCGGCACGACCCCCAGTCGCGTCGCCACCGTCGTCAGGTACGTGAGGCCGTAGCTGACGCCCTGCCCGGCGGGGACCGCCTTGATGCCGGCCAGGTCTGCGGCGACCTGCATCGCGGGGCGCAACCCGAAGTCGGCGGAGGTACCCAGTTGCGGAGCGGGCGATAGGCCGTAGGTCGCGAGACCGGGCCGCACGAGGTCGTAGGCCGCGGAGGGGTCGAGCAGCGTCGCGGCCGAGTTGGCCAGGTGGCGCACGAGCGGGCCCAGGCCCGCGCGGGTCGCGGCCGACGTCGCCCGTTCGAAGACCTCCTGCTGGGCGGCGACGCTGGGGCTGCTGGGCTCGTCGGCCTCGGCGAAGTGGGAGAACAGCCCGGTGACGCGCACGTGGCCGCGGTCCTGCGCGCGGGCGGCGGCCTCGATGAGCCCGGCCGCGTCCGCGCCCAGCTGGTCGGGCCGCGCGGGATCGTCCGACGGCGCGAAGGCACCGTTGCGGCCCAGGCCGGTGTCGACCTTGAGGTGTACCCGCGCAACCTGCCCACCGGCAGCGGCGGCCGCCTCGATCAGCTCCAGCCCCCACTGCGCCGAGACACCGAGCGTGACATCGGCGGCCAGCAGCGCCGCGAAGTCCGTGCCGGGGGTGTGCAACCAGCACATCAGCGGCCCACCCACCCCGGCCGAGCGCAGGGCGAGCGCCTCCAGCGGTTGCGCCACGCCGAGCCAGTCGGCGCCGGCGCCGCGCGCCGCGCGGGCGACCGGCACGAGCCCGTGCCCGTAGGCGTCGGCCTTGACGACGGTCATCAGCGCGGACCCCGGGTTGCGGGCCCGCAGCGAGCGCACGTTGTCGGCAATGGCCCCCAGGTCGACGACGACGCGCGCCGGTGGCCGCAGTGCGTCGCTCACTGCTCCTCCTCCCGCACCGACCCCGGGAGCAGCAGGGCGTTCCTGCGCCGCAGGGCGGCCGCGACGACGCGAGGGATGGCGCGTGCCACGTCGAGGGCCCGCACGGGGCCGTCCGGGTTGGCCTCGTGCCCGGCCAGACCGTGCACCTGCGCCGCAAGTGCCCCGGCGACCAGCGGATCGAGCCCGGCGGCCAGCAGCGTGCCGGCCAGGCCCGCGAGCACGTCGCCGCTGCCGGCGGTGGCCAGCCACGGGGGCGCGTCGGCTTGCGCGAACACCGGCAGCGAGTCGGTCGGCGGCACGACGTAGGTGGTCGCGCCCTTGAGCAGCACGGTCGCGCGCAGCGCCTGAGCGGCCCGCCGGGCGTGGGCGACCGGCTCGGCGTCGACCTGCGCGCGGCTGATCGAGGCGCCCTCCAGGCGGCTGAGCAGCCGGGCGAGTTCACCGGCGTGCGGGGTGAGCAGCGTCCGCGCCCCGGCCTGCGGGCGCGGGCCCTCGAGCAGGTCCAGTCCGCCCGCGTCGACGACGCACGGCTCCGGCGCGGCCAGTGCCTCGCGAGCCGCCGCGACCTGCGCCGCCCCGATCGAGTCGTCGGCTGCAACTTGCGGGTCGAGCCCCGGGCCCACGAGCCAGGCCTGTACGCGTCCCGGCCCGAACACGGCCTCCGGCACGTGGAAGCGCACGAGCTCGCTGGGGTGCCGCGGCCCGATGTATCGCACCATCCCCGCCCCGGCACTGACCGCGGCAGTCACCGCGAGCACGGCCGCCCCGGTGTAGGTCATGCCCCCGGCGACCACCCCCAGCACCCCGCGCGAGTACTTGTCGTCACCGGGCCCGGGCACCGGCCAGAAGGCCGCGATGTCGTCGTGCACGAGGCGCGCCGCCGCGTGCGGTGTCACAGGTTCGGCGAGCCCGATGTCCACGACCGTCAGCAGCCCGGTGGCGTCGGCGCCCGCAAGAACATGCACCGGCTTGCACATCCCGAACGTCACGGTCTCGTCGGCGAACACGGCGTCGGCCACCGGCCGTTCCCCCGCCGGGTCGGCGCCGCTGGGCAGGTCGACGGCCACGATGTAGGCATCGTCCGGGATCGCCTGCACCAGCTGCCACAGCTGCCCACCGTCGTCGGCCGCGTGGTCCACCAGCCCCGGGCGCCCCCCGATCCCGTACATCCCGTCGATGACGAGATCGGCCTCGGCCACGAGCGCCGCCGCCTCCGTGAGCCCATACCGGTCGGGCGTCACGTTCTTGCCCGACTTCTTCGACCCCTTCTTCGAGCCCGTCGGCTCCTTCGCGGCCGAGTCCGCAGACGAGCCGAACAACTCGACGATCGGTACCCCCGCGCTGCGGGCGGCCGCCAGGGCCGGAGGGTGAGCGGCAGGGCCGGTGCACACGGCGACGACGGAGGCGTCGGACTCCTGCGCGAGAAAGGCCGCGGCGAACAGCGCATCGCCACCGTTACCGCCCGCGCCGGCGAGCACGACGACCCGGGCCGACTCCCCCCCCTGCACGGGCAGATTCGGTAGGCGGGCCGCAACGACGAGGGCCAGGCCATGGGCGGCGCGCTGCATCAGTTCGCCGTCGGGCAGGTCGGCCATCGCCTGCGCCTCGGCGCTGCGCACGTCGGTGACGGACCACGCGGTGATCGGCACAATGCTCTCCTCTATCGGACCTGTGTTGCTACGAACTTCGCTTGACCCGAGCCGCTTTCACGAACAACGACACGCGTCGTCGGCGCACTCGAGCCCCTACCCGTCGCATCCGCAGGGCCGGCGCCCCTCGGCGACGACCATCGCGGTGGCGATACCCCCGTCGTGCGACAAGGACACGTGGAAGATCGTCACGCCGAGTTCGGCGGCGCGGGCAGCGACGGTGCCGCTGACCTCCAGATGCGGCGAGCCGTGCGGGCCGGTGGTCACGCAGGCGTCGGCCCAGATCATGCCGGGCGGCGCTCCGAGGGCCTTGGCCGCGGCCTCCTTGACGGCGAACCGCCCCGCCAGGGAGTGCAGCGGCAGGTCGCGTTCGGAGTCGGTGAACAGGCGGGTGCGCAGGCCGGGCGTGCGCGCCAGCACCCGCTCGAACCGCGCGATCTCACAGACGTCGACGCCGACTCCGACGATCACCGAAAGATCACCAGACTCATTCGACCGTGACCGACTTGGCCAGGTTGCGCGGCTGATCGACATCCAGGCCCTTGGCGGTGGCCAGCTCGCACGCGAACACCTGCAGCGGCACGACGGTCAGCAGCGGGTCGAGCATCCACCAGGCCTGCGGCACCCGGATCACCTCGTCGGCGAACGGCACGACGGCCTCGTCGCCGTCTTCGGCGATGACCAGGGTGCGAGCCCCGCGGGCGCGGATCTCCTGGATGTTGGAGACGACCTTGTCGTGCAGGTTGTGCGGGCTGCTCGGGCTGGGCACGACGACGAACACCGGTTGGCCGGGCTCGATGAGCGCGATCGGCCCGTGCTTGAGCTCGCCCGCGGCGAAGCCCTCGGCGTGGATGTAGGCCAACTCCTTGAGCTTGAGCGCCCCCTCCATCGCGACGGGGAAGCCGACGTGGCGACCGAGAAACAGCACGGAGCGGGTGTCGGCCATGAACCGCGCGATCTCCTTGACCCGATCCATGCGCCCCAGCACGTCGGTGATCTTGGCGGGCACCTCCTGCAGTTGGCGCATCACCTCTTCGGCGTTGCGAGCCCCGGCGCCACCATGCAGCTGCGCCAGGTACAGACCGAGGATGTAGCAGGCGGTGATCTGGGCGAGGAAGGCCTTGGTCGAGGCGACCGCGATCTCCGGGCCGGCGTGCGTGTAGAGCACCGCGTCGGACTCGCGCGGGATCGTCGCCCCGTGGGTGTTGCAGATGCTGACGGTCTTGGCGCCCAGGCTGCGGGCGTGCTTGACGGCCATGAGCGTGTCCATGGTCTCGCCCGACTGGCTGATCGAGACCACCAGCGTGTGCGGCGTGAGCACCGGGTCGCGATACCGAAACTCGTGCGCCAACTCGACCTCGCACTGGATGCGCGCCCAGTGCTCGATGGCGTACTTGGCGACCATGCCGGCGTAGGCGGCGGTGCCGCAGGCGACGATGACGATGCGGTCGACCGCGCGCAACTCCTCCTCGTCGATGCGCACCTCGTCGAGGGTGAGGCGCCCGTCTTCGTCGGTGCGCCCGAGCAGGGTGTCGGCCACGGCGTGCGGCTGCTCGTGGATCTCCTTCTCCATGAACGTCGCGTAGCCGCCCTTCTCGGCGGCCGCCGCGTCCCACGTCACCTCGAACGGCTTGCCCTCCTGCGGCGCCCCGTCGAAGCCGATGACCTGCACCTGGTCGGGGGTGATGGTGACGATCTGGTCCTGCCCCATCTCCACGGCCTGACGGGTGTAGCCGATGAACGCGGCGACGTCGCTACCGAGGAAGTTCTCGCCCTCCCCCAGGCCGATGACCAGCGGGGAGTTGCGGCGGGCGGCGACGACGGTGTCGGGGGTGTCGGCATGCACGGCCAGCAGGGTGAAGGCGCCCTCGAGCCGGTTGACGACCTCGCGCATCGCCTGCGTGAGGTCGCCGGTGCGCTCGTGAGCGGCGGCCAGCAGGTGCGCGGCCACCTCCGTGTCGGTCTCGGACGTGAACTCGACCCCGGCGTCCAGGAGCCCGGCTTTGAGCGAATGGAAGTTCTCGATGATGCCGTTGTGGATGACCGCGAGCTTGCCGTCGGCGCCGCCCCGATGCGGGTGGGCGTTCTCGTTGGTCGGCCCGCCGTGCGTGGCCCAGCGGGTGTGCCCGATGGCGGTGGAGGAGTCCGGCAGCGGATTGTCGTTCAGGGCGTGTCGCAGGTTCGTCAGCTTGCCAGCCCGCTTGCGGGTCGCCACGTGATCGCCGTCCAGCAGGGCGACTCCGGCGGAGTCGTAGCCGCGGTACTCCAGTCGCGCGAGCCCCTCCATGACCACGTCCTGCGCCCGTCGATTCGTGCTCGGACCGACGTATCCCACGATTCCGCACATGATCTCCAGCCTACTTTCTCCACTTGCTGCGCCCACCGCGCACGCGCGATCGGGTGGGCTTGGGCACAATGGGGCGCGTGGGCGGCCGCCATTCCCCCGACGCATTGCTGCGCTCTCGACGAGCCCGCAGCAACGGTGGCGCGTTCGCGGCCGCCGGCTACATGCCCTCGCCGTACCTCGAGCTCGACCGTGAGGACTGGGCGCGGCTGCGCCGGGCGCACCCACTGGTGCTGACCGACGAGGATGTGGCCCGCCTCACCGGTCTGGGCGAGTCGCTGAACATGTCGGAGATCGAAGAGGTCTATCTGCCGTTGTCGCGGCTGCTCAGCTACTACGTCGAGGGCACCGGGCATCTGCACCGCATCACCAGCAACTTCCTCGGCGACCGGCCCGAGCGCACCCCGTTCGTCATCGGGGTGGCGGGTTCGGTGGCGGTCGGCAAGTCAACGACGGCGCGACTCCTGCGTGAGCTGCTGGCACGCTGGCCCAGCACCCCGCGGGTCGAGTTGGTGACCACCGACGGCTTCCTGTTTCCCAACGCCGAGCTGGAGCGGCGCGGACTGCTGCACCGCAAGGGCTTTCCGGAGTCCTACGACCAGCGGGCACTGCTGCGCTTCGTCGCCGAGGTCAAGGCCGGCAGCGAGGAGGTACGCGCGCCGGTGTACTCGCACCTGTCCTACGACATCGTGCGCGATCAGGAGGTCGTCGTGCACCGCCCCGACGTGCTGATCGTCGAGGGCCTGAACGTGCTACAGGCCCCACGGATGCGCGAGGACGGCCGCACAGGCCTGGCGGTCAGCGACTTCTTCGACTTCTCCGTCTACGTCGACGCCAACGTCAACCACATCCGCCGCTGGTACGTCGAGCGCTTCCTGCAGCTACGCCAGACGGCGTTCGCCAAGCCGGAGTCGTACTTCCGCCGGTACGCCGCGATGACCGATGAGGAGGCGCGCGACACCGCCGAGGTCATCTGGCGCACGATCAACGAGCCCAACCTCATGGCGAATGTGCTGACCACCCGCGGCCGAGCCACCCTCGTGCTGACGAAGGGGCCCGATCACCAGGTGACCCGGGTCCGCCTCCGCAAGCTGTAACCGCTGATCCCCCCCGGGATGAGCCCCAGCCAGGTTGCCCTGGGTGGATCAGTACCAGTTGTTGCGCTGGGAGTGCGCCCAGGCCGAGCACGGGGAGCCGTAGCGGTCGGCGATGTAGTCCAGGCCCCAGGCGATCTGCGTCGCGGGGTTCGTGCGCCAGTCGGAGCCGTGCGAGGCCATCTTCGAGCCGGGCAGGGACTGCGGGATGCCGTAGGCGGAGGAGGTCGGGTTGGCCGCCGTGGGCGTCCAGTTGCTCTCCTTGGTCCACAGCTTCTCGAGGCAGGTGAACTGCGCGCCGCCCCAGCCGCGGGCCGAGGCCATCTGCTGGCCGATGGCGCGCGGGGAGCCGGAGGGACGCGCGGCGCTGCGGGAGGCCTGCTGGGAGCCGCGGGCGGAGGCGGCGGCCTTGGCGGCCTTCTCCTCCTGCTTCTTCTTCTGCTCGGCCTTCGCCTTGGCCTGGGCCTTGGCGATGACCTGGGCGGAGGCGGCCTGGTAGTCGGCGACCGAGTTGACGAGCGCGACGGCGCGGGTCGGGTTCGCGGGGGCGGAGCCGGGGGCCAGCGGGACGGTGATGCCCTGCGGGACGGTGATCGAGAGCGCCTCGGCACCCCAGGCGGGACCGTCGCTGGGCACCGCGGCGGCCGAACCGGAGCCGACGCCGAGCATCCCGATGCTCAGGGCGGTGGCGGCGGTAGCGGCCGTGAGGGCGGACCCGGAGAAGATCCGGCGGGCGGTGCGGGTGGGTGTGCTGCTCGACATCCGGCTTTAGCTCCTTGGCGATTTCGATACCACTTCGTGACTTGATCGTTACCTTGCCAGAAGGTCGAACGACCGACCAAATCAAGAACGGGCAGATCTCCAGGCAATCGGGCATGGGTTCACGCCCATAGGAGGCCGAAACGGTTCGTGACCAGCGGAACTCGCGGCGAGCTCGCCAGCGCGGGCGCTTAGCACATTCGATTTGCGCAACCCGCTGGGGGTCCACGCGAAGGCCCCGCCGTCAGAACACGGCGGGGCCTCGTCGCGGGGCCGGCAAACCCACAGGACTGTGTGTGGGCAACGGCTGGCCGATCAGATCTCCAGGCCCTCCAGCAACTCGGTCACCAGAGCGGCGATCGGACTGCGCTCACTGCGGGTCAGCGTGACGTGCGCGAACAGCGGCCGCCCCTTGAGCGCCTCGATGACGGCGGCGATGCCGTCGTGCCGGCCCACCCGCAGGTTGTCGCGCTGCGCCACGTCGTGCGTCAGCACCACCCGCGAGTTCTGCCCGATCCGCGAGAGCACGGTGAGCAGCACATTGCGCTCCAGCGACTGCGCCTCGTCGACGATGACGAAGGCGTCGTGCAGCGAGCGCCCGCGGATGTGCGTCAGCGGTAACACCTCCAGCAGACCCCGGTCGAGCACCTCCTCGACGACCTCCGTGGAGACGACGGCCGAGAGAGTGTCGAAGACCGCTTGGGCCCACGGCCCCATCTTTTCGGCCTCCGTGCCGGGCAGGTAGCCGAGCTCCTGGCCGCCGACGGCGTACAGCGGGCGGAAGACGAGCACCTTGCGGTGCTGGCGACGCTCCATGACGGCCTCGAGCCCGGCGCACAGCGCGAGCGCGGACTTGCCGGTGCCGGCCCGCCCGCCGAGGCTGACGATGCCGACGTCGGGGTCCATGAGCAGGTCCAGGGCGATGCGCTGTTCGGCGCTGCGGCCGTGCAGCCCGAAGGCGTCGCGGTCGCCGCGCACCTGCCGGATCGTCCCGTCGGCCCCCACCCGGCCGAGTCCGCCGCCGCGGGCCGAGGAGAGGATTAGCCCGGTGTTGACGGGCAGCGTCGCCGCCTCGTCGTTGGCCACGCGGCCGCTCTCGTAGAGAGTGTTCATGTCGCCCTCGGCCAGGTGCAGCTCGGCGATGCCGGTCCAGCCGGTGTCGACGGCCAGCTCGGCGCGGTACTCCTGGGCGTCCAGGCCGATGGCGGAGGCCTTGATGCGCATCGGCAGGTCTTTGGAGACCACCGTGACGTCGTAGCCCTCGGCGCCGAGATTGGCGGCCACGGCCAGGATGCGGGAGTCGTTGTCGCCGAGCCGGAAGCCCGGCGGCAGCCCGGCGGCGTCGCCGTGGTTGAGCTCGACGTGCAGGCGGCCCCGCCCCGGCCCCAGCGGCACGGGTCGGTCGAGGCGGCCGGCCTTGATCCGCAGGTCGTCGAGCAGGCGCAGCGCCTCGCGGGCGAAGTAGCCCAGCTCGGGGTGGTGGCGCTTGCCCTCCAGCTCGGTGATGACCACGACCGGCAGCACGATGTCGTGCTCCTTGAACCGCAGCAGCGCGCGCGGATCGGAGAGCAACACCGAGGTGTCGAGCACGTAGGTCTTGCAGGCGGTGTGCTGCGGGTCGGAGCCGACCGGAGCCGGTGACTCGAGCGGGCCGGGCCCGTCGCCCGAGTACGGCTCGCCGCCGGCGTAACCCTGCGCGGAACGGTGCTCTTCGTGCATCGCTGCTCCTGCGTCCCGACTCGGCTGACCGAGCGGCATACGGGGGACGAGCGCGGGCCGTTCGGCTGCTGACGTCATCGACGGTACGTGCTGCGCGCCGCGGCGGCGACTGTGGGCACCGCGCGTCGCAGACCGTTCACCTACCCGACGACCCCGCGATGCCGGGTGCTCACTCCGCCTGGGCGCGGGCCCCGGCGACGGCCGGCGATCCGCCTGCGGCGGCGGGCTCGGGACCCAACGGAGCATCGACGAGGTCGGTGCGCGAGCGCATCAGCCGGTACAGGGCGTAGCCGACGATGACCACGCCGACGACGGGGGCGCCGTTGGCCAGAGCCACGTCGAAGGCGCTGTAGCCGACCAGGCCGATGGTCAGCCACACGGCGGCCTGCACCCAGCGACGCGAGGCGCTGGTGGCGCCGAGCAGCGCCAGAACGGGCAGCACGTACCAGGGCTGAACGACCGGCCCGCAGACCACGAACAGCGCGAAGGCGCCGGTGCTCGCCCCGATCGGGTGCTTGGGGGCCACAACGAGGTAGAGGTAGCCGATGCCGAGCACCGCGACGACGGCACCGATCGACTGCAGGAACGGCACGGCGTTGGCCGCGGCCCCCTCGGCCCCCAGCTGCGCGAGAACGAACTCGCCGATGGTGCCCAGGAACGTCGGCGGGGCCAGCATCGAGCGCAACTGCATGGGCACCGACAGGTTGTGCAGCCACCCCCAGCCCAGCCCGCTGAGCATGGTGAGCCCGGCGAACCCGAGGAAGGAGACGAGGCCGACCTTGGCGGACTCCCGCAGATACTGGATGAAGGTGTGTCCGGCGCCCCAGACCTGCCGGGTTGCCAGCGCGGCCACGGCGATGAGCGCGAAGATCGCGGTCTGTTTGAATCCGGCGGCGGCGGCGATGGTCAGTGAAGCCCAGACGATGTGCCGGTCGAGGGCCAGCAGCAGGCCAACGGCGACGAGGGCGATCATCACGGCGTCGTTGTGTGCGCCACCGACCAGGTGCAGCAGCACGAGCGGGTTGAGCACCCCGAGCCAGCGGGCGGCCGCCTCGGAGCGGCCCAACCGTGCGGCGAGCTTGGGCAGGACGATCGCCAGCACGGCCACGGCGAGCAGCGCCGGCAGGCGCATGGCGACGGCGGCGACGTAGGCGTTGCCGAAAGTGGCGTCGACGACGGCGTGCTGCATCTGCAGCGCCAACGGACCGTAGGGGGCGGCCGTGAACAGCCACATCGAGTCGACGTTGTCGGCGAAGGCCCCCGGCACCGAGATCGGCGCGGTCGTGTACGGGTCCATGCCGCGATCGACGATGAGGCCCTGCGCGGCGTAACTGTAGGCGTCGCGGCTGAACAGTGGCGGCGCCAGCAGGATCGGCAGGCTCCACAACACCCACGCGGAGGTGGGCGCGGTGGGCCGGTCGGGCGTGGGTCGCAGCCGCAGCCAGGCGTGCAGCAGCAACGCGACCCCGCCGAGGATCAGTCCGGTGCTCAGGATGAGGCTCGCGCCGTCCTCCAGCCATTGCAGACCGAAGCGGTCGAGCACCCACAGGTCGGGCGGCAGAAAGGCCGGCGTCATGGCCGCGACGGCGACGAGCAGCATGCCCCACACGCCGTGGCGCACGTAGGTGAAGGCCCAGGCCAGGCGCAGGTCCGCCCAGAAGAGCGCCAGCCACGAGCGGCCCTGGCTCAGCCAGGTGCCCAGATGGTTGACCTGCTCGTCGGAGCCCGCTGCTGCGTTGGTGCTGGTGGGCCTGCTGGTGGGCCTGCTGGTGGACCTACGAGTGGCGTCGCCACTGGTCTGCGTCACCCCAAACCCCCCGGTTCTCGGCCCAGCCGTTCGTCGTTGTGCAATCGTTACCTCGCGCAAGTGTCCAGCACCAGGGGGGTCCACGTCCATTCGGACGCGCCCCCCGCCCGCACTGCGGACAGAGTCGGTGCGAACCGGACTCGATCAGGCGCCCGGGTCATGCCCCGTACCGACGCTCCCGCTCTACGTACGCGCGCAGCGCCCGTAGAAAGTCGACGCGGCGAAAGTCCGGCCAGTAGGCCTCGCAGAAGTAGAACTCGCTGTGCGTCGACTGCCACAGCAGGAATCCGCCGACGCGCTGCTCACCGGAGGTGCGGATGACGAGGTCAGGGTCGGGCTGGCCGCGGGTGTACAGGTGCGCGGCGATGTGCTCGGTGCGCACGCCGGCCGCCACCTCCTCCAGGGTCTTGCCCTCGGCGGCGGCCTCCAGCAGCATCCCGCGCACGGCGTCCGCGATCTCCTGGCGCCCCCCGTAGCCGACCGCGATGTTGACGACGAGGCCGTCGGCCAGGCCCTTCGTGGTGGCGGCCGCCGCCGTGAGTCGGCGAGCGGTCTGGTCGGGCAGGAGGTCGACCGCACCGACGATGTTGAGCCGCCAGCGACCGCGGGTGGCCAACTGGTCGACGACGTCCTCGATGATCGTCAACAGCGGCGCCAGCTCATCCATCGAGCGGTTGAGGTTGTCGGTCGAGAGCAGCCACAGCGTGACGATCTCGATGCCGAGCTCCTCGCTCCAGGAGAGGAACGGCTCGATGTTGTCGGCCCCGGCGCGATGCCCGTCGGCGGTACCGGCCCCTTTGGCCCTGGCCCAGCGGCGATTGCCGTCGAGCATGACCCCCACGTGCCGTGGCAGTCGGGCGGCGTCCAGGTCTGCAACGAGACGCCGCTCGTAGGCGCTGTACAGCAGATGGGACAGGTCCACAGGTCCTCCTGGGGGACACAGCTGCACGCCAGATGCCCTTCGACGTGCTCTGTGAGATTACCGCCGGTGCGAGCGCGTGATCGGCTCCGAACCGCGGTGTGTGCCAGCCAACTGCGGTCGCCCAGTGTTCGCCGACGCGTAACCTCCGGTTACGTAACCTACGCTTGCGTAAGTTACGGTAGGGATATGTCGTTGATCTCGCGCCCCACCCGGCGCTCCGAGCCGAACCCCACCGCAGCACCTGCGGAGGGGATGCGATCGCATGCCGAAGCGACGGTCGAGGACCTGCGCGACGGACGATTCGGCGACGCGCTCGACAACGCGGGGCACATCGTCGATGCGGTCAAGCCGCACCTGCGCGGCTGGTTGCACGCGGGCACCTTCCCGCTCGTGCTCCTGAGCGGACTCGCGCTGGTGGCGGCAACGCCCACGCAGCGGGGGCGGATCGGCATGGCCATCTTCGTGGCGACCGCCTGCCTGCTGTTCGGCACGTCGGCGCTGTATCACCGCGGCCGGTGGCGGCCAGGCGCCCACAAGCTGCTGAAGCGACTCGATCACGCGAACATCTTCTTGATCATCGCCGGCACCTATAGCGCGTTCGCCCTGACGCTGCTGCCACCCGGGCAGGCCCGCACGCTGCTGGCGATCATGTGGATCGCCGCCCTCGGCGGGGTGCTCTTCAAGGTCTTCTGGGTCAGCGCGCCGCGGTGGCTCTCGACGCCCATCTACATCGCGCTGGGTTGGGTCGCGGTCTTCTATATCGAGCCGTTCTACGCCGCCGGCGGGGCGCTGGTGCTCGCGCTCATCATCCTCGGCGGGGTGCTCTACACCCTCGGCGGTGTCGTCTACGCTCTGCGCCGCCCCGATCCGTGGCCGCGCTGGTTCGGCTTTCACGAGATCTTTCACTCGCTGACGATCGCGGCCTTCGCCGCGCACTTCGTCGCCGCCGCGATCCTGGCGCTGCGCCCTTAGTCCGCGCCCAGCACCGCACCTACCAGCACCGCGCCTAGCGGTCGGTGCCTTCCTGGTCCCGCGGGTACCCCGACGACAGGCTGCGGGGGCGGGTCTGCACCTGCTCCCCCGCCGCATCCTCCCGACTGGCCGGTGCGTCGGCGCGCCCCTGCTTGTCGGGCTGCTGCGCGGCCTCCTCGCGCTCGGCGAGATAGGCCACATTGCGCAGGTGCTTGCCCATATTGCGCATCAGTAGCCACAAGGCGCAGGCGAGCAGGAAGAACGCGATAAAGCCACCCAGCCCGGGGCCGATGCTCTGATCGATGCCACCACCCATGTCACGCCTCCTTGATCTCGTCATAGACGATGTCGAGCTCGCCGGCAAGTGCGCGGGCGGCCAGGGCGTCGGCCTGCTGCCCGTCGCCGAGCCCACCGAACAGGTCGTTTTCTCCCTCGACGATCGGCACGTACGAGCACGCCGCCTCGAAGTCCTCGGTCGGCCACACGTCGCGCTCGACCTCCAGCGGGATGCCGAACCAGGCCCCGTCGGGGTCGATCTGCGTGGCGTGCGCCAGCAGCGCTCGGTTACGGGTCTCGAAGTACTCCCCCGCCGGCACCCGCGTCGTCGTCGTGCGGTCGACCCGATCCTTCCACCGCTCCATCCACGAGGCGAACGGCGACTCCAGGCCGCGGTCGGTGAGCTCTTCGTGAAAGGCTCGCACCCGGGCCGCCGAAAGGGTCTGGTTGTAGTAGAGCTTGAGGGGCTGCCAGGGCTCCCCGGCGTGCGGAAACGCCTCGGGGTCGCCGGCGGCGCGGAACGCCGCCAGCGAGACGACGTGACACATGATGTGGTCCGGATGCGGATAGCCGCCGTTCTCGTCGTAGGTCGTCACGACGTGCGGCCGGAACTCACGGATCACCCGCACGAGCGCCTCGGTCGTGACGTCCAGCGGCTCGAGGGCGAAGCAGCCGTCGGGCAGCGGCGGTAGCGGATCGCCCTCGGGCAGACCGGAGTCGACGAAACCCAGCCAGGTGTGCTCGATGCCGAGGATCTCTTGGGCTCGGGCCATCTCCCGACGGCGGAAGGCCGGCAGGTCGCGCAGCACGTCGGGGTCGTCGACGAGGCGGGGGTTGAGCACGTCGCCGCGCTCGCCTCCGGTGCACGAGACCACCCGCACGCGCTCGCCGCGGGCGACATAGAACGCCATCGAGGCGGCGCCCTTGCTCGACTCGTCGTCGGGATGGGCGTGCACTGCGAGCAATCGCAGGGGCCGGCTCACTCGGTCTCCTTCGCGGGGTCTGATCGACGGGCCGGTAGGCGAACCTCGGGCACCGCCGGCGCTCCATTGTCGCACCGGCGCGGCACGCGTCGGCCCGGGCGTAGGCTGGCCGGGTGGCTGCACCGTACGACCCCTCCGCCGATCCCCGCGCCAACCCCGTCGCCGACGACTTCGCCGACGAACTCGAGGAGGCGCGCGCGGGCAGCGGCTCGCGGATGCGGGAGGCGTGGGCGGGTTTGACGCCGGGGCGGCGCCGGTTCGTGCTGGCGGGCATCGTCATGGGAGTAGTCGCCACGATCATCATCGTGTGGTTCGCGTTGGCGGCCACGGTGCCCAAGCCGCAGTGGAAAGACATCTCGTTCACGGTGCCGAACGACACCGAGGTGCAGATGCGCTACATGGTCACCAAACCGCCGGAAATGACCGCCGAATGCCTGCTGTTGGCTCAGGAAACCAACCACGGAGTGGTGGGTCGAATGACGGTAGTTCTCGGCCCATCGACCGAACGCACCACCGTGCACGAGGCGACGATTCGCACGACCAGCCTGGCCGTCATCGGTACGGTCCGCAGCTGCCACGAGCAGTGACCGCGTGCAGTGACCCCGTGCAGTACGCGTGCAGTGACCCCGTGCAGTAACCGTGTAGTGACCACGGGGGTTGCGCGGGAGCCGATTCGCCGGCGAGGCGACCGCGACCGGATATCGACTCAATCCGGGGAGTGCCCCGGGGCGATATCCGGCGGAACGGCGGATCGAATCGCTTCCGTGCGCGCAGACCCTTATAGTCGATTACTTACCCAGTCCCGTAGGCATCGGTCGGGCGCGGTCATGGACCGCTCCCGACCTTCGTGCACGCAGGCAGCAAAGCTGTCGGTGCCGTACCCGTCAGGACGATGAAAACGAACAAGGAGTAGTCCCGTGTCCGAAGCCCCGACCACGTCGAGCTTTCTGACCGTGGAGGCGTACAACCGCCTCAAGGCGGAGTTGGACCATCTGACGACCGATGGGCGCACCGATATCTCCTCGCGGATCGAGGCAGCCCGCGAGGAGGGCGACCTCAAGGAGAACGGCGGCTACCACGCGGCCAAGGAGGAGCAGGGCAAGATGGAGGCCCGCATCCGCCAGCTGACGCAGTTGCTGGAGAACTCCACGGTCGGCGAGACCCCGCCCGACGACGGCATCGTCGAGCCCGGCATGGTCGTGACCGTCGACATGTTCGGCGACGAGATGCACTTCCTGCTGGGGAGCCGCGAAATCCAGGGCGACGACCTGGAGGTCTACTCGGAGAAGTCCCCGCTGGGCGAGGCGATCAACGGCAAGAAGGCCGGCGACGAGGCCTCCTACGTGGCCCCGAACGGCAAGACGATCACGGTCAAGATCATCTCCGCTAAGCCCTACTCGGGCTGAGCCCCTACACAACCCTCACGCAATCGGTGTGCCCCGGCGGGAAGTTCGCCGGGGCACACCGCGTTGAGTGGGGCATGTTCGGTTTCGCTGCCACGCCCACGATGGTCACTCCTGAAAACGCCCTGCCCGGGCGCGCGACGCCGATGAGCGGTCTCGCGACCTCCCACCTGGTGCTCGACGCCCCGCTGGACGGCCCGTGGCCCGACGGGGCGCAGATCCTCTACGTGGGCATGGGGTGCTTCTGGGGCGCCGAGCGGATCTTCTGGCAGCTGCCCGGCGTCATCTCCACGGCCGTCGGCTATGCCGGCGGGTACACGCCGAATCCGACGTACGAGGAGACGTGCACGGGCCGCACCGGGCACACCGAGGCCGTGCGCGTCGTCTACGACCCTACGCAGACCAGCCCGGAGCAGCTGCTCAAGGCGTTCTGGGAGAACCACGACCCGACGACCACCAACCGGCAGGGCAACGACGTCGGCACCCAGTACCGGTCGGCGATCTACTGGACGACCCCGGAGCAGCAGCGGGCCGCCGAGGCCACCCGCGACGCCTTCCAGGGGGTGCTGAACGCCCGCGGCCTGCCGCAGATCAGCACCGAGCTGGCCCCGTTCGCCGAGGCCGGCCCGTTCTACCTCGCCGAGGACTACCACCAGCAGTACCTGCGCAAGAATCCCGGCGGCTACTGCAACCACGGCCCGAACGGATGCACGCTGCCGGCCGTGTGACGGCCTGGCGGGTCGGTGCCTGCGCCGCTCATACTGGAGCGCAAGGAGGTGGAGCACGTGACTCAGGCGACGCCGCTGCTCGCGACCTGGCGACTGGATGACTGGGACGCCGCGAGGGAGATCGCCGACGAACACGTCGAGTTGGTGCAGGGCGTGGCCATTGTGAGCCCGGGCGAATCGGCAGCCACCCGACGCGTCTGATGCGCAGCGACGACGACAACGGCAACTGCGAGGTCGAGATCGCCGAGACGAGGATCGCGCTCGTCCTCGATCAATTGCTGAACGCGACCCCTGGACCGCCCTCGTGACCTCGAGACGGCCGATCAGACCGCGACCAGATACCCCCTCCGGTATAGTTGGGTGCGTTCGACTCTTCGCGCGATCAACGGAGGAACCTCGACATGCAGCTCGATCCGGAGCAGATGACCGTGGTGACGCGGCGGCTGAAGCGGGCACAGGGCCAGCTGGGCGGAATCGTCAAGATGATCGAGGACGGGCGCGACTGCAAGGACGTCGTGACCCAGTTGGCCGCGGTCAACAAGGCCCTCGATCGCGCAGGCTTCGCCCTCATCTCCATCGGCATGAAGCAGTGCCTGGCCGCCGACGACTGCGAGGACGCCCTCGACGTCGAGACGATGGAGAAACTCTTCCTCAGCCTCGCGTAGAGGTTGAGGGGGATTCTCGCAGGTCAGGCCAGCTGTTCACCGAGCCACTGCTGCTCTTGGCCGAGGCGGGCGAGCAGGCTCTGCATCGCCTCCGCCCGCTCGGAGAGGGCGCCCTGGCGGTACTGCATCCGCTCGTCGATGCCGGCGGAGCCGACCGTGTACTCGTTGACGTACGCCTGCTCGCCCATGATCCGCACCGGCAGCATGCCTTGGCGCGGATCCGTCGTCTCGCGCGCCACCGAGAGGAGTTCGCGCGCCGCGGACTGCACCCGCGACTCCACCGAGGTGGGGTCGGCGGTGTAGGCGCGGGTGAACGCCTCGCGGTCCAAGCTGATGCGCTGGTCGTGGTCCAGCGCCACCCCCGGCACCGGGGTCAGCGCGCCGCCGGCCCCGGTGGCCAGCGCCGTGCCGTCGCCGGATGTCAGGGTCGTCGGGCCGCCGACGCCCAGGGCTCCGGCCAGCCCGCCGAGCGCTCCGGCCAGGCTGCTCGCCGCGGCGCCGGCCGACCAACCCGAGGAACCCGCTGCGGGGGCGCTCAGGCCGAGGGCGTCGCGGATTCGGCTCGTGAGGTCGGTGATCGCCGGATCGGCGGCGAGCGCTTTTCCGGCCGCCGCGTCGATCGCCGAGCCGCCGGCCAGCCCGTCGAGCACCGCCGCGGCTCCCCCGGCCAGGGTCTGCACCCGCTGCCAGGCCGCGTCCGCGTCGACACCGACGGCCAACTGCTGGGGTGCGTCGACGGTGGCGCCGGCGCGCAAGGCCAGGTCGACTCCGGGCAGGGCACCGGGCAGGGAGGTCGTGGGGCCGGTGACCCGCACGGCGGCACCGTCGGCCCAGGCGACATCGAGCACGCTGTCGGCGCCCGGGTCGAGCACCACCGTCGCGCCGAGCGCCGAGGGCCGCGTCGAGCCGAAGCCGTCGACGAGTGCCAGCCGGGACGCGGCGCCGCTATCCGCGGCGGTCAGCACGAGCCGCTGCGCCGGGCCGGTCGGGCTGGTGACCGCTCCCACCGAGGCGTGCGCCGCCGCACCGGAGGCGTTGATGGCCGCCGCGACGTCGGTGAGTCGGGACCCCTGGCCGACCCCGATGGAGGTGGCCTGCGCCTGCTCGGTGCCCGCGCCGGTGACCAGCGCGAACGAGAAGCCGCGGCCTGCGTTGAGCACCGCGCCGACGGGCAGCGTCGCCGTCGCGATCGCCGCCGGGGCCGCGATCGAGCGCACCATGACCTGCGCCTCGTAGGGCAGGCTCGGGCCCGCCCAACCGGGCACGGGGCTCGCGCCGGGCGGCGCGGTCCGGCTCCCCGAATCGGGTGCGATGCCCTCGTCGAGGCCGGCGCCCGCAGCGGCGCCGATCAGACCGTCGAGGGTGAGCTCCGGCGGTGCGCTGAACAACTGCACCTGCACACCGGCGCCGGGGCGCCACGCCCCCAGCGCCCCCTCCGGGGCTGTGGAGGTGGCGGCGCCGCCGAGGGCGCCCACGACCGGCGTGGGGATCACTCCCGGGATCGGCCCCGTGGCCGCGCCGCTCGCTGCCGCGCCGTTGGTGTTACCTCGAGACGTGCCGTTCGGGGTGGCGCCACTGCCGGAGACAGCGGCGAAGGCCGCCGCGCCGAGGCTCGGGGTCGCAGTGTTGGCGGGCGTCGCGACGAGCGGGCCGACACCGCTGATGCTGACGGTCGGCGGGGTCGGGCCCACCGCGACCGCCAGGCCGGCGACGGCGCCCATCGAGGCGGTCAACGCGTTGACCGCCTGCAGGCTCGAGACGAGCCGCTGCCCGGACTGGGAGAGGCGCCACGAGTTGTCCGCGGCCGACGTGGCACCGAGCGACGCCGAGAGGATGCCGCCGGTGCTCGCGGCGGGCGCTCCGGCCAGCACGGCGTCGACGACCGAGAGCACGTCGAGGCGCCGCTGACTACCCTGCGCCTGGTCGCCCGCTGCGTCGCGGAGCCCGGTGAGCGCGGCCGGCAGCTGCGCCAACGTGGCGAGCGCCTCCTCGATCGCGGCGGCGGCCAGCTCCTCGGGGTCGACCGGACCGACGCCCGAAGTGCCCGGAGTGCCCGGGATGGGGATGTCGGGGGTGCTGCCCGGGCTGGGAACGGGTGTTCCTGGCCGGTGGATGGGCCCGCCGCCGGCCGCAGGCACTGGCGCGGCAGTACGCGGGGACCCGGCTGCTCCGGGAGACGACGCGGCAGCCGAGCCGGCTGAGCCGGTGAATTGACGATCGGAGGCTGCCGCCGACGCACCACCCGCGAGCGCGTCACCGCTGAGCAAGGTGGCCAGCGAGGTTGACATGGGTGAGTTGGCCAACGGGTGCAGCAGGGACGCGAGGTCTTGCCCGGCGAGCGGGCCGCCCGGCAGCGCGAGCCCTCGCACCGCCTCGACGAATTGCTGCTGCACGGCGGCGAGCCCGTCGATGGCCTCCGGCACGATCTGATGCGCGGCCGCAAGTTGCCCGGCCAGCACACCGGAGATGCCTGAGACCGCCTGCCCGTCGGGCCAGCGCAGCGCACCCGACGGCACCCCCGCCGCACCGTGCTCCGCTCCTGCTCCGACGGTCCCCGCGCCCGCTGCCGCGGCCGCTGCAGATCCCACGGTCGGGTCGGCGGCGCCGATGCGCGCCAAGGCCTGCGCCATGGCGGCGGCCACGGCATCCGCCTGATCGCTGGCGATCTGCCGCGCCTGCACCTGCTGGGCCGCGAGGTTCGCGCTCTCGCGGTCGGCGATCTCGAGGCGCTGGGCCTGCACGTCCCGGGCGAGGTGTTGCGCGGAGCGCTCGGTGGCCTGGCGGCGGTCGACGGCGTCGCGCCGGTCGGCGACCCGATCGGCCGCCCGCTGGGCCAGCTGCTCGCTGACGCGCGCGTCGTCG
>NZ_BAHD01000004.1 GCF_000298215.1 Kineosphaera limosa NBRC 100340 | reverse complement strand
CCCCCGACAGATGCGTTCGGATACGCCGACGCGCAGCCGCCGCTGCGGCGACCTAGGGTGAACTGTGCTCTCCGCCCGCCGACGCGCCGCTCCTCGCTCGCCCCTTGACCTGCGCGGTCGCGGATGACCGCGATTCTGTGGCTGCGGCGTGATCTGCGTCGCGACGACCTGCCCGCCCTCATCGCCGCGCAGAAGGCCGCCGGAAGCGACGGGGTGCTGCCGGTGTTTGTGCTCGACCCCGTCCTCTGGGAGGGAGCCGGGGCCGCTCGCCAGCAGGCGCTGGCCGACGCGCTGGCTCGGGTGCACGACGACTACGACGGGGCGCTCGTCGTCCGCAGCGGCGACCCCGCCCACGTAGTGCCGGCGCTTGTCGCGGAGGTCGGCGCGACGAGTGTGCACGTCAGCGGCGAGTCCACGCCGTACGGGCGGCGGCGCGGCACGGCCGTCCAGACCGCCCTCGGGGACGTGCCGATGGTCGCCACCGGCACCCCCTACGCCATCTCCCCCGGCCGCATCCGCACCCAGGCGGGTACGCCCTACCAGGCCTTCACCCCGTTCTCCCGGGCCTGGCGCGCCCTCGGCTACCCCGGCCCGGCAGCCACGCCGAGCGGAGTGCGGTGGCTGCGGGATGTGCCGAGCGAGCCCCTCCCGGAGCCCGACGTCGCACCGGAGAGGGAGGCGGCACCCGACCGAGACCCCACACAAACCTGGGCGGAGTTTCTCCACGACGGCCTGGCCGACTACGACTCGGCGCGCGACCGGCCCGACCTCGACGCGACCTCCCGCCTCTCCGAGCACCTGAAGTTCGGCGCGCTGCACCCGCGCACGCTGCTGGCCGACATCGCCGCCCACCCGGCCGCCGACACCAAGGGCGCGCACCGCTTCGTCGACCAACTCATCTGGCGGGAGTTCTACGCCGACGTGCTGTGGCACCGGCCGCACACGGCGTGGTCCGACTTTCGCCCCATCGGCGACCTCGGCGGCGACCCCGATCACGAGGAGCAGTCCGCGGCCCACTGGCAGGCCTGGTGCGAGGGCCGCACCGGCTACCCCTACGTCGACGCCGGCATGCGCCAGCTGCTCGCGCGGGGCTGGATGCACAACCGCCTGCGCATGGTCACCGCTTCGTTCCTCGTCAAAGACCTGCACCTGCGCTGGCAGCACGGCGCGAGGTTCTTTCTGCAGCACCTGCGCGACGGCGACATCGCCTCCAACAATCACGGCTGGCAGTGGGCGGCCGGCACCGGCACGGATGCCGCCCCGTACGTGCGGGTCTTCAACCCGGTGACGCAGGGTCGGCGGTTCGACCCCGATGGCGACTACGTGCGCCGCTGGGTGCCGGAACTGCGGCACGTGCCAGGCGCCGACGCGCACGAACCGTGGCGCACCGCAGACGGTTACGCCGACGGCTACGCGGGGCGCATCGTCGATCACGCTGAGCAGCGCCGCGAAGCCCTTGCGCGCTTCCACGCCGCCAGCGGCCAATCCAACGGAAACTAAGAGGCAGCCGCCTACTCACCGTCGCCACCGCGACCGTTCGCAGGAGCACGCCCATGGACACCGACGTCATCGTCGCCGGAGCCGGACTGGCCGGCCTGACCTGCGCCCGTCACCTCATCCGCGCCGGGCTCGACGTGCGGGTGTTGGAGGCCGGTGACGACGTCGGCGGCCGGGTGCGGACCGACGTCATCGAGGACTTCCGCTGCGACCGCGGCTTCCAGCTGCTCAACCCCGGCTATCCGGCCGTGCAGGACGAGGTCGACGTGCGCCGCCTCGGCCTGGGCCACTTCGAACGCGGCGTCGTCGCCTGCCGCGACGAGGGACCGACGACGCTCGCAGCCTCCACCCAGCAGTTGCGCTCGGCGGTACCGGCGCTCCGCAGCTCCCCGCTGTCCGCGCTGCTCACCGGCCCCTACCTGCACCCGCGCACCATCCGCGAGACCGCCGCCCTGACGCGGTGGAGCGCCCTGGCCCTCGGCCCGGTCAGCCTGCTGCTACGCACCCGCGACTCCGCCCTGGGCGACAGCCTCGACGCGGCCGGCGTCACGGGCCTCCTGCGGCACGACCTCATCGACCCCTTCCTGGCCGGGGTGCTGCTGGACCGCAGCGGGCTCAGCTCGACGACCTTCACCCGGCTGCTGGTGCGCGCCTTTGCGCTCGGCACCCCCGGCGTGCCGGCCCAGGGCATGTCGGCGCTGCCGCACCAGCTCGCCGCGGGTCTGCCGGTCGAGCTGCGCCGGCCTGTCACCGGAGTCACCCGGGGTGCCGACGGCGTTCAGGTCGACACCGAGGACGGGGCGTTGCGGGCCCGGGCGGTCGTCGTGGCCACCGACCCGCCCACCGCCGCCGACCTGCTCGACATCGACGTGCCCGCCGGCAAGGGCGTCGTGACCTGGTGGTTCGCCACCCCCGACGACCCGGGCCAGCGCGCGCTGCTCCACCTGGATGCCCGCACGCAACCCGGACCGCTCGTCAACGCCTGCGTGATGACCAACGCCGCACCCTCCTACGCTCCGCCGGGCCAGCACCTTGTGCAGGCCAGCGCGTTGCTGGCCGACGCCGACCTGCCGGAGAACACGGTCCGCGAGCAGCTTGCCGCGTTGTTCGGCGTTGACACCGGCGGGTGGGACCTCCTGATCCGCCACGAGATCCCCTACGCCCTGCCCGAGCAGCGACCGCCGCTGCAGATCCGCCGCCAGGTGGACCTGGGCGACGGGGTGTTCGTCTGCGGCGACCACCGCGACACCGCCTCCATCCAGGGCGCACTGGTCTCCGGGCGGCGCACCGCCCGCGCTGTTGTCGCGCGGCTGACCCAGTGACGTCGTTCGCAGCCCGCCGGCACTCCCTGAAGGTGGGGTTGAACAGCGGGCCTCACGAATAGAACGGGCGGTGCGCGTCCCCGGGCTCGTGGTACCCGTCGTCGTAGACGGCTGCGGACAACTCGCAGTCGGTCCCGACGAGCCGGTGGCCCGCCTCGTCTTCGATGATGAGGCCGACACGGGCGGGGTCGCTGAGTTGCTCGGCCAGGCGCTCCGTCTCCACCGCTCCGACCCGGATGCGGTCGCGCGCCCACCCCTGGCCGAGCGCCACGATCGTCTGGGTGACGCTCAACTGGCGGGCGGCCACCTCGACGAGGGTGCGCATGTAGGCCTCGATGCCGCCCGGCGGGCACTCCGCCACGAACGATCGGTTGAGCGTCATGAGCATGACCTTGCCGTGGTGTGCCGCCGACTGCGGCTCGTCGTGGTGGCGCTCCGGCCGCGCCGGTGTGAGCCTGCTCCTGTAGGCGATGTCTGACATGACGGCCTCCGATGGCTGCGATCCGCACCCGGCGGCGCCGGGCCGCACAGGCGAGACGAACTGCCCGCGCTTCTTTCGACGATACGCCTATTTCCTGGAACTGGCCGTATATAATCCCGTCGCCGCAGCCACGGGACGCTCAGAAATCGCTCTCAGAACCCCAGGCGCCGCAGCTGCTTGGGGTCGCGCTGCCAGTCCTTGGCGACCTTGACGTGCAGGTCGAGGTACACCCGCTGCCCCAGCAGCGCCTCGATGTTCTTGCGGGCGCGGGTGCCGACCTCGCGCAGCCGCGAGCCACCGCGACCGATGATGATGGCCTTCTGGGAGTCGCGTTCGACGAACACGTTGACCCGCACGTCGAGCAGCGGGTTGTCGTCGGGGCGGTCCTCGCGGGGCACCATCTCTTCGACGACGACCGCCAGGCTGTGCGGCAGCTCGTCGCGCACCCCCTCCAGGGCCGCCTCACGGACGAGTTCGGCGACCATCACCGCCTCCGGCTCGTCGGTCAACACCCCGTCGGGGTAGAGCTGCGGGGAGATCGGCAGGTGCGCGATGAGCTCGTCCGCGACAGTCTCGACCTGGTCGCCGCGGGTAGCCGAGCACGGCACGATCGCGTCCCACGCGCCGAGTTGGTCGACGGCGATGAGGTGTTCGGCCAGGCGCTGCTTATCGACCAGGTCGCTCTTGGTGGCGATGGCGACGACCGGGCGGCGGCGGCCGCGGCGCAGCTCGGCGAGCTCGTTGGCGATGAACTGGTCGCCGGGGCCGATGCGCTGATCGGAGGGGAGGCAGAAGCCGATGACGTCGACCTCCAGCAGCGTCTCGCGCACGAGGTCGTTGAGCCGCTCACCGAGCAGGGTCCGCGGCTTGTGCAGGCCGGGCGTGTCGACCAGCACGAGCTGCGCGTTCGGGGTGGTCAGGATGCCGCGAATCGTGTGCCGCGTCGTCTGCGGCTTGCTGGAGGTGATCGCGACCTTCTCCCCCACCAGCGCGTTGGTCAGCGTCGACTTGCCGGCGTTGGGCCGACCGATCAGGCACGCGAATCCGGCCCGGTAGTCGGTCGCGTCGGACGCCGAGTAGCCGCTGTCCGCCCCGCTCATCCGCGTCCCCGACTGGCGAGGAAGGTCAGCAGGAGGGTGCGTTGCAGCTCGAACATCTCCTTCTCCTCCTCCGCTTCGGCGTGGTCGTAGCCGAGCAGGTGCAGGATGCCGTGGGTCGTCAGCAGCAGCAGTTCTTCGGCGGTGGTGTGCCCGGCCTCGACGGCCTGCGCCTGCGCGACCGTGGGGCACAACACGATGTCGCCGAGGATGCCGTCGACGGGCTCGACGCCGTCGCGACCGGGCCGCAGCTCGTCCATCGGAAAGCTCATGACGTCGGTGGGGCCCGGCAGATCCATCCACTGCACGTGCAACACCTCCATCGCGGCCTCGTCGACGAGTTTGATGCACAGCTCGGCCCGCGGATGCACGCGCATCTCGTCCAGCACGTAGCGGGCGCACTGGGCGAGTTCGATCTCTTCGCAGGCGAATCCGGACTCGTTGAGAACCTCGATGCTCACGACGGCCTCCGTTGGATCCTGCGTCGCTGCTCCCGATTGCCGGGGGCCGGATGGGTCGAGTCCCACCGCCCGTAGGCATCGACGATCGCACCGACGAGCCGGTGACGCACGACGTCGTGCGCGGTCAGGTAGGAGAAGTGGATGTCGTCGACGTCGCTGAGGATGTCCTGCACCACGCGCAGCCCCGACTGGGTGTCGCCGGGCAGGTCGACCTGCGTGATGTCGCCGGTGACGACGATCTTGGACCCGAACCCGAGCCGCGTCAGAAACATCTTCATCTGCTCGGGCGAGGTGTTCTGCGCCTCGTCGAGAATGATGAACGCGTCGTTCAGCGAACGTCCGCGCATGTACGCCAGCGGCGCCACCTCGATCGTCCCAGCCGCCATGAGCCGCGGAATCGAGTCAGGGTCGACCATGTCGTGCAGCGCGTCGTACAGCGGCCGCAGATAAGGGTCGATCTTCTCGTTGAGGGTGCCCGGCAGAAAGCCCAAGCGCTCGCCGGCCTCGACCGCCGGGCGGGTCAGGATGATGCGGTTGACCTGCTTGGCCTGCAACGCCTGCACGGCCTTGGCCATCGCCAGGTACGTCTTTCCGGTGCCCGCGGGCCCGATGCCGAACACGATCGTGTGCGCGTCGATGGCGTCGACGTACCGCTTCTGGTTCAGCGTCTTGGGGCGGATGGTGCGGCCGCGGTTGGAGAGGATGTTCGTCGTCAGCACGTCGGCCGGGCGCTCGCGCTCCCGGTCGCGCAGCATCCGCACGGACCGCTCCACGGCATCCCGGTTGAGGGTCTGACCGGCGGCGACGATGACGATCAACTCGTCGACGAGCCGCTCCGCGAGGTCGAGATCTTCAGGAGTGCCGGTCAGGTGCAGCTCGTTGCCCCGGGCCAGCACGTCGAGGGCCGGCAGCGCCCGCTCGATCGTGCGCAGCAACTCGTCGTGCGGGCCGAGCAGCGTGACCATCTGCACCTGCGGCGGCACGATGATCTTGCGTCGACCTGAGCCATCGGTCGGCGGCGGCTCGGTGGCCGCGGCAGCGCCGTCGGCCAGGGTTGGAGGGGGCGTGCGGGGGTTCTCAGTCATCGTGCTCGAAGTCTACGTCCGGCCACCGACAGCACTCAGTCGCCGGGCGGCCGCACGCCGGCGTAGACCCCCGCGATCCGGTACCGCAGGGGCTGCGCCTCGTAAGATCCGGTGCCCGAAGCCGACCGGAACCTGTCCGGAGGCGACAAGCTGGCCGATCGCCCGCAACACACTCGACCCGGCCCTCTCCGCGAGGGGACCGGGCCGAGTCGCGCCCAGCGTCGTCAGGTCTGCTTCGCCGGTCGTTCCGCCGTCGCACCCCGGTCGAGACGAGCCCTTAGAAGAGGTTGCTGGGTGAGCCGTGCTTCCATGGCGCAAGCTGGATGGTCTTGGCCCCCTTGAGCGAGGCGTCGTTCCACACCGGGTCGAGTCGCGCCGTGACGCGTTTGTCGGAGTGGACGGACACGATGACCGTCGTAGCCTTGAGGTTCTCGTCGTGGCACCAGCCGAGAGCCAGCGCCGAGACGTTCTGCCAGCCTTTGGCCACGACCTTGTAGCTCAGCGTGGGCTTCTTCGCGCCCCGGGTGACGGTCAGTTCGACGAGTCGACCGTCCTTGGTGTGCCCGAGGAGGAGGTGCTTGTTGACCTTGCCGTTGGCCCAGTAGCCGCCCTGCGATTCGATGCCGCGCAGACCCGAGAGTCCCTTGGCGGTGAGCGTGACGGGCGCTCCCAGACGCACACGTCCCTTGACGAACGACATCGGAATCGCGTGCAGCTTGCCGTCAGCAGTGACGGCATAGGCGGTCTTCGCGGCGCGACGCTCGCCGTCGTCGAGTTCCTCCGTGCCCACCTCGAGGTCGACGATCCCGCGGATGGTGCTGCCGGCCGGCTCCAGGCGCCGATCGAGCATTTTGAGGTTGCCCCAGTCGCCGAACACGCCGACGCTCACCGAGCTGTCGTACACCAATCCGGCCGAGGTGACCGCGAGATAGTGGATGCTCTCGTCATCTCGTGGGCTGCGGAACTCTGCAAACCGCGCGCCGCCCTTCGGCAGCGCGACAGGAGACCACAACGACACCTTGTTCTCGTAGAAGTAGGACTCCCTCGTCGTCTCGCCGATCGTGACCATGCACGACTCCGGGAGCGATCCAGCTTTGGCTGCTGGCGCCGTCGGGGCTGGGGCGGCGACTGCGGCGCCCCCCACGCCCACGACGAGCGCGAGGGCCGCGAATCCTGCTGCCAGGGCGCCACGGTACTTCGACATGGATGGGTCCTTCCGTCCTGCCGGGAGCGCATCTGCGAAACCCGGCTGCAGTCAGGCGTCGTCGCCCGGTCGCCGATCCATCGGCGGCAGCCCCCTCATCGGCCGGATATATCGGGGCCGAAGCAATCGTCCGTCTTGGATCGGTGTTCGGGCTCCGCGGGGGTGCGGGCGGCTACCAGTGGGCGGGCCGAGTGCGGGTAGGAGGCAGCACGGTCCCGGCGTCGCCGTTCGCCGAGTCGAGCTGGGCCTGGATGAGGAAGAGGGCGCCGCGCAGGTCGGCCCCGTTCAACGTGGCGCCGCGCAGGTCCGCGCCGAGCAGGTCGGAATCCCGCAGGTCGGCGCCGGTGAAGTCCGCGCCGACGAGCAGGGCGCCGCGCAGGCTCGCGCCGCGAAGCGCGGCACCGGTCAGCTTCTTGCCGATGAGGTCGGCACCGCGGCGATCCTGCTTCCGACCCGGGACCTGGGATCGGGCGAGTTCGCTGGCCTGCGACAGCAGCGGGCCGACCTCGGCGCGTAGCGCGTTCACGTCGAGCCCGACGATCGCCTCCGCACTGCCCCGAGTCAGGGCCTCGATGCGCCCCTGCATTGCCCGCAGTTGTGTGTGGATGGCGCTGGACGCCGGGAGGTCGAGCGCCTCGGCGAGGTACCAGAGCAGCTCGTGCACCTGCCGCATGACGGGGAAGACGGCGAACATGGCGCGCGCCGTGGCCGCCGACTCCCGCCAGTCGTGCCCGCCGAACGTCACCTGCGACACCTGCTGCCCCGCGCCGAAGCAGTCGAACACCGTGCAGCCCCGGTAACCCCTGACGCGCAGCTCGGCGTGGATGCCGCAGCCGTGGTCCGCCTGCAGGTGCGCGCACGGCCGCCCGGCCGGCTTGTCGACGGCGAAGTCGGCTGAGCGGGCAAATGGCAGTGCCACGCAGCACAACCCGAAGCAGCTGCGGCAGTCGGCCTGCAGGGCCGCGCGGGTCGAGCCTCCCGGCTGCCCGGAGCGGGAGACGTGGGGGTCGTCTGTCATGGCGGCCCGAGTCTACGGCCAGGTGCAGCCACGGCCGAGAGACCCAATGCGCCTGGTCCCGCCCTTGACCAGGCGCGTTACGCTTGATCGGGACCGTGGGACCGGCCCGAGCCATACAGGGGGCATCCGTGACAGCCGCCCGGACTTCTTTCGATACCCACCACGAGCAGGCCGAGCGCGCCCTCCAGGTAGTGCGGGTGCAGCAACGGCGGTTGCGCTGGCAGCGGCGGCTCGGCTGGGGGCTCTTCGCCGCGCTCATCGCTGTCCCCCTCTACTCGGTCATCCCGCCGCCCTACGGGCCAGGGCAGCCGGGGGTCATGTTCGTGGCGGCAGCGATCCTGTTCGCCCTGCTCATCCTCGGCGGCGAACGGCGATCCCCCTGGCTGGCCACCGGAGGCACCGGGCGTCGCACCATCCGGGCACTCGCCCCGGCCGTCGTCGTCCACGCCGGCGCCGAGGAGGTCGCCGTCGAGGTCGCGACGCCATGGCCCGCGCAGAGCTCCACGAGCACCGCGCGGGGCTCGACAAGCGACTCCACGAGGCCGGAGCCGGAGCCGGAGCCATCCGGCAGTCAACGCTGGGGCTGGCTCCTGTTGCCGGGGCAGTCTGCACCGGAGGTGGGCGCGCGGGTGTGGGTCGACGCGGACCTTGATCGAGAGCAACACACTCCGCTCGTGCAACTCGCTGCCGACGGCGACCGTCCGCAGGTGCTGTGGCCACTGACGAAGCCGCTGCCCCAACCCACCCCGAAACCGCTGTCGGTCGAGCAGGAGGGCAGCGCGCCGGACCAGGTGCTGGCCGGGGCGCGACGCCGGGCGCGGGCCACGATCTTCTACTGGGCCCTCGGCCTGGCCGGGATGACGGCATTCACCCTTGGCGGCCTGACGCTCGCGGCGACCGCAACGCCATCGTTCTACGGGAGCGCGGCAGCGTTCCTCATGCTGACGGCCCAACTTGCCAGCCGCGGGGTGCCTCGACTGGTCACCGCCTGGCGGCTGCTGAAGGCCCCGGGACTGCGAGCTGCGGTCCTGGTCGATCGGTCCGACCGCGGACCGTTGGACCCGAGGGCGGCGGTCACCCTCCTGGTGCGCGACCCCAGCAGCGGCGCCCATCAACTGTGGGGATGGACCCTGCTGCACGAGTTCCCCGGCCGCCGCACCAGCGCGCAGGTGTGGCTGGCCGACACCGCGCGGCCCGGTCAGCGGGCAGCCATCTACCTGCCCAAGAGTCAGACCGGCGAGCCGCGCTTGGCCTTCCCCGCCACCCCGATCCGCGAGGTGGCCGACAGCGACCTCCAACCCGTCAGAGCGCGCCAATCGCATCAGCGGTAGGATCGGAGGATGGGTGCCGACATCGTCTACCGCAAGGTGAGCTGGACCATCGAGGCGGGCGTGCTCGACCAGGTGCAAGCGCGGGTGCCGCGCGGCCAGCAGTCGTCGTACGCCACTGAGGCCTTGCGTCGGCAACTTGAGCGCGACGATTTGGCTGATCTGGTCGCGGACCTCGTCGAGGCCAACGGGCCTCTGGATGAGGGCGCCGTGGCGCGTTTCGGTGATGCGCTGCGGTGATGGCACCGACGCCCTCAGCACCGGCCCGCCCTCAACCTGCCCGCACTGTCGTCCTTGACTCCGAAGCGCTGGCTGCGGCGGCGCGCAAGGCTGCCGGGATGGCGGAACTCCTGGAGGCAGCCCGCCGCGCCGACCAGCGGGTGATCGTCCCGACCGTCGTGTTGGCCGAGGTCATGACGGGGGCCGATCGTGATGCGGCGGTGTGGCACGTCGTCAAGCGCTTGCCCCTGGTCGACCTGCCTCCTCGAACAGCAGCCCGAGCGGGAGCCCTGCGCCAGGCAGCCGTGCGGCGGCGCAAGAAGCGCGACCTGACCGTGGACGCCATGATCGCCGCCGTGGCGGTCGAGCGCGCACCCGCGGTGGTCGTCACGGCGGACCCGGACGACTTCGAACTCCTCCTTGAGGGGCACGACGTCACGGTCCTGCCGCTGTAGGCCCCCCGCCGACCGTCGCGCTTCCTGCCGACCGGTGCTGTTGCGACCGCAACCCTGGGCAGGGAGCGCGACCGTCGACTGCGGGCTTGCCGCCCGGGTGGCTGCGCGCGCACCTACCAGCGGGTGCGGGCGGCCAGGACGGCCAGCGCGGCGGGGCCGGCGCTGGAGGAGCGCAGCACCTCGGAGCCCAGGCGTACGGGGAGGGCTCCGGCGTCGCTCAACGCAGTGAGTTCGGCCGGGGCGATGCCGCCCTCGGGGCCGACGACGAGGTAGACATCACCCTCGGCGGGCAACTCCTGCGCGACGA
Source organism: Kineosphaera limosa NBRC 100340 (assembly GCF_000298215.1). Lineage (GTDB taxonomy): Bacteria > Actinomycetota > Actinomycetes > Actinomycetales > Dermatophilaceae > Kineosphaera > Kineosphaera limosa. The sequence goes on along the minus strand of NZ_BAHD01000004.1, from coordinate 193,942 downwards.
GCCGCTCCGACGCCTCCTCGTGCAACACGAAGGCCGCAGCACCCCGCAGCAATTGCGCGAGCTGGGCTGTCGTCACCGGGCCCGAAACAGCCGGCACCACGGCCCGGCGCGACTGCTTGCCCGCGGCCCGCAGCACCCCGGCCCACTTGGCCAGCGCCTTGGCCTCCTTGCCCGACCAGCGCACGATGCTCCGGTCGGCCTGCCAGGCCACGACCGCGTCGACGCCCAACTCGGTCGCCGTCTCGATCGCCTGCTCGTCGCGACCACCCTTGGCCAACGCCTGCACGAGCACGAACCGCGGCCCGCCCACCTCGACGAGCCCCACGGAGACCACCCGCAACGACACCGACCCGGGCCCGAGCGACTCCACACAACAGTGGGCGACCATGCCCACCGTGTCGGCGACGAGCAGCTCCTCCCCGACCCGCGCCCGCTTGACCCGGGCCGCGTGATGCCCCTCGTCGCCGTCGAGCACGAGCAAGCCGCCGACGCCGAGGCCATCGAGCGCGCCCGGCGCGACGTAGTACAGGGCCGCGGTCACGACGCGGGGGCTACTTGCCGCGGAAGGCGTCGCGCAGCTTGCCGAACAGACCCGCGTTCTCGACGTGGCTCAGGTTGCCCGTCGGCTTCTCCTCGCCGCGCATCGCCGCGAGCTGTCGCAGCAGGTCCTCCTGCGCGCCGGTGAGCCGGGTCGGAGTGGTGATCTTGAGCTGGGCGATGAGGTCGCCGCGCCCGCTGCCGCGCAGGTGCGTGACCCCGCGCCCGCGCAGCGTGTGCACCTCACCGGACTGGGCGCCCGGGCGCACCTCGATCGACTCCACCCCGTCGAGGGTGTCGACCGGGATCGTCGTACCCAGGGCGGCGGCGGTCATCGGCAGCTCCAGCACGCAGTGCAGGTCGTCGCCGCGCCGCTGGAAGGTCTCGTGCGGGCGCACCAGAATCTCGACGTACAGGTCGCCGTGCGGGCCGCCGCCCGGGCCGACCTCGCCCTCTCCCGCGAGCTGGATGCGGGTGCCGGTGTCGACGCCCGCCGGCACCTTCAACGTCAGGTTGCGGCGCGTGCGCACCCGACCCTGGCCCGAGCACTCGAAGCACGGGCTGACGATGATCGAGCCGTAGCCCTGGCATGAGGAGCACGGCCGGGAGGTGAGCACCTGCCCCAGGAACGAGCGCTGCACCTGCTGCACTTCGCCGGCTCCCCCGCAGGCATCACAGGTGCGGGTGCCCGTGCCGGGCTGCGCGCCCTCGCCGTGGCAGGTGTCACAGACCGCGGCCGTGTCGACGGTGACCTCCTCGTCGCCGCCGAAGACGGCGGTCGACAGGTCGATGTCGAGCCGCAACAGGGCGTCCTGCCCGCGCTGGCGCCGCGACCGCGGCCCGCGGGTGGCGCCGGCCGCGGCTCCACCGAAGAAGGCGTCCATGATGTCGCTGAACGAGAAGCCCGCGCCGAAGCCGTCGGTGGCGCCGGCGTAGGGATCGGCGCCGGCGTCGAACGAGCGCTTCTTCGTCGGGTCCGAGAGCACGTCGTAGGCCTGCGAGACCCGCTTGAACTCCGCCTCCGCCTCCGGACCGGGGTTGACGTCCGGGTGCAGCTTGCGGGCCTTGCGCCGGTAAGCGCGCTTGATCTCCTCCAGCGATGCGTCGCGGGAGACGCCGAGGTCGGCGTAGTAGTCGTTCACGAAGCGGTCCTTTGTATGGCCAGATTCTTGCGGTCGGTCATGATTCGAGCAGCCGGGAGACGTAGCGGGCGACGGCACGCACCGAGGCCATCGTCCCGGCGTAGTCCATTCGGGTGGGTCCGAGCACGCCAAGGCCCGCGACGACATCGTCTCCGGCACCGTAGCCCGTGGAGATGACCGACGTCGCGGCGAGTCCGGCGTGCGGATTCTCGTGCCCGATGGTCACCGCGAGCCCGCCGTGGCGAGCCAGCGAGGCGGCGACCAGCGGGTCGACGCTGGGGTCGGCCGCCAGCGCCCCGAAGAGGTTGAGCAGCACCATGTGCTCCTCCAACGCCTCCAGCACCGGCCCGATCATCGGGAAGTCGGTGTCGAAGCGCGCGAGGTTGGCGGTGCCGGCGAGCACGACCCGCTCCTCCCGCTCCTCGACGAGAGCGTCATCGAGCACCTGGATGAACGCCCGGGCCAGGGGCCGATCGCCGGGCTCCAAGGCGTCGGGGGCGCTGGCCAGTCGCGCGGCCGCCTGCACGAGGGTCTGCCCCACGGCCTGCGCGTTGAACACGGTACGGATGCGCCTGAGCATCTCGTCGGCACCCGGCGTGCCCAGGTCGACCTCGGATTCGACGATGCGCTGTTCGACCCGCCCGGTGTCGAGGATGAGCACGACCATCGCGCGGGCCGGGCCGATCGGCAGCAACTCGATGTGCCGCACGCTGGAGCGGCTCAGCGACGGATACTGCATGACGGCGACCTGCCGAGTCAGCGACGCGAGCAGCCGCACGGTACGGTCCACGACGTCGTCGAGGTCGACGGCGCCCTCCAGAAAGCGCTGGATGGCGGTCCGCTGCGCGGGACTGAGCGGCCGCAACGTGCCCAGCTGGTCGACGAACGCGCGGTACCCGGCATCCGTGGGCACCCGTCCGGCGCTCGTGTGTGGGGCCGTGATCAGGCCCTCCTCCTCCAGAATCGCCATGTCGTTGCGGACGGTCGCGGCCGACACCCCCAGGGCGTGCCGCTCGATGAGCGACTTCGAGCCGACCGGCTCGGAGGTGTCGACGTAGTCCTGCACGATGGCGCGCAGCACCGCCAGGCGTCGTTGTGTCGTCATGGTTCCTCCCTCCGGCGCGTTGGCACTCTCGATGTGCGAGTGCCAAGTTTACGATGCTCCAGTGAACGCTTGGGCCTCCCGTTACGATTCCGACCCCCTCGCCGGCGATCGCGGACGCCCGGCGAGCCGCGCCCGCTCGGTGGAGGCGGAGACCGGACTGGTCGTCGAGGACGCCTCGACCGGCTGGTGCGGAGCCGTCGTCGCCGTCGAGAAGGCCGGTGGGATGCGGGTGGTGCACCTGGAGGATCGCCGCGGCCGGGTCAAGGGATTTCCGCTCGGTCCCGGCTTTCTGCTCGACGGCGCCCCGGTCGTCCTGACGCCCCCGACGGCCGCCGGCCGAGCCGCGCTCGCCACCCAGCGGGCGGCGCAGTCCCGCACGGCCTCGGGATCGCGGACCGTCGCCGCGGCCCCCGCCCGGGTCGCCGCCGCCTCCCGGCTGTTCGTCGAGGGCCGCCACGACGCCGAGCTGGTGGAGAAGGTGTGGGGCGCCGACCTGCGCGTCGAGGGCGTCGTCGTCGAGGTGCTCGACGGCGTCGATGACCTCGCGGGGGTGGTCCGGGACTTCGCCCCGACCGCGCAGCGGCGGATGGGAGTGCTGGTCGACCACCTCGTGCCCGGCTCGAAGGAGTCGCGCATCGTCGCGCAGGCGCGGGCCGTGCGCCCCTACGGTGAGCACGTGTGCATCGTCGGTCACCCCTACGTCGACGTGTGGCAGTCGGTGCGCCCCGAGCGCCTCGGCCTGCAGCGGTGGCCCGTCATCGACCGGCGGCAATCGTGGAAGCACGGCGTGCTGGCGCACCTGGGCTGGCCGCACGAAACGCAGGCCGATGTCGCGCAGGGTTGGAAGCGCATTCTGGGCACCGTGCGCACCTACGCCGACCTGCAGCCCGAGCTGCTCGGCCGCGTCGAGGAGCTCATCGACTTCGTCACCGTGGGTCCCGAACCCGGCCAGGGCTGACCGTGACCACTGACGATGACGCCGTGAGCACCGAGCTCGTCGCGGTCGTCGTCGCCGTGCGCCAGGGCGACCCGCAGGTGCTGACGCGCTCCACCCCCGACGGGCCGGCGCTACCCTCCGGGCCCCTGCGCATCGCACACCGGTCGCTGCAGGCCGGCACCCGGGCGTGGGTCGAGACCCAGACCGGGCTGCAGCTCGGGCACGTCGAGCAGCTCTACACCTTCGCCGACAGCGAGCGCGTCGACGCCTCGGCCGCGCACTCGCATCGCGTGATCTCCGTGGCCTACCTCGGCCTGACCCGCAGCGCCGACCGGCAGAATGGCTGGTCGGGCTGGTACCGGCACTTTCCATGGGAGGACCGGCGACTGGGGGCCGGCGACCCCGCCCGGTCGGCCCTCGTCGGCGCTCTCATGGACTGGGCCGGCACCGACCCTGACTCCGCCGACGACCGGAGGGCGCGGTGCGGCATCGCGTTCGGCCTCGCGGGCGCCGACTGGCTGCCCGACCTGTGCCTGCAGCGCTACGAATTGCTCTGGGAGGCAGGGTTGGTCGCGGAGGCGGCCCGCGGCCGCAGCGGTGAGCTCGACGGCGCGCAGCCCGCCTGGGTGACCGACCCGAGCCTGGCCGATCCGGCGATCAGCGGCGTGCCGCTCCCCCACGACCACCGCCGCATCCTGGCCACGGGCATGGCGCGGCTGCGCGCCACGATCCAGTACCGCCCGGTCGTCTTCGAGCTGCTGCCGGATGCGTTCACCCTCGGCGAGCTGCAGGCCTGCGTCGAGGCGGTCGCCGGCGCGCAGGTGCACACGCAGAACTTCCGCCGCCTCATCCAGCAGCAAGAGCTCGTCGAGGAGACCGGCGAGGTCGACTCCAGCACCGGAGGTCGCCCGGCCCGGCTGTTCCGATTCCGGCGCCAGGTGCACGCGCACCGTCAGCTCATCGGCACCAAGCTGCCGCTCCCCCGCCGCCGCTGACGCACCCGCACATCGCCGCTGGACAGTCCCACCCCGCCCCCTTATGCTCACTGTCAGCAATTCGAATTGCTCACCGTGAACATATCCGGTTCCGGTGCCCGCCGACTCAGTAGGAGTTCCGGTGACCCAGACCGCCATCCCCCGCCCCGTCATCACCACCGACGCCCTTTACGAGCGCGTCCGCCACGCGGTGCCGCAGGTCGAGTGGCAGGCCTCGTTCGCCGACGACGCCGCCGCAATCATGGCGCTCAAGCAGACCCGCAACGCCGTCGTACTCGCGCACAACTATCAGACCCCCGAGATCTTTCACGGCGTCGCCGACGTCGTCGGTGACTCTCTCGCGCTGGCCCGCGAGGCCCAGGAGGTCGACGCCGACGTCATCGTGCTCGCCGGCGTGCACTTCATGGCCGAGACCGCCAAGCTGCTCAACCCGAGCAAGACCGTGCTCGTGCCCGACCTGGAGGCCGGGTGCAGCCTCGCCGAGAGCATCACCGCCGCCGACGTGCGCGCCCTCAAGGCCGCCCACCCGGGCGTGCCGGTCGTCACCTACGTCAACACGAGCGCCGACGTGAAGGCCGAGAGCGACATCTGCTGCACCTCCGGCAACGCCGTCAAGGTCATCGAGAGCCTGGGCGTCGAGCGGGTCATCATGATCCCCGACGAGTACCTCGCCCAGAACATCGCCGCCCAGACCGGCGTCGAGGTCATCACCTGGCCCGGACACTGCGAGGTGCACGAGCGGTTCACCCCCGCCGACATCCGCACGATCCGCGAGGAGAACCCGGGCGTCGTCGTCCTCGCGCACCCCGAATGCCCCCCGGAGGTCGTGGCGGAGGCCGATCTGGCCGGTTCGACCGCACAGATGCAGGCCTACGTCGAGCAGCGCCAGCCGGCCACGCTGGCGCTCATCACCGAATGCTCGATGAGCGACAACCTCGCCGCGCTGCACCCGGACGTGCGCATGGTGCGCCCCTGCGCGATGTGCCCGCACATGAAGCGCAGCACGCTGGTCAAGATCCGCCGCTCGCTGGAGACGATGACCGCCGAGGTGACCATCGATGAGTCGGTCGCGGCGCGGGCGCGCGAGGCCGTCGAGAAGATGCTGGCGATCCGATGAGGCAGCCGGCCCACGCCGCGACCCGCCGCGAGGTCTGCCGCGAGTTCGTCCCCGGGGCGCTCGTCGTCGGTGCCGGACTGGCCGGCCTGGCGACGGCGCTCGAGCTCGCCGAGCGCGGAATTCCGGTCACGGTACTGTGCCCGTCGACTCCCGGCGCGGGAACGAGCAGCGAGCTCGCCCAGGGCGGGATCGCCGCGGCCCTGGGCGCCGACGATCACCCGCGACTGCACGCACGCGACACGGTGCGTGCCGGCGGCGGCCTCGTCGACGGATGCGTCGCGCGGCGGATCACCGCGGCCGCCCCGGGCGTCGTGGCCCAGCTGCAGCGGTGGGGTGCCACGTTCGACAGCGACGACGCGGGCACCCTGCGACTCGGACTGGAAGGGGCGCACGGCCGGCACCGGATCGTGCACGCGGCCGGCGACGGCACCGGCGCCGAGGTGACCCGAGCCGCCGTCGCAGCGGCCCGCGCGCACCCTGGCATCCAGGTCCGCGCGGGAGTGCACGTGACCCGCCTGCTCACCGACGCTTCACACACTGTTGTGGGCGTTCAGGCGACCGGCGCGCTGGGCCCGATGACGCTGCTCGCTGCGGCGGTGGTGTTGGCGACCGGAGGGGTCGGCGGGCTGTTCGCGCACACGACCAACCCGCTGGACTCCTGGGGTGCCGGGCTGGCACTCGGGCTGCGGGCCGGGGCGCGGGTGCGCGACCTGGAGCTCGTGCAATTCCACCCGACGGCCCTGGCCGCACCCTCGCCCGGAGCCGCGACAGGGCGCCTGCCGCTCATCAGCGAGGCGGTCCGCGGAGAGGGCGTGCCGCTGGTCTTGGAGGACGGCTCCCCCGCCCTCGCCGACCCGCTGGCCGGCCGCGATGTCGTCGCGCGCGGCGTCTGGGCGGCGCTGCGCGCCGGTCACCGCGTGTACCTCGACACCCCCGCCACGCTGGGCACCGACATGTCCCGGCGCTTTCCCACCATCACGGCCGCCTGCCGCGCGGCGGGCCTCGACCCGGCCGCCGACCGCATCCCGGTGCGTCCCGCCGCGCACTATCACATGGGCGGCCTCGTCGTGGACGCCCGCGGACGCACCGACGTCGCGGGCCTGTGGGCCGTCGGCGAGGTCGCCAGCACCGGTCTGCACGGCGCGAATCGCCTGGCGAGCAACAGCCTGCTGGAGGCGGTCGCGGCGGCCGGGCACGCGGCGGCCGATATCGCCGCCCACGCGCCGGGCGCACCGTCCCGCCCAGCACCCACGGGCTTGGCGGATGTGTCTGCGGATGTGTCGGCGACGGCCCTACGTAGCCGCCCCTCCGCCTCCGACCGGGGGCTCCTCGAAGAGGCGGCGGGGGTGTTGCGCGACGGACCGAGCCTGCTGGCCGCCGCGGCACGGCTGCGGGAGGGCGCGGAGCACGACGACGCGCGCCTGGTCGCCTACCTGCTGACCGTCGCGGCGCTGCGCCGCACCGAGAGCCGCGGCGCGCACCAGCGCACCGACCACCCCGAGGCCGGCCCGGCCCAGCACACGTACGTCGACCTGGGCGACCTCCATGACGCGGCCGAGCTCGGCACCGGGTTCGCCGGGCTCGTCGGGCTCGTCGGGAGCGCGTCGTGAGTCTGCCGAGGGTCGTCGTCGAGCCGATCGTGCGCGCCGCCCTGCTCGAAGACCTGGGCCGCGCGGGCGATCTGACGACCGAGGCGACCGTGCCCGCCGGGCTGACCGGATCCGTGGCGCTCGTGGCCCGCGATCCGGGCGTCATCGCGGGCCTGCCCGCGGCGACCCTGGCGTGGCGCCTACTCGACGACGAGGTGCGCGTCGAGGCTCTGCGCCCCGACGGCAGCACCGTCGCCCCCGGCGACGAGATCGCCCTGATCCACGGCCCCGCGGGCACGCTGCTCACCGGCGAACGAGTCGCCCTCAACCTCCTGGGACACCTGAGCGGGGTGGCCACCGCGACCGCCGGCCTCGTCGCGGCCGTCGCCGGCACGCACGCCCGCATCTGCTGCACCCGCAAGACGACCCCCGGCCTGCGGGCCCTGGAGAAGGAGGCGGTGCGGGCCGGTGGCGGTAGCAATCACCGGTTCGGCCTCGACGACGCGGTGCTCATCAAGGACAACCACCTCGCGTTCGCCGGCGGCGTCACGCAGGCACTCTCCGGCGTCGCAGAGCGGGTCGGACACCTCGTCAAGGTCGAGATCGAGGTCGACACCCTCGACCAGTTGCGCGCGGTGCTCGCCGCCCGCGAGTCGGGCCTACGGGTCGACGCGGTGCTGCTTGACAACATGACCCCGGCGCTGCTGGCGGAGGCGGTCGCGCTCGTCGACGGCCGCTGCGTCACCGAGGCCTCGGGCCGCATCACCCCCGCGACGGCCGGGCCGATCGCGCGGGCCGGGGTCGACCTCATCTCCGCGGGCTGGATCACCCACAGCGCCCCGGTGCTCGACATCGGCCTGGACTACCGGCCAACCGGGGCCGCAGGCCCCAACCCCGGGCGCTAGGTCAGGCGCGCAGCATCCCGCCCGAGGCACCTAGCGGCCCGGAGCCGCCACCGGCACGGGCGCGGGCAGCCGGCCCGCTCGCGCCCGCGCCACGGCGTGTTCGGCGAACAGCTGCGCGGAGGCGAGGAGCCGCCGCGAGGTCGACCACGAGACCCAGACCGTGCGGGTGGCGGCCTCGTCGGTCAACTCCAGGTAGCGCACCCGACCGGTACCGGGCTCAGCCGTGTTGTCCCACAGCGTCGGCACAATGGCCACCCCAAGCCCGGCCGCCACATAGCCGCGCATCGTCGCCAGATCGTCGGCCACCAGCACCGGCTGCAGGTCGAATCCCGCACGCACACACAGCTCCTCGGTCACAGCTCGCAGCCGCGAGTGCGGTCGCGGCAACACGAAACGCTCGTCGGCCGCAGCCACCAGCGCCGTCGCCGAGCGTCCGGCGAGGCGGTGCCGGTGCGGCACGAGCAGACGCAGCGGCTCCGAGGCCAAAGGGTGGCCCCGCACATCGCCGCGCGCGGCCGGCAGCGTCGACAGCTCGACATCGACGTCGCTGCCCGGACCCAGGCTCGTGGTGGCCTCGGCGGCCTTGGCGCGCAGATCGAACTGCACCCCCGGCTGCGCCTGCCCGAAGCTGCCGACGAGGTCCGGCAGCAGCCACGTGCCCAGGTCCGCCTCGAAACTCACGGTGATGAGGCCGTGCTCGGGATCGAGCAGTTGCTCGACGGCGGCCAGGCCGTCGTCGAGGCTGTGCATCATCGAGTCCACGTGCCGCTTGAACGCCGCCCCGGCCTGGGTGCACCGCAGCACCCGACCCGAGCGACGCAGCAGGGGGGTGCCGACCTCGTCCTCCAGCCGACTCAGGGCCCGCGAGATGCCCGGCTGCGACACCATCTCCAGGTCGCTGATCTCGGTGAGCGTGAACCCGTCGGCCACCTGTTGAAACCATCGCAACGCCTGCACATCCACATCTATGACTCTACGTCATAGGTTTCTTGCCAAAACAGCATTGGACGCATGCCAGCACTCGCGTGAACTATAGAGGCATGAACATTCTCCGCAAGGCCTTCGCCGCTCTCGCCGCCACCGAGCAGGACCGCGCTCTGGCCCGCGAGATCACCGCCTACCCGGCCAGCGCCAGCAGCGCCATGGTCGTGCTGCCGGCCAGCGTGCCCACCACCGCCCGCGCCGAGCTCACCGGGTACGCCACCGTCGCCACGGGCAGCCTGCCCGTGCTCCCGCAGCTGCGGCTCCAGTTCCACTGAGCCGCTTCCACTGAGCCGCTTCGGCTGAGCCGTTCCGTTGAACCGTTCGGCTGAGCCGGCTCAGCCCCAGCAGTTGCGGATGCCGTACGGGGTGTCCCGCGAGGGCACTCCGGCGGCCGGCGCATCGGTGATCAGCTCGACACCGGTGTTCAGGTACCCGCTCGGGGTTTCGCCGCCTCGCTCGGCGCTGGCGATCGCGCGTACGCTCTCCCGGGCCATGTTCTCGGGAAACTGCATCGCGGTGGCGTCGATGTCGCCGGGGCGCACCGCATCCCGCATCGCCTGACAGCCGCCGTCGATCGACACGATGACCATGCGGCTCAAGTCCGCATCCGCCGCCTTCAGCGCCTCCAACGCGCCGAGGGCGGCCTGTTCGTTGACGGTGTAGACGACATTGACGTCGGGGTGCTGCGCCAGGATCGAGGCCATCGCCTGCTCACCCAGCTGACGATCCCCTTGGGTGTCCGCGCTGGCGACCAGCTCGGGCGCCTCCGCCGCCAGACCCATCCCTTCGAGGAAGCCGGCTCCCCGCTCCAGACCCGAGCTGATGCCGGGCGCGAGGTTGAGCATCGCGACCCGCGGGGTCAGTCCCAGCTCGCCGGCCTTGGCGGCCGCGTACCGCCCGACCTGCCGACCCGCCTCCTGGTTGTCCGTCGCGTAGTAGGCGTCGACGGTCGAGACCGGGTCGACGGGGGTGTCGACGGCGATGACGATGACCCCGGCCTGGCGGGCGGCCTCGATGTCGGGGTTGAGGGCCGTCGAACTGGTGGGCGCGAGGATGATGCCGTGCGCGCCCTGGGCCACCATGTCCCGGATCGCCCGACGCTGGCTTTCCACGTCGACATCGCTGGTACCGGTCGCCGTCAGCAGATTGACGTTGTCGCGGCTCGCCTGGTTTTCGGCCATCTGCTTCATCGACCGCCAGTAGGGGTTCTCCTCCTGCTTGGTGATGAGGCCGATGGTCACCGGGTCGGGTGCGGACGAGCAGGCGCCGAGCCCGAGAGTGAAACCGAGCGCGAGGGCCGCGGCGCCGAGCCGCCACACGCGGCCGACGCGACGGACCGGCGCTGAGGGGCGGGACTGGGTGCGCGCCATGGGAGCCACCTTCTCTACTGCGCTGACTACTGCGCTGTCGGCGTCGAGCCGACGGCCGGACGGGCGTGGGACAGATCGAAGAGCGCGTAGGCGGCGACGAACGCCAGGCAGATGCCCGGCACGACGTACCCCATCGCGGGACCGACCGCGTCCATCACCGCGGCGTGGACCATCGGGACGATCGCGCCGCCGAGGATCGCCATGACCAGGCCGGCGGCGCCGAACTTCGCGTCGTCGCCGAGCCCCTGCAACGACACCCCGTAGATCGTGGGGAACATCAGCGACAGGGAGGCCGACACCAGCACGACCGCCACGAGACCCACGATGTTCCACGAGAACATCGCCACGGCGCAGCAGACGACCCCGAAGACGGCCATGATCAGCAGCAGCAGCGTCGGTTTGAAGATGCCCAGCAGGAACGTCATGACGAACCGGGAGATGAGGAAGATGATCAGACTCGCCTGCAACCACCAGCCCGCCTCGGTAGGGGTCGTGCCGACGACATCCTGGGCGTAGAGGATCGTGAAGGTCCAGACGCAGGTCTGCGCCGCGACGTTGAAGAACTGCGCGATGACCCCGTAGCGGTAGTGCTTGTTGCGCCACAGCCGGGACGCGACATTGCCGGCGGCAGCAGTCGGGTCGAGCACCTCCGGCGGGTTCGGCAGCTGGAACCGGCGGAACGCGATGAGCAGCCAGATGAGCACGAGCACGAACGCGATCCCCAGGTAGGGCTGGAGCACGAGGTTGAGGTCGGCGGCCTGGCTCGCGACCAACTCCTCCTCGCTCATGATCGCCTTGCTCGCCTCCGGCGTCAGCGCCGGCAGAATGAGCACGGCACCCATGAGTACGCCGATGTTGGCGCCGATCGGGTTGAACGCCTGCGCGAGGTTGAGCCGCTGGGTGGCGCTGCCCTCGTCGCCCATGGCGATGACGAAGGGGTTGGCCGAGGTTTCCAGGATCGACAGACCCGCGGCGAGCACGAAGAGCGCGAGCAGGAACATCTCGTAGACGAGCATCCCGCTGGCCGGCAGGAACAGCACGCCGCCGATGGCCGCCATCCCCAGGCCGACGAGCACCCCGGCCTTGTATCCGAACTTGGCGTTGATGAAGGCGGCTGGCAGCGCCAGGCAGAAGTAGGCGCCGTAGTAGGCGAACTGCACCAGCGAGGACTGGAAGTTCGACATGTCGAAGATCCCGCGGAAGACGCCGACGAGCACGTCGGTGAGGTTCGCGGCCGCGCCCCAGGCCGCGAAGCACAGGATCAGCAGGATGAACGGGACGCGCAGATGGGGCGCCACTAACGGGGGTTTGCGTTCGCCGGTATCGACGCTGGAGACCGCCACTGCCGCTCACCTCCGGGTGGGGTGGGACGACAACTGGCCCACCAATAGGTGGAGGCTAGAGCGGCGCAGGGCGTTTGCGGCCGAGATGACGCCGACCCCAAAGACTCGGACGTGAACACACGGATAACGAGATGGGCGTTTATGGGTGAATTGCGTTGCCCCGTGCGGCGTCCCTCAGAAGCCGAGGAGTCGGCGCACGACCGTGTCGGCCAGGAGCCGACCGTGCCGGGTGAGCGCGAGGCGACCGGAGCGTCGCGCGGTCTCGTCCAGCAGCCCGTCGGCAACAAGGCCCGGCACCCCGGCGCGACCGACCGGGCGCAGCGCCTGCAGCGGCAGCCCCTCGGCCAGACGAATACCCAGCAACACCTGCTCCTCGTAGCGCTGGTCGTCGGTGAGCGTCTCGCGGCCTTGCGCCGGAGAATCGCCCGCGGACAGTAGCGCGGCGTACCGGGCCGGATGGCGCACGTTCCACCAGCGCACGCCGCCGACGTGGCTGTGCGCGCCGGGCCCGACGCCCCACCACTGGCCGCCCTGCCAGTAGCCGACGTTGTGGCGGCATTCCTGGCCCGGGCGGCGGGCCCAGTTGCTCACCTCGTACCAGCCGTATCCGGCGGCGGCGAGCAGCTCGTCGGCCAGCTCGTACTTGTCGGCCTCGTCGTCGTCATCTGGCGCGGTGACCTGGCCGCGGCGCACCTGCGTGGCCAGCCTGGTGCCCTCCTCGACGACGAGCGCGTAGGCGGAGATGTGGTCGGGGGCCAGCGCGATCGCCGCGTCGAGGGTGGTGCGCCAGTCGTCCAGGCTCTCGCCCGGGGTGCCGTAGATGAGGTCGAGGCTGACGGCTAAGCCCGCCGCTCGGGCTCCGGCCACGGCCCGCTCGACGTTCGCCGGATCGTGGGTGCGGTCGAGAGTGGCGAGCACGTGCGGCACCGCGGACTGCATGCCAAGGCTGACGCGGGTGAACCCGTGCCGGGCCAGCGCCGCGAGATAGTCGGCATCGACCGTGTCGGGGTTGGCCTCGGTGCTGACCTCCGCGTCGTCGGCGAGCCCGAAGCGGTCCCGAATGCCGCCGATGAGCCCGCCGAGTTGCTCCGGCGCGAGCATCGTCGGGGTGCCGCCGCCGACGAACACCGTCTGCACAGGGCGCGCCTCGCTACCCAACACCCGCGTGGCAACGTCTAGCTCGGCCGTCAACCAGGAGTCGATGTCGCCAGTGGTCGTGCCCGGGCGGGGTTGGGCGGCACCGCCGAGCAATTCGGCGGGCGTGTAGGTGTTGAAGTCGCAGTAGCCGCAGCGCACCCGGCAGAACGGCACGTGCAGGTAGAGCCCGAACGGGCCGTCGGCGAACCGCGCCAGGGCCTGCGCCGGCAGGTGACCGTCGGGCGGCGCGGGGTCGCCGTCGGGCGGGGTACTGGGCACCCGCCCATCCTCGCAGGCGCGCCCACTCGCCACCCGCGCCCCCGCGCAGCGCCCACCACACTCCCCGACACCCCGGGTCGGCGATTGCCCGGCGCGGACGCCGCGGCGGATAATGGAACCGATCGCGGGCGTCTGGGTCGCGGGTGTCCCGCCCGGCGTTGAGCGTCGCCCTCCCGGCGCTCAACGTCGGGCCGGCCATCCGAGCAGATTCCGCCCGTGTGGCGGGGCACGCCGCTGCCTCAGGCGCGCACGAACTCCAGGTCGTGGATGGTGCGACCGGCGGCCAAGCCCTTGCGTTCGAAGGTCGTCAGCGGTCGCCCGGAGTAGCGCGAGGCCCAGCCTCCGTCGCGGGCCGGGTAGGCGTTGCGCAGGTGGCCGCAGCCAGCGGCAACCTGGAGCATCTGGTGAGCGTAGTGCTCCCAGTCGGTCGCCAGCCGCAGCACTCCCCCGGGCTCTAACGCCCGGGCGACCTGCGCGACGAACCAGGCGTCGACGAGGCGGCGCTTGTGATGGCGGGTCTTGGGCCAGGGGTCGGGAAAGAACACGTGGAGCGCCGCGACCGATCCCGGGGCCAGCGCGCCGCCGACGAGTTCCGCCGCATCGGCCTCGAGGACCCGCACGTTCTGCAGGCCGCGGACACCCGCCTGCGCGACCGTGCGGGAGGCGCCCGGCCGGTAGACCTCGACGGCCAGGTGGTTCAGGTGCGGGTTCTCGGCGGCGTGGTGCAGCACCGCCTCGCCTGTGCCGGAGCCGATCTCGACGATCAGCGGAGCGTCGCGCTCGAACGCGGCGGAGGCGTCGAACACCCAGCCGTCCGCGAGGCTCGCCGATCGCTCTCCGCGCGGCGGCTCGATGACGAAGCGGGCCAGCTCCGGCGGGTACGCGCGCGCATACTGGCCCTGGCGGCGCCCGTCGCGGCGGCCGAACGAGACGACCTGCCGCCGCGGCCAGGCATCGCGGTCGGAACCAGCCGACGCAACCGGCCCAGCCGCCTCAAGCGCCGCCACGGCGTCCGGTGCTTCGGATCGGCCGTCATTTTGCACAGAATCCTGTGCCGTCATCTACTTCTTGGTCTTCTCGGCGACGTCGTCGTTGGACAGCGCGGCGATGAAGGCCTCCTGGGGCACCTCGACCCGCCCGACCATCTTCATCCGCTTCTTGCCCTCCTTCTGCTTCTCCAGCAGCTTGCGCTTACGGCTGATGTCGCCGCCGTAGCACTTGGCGAGCACGTCCTTGCGGATGGCGCGGATGTTCTCGCGGGCGATGATGCGGCTGCCGATCGCGGCCTGGATCGGCACCTCGAACTGCTGGCGCGGGATGAGCTTGCGCAGCTTCTCGGCCATCGACACACCGTAGGCGTACGCCTTGTCTTTGTGCACGATCGAGCTGAACGCGTCGACCTGCTCGCCCTGCAGCAGGATGTCGACCTTGACGAGGTCGGCGACCTGGTCGCCGTCGGGCTCGTAGTCCAGGGAGGCGTAGCCGCGGGTGCGCGACTTGAGCTGGTCGAAGAAGTCGAAGACGATCTCGGCCAGCGGCAGCGTGTACCGCATCTCGACGCGCTCGGGGCTCAGGTAGTCCATGCCGAGCAGGGTGCCGCGGCGCTGCTGGCACAGCTCCATGATCGCGCCGATGAACTCACTCGGCGCCAGGATGCCCGCGCGCACCACCGGCTCGCGGACCTCCTTGATCTTGCCGGTCGGAAACTCGCTGGGGTTCGTGACGTCGACCAGGGAGTTGTCCTCCATCGTCACGTCGTACTCCACGTTCGGCAGCGTCGAGATGAGGTCGAGGCCGAACTCCCGCTCCAGGCGCTCGCGCACGATCTCCAGGTGCAGCATGCCGAGGAAGCCCACGCGGAAGCCGAACCCGAGCGCCGCCGAGGTCTCCGGTTCGTAGACCAGCGCCGCGTCGTTGAGCTTGAGCTTGTCGAGGGCGTCGCGCAGCAGCGGGTAGTCGGAGCCGTCGATGGGGTAGAGCCCGGAGAAGACCATCGGGCGCGGGTCGCGGTAGCCGCCGAGGGCGTCCTTGGCCGGTTTGGCCTGGTTGGTGATCGTGTCGCCGACCCGAGACTGACGCACGTCCTTGACGCCGGTGATGAGGTAGCCGACCTCCCCCACGCCCAAGCCCTTGCTCGGCACCGGCTCCGGCGAGATGACGCCGATCTCCAACAGCTCGTGGGTGGCCTTGGTGCTCATCATCGCGATGCGCTCGCGCGGGTTGAGGTTTCCGTCGACCACCCGCACGTAGGTGACGACGCCGCGGTAGGTGTCGTAGACGGAGTCGAAGATCATCGCCCGGGCGGGGGCGTTCGGGTCGCCCACCGGCGGCGGGATCTGCTTGACGATCTCGACGAGCAGCTCGTCGACTCCCGCTCCGGTCTTGCCGGAGACCTTGAGGCAATCCTCGGGATCGACGCCGATGAGCCCGGCGAGTTCGGCGGCGAACTTCTCCGGCTGCGCGGCCGGCAGGTCGATCTTGTTGAGCACCGGGATGATCGTCAGGTCGTTCTCCATCGCCAGGTACAGGTTGGCCAGCGTCTGGGCCTCGATGCCCTGCGCTGCATCGACGAGCAGGATCGCGCCCTCACAGGCCGCCAGCGAACGGGACACCTCGTAGGTGAAGTCGACGTGGCCCGGGGTGTCGATCATGTTGAGCACATACGGCTGCCCGTCGAGCTCGTACGGCATCCGCACGGCCTGGCTCTTGATGGTGATGCCGCGCTCGCGCTCGATGTCCATGCGGTCGAGGTACTGCGCGCGCATGGCCCGGTCCTCGACGACGCCCGTCTTCTGCAGCATGCGGTCGGCCAGCGTCGACTTGCCGTGGTCGATGTGGGCGATGATGCAGAAGTTGCGGATGCGCTCCGGCGGCGTGGCGTGGGGCTGCAGGACGTCGGTCACGGGAACGCGGTTACCTCAAAGTCGGGGGCGGGTGGTCGCCCTCCAGTCTTTCACGCTTTGCCACCCCCCTCATCCACCCCCGCCGTCCACCCCGGCTAGGGGGCGGTGCGGGCCACGAAGGTGGCCAGTCGGGTCATGGCCTCGTCGACGTCCGCGGTGGCGCCGGCGACGCTGAGGCGGAACCAGCGGGACCCGTCGAGCGGGCTGTCGACGCCCGGGCGGTGGGGGGCGAAGTCGACGCCGGGGGTGATCGCGACGCCGGTCTCGTCGAGCACTTCACGGCACCAGGCGGTGGAGTCGCGCGTGAGGTGCGAGATGTCGGCGTAGGCGTAGAACGCGCCGTCGGCGGGCGCCCAGGTGCGCACGCCGAGCTCGGGCAGGCGGGCCAGCACGTGATCCCGGTTCACCCGGTAGCGGGCGACGTGGCCGTCCAGCTCGAGCTTCGCCTCCGGGCCGAAGGCCTCGACGGCGGCGACCTGCCCCAGCGCCGGCGCGCAGATGTGCAGGTTGCCGAGCAGCAACTCGACCGTCCGCACGAGGGGCGTCGGAAGCACCGCCCAGCCGATCCGCCATCCGGTCATCGAGTAGTACTTCGACAGCGATCCGACGAGCACCCCGGAGCGGGAGGTCTGCCACGCGCTGCTCGCGGGCTCGGTGAACGTGATGCCGTGGTAGATCTCGTCGCTGACGAGCAGCACGCCGTTCTCTTCGCACCAGGTGGCGATGGCGGCAAGCTCGGCGTCGGTGATGAGGGTGCCGGTCGGATTGGCCGGGGAAGCGACGATGAGCCCGGCGGGCGGGGCACCGGCCTGCGCGGTCCACTCCGCCAACATCTCCACCGTCGGCTGGAAGCGCTGCTCCGGGCCGCAGTCGAGTTCGACGACGCGCACGCCGAGCGCCTGCAGCGTGTTGCGATAGGCCGGGTAGCCGGGGCGGGTCATGAGCACCACGTCGCCGGGGTCGAAGGCCGCCAGGAAGATCGCGGTGAAGGCCCCCGACGAGCCCGGAGTGATCGCGACGCTCGCCGGGTCGACGTCGATGCCGTAGGCGCTCAGGTAGTGCGCGGCAATCGTCTCTCGCAGCGCCGCCACGCCCATCGCGTCGGTGTACCCGTGGGGCGCGTCGCCGGACAGCTCGCGGGCGGCGGCTTGGCGCACGGCCACCGGCGCCGGGGTGGAGGGTTGGCCCGCGCACATGGTGATGACGTCACCGTGAGTGCGGGCGCGTTGATTGGCGGCCTTGAGCAACTCCATGACGTGGAACGGCTCGACCTGGCCACGCTGCGACAACGGGGAGCGACTCACCCGTCCCATCTTGCCTCGTCCCTATCGGCGGGCGACGCCGGTCCTCTACGCTGAGCGCCCATGGACCTGAGCAGCCTGGGCCGGGCACTGGCTGACACGGCGCGCAATCTCGGCATGGCGGCCCTGCGCGGCGCGGCCGACGGCGCCCGCCGCTCCGCCACCCCCAGCGGGCGCAACACCCGGCGCATCAACGGCACCCGATCCAGCAACCGGCGCCGGCCGCGCCCCTCCCCCAAACATCCCGCACCAGCGGGCCCCGATGGCCTGCGCTGCGGACCGGACTACGTCGGCCGCCCACCGACCTCCTACTCCCCCAGCCCCAATGGCGTCGCCGACCCCGGCGAGATCGTCTGGGCCTGGGTGCCGTTCGAGGAGGACCACTCCCAGGGCAAGGACCGGCCGACTCTCATCATCGGCCGCGACGGCTCCTGGCTGCTGGCCCTGCCGGTCACCAGCAAGGACCACGACCGCGACGAGGCTCAGGAGGCCCGTGCCGGCCGCTTCTGGCTCGACCTCGGCTCCGGCGCGTGGGACCGCAACGGACGGGAGAGCGAGGTGCGGCTCGACCGCATCGTGCGGCTCGCCCCGCAGGCCGTGCGCCGCGAAGGCGCCACCCTGCCGCGACCCCTCTTCGAGGAGGTCCTCGTGGAGGTCAACCGGCACGCCTCCTGAGCGAACGTAACGACGCCCCCAACGACAACGGGCCCCACCAGTGCGGTGAGGCCCGTTGTCGTGGCGCGGTGTCAGTCGTCCTAGCGGTCAGTCCAGGTAGTCGCGCAACACCTGCGACCGGCTGGGGTGGCGCAGCTTGCTCATCGTCTTGGACTCGATCTGGCGGATCCGCTCGCGGGTCACGCCGTAGACCTTGCCGATCTCGTCCAGCGTCTTCGGCTGCCCGTCGGTGAGGCCGAACCGCATCGAGACGACGCCAGCCTCCCGCTCCGACAGGGTGTCGAGCACCGAGTGCAGCTGCTCCTGCAGCAGCGTGAAGCTGACCGCGTCGGCGGGCACGACCGCCTCGGAGTCCTCGATGAGGTCACCGAACTCGGAGTCGCCGTCCTCGCCCAGGGGGGTGTGCAGCGAGATCGGCTCGCGGCCGTACTTCTGCACCTCGACGACCTTCTCCGGGGTCATGTCGAGCTCTTTGGCCAGCTCCTCCGGGGTGGGCTCGCGGCCCAGGTCCTGCAGCATCTGGCGCTGTACGCGGGCGAGCTTGTTGATGACCTCGACCATGTGCACCGGGATGCGGATGGTGCGGGCCTGGTCGGCCATCGCGCGGGTGATCGCCTGCCGGATCCACCACGTGGCGTACGTGGAGAACTTGAACCCCTTGGTGTAGTCGAACTTCTCGACGGCGCGGATGAGACCGAGGTTGCCCTCCTGGATGAGGTCCAGGAACAGCATGCCGCGACCGGTGTAGCGCTTGGCGAGGGAGACCACGAGCCGCAGGTTGGCCTCGAGCAGGTGGTTCTTGGCGTTCTTGCCGTCTTGGGCGATCCACCACAGGTCACGCTTGAGCTGCGGCTCGACCTCCTCACCGGAGTTCAGCTTCTCTTCGGCGAACAGGCCGGCCTCGATGCGCTTGGCGAGCTCGACCTCCTGTTCGGCGTTGAGGAGCGCCACCTTGCCGATCTGCTTGAGGTAGTCCTTGACCGGGTCGGCCGTCGCACCCGCCGTGACGACCTGCTGGGCCGGCGCGTCGTCTTCGTCGTCCTCGCGGAGCACGAAGCCGGACTCTTCGCTGCCCTCGCTGCTGGTCTGACCCGCCTGGGCCTCCTTGCCGCGAGCGCCGCCGCGCCGGGACGTCGAGGCCCGGGCGGGGGTACCGGACGTCTCGCCGGCATCGCCGTCGGACTCATCGCCGTCATCGGCCCCGTTGCTGTCGTCGTCAGCGTCGCTGTCGACGTCGACGACCGCCTCGTCGGCTTCGAGCTCGGTGATGTCCGGGTCGACGTCCTCGTCCTCGGTGGACTCGTCGTCGCCGGCCTTGGCCT
Source organism: Kineosphaera limosa NBRC 100340 (assembly GCF_000298215.1). Taxonomy (GTDB): domain Bacteria; phylum Actinomycetota; class Actinomycetes; order Actinomycetales; family Dermatophilaceae; genus Kineosphaera; species Kineosphaera limosa. Next base: position 174,301 of record NZ_BAHD01000004.1, on the reverse strand, counting down.
CGTCCTTCTTGGCGGCACTCTTCTTGGTCGTCTTCTTCGCCGGAGCCTTGGCCGCGGACTTGGCCGTCTTCGTAGCTCGTTTGGCGGTGCTCTTACGTGCTGCCGGGCTCTGCGCCGCCTCGCTGCTGTCGTCGTCGCCGTCGCCCGCGCCCGACTTGGCCGCCGTGGCGCTCGTCTTGGCGGCGGCCCGCTTCGTCGTGCGGGCAGCCGTTGTCTTGGCGGCGCCCGTAGGCGCCGCAGCGGCGGCCGGCGTACTAGCCCCGTCGGCATCGTCGGCCGCTGCGGAGGTCGCCTTGGTCGTCGCTGTGCTCGTCACGCTGCTCTTCACCGCGCTCCTGGTCGCGGCGTTCTTCGTCGCGGCGCCGCTGCGCTTGGCCGCCGAGCGCCGGCCCTTGGTCGCAACCACCTGCTCGGCGTGCTCGGTGCCGAGTACGACGTGCACACCGGCGCCGTCGAGGGCGCGCAGCACCGCCTTCTGCCGCGAAGGCGTCAGGTCGACGGCCTCCAATGCGGTCTTCAATTCGTAGCTGTCCACGCTGCCGCGCACCGCGCCGAGCCGAATGAGCTCTTGAAGCGCTGGGTGCGAGAACTCTGCGGGCAGCGAGGCCGGCAGGTCGCCGCCTTGGGTCGATCGTGCGGTAGTGGAACTGTTCGCCACGTGCTGCACCGACACCTTTCTAACGCTGGATTGTGCCGACCGGTGTGGTCCCAGGGTCACGAGTTGGGACCAGCGGGACACACCAAATACTCCGCCAGGCGGAGCATTCTTCAGTCGGGATGGGAGTCTGAGAGCGTTTCCCGCGCCATCGGGTAACGCCAACCACCTACCATTGTAATTCCTCGCGGCGTGTCGCGCCGCATCCCACGCGCTCCGGCGCTGCACCCTCGGCTTCCCGCTGGGGCAGCCACGCCGTATCGGCCCAGGTCAGCGATCCGTGGCGCACTGTGGCTCGGTCGAACAAGTGACTTGATCGGTTGCCTTGGTGACGAGCGCATCGCTGGTGGATCGGTGGCTGGACGCGACGATTTCAGTCGTTCTCGTCGGCCTTGACGGCCAACACCGGGCAGTTGGCCTCCAGCAGAATCCGCTGCGCGTTCGAGCCGAGCAGCAGCTTGCCGACCGGGGTGCGCCGGCGCAGACCGATGACGATGAAGTCGGCGTCCGTCTCGTTGGCCACCTCGATGAGGTCTTCCGCCGGCTCGTTGCCACGCACGAACTGCCGCTCCTCGTGCTCGATGCCGGCACCCTCGAGGTCGACGTGCACCTGCTCCAGCAACTCCTGAAACCGGCGGGCATCTTCGGCTTGCATGTCGCGACCACCACGTGCCGAACTGACGACGATGAGCTTGGCCGAACGCAGCCGGCATTCCTGCGCCGCCCGGCGCAGGGCCGCGCGCCCTTCGCGCGTTGGCACGTACCCGACAACAACGGTCATCAGTGACCCCCTACTCGATGCCTACCCGCGCCGGTCACCCGGCGCGAGTCTCCAAGCACGGTAGCCGATAACGGGGCCAACACCACGTCGGCGGTGAGGCCGCAACCGTCCGTGTCTAACCGGCGAGCTCGGTGGTGGCCGTCTGCCGCAGCTGATGTGGCGGCAGGTAGGCCCGGACGGCGGTCAGCAGCAGTTGGGCCAGGGCGTATTCGGGTTGCAGAGCCAGAGCCAGTTGGAGCGCCTCGCCGGCCAACGCGGTGTTGCCGGCCAGCCACGCGCACGTGCCCAAGCCGGTGAGCACCGGCGCGCGGTCGGGGTGCGGCGTCGACTGCGTCAAGACCAGCAGGCGTTGTTCCAGGTGCTTGGCGCTGACCGCGTCCCGCGGCCCGAACGTCGCCAGCGCCCGGCCCCGCACATAGGCCGGCATGTCCTTGTCCGGCACCCGATAGACCGGATTGAGCCAGCCGAAGATCTCGTCGCGTAGGGTCCGATCGGCCAGCGCGTACACCGCCACCGCCACGGTCAGCGGATCCAACTCACCCAGAACCCCCTCGCCCATGCCGTCGTCTGCGGTGCCGTCGGGGTTGCCGGCGCCATCGGTGGGCGCCGCGACCAGCGCCGGCGCCAACACGCGCCGCCAGGCGGCGAACGCGCCGTCGACATCGCGCAATCGCATCAAGCCCCCCGGCCCGAACGAGAGGCCGCGCCACAGGCTGGCGTCATCCCAACGCTGGACGAGCAGTGCGTCGGTCGCCGCGATGTCACCGCAGGTGGCCCGCAGCATCACGGCGATATCGGTGCGGGAGGCCAGCGGGGCGCTGCCCTCGATCATGAACTCGGCGACGCCGGGCACGTCGGCCTCGGCCGGCACCTGGCCGCTCTCGACGACCCGCCCCCGCACGATCCGCCGCCACCGGCCCTCACAGACCAGCACGGTGTCGACGATGTCCAGGTCGAGCTCTTCAGCGACCTCGTGCAGCTGGGTCTCGACGCCCGCGGCGTGCCCGCCGTGCTCGTCGAACGCGAACACCATGGCGGCCGGGCAGTGCTGCGCCAGCGCAGTCATCGCCCGCTCCAGCTCGTCGACGTCCTCCGGGGACATCGGCGCGCCGGGCGGCGGCAGGTCGTACCGCAGGGTCGGCCCGATGCGGTTACCCGTCAAGCCGAGCACCACGATGCTCTGAGCAGGATGAAAACCGAGGAGATGTGGGATCAGCACGATGAGGTCGGCGATGTCGCGGGCTCGGGCGACGGGCTCAGGACGGGCGGGGCCGGGGGCGGCGGAGAAGGCTTGCGTCATGGCAGGCAGCCTGGCGCGAAGGAGGGTGGTGGCGCAGAAATCGCGACGGCCGCCTGTGGATGGACCGCAGCGGCGGGACCCCCTTGTGGATAAGGGATCCCGCCGCCGCAGCGCGCCTCGCCGAGGGCCTGCGAGCCCGGTCAGTCGGACGACAGCTCGCCGCGCACGACCTCACCGGGCAGGGGTTTGTCTTGCGCGGGGAACTCCTTGCGCACGTGGTCGGCGATGCGGCGGATCATGAAGCTGTCGAGCCCGGCGCCCAGCGCGCCGCCCGCCAACGGGATGCCGCGCCCCAGTTTGGTCAGCGACTTGCGGCCGAGCTGGGTCAGGACGCGGAAGCCGACTCCCTTGTTGACGGCCATGAGCAGCGGCCCGGGCAGGCGCTGGGTGGCGAACGTGGCCAGACGCCCGCTGGCCCCGGCATATCCGGCCTTCTGCAGCACATCACCGGCGTCGGCGCCGACCAGCGACAGCAGAATGGCGGAGCGGACCGAGGGCTTGTCGACGTCGTAGCCGCGCACCGCGGCGATCGACGCCGCCATCCGAGTGGCCAGCAGGTAGAAGCCGACGACGTTGGCCGGCAGCGCGACCGGCAGCGTGATGAATCCGCCCAGGCCGGTGACGAAGCCGGCGGCCGCCGCGAGCTTGGTGTGTTCCTTGACGATGTCGGCGATCGCCTTCTCCTGGTCGGCGTGCCGACCACTGGCCGTCTGCGCGACCTGGCCTGCTGAGTCGAACGTGCCTTTGCCGTCGATCCCGACATCGAGCAGCCGCTGGACGAGGCCAGACGCGGCGTTGGCCAGCGCACCCTCGGGCTCCTGTCGCGGCACCGGCTGTTGAGCCGGCTGCTCGTCCTTGCCGAGGAAATCGAAGATCCCCACGTTGTCTCCTCACCGTTGTGAACAGGGGGCGGTTCTGCCCCGGTCGCGAACCGGTCCCGCCGGGTTCACATCTTCCCTCAGTGCCCGCCGGGCCACGATGTCATGCGTGGCTCGGGTTGGGGTCACAGTTGCATTCCGGTCGAAACGCCCACAAGTGTGGGCGACGTAGCCTGAGGCGACGCCGCACCAGGAGCCTGCTCGAGGGCCTGGGCGCGCCGGCACCGGCCAGGACGGCCGCGAGCGGAGGACCGAAGATGGGCAGCGACGAGGTCATCGACAAGGCGCGCAGCGGCGCCCGGCAGGCCAACGACCATCCGGTCGTGCAGGCGATGGCGCGGGTCGGTTACGCGGCCAGCGGGCTCATCCACCTGCTCATCGCGTGGCTCGCCCTGCAACTCGCCTTGGGCTCACGCGGCGAGTCCGCCGACCAGTCCGGGGCGGTGGAGCTGCTGCAGGACCTGCCCATGGGGCAACCGCTGCTGTGGGTGCTGGCCGCGGGCTTCGCCGGTCTGGCGCTGTGGCAGGTGACGGAGGCGATCGGCGGCTGGCACGGCGACGGTAAGGAGGCGGTGTTCAGCCGGCTCAAAGCGACCGGCAAGACCGGCGTGTACCTCGCGCTCGGCTGGACGTGCGCGACCGTGGCCCGCGGCCACAACACCGACAGCCAGGACCAGTCCGCGCAGACGACCGGGGAGCTGCTCAAGCTGCCCGGGGGCATGATCCTCGTCGGCATCATCGGCGTCGCCGTCGTCGGGATCGGCGGCTACCACGTGGTCAAGGGCGCCCGCCGCTCGTTCCTGCAGGACCTCGTCAAGGATCCCGGCGATGTCGCCGAGTTCGCCGGAGCCGTCGGGTACATCGCCAAGGGGATCGCGCTCGTCGTCGTCGGTGGGCTGTTCGGCCTGGCCGCGGCGACCGACCGGGCGTCGGAGTCGACCGGACTCGGCGGCGCGCTCACGTGGATCCTGGAGCAACCCTTCGGGCCGTGGCTGCTCGGCGCGGTCGCCCTCGGGCTCGCCGGCTATGGCGTCTACAGCTTCTTCCGGGCGCGCTACACCAAGGTGTAGCGCAAGGTCGGGCGGGCTGGTCGGGCGGGTCACTGACCCCGGCCGGTCTCCTCCCGAAGGAACGCCTCGAACTCGGCCCCGAGCTGATCGGCGGTGGGCACACGGCCGTCGTCGTCCAGCAGCGCCTGCGCCGGGCTGGGCTCCTCGGTGCGGTTGTCGTACTGCTCTTCCAGCGTCGAGACCAGCTCGGCGGCGTCGGGCGACCCCTCCAGCTCCGCAGCGACCACCGCGAGCGTCTCCTGTGCAGCCGACTCCAGGGCTTGACCGTCGATGACCAGGCCCGTCTGGCTCAGCACACAGTTCAGGGCCGTGACCGCCGCCGGTGCGTAGTCCGATTGCGCCAGATAGTGCGGCACGTGCACGGCGTACCCGCAGGCGTCGGCGCCCTGCTCACCGAGCCGCAGTTCCAACAGGCCGGAGACCGAGCCGGGCACCGTCACCTCCCCGATGATCGACCGGTGGCCCTCGCGACGCTCCTCCCGGTTGGCGTGGAACGAGGCCCCGAGCGGGCGGGTGTGCGGCACCGCCATGGGGATGCCGTGCGCGCTGATGACCAGTTCGACGCCCAGCATCGCGATGAGTCGCCGCACGGCCTCCACGAAGCGCTCCCACTGGAAGTCGGGCTCGGGCCCGGCCAGCAGGAGGAAGGGCCTACCCTCGTCGTCCCGCAGCCGGTACACGGCCAAGACCGGGTCGTCGTAGGCCGACCAATGGTCGGCGGCGAAGGTCATCAGCGGTCGGCGGCCGCGGTAGTCGAGCAACTGGTCGATGTCGACGGTGGCGACGACCTGGTGTTCGCGTTCCATGAGGTGGCGCACCAGCAAGCCCTGGGCCGAGCCGGCGTCGAAGAAGCCGGACAGGGCCACGACGAGCACGGGCGCCGCCGCGTGCGCCGGGTCGATGTCCGTCTCGAAACGGATCAGCCCGTCGGGATCCAACACCGTGTCCTCCTTCACGAACACTCTGCCTCAACGAACAACCGGGCATCGGGGGCGTTAACGCCGACCCGTCACATCGATGTTCCCACCTGTGCCCACGGACAGGCTGTGATGCGCGTCCTCGACGCGGTCCATGGCGGTGAAGATCCGTTTCGGCGACACCGGATGAGCCGTGCCGAGGCGCTGCGCGAAGAGGCTGACCCGCAACTCCTCGATCATCCAGCGCAACGCGGCCACGTCGGGAGCGCCACGCTCATCGGCCGGGAGTTGTGCCACCAGCTTGTCGAATTCGTCCTGCACCCCGGCGACGGTCTCGCGCCGTTGGGCGTCGCGGCCTAGGTCCTGGGGGGCCTTGTCGAGACGCTCGAGCATCGCCGCGAGGTAGCGCGGCAGGTGGCGCAGCTGCGCGGCGCCGGTCTGCGCGACGAAACCGTCGTGGATGAGGCCGTCGAGTTGGGCGCGCAGGTCGGCCTTGAGGGGGGCCGCGGCGGGGCTGGTCAGCGCGTCGAGGCCCAGGCGCACCGCGAGGGCGCGGTCCAGGGTCGGTTGGACCTGCTCGACGAGGTCCAGCACCGTCGGCACGATGCGCTGCTTGACGGCCGCCAGAGTCGCCTCGTAGTCGTCGCGGGTGCGCAGCCCCGATGGGCCGGCGCTGGTCTGCTCGGCGACGATCTGGTCGACAGCGGCCGCGAGGATGTCGTCGAGCAACTTCTGCACACTGCCGTGTGGGTTATTGCCCAGCGCCAACTTCTGCGCGTTGGTCATGAGCCCGAGAATCCGCTTCCACGGGACGGTTGTGTTGAGCAGCAAAAGTCGCCGCACCCCGGCGCGTGTCGCCGCCTCCTGCAAAGCGGGCGTCGCGAGCACCTTGACAGCCACGCTGCCGCCCTCGTCGACGAGCGCCGGAAAACCCTGCACGACGCGGTCACCACGGCGTCGTTCGAACGTCGCCGGCAGCTCGCCCGACTCGCCCAGGTTCCAGTCGGTCAGGCCGCTGCGTTCCAGGCCCGCGTCCGCGGCGGCAGTCGCCATCGTCGTGGCCATCGACACCGCCAACTGCTGCTGCAGCGCGGCGAGGTCCTTGCCTTCGGCGAGCGTCCGCCTCCCCGCGCCTCGGCCCCTGCCTCGGCCGCGCCCTCGTGGTCGTCCGCCCCCGGCGTCGGCGCTCGCACCCGGACCGTCGATGCGGAACGTCATCCGCAGGTGGTCGGGCACGGCGTCGAGGTTCCAGTCACCGGGTGGCACCCGGTGACCGGTGGCGATGTACAGGCCGCGAGCCAACTCGTCGACGAGCCGCCCGCCGGCCGGGTCTGCCTCGACGAGGGCGGCGCGGGCCCGGTCGGGGGCCGGCACGAAGTGCTTACGGGTGGCCTTGGGCAGCGCCCGCACGAGCGCGATCGCCAGCTCCTCCCGCAGACCCGGCACGAGCCAGTCGAATCCGACGTCGCGCACCTGGTTGAGCTGCTCGATGGGGATGTGGCAGGTCACGCCGTCGGCGTCGGCGCCGGGCTCGAACTGGTAGGTGAGCCGCAATCGGAGGTCGCCCTGCTCCCAGACCTGCGGATACGCGGCGGCGTCGATCCCTTGCGCGGCGGCCTCGTTGACGAGCAGCTCTTCGGTGAACGTCAACAGGTCGGGCTGCTCGCGGCGGGCCTGCTTCCACCAGCTGTCGAAGTGGGCGCCGGAGACGACGTGGTCGGGGATGCGCTCGTCGTAGAACTCCACGAGCGTCTCGTCGTCGACGAGGATGTCGCGCCGCCGTGCCCTGGACTCCAGCTCGGCGAGGGAGTCGATGAGCTTGCGGTTGTCGTGAAAGAAGCGGTGCGGGGTGTCCCAGTCGCCTTCGACGAGGGCGTTGCGGATGAACAGGTCGCGGCTGGTCACGGGGTCGATCGAGCCGAGGGCGACCGTGCGGTCGGCGATGAGCGGCACCCCGTAGAGGGTGACGCGTTCGCTGGCGATCGCCCCGGCGCGGCTGCGGCTCCACCGCGGCTCGCCGTACTGGCGCTTGACGAGGTGCGACGCCGCGGCTTCCACCCATTCGGGGTTGGTCAGGGCGTTGGTACGCGCCCACAACCGGGTCGTCTCGACGAGTTCGGCGCTCATCACCCAGTCGGGCGGCTTGCGGAACAGCGTGGAGCCGGGCTGGATGGCGAACCGGGCCCCGCGCGCTCCGAGGTAGTCGCGGCGGTCGGGATCACGCAGCCCGATGTGCGAGAGCAGCCCGGCGAGCAGGCTGCGGTGTACCGCGTCGGCGTCCACCGCGTTCTGCGTATGCGCTGACTCGTTCTGCGTATGCGCTGACTCCCAGTGCAGGTCGAGGTCTTTGGTCGCCTGCCGCAGTTGGGCCACGAGGTCCTGCCACTCACGGATCCGCAGGTAGTGCAGGTACTCGTCGCGGCACATCCGCCGAAACGCGCTGCCGGACAGCTCCTTCTGCTTGCCGCGCACGTAGCGCCACAGGTTGAGGATCGAAACGAAGTCGGAGTGCTCGTCGCGGAAGCGGGCGTGCTGCTGATCGGCCTGGGCCTGCTTCTCGGAGGGCCGTTCGCGCACGTCCTGGATCGACAGGGCCGCGACGATGACCGCGACATCGGGCAACACACCGTTGCGATCTGCCTCCAGCAGCATCCGCCCCAACCGAGGGTCGACGGGCAAGCGCGCCAACCGCCGCCCGATGGGCGTCAATCGCTTGCGCGGGTCGGGCTGTTCGGGGTCGATCGCATTGAGTTCGTGCAGCAGCCGCACGCCGTCGGCGACCATGCGGGAGTCGGGCCGGTCGACGAACGGGAAGCGGCTCAGGTCGCCCAGGCCCAGGCTGGTCATCTGCAGGATGACGCTGGCGAGGTTGGTGCGCAGGATCTCGGGGTCGGTGAACTCGGCGCGCTGCTCGAAGTCGTCTTCTGCGTAGAGCCGGATCGCGATGCCGTCGGCGACGCGGCCGCTGCGGCCGGAGCGTTGGGCGGCGCTGGCCTGGCTGATCGGCTCGATCGGCAGCCGCTGCACCTTCAGGCGCTGGGAGTAGCGGGAGATGCGGGCGGTGCCGGCGTCGACGACGTAGCGGATGCCGGGCACGGTCAGCGATGTCTCGGCGACGTTGGTGGCCAACACGACTCGCCGCCCGGGGTGCCGCGAGAACACCCGGTGCTGATCGGCGGCCGACAGGCGGGCGTACAGCGGCAGGATCTGCGTGCCGGGCAGGTTGAGGCTCGCGAGGGCGTCCGCGGCGTCGCGGATCTCCCGCTCGCCGGAGAGGAACACGAGGATGTCCTCGCCGCCACCATCGCGGGCCCGATCGGCCGAACCGGTCTCGGTCCACAGCTCCTCGACGGCCTCGACGATGCCGGTGACCTGGTCGATCTCGACGTCCTCGGGCTGCCCTCCGGGCTTGGCGCTGCGCTGCTGGCGCACCAGCGGCCGGTACCGTATCTCGACCGGATAGGTGCGCCCGGAGACCTCCACGATGGGCGCCGGGCGACCGTTCGTCGCGAAGTGATTGGCGAACTTCTCGGGGTCGATGGTCGCGGAGGTGACGATCACCTTGAGGTCGGGGCGGCGCGGCAGCAGCTGCTTGAGGTAGCCGAGGATGAAGTCGATATTGAGGCTTCGTTCGTGCGCCTCGTCGATGATGATGGTGTCGTAGCGGCGCAGGTCGCGGTCGCGTTGCAGCTCGTTGAGCAGCACCCCGTCGGTCATCACCTTGACGAGCGTGTCGCGGCTGGAATGGTCCGTGAAGCGCACCTGGTAGCCGACCTGTTGGCCGAGCTCGACGTCGAGTTCATCAGCGATGCGCTCGGCGACCGATCGGGCCGCGATCCGCCGCGGCTGGGTGTGCCCGATCTGCCCGGCGACGCCGCGGCCCAGGTCGAGGCAGATCTTGGGGATCTGCGTCGTCTTACCCGAGCCGGTCTCGCCGGCGATGATGACGACCTGATGGTCGCGGATCGCCGCGGCGATGTCCTCGCGGCGGGCGCTGACCGGCAGCTCCTCGGGGTAGGTGACGTGCAGGCCCTGGGCTGCGGCGCGGCGCCGGGTCACTTGCTCGGCCTGGGCCATGCGGCGAGCGGCGTCCCGAGCCGGGCGCGGGTCCCGGGCCGGGCTCGCCTCCCGATTCGAGCGCCCCGACCGGCCCGAGCGGGCAGCCCGGTTCGACCGGCGTTCGGTCCCTCGGTTCGCAGGGTTGGGCATCCCCTCAGGGTAGGCGCCGGGCGCAACCGAGTTGGACACCGATTCGACACCGAGGCCAGAGGTCGGCGCCGCGGCGCCGGGCGTGCGGTGCCGGCCGGTTCGACCCCCTCCGGTTGCTGCCGAGCCCCCTAGCGAGTACGTTCTTAACTGGATCCAGTCCAGATGATGGAGTAGTGCCGATGATGACGACGCCCCGCCCCGACGCCGCAGCCACGCTGCGCGACGCGGGTCTGCGCGTCACCCGCCCGCGCGTCGCCGTCCTCGATGAGCTGTGGCAACGACCGCACACCGACGCCGAGGCGATCTCCGCGGCGGTGCGCACCCGCCTGGGCAAGGTGAGCAAGCAGGCGATCTACGACGTGCTCTACGCGCTGAACGGCGCCGGGATCGTGCGCCGCATCGAGCCCGCCGGCTCGCCCGCCCTCTTCGAGTTGCACCGCGGCGACAACCACCACCACCTCGTCTGCCGTGGCTGTCGCGCCGTGATCGACGTCGAATGCAGCGTCGGGCAGGCACCCTGCCTCGACCCGGCCCAGACCCACGGCTTCGCCGTCGACGAAGCCGAGGTCGTCTTCTGGGGCCTGTGCCCGGCCTGCTCAGCGGCCGCCACACCGGCTCCGATCACCCCCGGCGTCACCGACCCGACGCCCCCCGCATGTCCCAAATGAGGCACGTTACGAAGGAGCAAAACCCATGGATGTCGCAGGTCCCCGCCAATCCCCCGGAGACACCAAGCCGTTGACGACGGTCGCCGGTGCGCCGGTCTGGGACGGCCAGAACAGCCTGACGGCCGGGCCGCGCGGCCCGATGCTGCTGCAGGACGTCTGGTTCCTGGAGAAGCTGGCCCACTTCGACCGCGAGGTGATCCCCGAGCGCCGGATGCACGCCAAGGGCTCCGGTGCCTACGGCACGTTCAAGGTCACGCACGACATCAGCCAGTACACGTGCGCGCAACTGTTCAGCCAGGTCGGCAACGAGTGCGAGATGTTCATTCGCTTCTCGACGGTCGCCGGAGAGCGCGGCGCGGCCGACGCCGAGCGCGACATCCGCGGCTTCTCGGTGAAGTTCTACACCGAGCAGGGCAACTGGGATGTCGTGGGCAACAACACGCCGGTCTTCTTCTTCCGCGACGCGCTGAAGTTTCCCGACCTCAACCACGCGGTCAAGCGCGACCCCAAGACCAACCTGCGCTCGGCCGAGAACAACTGGGACTTCTGGACGAACCTGCCCGAGGCCCTGCACCAGGTGACGATCGTCATGTCCGACCGAGGCATTCCCGCCTCCTACCGGCACATGCACGGGTTCGGCTCGCACACCTTCTCCATGTACAACGACCAGGGCGAGCGGTTCTGGGTCAAGTTCCACTTCCGCACCCAGCAGGGCATCAAGAACCTCACCGACGCGCAAGCCGCCGAGCTCATCGGGTCCGACCGCGAGTCGCACCAGCGCGACCTCTTCGAGTCCATCGAGACCGGCGACTTCCCGCGCTGGAAGCTGTTCATTCAGGTCATGCCGGAGACGGACGCCGAGAAGGTGCCCTACCACCCGTTCGACCTGACCAAGATCTGGCCCAAGGCCGATTACCCGCTCATCGAGGTCGGCGAGTTCGAGCTGAACCGCAACCCGGAGAACTACCACCTGGACGTCGAGCAGGCCGCATTCAACCCGGCCAATGTGGTGCCGGGCATCGGCTTCTCCCCCGACCGGATGCTGCAGGGTCGACTGTTCTCCTACGGCGACGCTCAGCGGTACCGCCTCGGGGTCAACCACCACCAGATCCCGGTGAACTCCCCGCGCGCCGCGAACAACGTCAACTCGTTCCACCGCGACGGCGCGATGCGGATCAGCCAGGGCCCGACCCCGGCGATCAACCCCAACTCCTACGGTCGTTGGGAGGACCAGCCGCAATACCGCGAGCCGGGCCTGAAGATCGACCCCTACGCCGACCGGTTCGACCACCGGGAAGACGACGAGGACTACTTCGCCCAGCCGGGCGTGCTCTTCCGCGAGAAGATGACCGCCGAGCAGCAGCAGGCGCTCTTCGAGAACACCGCCCGCGCCATCTCCGGCGCCTCGGTGGAGACCATCGAGCGGCACATCGCCAACTGCACCAAGGCCGACCCAGCGTACGGCGCGGGCGTGCGGGCGGCGATCGAGGCCCTGGGCCGCGACGCCATCGCGACTCCCGGGCCCAATTCCGATGAGACCGACAACCCGGTCACCGGCACGACCGAAGAGGAGTTCGTCAAGGCCGGCGCCTGAGGTCGGCGCTGACAACGCGGCACGCGGCCGTCATCGATTCGTCGGTGGCGGCCGCGTCGCGTATCCCCCGGGAGAACCACCGGGTTTGTCAGACTGGCAGGCATGGACCGTCCGGTGCTGGCCCCCGTCGAACAGCGCGTGCTCGGGGCGCTCCTGGAGAAGGAGGTCACGGTCCCGGGCAGCTATCCGCTGAGCCTCAACGCGCTGCGCACGGCATGCAATCAGAGCACGAGCCGCGACCCGGTCACCGACTACGCCGACACCGAGTTGGAGCGCGTGGCCCGCGACCTCAAGGAGCGCGGGCTGCTGCGCATCGTCTGGGCGGGTAAGGGCTCGCGCGCGCTGAAGTTCCACCAGCTGCTGGCCGACGCCCTCGGCCTCGCCGACGACGAGCGCGCCCTGCTGACCGTGCTGTTGTTGCGGGGGCCGCAGTCCGCCGGTGAGCTCAAGACGCGCACCGAGCGCCTCTTCTCGTTCGCGGACCGCGAGCAGGTGCAGGCGTGCCTGCAGCGCCTGGCCGAGCGCGCCGATCCGCTCGCCGCGCAGCTGGAACGCCAAGCGGGGCAACACGATCCGCGGTGGGCGCACCTGCTCGGACCGGTCCCGGCCGCGGCCACCCCGCAGGCCACCGCGCAGCTGCCGGCCGTCGACCGCGACACGGTCATCGCCGAAGGACCCGCGGCGCGCGACGACCGGGTGCGCGCGACCTACGGCCTGGTCGCCGACGCTTACGCCGAGAACTACGGGGAGGAGCTGATCCACAAGCCCTTCGACCGCTGGCTGCTCGAGCGGGTCGCCGAGGAGTCCGGAGGCGGACCGGTCGCCGACGTGGGCTGCGGCCCGGGCCACCTGGCGGCCTTCCTCGCCGACGCGGGCGCCGACGTCACCGGGGTCGACCTGGCACCGGAGATGGTGGCGCGGGCCCGCGCCGACTACCCCGACCTGACGTTCGAGGTGGGCGACTACACCCGGCTGTTGCGTCCGCCGCGGGCGCCGGGTTGGGCGGCGATCATCGCCTGGTACTCCCTCGTGCACCTGGCCGGCTCCGAACTGCCCGGTGCCGTCGCGGCGCTGGCCCGCACGCTGGACTCCGGCGGGCAGCTGGCGTTGGCCGTGCACCTCGGCGACGAGGTGCGGCACCTCACCGACTGGTGGGGGCACGAGGTCGACGTGTCGTTCGTGCTGCACGACCCGCAGGCGGTGCGCGACGCCGTGAGCGCCGCCGGGCTTGTCATCGACGAGTGGTACATCCGCGGTCCGCTGGCCGACGTCGAGTCCGAGGTGCCGCGGCTCTACGTGCTGGCCCACAAGGAGTCGCGCTCGTGAGTTCGGCGACGACCGGTCGCCGCCGATGGATCGCCGCCGCGGGCTCGACGACGCACCCGATCGCTCTCCTGCCGGGGGCGCTCATCGGCGCGGGTGCGGTTTTCCTGTTCTGGCTGATGATCGACCCGCCGGGGTACGCCTGCCTCGTCGCGGGTCTGGCCGGGGCGTGGTGGACCGACCGCACGGGCCGCTCCCGGCGGTTGTGCACCGACCTGCTGCTCATCGCCATCGCGCTGACCGGCATCAGCTTCATCAGCCTGCACGCGGACATCTCCAACGCGGGCATGCTGCGGTTCACGCTCGCTCTGGGTTGGGCCGTGGTCGTGCCGTACGCGATCAGCCGATGGGTCTACAAGGAGCACGCGATTCGGTTTCCGTGGGGCCTGGGGCGCTGGAGCCGGGCGATGTGGACCTATCTGGTCATCGTCATCTTCGCGGCCTACCTCATCCTGCCGTTCTACTTCCTGACCAGCGGGGTGTACACCAACTGGCCCGCGGTCGTGGAGACGCACGAGATCGTGCGCCTGTTCATCGGCGTCAACGCGGTGGGCCTGTGGGACGAGTTGTTCTTCATCTGCACCTGCTACGTGCTGTTCATGCGGCACTTTCGCCCGGTCGTGGCGAACGTGTTGCAGGCGAGCATCTTCGTCTCGTTCCTGTGGGAGCTGGGTTACCAGTCGTGGGGCCCGTTCCTGACCATCCCGTTCGCGCTCATCCAGGGCCTGATCTTCTCCTGGACCAAACAGAACCTGCTCTACGTCGTCGTCATTCACCTGCTCTTCGACGCCGTCGTCTTCCTGGTCATCGTGCACGCCCACCACCCCCAGGCGCTCCCGATCTTCCCGCTCGTCCACGGCTGGTAAAGGTAGACGGCGCTGGCCCCTCGGACGGGACACACTGCACCGCAACGGGACACGCCTGAACCGGTCTGGGCACACCTGACAAGGCGTGTCCAGAAGAGTCAAGGCGTGTCCCGTTGCAACGGCCCGTGTCCCGTCGCGCGGGCGGCGTCACGAAGCCATGTTGGACCAACACACGGTAGTATTCTTGGTGTGGTCTACCGGGTGAACATCACGAACAAGGCGACCAAGGCCATCGCCAGGCTGCCGCGGCCGGCACAGGAGCGCGTGGCCGAAGCGATCCTGGCCCTTGCCGACGATCCTCGACCGGTCGGCTGCAAGAAGCTGGTCGGCGACGATCGGTGGCGGCTACGCGTCGGCAACTACCGGGTGCTTTACACGATCGACGACGGACAACTGACCGTCGTCGTGGTCCGGGTGGGTCACCGGCGCGAGGTCTACAAGTGAGGAGGCGCAGATGAAGCTCATCCCTGTCAGCGAGGCCAAGGCCCGGTTGACCGAACTCGTCAAGAGCAGCAAGGACGACGACGTGGTCTTGCTGCGGTACGGCCGACCAGCGGCGGTGCTGATGTCCACGGATCGCTACGACGCACTGATGGAGCGTCTGGAGGACCTTGAGGACTCCCTCGCGATCGCTGACGCGGCCGGCGAGGAGACGGAGCCAGCGGCGGGCGCCTTCGCTCGGCTGGGATTGCGTGTCCCTGAACGGGCGTGACGAGGCAGGTCGCACCGCGAGCGGCTAGGCGCTCCGCGCAACATGCTTCGCGGAGCGCCTAGCCGCGTGCGTGACGCGCATCGCTCAAAGCCTCAGGTCGACGGGTTCGGATTCGAGGGCCAGGACGGCGAAGACGGGTTCGTGGACGCGCCAGAGCGGTTCACCGGCGACGAGGCGGCGCAGCGACTCCAGGCCGAGGGCGTACTCGCGCAGCGCAGCGGAGCGCTTGCGACTCAGGTTGCGCTCCCGCAGGCGTGCCAGATTGGCCGGGCGCAGGTAGCCCGGGCCGTAGATGATCCGCAGGTACTCCGGACCGCGCACCTTCAGGCCCGGCTGCACGAGGCCCTTCGTGCCGCGCACGCAGTTGGCCAGCGGTTTGACGACCATCCCCTCGCCGCCGGCGTCGACCAGCGCCTGCCACCAGGCGATCCCCTCGGCGACCCGGTCGTCATCGCGGGTGTCGACGACGAGGCGCCGGGTGCGGCGCACCAGCCCCGGATCGGCGTCGGCCAGGCGGTCGGCGATCCCCAGGTGCCACAGGTGGTCGCGGTCCTCGAACGTCGCGCCCTGCGCCGCGAGCACCTGGAACGGCGCCACGTGCACCCCCTCCAGTCCGTCCGTGGGCCAGGCGTAGCGGCGCCACGCCTCGTCGTAGGCGGCCACATCCTGCGCCTGGTCACGCAGGCGCGTCGTGAGGTCGGCGACGTCCAGACCCCGCTGAGCGGCGGCCTCCAGGACGTCGACGGCTGCGGGCAGGGCGAGGCGGCCGGCGGCCCCGACGGCGGCGTACTGCTCGCGCAGCAGCCCGTCGGCCTTCAGCGACCAGGGCAGCAGTTCGGCGTCGAGCAGCAGCCAGTCCGAACCTACTTCGTCGAACAGCCCGGCCTTGTCGACGGCCGCCCGGAGGCGGTCGAGCAGTTGCGTCGTCAGCGGCGCGGGCAGGAAGGCGCGGCCCGTGCGGGTGTAGATCGACCCGCCGTCGGCGCGCAGGTACACGACGGCCCGCGAGCCCATGTGCTTCTCCTCGCAGACGACCTCGCGGACACCCCAGGCGGCGTACTGGCTGAACGCCTGCGCCGGGTGCTCCAGGTAGCCGTCGCGGGTCGAGGTTGCGACCGGCGACATCGTCGGCGGCAGGTAGGGCACCTCGCGCGGGTGCAGCGCGAACCGGCTCATCACCTCCAGGGCACCGGCGGCGGACTGCTCGGGGATCGCGATGCGGCCCATGTGGGCTGTCTCGACGTGGCGGCGGCCCAGCACGTCGTCGAGCCGGAGTTCGTCGTCGAGCCGCTCCTCACCGGAGGCGGCGCGGGCCGGCCCGAGCGGACGCGCCGGTTCGTAGTAGGTCGCCCGGGCGGGGACCTGCACGCTCTCCTTCTCCGGATAGCGCAGCGCCGACAGCGCCCCGCCGAAGACCGCGCCGGTGTCGAGGCAGATCGTGTTGTTGACCCACTCCAGCTCGGTCGTCGGGGTGTGCCCGTAGACGACGAGCGCCGCGCCGCGGTACTCGGTGGCCCACGGGTAGCGCACCGGCAGGCCGTACTCGTCGGTCTCCCCCGTCGTGTCGCCGTAGAGCGCGAAGCTGCGCACCCGCCCAGAGGCGCGTCCGTGGTAGGCCTCCTTGAGGCCGGCGTGGGCGACGACCAGACGGCCGGCGTCGAGCTGCAGGTGCGCGACGAGCCCGTCACACCACTCCAACACTTCTGTGCGGAACTCTTCGGGTTCGGCCGCGAGCTGCTCGAGGGTGGTCTCCAGGCCGTGGCTGACCTTGACGTCGCGGCCGCGCAGGGCGCGCACGAGCTTGGCCTCGTGGTTGCCGGGCACGGCGAGGGCGTGCCCGGCGGCGTGCATCCCCATCGCGAGGCGCAGCACGCCGACCGAGTCGGGGCCGCGGTCGACGAGGTCGCCGACGAACACGACCCGGCGGCCCTGCGGGTGCTGCGCGTCGACCGCGCGACCGGTGGCACCCCGGGTCACCTGATAGCCGAGCAGGTCGAGCAGTTCGAGGAGTTCGGGCAGGCAGCCGTGCACGTCGCCGACGATGTCGAACGGGCCGTGCTGGTCGCGCAGGTCGCTGCGCAACGGGTCGCGCACGATCCTCGCGGCGTCGACCTCCACCTGGCTGCGCAGCACGTGCACGACGCGGAAGCCCTCGCGACCCAGGCCCTTGAGGGAGCGCCGCAGCTGCGCTTGGTGGCGGCGCACGACCCCGTCGCCGAACTGTCGGTCGGGCCGCTCGCGGTTGCGGTCGATGGCCAGTTTCTCGCCGACGTCCAGGACGATCGCGACCGGCAACACGTCGTGCTGGCGCGCGAGGGTGACGATCTGCGCGCGGGCGTCCTTGGTGAGGCTCGTGGCGTCGACGACGGTCAGCAGTCCACGGTCCAGCCGCTTGCCGGCGATGTAGCCGAGCACGTCGAAGGCGTCGCGGGTGGCGCTCTGGTCGTTCTCGTCGCCGGAGACCAGGGCGCGGCACGCGTCGGAGCTGAGCACCTCGTGCGGCTCGAACGCTCTCGCGGCGAACGTCGACTTGCCGGAGCCGGAGACGCCGACGAGCGCGACGAGGCTCAGCGCCGGGAGGTGCAGGTCGGTCATGGGGTTCTCCGTGGGAACTCGATGCGAGTGAGCGGACGGAACACGGGGCCGCGCTGGGCTGGGCGAACGAGACACATGGCGCCGCGACGGGACACAGCTAGACCCAGCGGGACACGCCTGGTCAGGTGTGTCCGGCCCGCTTCAGGTATGTCTCGTCGCGCTGAGCTGTGTCCCGTCACGCCGGGCTGTCCCGCGGCGCCGGGCAGTCCCCGCCAGGTTGCCCTGCCTCGGGTGGCGGCCGGTCCTCGGCGCGGACGAAGAGGCCGAGCTGGGTCGGGCTGCCGAGCTGGCCGTCGACCTCCCCGACAGGCCGGAAGCCGACGGTGTAGCCGTGGCGCTCGGCGACCCCGCGCGCCCACCGCTCGAACTGGGCGCGGCTCCACTCGAACCGGTGGTCCCGGTGCCGAAACTCACCGGGCGGCATCCCGTAGACGGCGTTGTACTCGACGTTCGGGGTGGTGACGACGACGGCGCGGGGGCGGGCGTGGCCGAAGACGTTGACCTCCAGAGAGGGCAGCCGGTCGGGCTCCAGGTGCTCGACGACCTCGACGAGGAGCGCCGCGTCGTAGCCGGTCAGCGCGTCGTCGCGGTAGGTGAGCGAGGACTGCCGCAACTGCAGCCGGTGCTGCTCGCGTTCGGAGCGACGGTCGAGGCGCAGCCGCTTCGCCGCCTTGGAGAGGGTGTGTGCGGAGACGTCGACCCCCAGGAGTTCGGTGAACGCCGAGTCCGCGAGGAGCCCCTGCAGGTAGTAGCCCTCGCCGCAGCCGAGGTCGACGACGCGGGCCGCGCCGACCTCCCGCAGAGCCGCCACCACCGCCTTCCGGCGCAGGACCTTCAACGGCCGATGGCCGGACGGCTCAGTCCCCTCGTCCGCGGCGTCGCCGGTGCAGGTGCGCGCGTCGGCGCCGTCGGGAGCGCAGTCGGGAGCACCGACGGCGTTCCCATCGCTGAGGGCGTCGACACCGACATCCCCGGAGCAATCGTCGTCGGCATCGCAGCCGCACCACAGTTGGCCAAGGGCCTCGAGTTCCCCCGCCGGGCGGTCGTCGAGCTCGACGAGCCGGCTGGTGGCGTCGTCGACGAGGGAGCGCTGCGCGGCCAGGTAGCGCCGGGTGATGAGGGCCCTCTCGGGGTGGGCGGCGAGCCAGCCCTCTCCGGCCCGCAGCAGCTTGTCGACCTCCTGCGGGCCGACCCAGTAGTGCTTGGACCCGTCGAGCACCGGCAGCAACACGTACAACTGGGTCAGGGCGTCGGCGAGCCGCACCTGCCCCTGCAGGGTCAGGTCGACGTACGGCGCCGGGCCCCAGTCGAAGCCGGCCAGTCCCTCGGCGAGGTCGCTCCGGCGGAGGGTGACGGTCCAGCCCAGGGGCTCGAACAGGTCGCGGACCAACTCGGCGCCGTCGCGCCACTCATGGCGCTTCGCCGGCAGCGCAGGCACCCGGATCTGCAGCGGCAGAGGCGACGCGGCGAGCTCGGGCCGGGCATCGCAGCGCCCCTTGAGCGCGGTGCCGAACACCTTGCCGAGGGCCACCGCGAGCAGCGACGACGCGGCGTACGGCCGGTCGTTGACGTACTGCCCGAGCGCGAACCCCTCGCTGCGCTTCCCCCTGCCGCGCACGAGGTCAATCGGGGCGACCTCGAGCAGCAGCGCCGCGGTGCACCGGTCAGCGTCGGCCTCGGGGTAGAACACCGTCGCTCGCCCCACGGGCAGCTCGACACTCTGCACCCGGTCCGGATGCTTGTGCAGCAGGTACCCCAGGTCGCTCGCGTCGGGGGCTGTCGAGGTGATGGTGAGCAGCACCCGCCCATTGTTGCTGGTGACGACCCCGCCGGCGGCATGGTTTTCCGGCGACCCGGGCTGCCCGCGCCCCTGCCGAGCCGTCATGGTCGCCCGAACGGGACACGCCGCATCGCAACGGGACACGTCTGGACCCCACTGGACACGCCTTGTCAGGTGTGTTCCGTCCGGTTGCGGTGTGTGCCGTTGCGCTGCGCGGTGTCCCGTCCTGCAGCTAGCCCTGGGCGCGCCGGGCTGTCCGTCCCCTGGGCCGCCGGGCGACCCGGATCGCCCGGCTGCGCCGCGGGCCGATCAACCGGCGGGCGCCAGGCAGCGTTCCGGTCGCCACCCTCAGCTGGTGAGGATCGCCAGGCGGCCGGTGGCGCGGGTCATGGCGACGTAGCGGTCGACGGCGCCCTCGATGCCGTCGCCGAAGTTCTGCGGGTCGATCAGCACGACGAGGTCGAACTCCAGCCCCTTGGCCGTCTCGGGCGTCAGCGAGCGCACGCGCGGGGTGTCCGCAACACCGGAGTCGCCGATGATCGCGGCCGTCCCCTCCTCCGGGTGCTGGGCCAGCCACTCCGCCACGATCTGCTCACGCTCGGCGACGGACCCGTGCAGCACCGGCTCTCCACCGGTGCGGATCGAGGTCGGCACGTTGGCGTCCGGCAGCGCCGCCCGAATGACGGGTTCGGCCTCCGCCATGACCGCCGCCGGAGTGCGGTAGTTGACGGACAGCGTCGAGATCCGCACCCGGTCGAAGCCGACCCGCTCCAGCCGCTCCTGCCACGACTCGGCGAACCCGTGCCGGGCCTGCGCGCGGTCCCCGACGATCGTGAAACTGCGCGACGGGCAGCGCGCCAGCAGCATCTGCCACTGGGCGTCGGTCAACTCCTGGGCCTCGTCGACGACGACGTGCCCGAACGGCCCCGCCAGCGGATCGGCCTCCGGGCCCTGGAAGCCGGAGTCGTCGTCGAGCGCGCTCTGCAGGTCGTCGGCGGTGAGCATCGACATCACCTGCAACTCGGTGTCGTCGTGCTCGATGAGGTGGTCCATGACGTTCTCGCGTTCCTCGCGTTGCGCCGCGCGTTCGGCCGCCGCGCGCTGCTCTCGCTCGGAGAACTCCGGGTCGCCGAGCCGGGCGCGGGCGGCGTCCAGAATCGGCAGATCCTCGGTGGTCCAGGCCTGCGGGTCCTCGCGCTGCAGCGCCCGCACCTGTTCGCGGGTCAGCCACGGCGCACACATCCGCAGGTAGGCGGGCACCGACCACAGGTCGCCCACGACGTCCGTGGCCTCCAGCAGCGGCCAGCCGCGATGCACCGCCTGCACGAGATCGGTGTTGCGGCGCAACGAGGTGGCAATCGCCTCACGGGTGTGCTCGCGGGCGCGCAGCTTGTCGAGCAGGATCTCGATGAGCTGCTCCCAGATCTGCTCGCGGGCCTCGTTGTGCGGGGTGCCGGGCGCGGGCGCGTCGAACGCCTCGGCCCAGTCGTCGGCGTCGACGTGCAGCTGCCCCCACTCGGTCTTGATCGACATGGGCTCCGGCGGCTCCTCGTAGAAGCGCACGGCCGGGTCGATGGCCGCCACCATCTCGATCCGCGACTTCAACGCCGCGACCTGCGGATCGGCCTCCGGGAGCGCGCTCGCGCCCTCCGGCAGCAGGTCGGCGACGGTGCAGGTGCGCACCCCCTCCTCCCCCAGGCTCGGCAGCACGTCGGCCACGTACGCCAGATACGGCTCGTGCGGGCCGACGAACAGCACCCCGCCACTGCGGCCGCGACGGTGCCCCAGGCGCGGGTCGGCGTACAGCAGATAGGCGGTGCGGTGCAGCGCGACGACGGTCTTGCCGGTGCCGGGGCCTCCGTCCACGACCAGCGGCCCGGAGGAAGAGGCGCGGATGATCGCGTCCTGGTCGGCCTGGATCGTGGAGAGCACGTCGCGCATCCGGCCGGTGCGAGCGCCGCCGAGGCTGGCGATGAACGCCGACTCTTCGTCGAGTGCCGGGCGGCCGTCGAGGGCGTCGGGGTCGAAGACCTCGTCCCAGTAGTCGGTGATCCGCCCGCGGGTCCAGCGGTAGCGGCGGCGGCTGACCAGGCCCATCGGGTTCGCGTGGGTCGCCGCGAAGAACGGCTCGGCCGCCGGCGTGCGCCAGTCGATGAGCAGCGTGCGGCCGTCGTCGTCCTTAAGGCCGAGACGGCCGATATAAAGGTGGGAGCCGTCGGGGTAGTCCATGCGCCCCAGGCACAGGTCGAGGCCGAACCGGCGCAGCGCCCGCAACCGCTGGGTCAGCCGGTGCACCTCCAGATCGCGGTCCAACGCCTGCTGACCCGCGCCCGCGGGTGCTCGGCGGGCCTGCTCCAGCCGCATGGTGAGGTCGTCGACGGTCGACTGCAGGCTCCACGAGATCGCCGCGAAATGGCCCTCGTCGCCGCCGAGCAACGCCGGGTCGGCCTTGGCCAGTCGATCGGGCAGGGCGAACGCGCTGGTGGGCACGGAGGTCACGGGCATCGGCTCCTCGTCGAATAGCCGCCGCGGGCCGGGGTGTGGCCGCGCAGACGACGGGCTGCGACCGCCAGTCTGCGCCTCCTGGGGGGCCTTGCCGCAAGTCCCCCCAGGAGTCGTAAACTGCAGGTACCGGAGGCGAATCGCCCCGGTTTTTCTATGCTGCGTCGGGCAGCGGAGGCCTCAGCCCTTGGCGGCCGCGAAGCCCTTGTCGAGGTCGGCGAGGATGTCGTCGATGTGCTCGATGCCGACCGCGAGGCGCACGAGACCGGGGGTGACTCCGGCTCCCGCACGGTCCTCGTCGCTGCCCTGGCTGTGGGTCGTGGAGGCAGGGTGGATGACCAGCGAGCGCACGTCGCCGATGTTGGCGACGTGGCTGTGCAGCTCGCAGCCGTCGACGAACGCCCGACCCGCGTCCAGACCGCCGGCGATCTCGAACGACAGCACCGCACCCGCTCCGGCCGGAGCGTACTTGTCGGCGAGCGACGCGTACCGGCTGTCGGGAAGCGAGGAGTAGTAGACGGCCTCCACCTGGTCGTGGTCGGCGAGGTACTGCGCGACCTTGCGCGCGTTGGCCAGGTGCCGTTCCATCCGCAGCGACAGCGTCTCGATGCCGAGCTGCAGCACCCACGCGTTGAAGGGGCTGATCGCCGAGCCGAGGTCGCGCAGCAGTTCGACGCGGGCCTTGAGGATGAACGCCAGGTTGGCCCCGAGCGCGCAGCCGACGCCGAGGTCACGCGCGAACACCAGCCCGTGGTAGCTCTCCGACGGCTCGTTGAACGAGGGGAACTTCGCCGGGTCTGCCGCGTAGTCGAAGCTGCCGGCGTCGACGAGGACGCCGCCGATCGCGGCGCCGTGCCCCCCGAGGTACTTCGTCGTGGAGTGGATGACGACGTCGGCGCCGTGCTCGATGGGGCGCAGCACGAACGGCGTGGCGACCGTGTTGTCGACGAAGAACGGGACCCCGGCCTCGTGCGCGATGTCGGCGACGGCGGCCACGTCGAGGATCTTGCCGTCCGGGTTCGAGATCGTCTCGCCGAACAGCAGCTTGGTGTTCGGGCGGATCGCGTCCCGCCACGCCTGGTGATCATCGACGTTGACGAAGGTCGTCTCGATGCCGAGGCGGCTCAGGGTGTACTTCAGCAGGTTGTACGTGCCGCCATAGAGGGCGGAGCTGGCCACGACGTGATCGCCGGCCTGCGCCACGTTGAGGATCGCGAACGTCGTCGCCGCCTGCCCGGAGGCCAGCAGCAGCCCGCCGACACCGCCCTCCAGGGCCGCGATGCGGGCCTCCACCGCGTCTTGGGTGGGGTTGCCGAGGCGGGTGTAGATCGGCCCGAGGTCGGCGAGCGCGAACCGGTCCGCGGCCGTCTGCGCGTCGGGAAAGACGAACGACGTCGTCTGGTAGATCGGCAGCGCCCGGGCGCCTGTCTGGCTGTCCGGGGTCTGCCCGGCGTGTACCTGCTTGGTCTCGAACTGCCACTCGTTCTGCGAACTCATGCCGAGCTGTCTCCCTTGTCGCGATCCACTCTGGTGTCCTCTGGCGACCGTAACCCGTCCGCCTCCCCCTGCGTCGCGCGGTCTGCCGATGCGGCGGTGGCCACCGGATACGGTCCTTTTCGGAGACGGAATCGGCGAGCCTTCGGAGCGAGACGGTCAGGCGTCGTCCCACTCCGGCTGGTCGCCGAGGGTCAGCACCCCGGCTCCGGCGGTGGCGGCGGCCACGAGCGCGCTCACGTGCTCGTGCTCGGCGGGGTCGATGTGCAGGTGCACGCGGGCGGTTGTGCCGTCACCGAGGCCGTAGTCGGTGCCGGTGATCGACACCCCGTGGGCGCGCAGCTCGTTCTCGATGCGGCCCGCGTCGGCGACCCCGATGTCGAGGTACGCGGGCAGTCGCAACCGACGCACTCGCGGATCGGCCTGGGCCAGGGCGGCGCTCACTGCGTCGGAGTAGGCGCGGATGAGGCCGCCGGTGCCGAGCAGGGTGCCGCCGAACCAGCGGGTGACGACGGCGACGACGTCGGTGTAGCCGCTGCCGCGCAGCACGTCGAGCATGGGCGATCCAGCGGTGCCGGCGGGCTCGCCGTCGTCGTTGCTGCGTTCGGTGCGGCGGTCCGGGCCCAGGATGAACGCAGAACAGTGGTGACGCGCGTCGTGGTGGGCCCGGCGCGCGGCGTCGATGACCTCGCGGGCCGCCTCCTCGTCGGCTACGGGCTCCAGCCGCGCGAGGAAGCGGGAGCGTTTCGCCTCGATTTCCGCGGTCGCGGGCGACGCGAGGGTGCGGTAGCTGGTGACCGCAGGGAGATCGATCGGCCCAAACTCCGGCCCGGCCGGATCGCCGGACGAACCCTCCGGTCGGCGGCTCACGCCGGCGGGTCGAAGCGTCCGTCGATGGCGGTCCAGCCGGCGTCGACGAACAGCTGGCTGCCCGTGACGTAACTCGACGCATCGGAGGCGAGGAAGACGACGGCACCCGCCAGCTCGCTCGGGTGCGCCCACCGGTGCAGCGCGTTCGCGTGGGCGTACGCATTGGCCCACTCGGTGTTCGACTTGATCTGCGTGGTCAGCGGGGTGTCGACGACGCCGGGCGCGATCGCATTGCAGCGCACTCCACTCGGCCCGAGCTCGGCCGCCGCGGTGCGCAGCAGCTGCACGAGGCCGGCCTTCGTCGCCGCGTACACCGACTGCCCCGGCTCGACGAGCACCGCCCGCATCGAGCTGAACGCGATGATGCTGCCCCGGCCGCGTTGCGCCATGCCCCGCCCGAAGGCCCGGATGAGGTCGAAGTGCGCCCGCAGGTTGAGGCCGACGACCCGGTCGAACTCCTCACCGGAGTAGTCGAGGATCCGCTTGCGGACGTTGACGCCCGCCGTGACCACGAGAGCGTCGACCACGCCCAGCTCGTCGGCGGCCCGCTGCACCGCGGCCTCGTCGAGAATGTCCAGCTCGTAGGACTCCAGGTCACCCCACCCCGGAGCGTCATCGACGGACTGGCCGGCCGCCGCGCCGATCGCGCAGGTCGCCTCCGCGGCGGCCCGGTCGCGGTCCGCGACGATGACGCGGGCGCCCTGCGCGGCCAGCGCCAGCGCGCTCTCCCGACCGATACCGCTGCCGCCGCCGACGACGACCGCCGTTCGGGCGTCCAGGCGGAACAACCGGGCGTAATCGGGTCGATCGGTGGCGGCTGGGTCGCTCACGGTGGGCTCCTCTGCTGGTCGGCTACCGCGGCCGGCGAAAGATAGTGTTCGCTTTTACCCGCCGGACCGTGCAAAAGCGAACACTATCTTTTGGCCGGCTGCCCGGCCTCTTGGTCACTCGGCCCGCAGCCCACCGCTAAACGGTCGAAAAGGCGCTGGGGAAAGCCTCACGGTAGCTGCGCCAGGACCCACCGGGCGCGTCGACACCGCGTGCGGCCAGCAGCGCGTGGGCCACGGCGCGGGTGACGACGTCTCCGGTGGCGTCCAGCAGTGCGTGGAAGGCGATCAGGTCGGGCGCGGGGCCGTCGCCGGTCGCCGCCCCGAAAAAGGTGTCGCCGTCGAACATCGTGTGCACGGGCTTGACCGCCCGGGCCAGGCCGTCGTGCGCGATGCCGGCGAGCTTGGCGCACTGGGCCTTGGTCAGCGTCGCCGTCGTGGCCACGACCCCGATGGTCGTGGCCATCCCCGGACGTCCCACGAGCTGCGGCGGCGCGGCCAGCGCCCGCTCCCGGGCGGCCCGCACGTCGGCTCCGTCGGGCACCCCGAGCTCGGGCACCTCCCCATCGAGCAGGAATCGGCGGGCGTACAACTCCCCCGTCCGCGGGTCGAGAGCCTCACCGAGGGGGTTGAGCACGAGGAGCGCCGCGACCACCGTGCCGTCGGGCAACACCGCGCTCGCCGAGCCGATCCCACCCTTGAGCCCGCCGCATTTCGCGCCGGTCCCCGCGCCCACGCAGCCCTGCTCGACGCCACCCGAAGTGTCCTCGCGGGCCGCCGCGCAGGCCCGCCGGCCGGTCGCGGCGTCGGGGCGATTGGCGAAGCTCCCGCCGCGTCCCAGGTCGAAGACGACGGCGGCGGGCACGAGCGGCACGACCTCACCGGGCTGACCCATCGGCAGCCCGATCCCGTCGTCGAAGAGCGCGCCCATCACCCCGTCGGCGGCGGCCAGCCCGAAGGCGCTCCCGCCGGAGAGGCAGATCGCGTGCACCCGCTCGACGACATTGCGAGGATCAAGCAGGTCGGTCTCGCGGGTGCCCGGTCCCCCGCCGCGCACGTCGACCCCGGCCACCATGCCCTCGGGCGGGGCGAGGACGACCGTCGTGCCGGTCAGCCACCCCGGCTCGGTGAGCGTCACGTGTCCGACCCGCAGCCCCGGCACATCGACCAGCGAATTCGTCGGGCCCATCCGCACACTGTTGTGTGCCACTTCCGAGTGACTCATGAGCCCGCCTTCGAATCGGATGCCACGGCCTGGGCGAGTTGCGCGGCGTCGATGCCCGCGAGCGCACCGGCCAGGGTCGGGATGCTCGCCACGAGCCGCTGCGTGTAGGGGTGCTGGGGGTTGTCGTAAACCTGCGCGGTCGGGCCCTCCTCGACGATCTGCCCGGCCTCCATGACGATGACTCGCTCGCACGTGTGCCGCACGACCGACAGGTCGTGGCTGACGAACAGCAGCGTAAGCCCGAAGTCGTCGACGAGGTCACCGATGAGGTTGAGCACCTGCGCCCGCACCGAGACATCCAGGGCGGAGACGGGTTCGTCGGCCACGAGGATGTCGGGGTCCGGAGAGAGCGCGCGGGCGATCGAGATCCGCTGCCGTTGGCCGCCGGAGAACTGGTGCGGATAGCGGCGCGCGGAGTCGGGCTCGATCCCCACGGCGGTCAGCAGCTCGGGGATGCGGTCGCGTTCGGCGCCGCGGCCCTGGGCCACGAGGGGCTCGGCGACGATGTCCGCGACCCGCATCCGGGGGTCCAGCGAGCTCATCGGGTCTTGGAAGACGAGCTGCAGGCTGTCGCGCACGAACCGCAGCCGCCGCTCCGAGCGCCCCGCGATCTCGCGGCCGAGCACCTGCACCGAGCCGGAGGTCGGCCGGTCCAGGCCGGCGATGATCCGCAGCAGCGTCGACTTGCCGCAGCCGGATTCGCCGACGATGCCGACCCGCTCACCGCGACGCACGCTCAGGCTCACGCCCCGCAACGCCTCGACGACCGGCGCCGGCGTGAAGAGCCGGGTGCGCGGGCGCCGGTAGTGGCGGACCACGTCGGTCACCTCTAACACGGTCCGCTGTGTGCCACGCACCCGGTCCTGCACCGGTTCCTGCACAGACCTCGGGCGACGCGCATCGGTCCGGCGCGGTCCCCCCGCCAGCAGGCGACCGTCGTCGTCGACGGCGGTCAGGTCGGAGGCGGCGACGAGTTGCTGGGTGTACTCGTGCTGCGGGTCGGTGAAGACGGCGCGCACGTCGCCGGTCTCGACGATCCGACCCCGGTACATCACCGCCACCCGATGGCAGACGGTGGCGACGACGGCCAGGTCGTGGGTGATGAACAGCATCCCGGCGTCGCGGGCCGCGGCGCCGGAGACGATGAGGTCGAGCACCCCGGCCTGCACGGTGACATCGAGCGCGGTCGTCGGCTCGTCGCAGATGAGCAGCCCCGGGTCGTTGGCCAGGGCGATCGCCAACACCACCCGCTGGCGCTGGCCACCGGAGAGTTGATGCGGATACGCCCGGGCCGCCCCCGCCGGATCGGGCAGCCGCACCTGCTCCAGCAGGCGCACCGCGCGTTCACGGGCCGTGCGGGCGTCCACGCCGTGGATCGTCATGACCTCGGCAACCTGCGCCCCGACGCGCATCGTCGGATTCAGTGCGGTCATCGGCTCCTGGAAGACCATCGCGGCCTGCAGGCCCCGCAGGCGGCACAGAGCGGCCTCGCTGGCCCCCACGACATCCTTGTCGAAGCCGGCCAGGCGCACCGACCCCGACGACCTCAGCCCCTCGGGCAGCAGCCCGAGCACCGCGAGGGCCGTCAACGACTTGCCCGAGCCGGACTCCCCGATGAGCCCCAGCCGCTCCCCGCGGGCGACGCGCAGGTCGACCTCGCGCACCAGCGGCGTCGAGCCCGCCTGCACCGACAGGCCCCGGACGTCGAGCACGAGGTCGCCGGCATTCGCCGTCGCCCCACTCATCGGCCCGCCAACTTCGGGTCGAGCAGGTCGCGCAGGCCGTCGCCGAGCAGGTTGAAGCCGAGCACGGCCACGGCGATCGCGGCGCCGGGCACGATCACCAACCGCGGCGCGAGCAGGAGCATCGCCTGGCTCTCCTGCAGCATCAACCCCCACGAGGGGGTCGGCGGGGGCGTGCCCAGACCGAGGAACGACAGGGCCGCCTCGGCGAGGATCGCGATGGCGAACGCGACGCTGGCCTGCACGATGACGATGCTGCCGACATTGGGCAGCACGTGGCGCAGGGCGATGGCAAACGGTCCGCGCCCGGCGGCCCGGGCCGCGAGCACATACTCGGTGCCCAGCACCTGCAGCGCCCCCGAGCGCACGACCCGCGCGAACGTCGGCACGCTGGCGATGCCGATGGCCAGCATGGCCGTCAGAGTGCTGCCGCCGAAGACCGCGCTGAACATGATGGCCAAGAGCAGCGCGGGGAACGCGAGCAGGATGTCGGCCAGGCGCATCAGCACGGTGCCGAGCCACCGCCACACCATCGCCGCGAGAATCCCGAGCGGCACCCCGACCAGGGCCGCGACCCCGACCGCGACGACCCCCACGAACAGGGTCGTGCGCGCCCCGACGAGCAGCCGGCTGAACACGTCCCGTCCGAAGAGGTCGGTGCCCAGCCAGTACTGCGCCGACGGCCCCTGCAGCCGCACCGCCGGGTCGACGAGCATCGGGTCGTGCGGCAGCCACACGTAGGAGAGCGCGGCCGCCCCGACGACCATCCCCACCAGTAGCCCGCCGACCACGAGCGGCGGATTGACCCGCCCGGCCCACCGGCCTATCGGGGAGGCCGGCTCGGGGGCACCGAGCCGCGCCGACTCCACTGCGCTCATCGCCGACCCCCCGTCGCCAGCCGCGGGTCGATGACTGAATACAGCACGTCGACCAGCATGTTCACCAGGAGCACCGCCAGCACGAGCACCATGACGACGTCTTGCACGACGATGAGGTCACGGTTGGCCACCGCGTCGAGCAGCAGGCTGCCCAGACCGGGGATGACGAACACCCGCTCGACGACGACCGCCCCGATGAGCAACGTCGCCAACTGCAGCGCGAGCACTGTGACCACGGGGATCGCCGCGTTGCGCAGCCCGTGCCGCCACAGCGCCCGCATCGGCCCCAGCCCCTTGGCCCGAGCGGTCCGCACGTAGTCCTCCCGCATGACGTCGAGCACGGCGCTGCGCACATAGCGACTCAGCACCGCCCCCTGCACCAGGCCCAACGACAGGGCCGGCAGCACGAGCTGGCGCAGGAACATCACCGGATCGCGCGCGGGCGGCGTCCACCCGTTGGCCGGCAGCCAGCCCAGGTGCACCGCGAACAACGTGATGAGCAGCAGGCCCGCCAGGAACGCCGGGATCGCCACCCCGATCTGCGACAACGCCGAGAGCACCAGTCCGCTGACGTGCCGATGCCGCACGGCCATCAGCGTGCCGATCGGCAACGCGATGACCACGGCAATGATCATCGCGGCGCCCACCAGCCAGCCGGTGACGGCCAGCCGATCCAGCAGCTGCGGCCCGATCGGCGCCCGGGAGATGTAGCTCTCGCCGAGGTCAAAGCGCAGCAGGCCCCCGATCCAGTCCACGTACCGGGCGTCCAGCGGCTGATCGAGGCCGAAATCGGCGCGCAGCCGCGCCACGGCCTCCTCCGAGGCGTTGACCCCCAGCGCCACCCGAGCCGGGTCACCGGGCAGCACCTGCATGAACCCGAAGACCAGCAGCGAGCTGACGAACAGGCTGACCACCAGGGTCAGCAGCCGCCAGGCGAGAACGATGACCACGAGCGCCTAGCTGCGACGCAGCGTCGTCAGATCGAAGGATTCGGTGATCGCGTTCTTGGGCAGGCCGCTGATGTCGACGTCGGACACCATGAGGTTCGGCATGAGGAACAGCCAGTCGCTGGCCGCGTCCTCGCTGATGAGCCGGGCGGCCTTCTTCATGTTCTCGATCTGCGCGGCCTCGTCGCCCTCGTCGGCGGCCTTGAGCAGGGTCGCCAGCTCCGGGTTCTCGTAGTGGATGTAGTAGTCGGGGTTGCCGAAGACCGCCGGTAGATCGCGGGGTTCGACGTGCGCGACCATCGACATCTCGTAGTCGCCGCCCTGGAAGACGTTGGTCAACCAGGCCGCGGGAAACTCCAACGAATCGATCGTCACGCGGAACCCGGCCTGCTCCAGCTGGCTCTTGACGACCTGCCCGCACGCGGTGGCGTACGGCAGCGACGGCAACCGGAGCCGGACCGCGGGGTTGGGTGTACCAGCTTCCGCCAGCATCGATTTGGCCTTGTCGAGGTCGTGCGGCGCGACGCCCGTCAGGTCTTCGTACCAGGGGTCGGTCGGCGGCACCATCGAGCCGATGAGCGTGCCGCGGCCGGCCCAGCAGGTGTCGAGCAGCGCCTGGTGGTCGATGGCGGCGCGGGCCGCCTGACGCACCTGCACCTTGTCGAACGGGGCGCGTGCGTTGTTCATCGACAACACGACCTCCCCGTTGGTCGTGCCCTCGACGATCCGGTACTTGGGGTTGTTCTCGAACTGGGCCAGCGTTTCGGGGGCCTGCACGGTGGAGACCACGTTGATTGTGCCGGTGAGCAGCGCGTTGTTCAGCGCCGTCGGGTCACGGAAGTAGGCCAGCCGCACCTGGTCGAAGAACGGCGCCTGACCCCAGTAGTTCGGGTTGCGCTTGAGCGTCAGGGAGTCGCCGCGGTTCCACGCCTCGAGCGTGTAGGGGCCGGTGCCGACGGTGGTCGTCGCGAGCTGGTCGACGCCGGACTCGCTGAACATCGCCCCGATCCGCGTCGTCATGCGGAACAGCCAGTCGTTGCTCGGGTGGCTCAGGGTGACCTGCAGCTGCGTGGGCGAGAGCGCCTTGGCCTCGGCCACGACATCCATCGCTTTGGCCAGCGAGGTCGTCCAGTCGCTCTTGACGCGGTTGATGGAGAAGACGGCGTCGGAGGCGTCGAAGGTGTCGCCGTTGGTGAACGTCGCGTCGGGCACGAGCTCGAAGGTGTACGTCAGACGGTCGTCGCTGACGGTCCAGCTGCGGGCCAGGCCGGGCACGATCTGACCCTCCTCGTCCTGCTTGACCAGGCCCTCGTAGACGTTGGTGAGCAGCGCCTGAGGGATCGCGGCGCCGTCGGAGGTCGTGAAGTCCAGGCTCGCGGGTTCGGCGACGAGGCCGACGGTCAGGGTGCCACCGCTGGCGGCGGTCGCGCCGGGGGTGCCGGGTTGGCCGCTGCTCGTCTCGCCGGCCGAGCAGGCCGCCAGCACGAGGGAGGCGGTCGCAAGAGCGGCGCACGCCAGGGTGGCTCGGTTCGGGCGGCGGTGGGCCATGGGACGCTCCAGTCGTTCGCGAGGCGCGAGGTCGGCTCGTGGGTGTCGACGCACCGGCGGGTCACCGCCGATGCGGTCAGTGAACCATCCCACTGACACCACCGGCGGCGTTGCGACGGGTTTACCGTGGTGGTGTCGGGGGTCATTTCGCTCCGCGGAGGCGCAGGGGCGCCGACGAGGGCACGGACAGAAACACCAGGACAGACGCCGGATAAGGCGCGCGGGCGCCAGCAGGCGTCGGTGCTCCTGGCGGCAGCGCACTAGGAGGCCGACGTGACTCGACGCCGCAGGCAGCGCGCCCACACCGAGGTTTCGAACCCAGACCGCCCCGAGGGCGTGCGCGCGCCCAGAGGCGGCGAGCCGCCCACCGTGGCCGAGCGTGTGGCCGACGCCGCCGCCCGGTACGGGGTGCGGATCGCGCTCCACGAGATCCGCGATGGCGTCACCCGCGTCGTCACCTACGCCGAGTTGGGGCGGCGAGTGCGTGACCTGGCGGCCGAGTTGGACCGCGCGAGCGTGCCGGTGGGGGCGGCGGTGCTCGTCGTCGGACAAGGCCCGGAGGCGATCGTCGCCGAACTGGGCGTGGTCGCCGCCGGCCGGGTCGCGGTTCCGCTGGCCGACCTGCGACCCGACGGGCTGGCGGGGCTGGCGCAGCGAGGTATCACGCCGGCGGCCGTTGCCGCGCCGCCTGGGCAGGCCGGACTCGACTTCCCGGATGTTGCCGATCTGCCGCGATTGCCGCTGACCGTGGCCCCGCCACCACGCCGACGGCGGTTGCGCCTAACCCGCCCCGACACCCGAACCGCGCAGCGCCACAACCCGCACGACCCGGCACTCGTGCTCCCGGCGGCGACGTTCACGCAGGGGCAGCTCGCCGCCGGGCTGGCGGCGCTGGACGACTTGCTGCCGGTCACCCCCGGGCACCGGCACGTCACCCACCTGCCGGAGAATCCCGCAGCCAGCCGGGCCTTCATTTGGCACGCGCTGACCCACGGCGCCGAGCACTGCCACGTGAGCGACCTGCGGGAGCTGGCCGCAACGGCCCCGGCGGTCCTCATCGTCGACGCGGCGCAGGTCCCCAGCGCGGTCGCCATCGGCGGCGACGACGCCGAACCGAGCGGCCTCCCCAGCCGTACGGGGGCATCGGTCGATTCCCCGGCGACACCTGGTGGTCGGCCGAGGACGGGCGTCGGCCGGC
The DNA here is from genome assembly GCF_000298215.1 of Kineosphaera limosa NBRC 100340. GTDB lineage: Bacteria > Actinomycetota > Actinomycetes > Actinomycetales > Dermatophilaceae > Kineosphaera > Kineosphaera limosa. Next base: position 141,722 of record NZ_BAHD01000004.1, on the reverse strand, counting down.
TGCTGGCGCGGGCCCGCCGCCGAGCACGAGCGGCGGGCCGGGCGGTGCAGCGCGCGCGAGCCGTGGGGGCCCGGGTGCCGATCCTGACCCAAGCCGGACACGGCGTGCTCGAGGCGACCCTGCTGGCTCCGGCCCGCGCGGCGTTGGGGCGCGCCGAGGCGACGATCGCCTGCGGTCCGGCCGCGCTACCCCTCGAGGTTCTCGACGAGTTCTTCGCGGCGGGCCGCCCGATCTACCAGGCGTGGACGCCGCCGGAGGCGTTCGGCCCGGTCACCTGCAACACCCCGACACGCCTGCGATTCGGCACCCTGGGCACCCCGCTCGAGGGCCTGGAAGTCACCACCGGCAGCGGCCAGAACGACGTCGGTGCGGTCGTCGCGCGGGGTTCCTGGCTCAGCGAACCCGTCGGCCTTCCGGGCACTCAGGACGCCGACGGCTACCTCGTGCCGACCTACCTGACGAGTGAGGCATCCTCGTTGGCCGACGCCGACGACGAATTGGCGGTGAGCAGGTTCCTGGTGCGGCAGCAGTTGGGCCAGGTGGCCTATGTGTCGCACGCACAGGCACGAGCCCGATTGGGACTGGACGGCGTGTGATCTTCGAGCTGCGGATCATCCACATCGGTCGCCGGTAGGTCGATCCGCGGCAGCCGGCCATCCTGGCCTACAGGGCCAGCTGCGACAGGGCGTGGATGATGAACCCCGCCAGACCGCCGACGATGGTGCCGTTGATGCGGATGAACTGCAGGTCGCGGCCCACGTGCAGCTCGATCCGCTGGGCGGCCTCCTTACCGTCCCACCGGGCGATGACCTGGGAGATGACCGGAGCCAGCTCGCGGCCGTAGGTCGCCACGACGGAGGCGATGACGTCGGCGACTCGCTCGTCGACCCGCGTGCGCAGCTCCTCGTCGTCGATGAGCCGCTGCCCGAAGTGCACCGACTCCGCCACGAGGCGGCGGCGTAGCTGACCGTCCTCGTCCTCCAGGGAGCGCTGCAGGGTCGAGCGCAGCACCTCCCACAGCGCGAGCACGGTCTCGCCGGTCTGCGGATGGGTCAGCAGCACCTCCTTCATCGCCTCGGCCTTGGCCATCGTGGCCGGGTCCTCCTGCAGGTCGCGGCCCAGATCGGCGACGAGCTGGTCGACGGCCAGCCGCACCCGGTGGTCGGGGTTCTCGCGCACGTCGCGCACCCACTTGAGCGCCTCGGTGTGCACCCGGTCGGTGACGATGTTGTTGACCCAGCTCGGTGCCCACGTCGGGGCACGTTCGGCCACGATCGCCATGAACGTGCGCGGATTGTCCAGCAGCCACAGGTGCGCCTCGGCGAGCAGGATGTCGACGAGCCGCTGATGCACCCGGTCGCGGGCGACCTGTTCGAGCAGCTGCCCGGCGAGCGGGCTGATCGGTTCGCTCATCAGCCGCGGCAGCAGTGAGCCCTCGACGATCTCTTGCACGTCCTGCGGGCGCACGGCGGCCAACCCGCGACCACCCATGCGGGCGACCTCCGCGACGACCTTCTCGCTGGTCGCCGGGTTCGACAGCCACTGCCCGACCCGCTTGCTCGCCCCGACGGCCAGGTACCGCTCACGCGCCGCGTCGCCGGTGAGAAAGTGCCCGACGACGAAGTCCTCGAGGCTCTTGGCGAAGACGTCCTTCTTGCGCGGCACCAGCGCGGTGTGCGGGATGGGGATGCCCAGCGGATGGCGGAACAGCGCTGTGACGGCGAACCAGTCGGCGATCGCGCCGACCATCGCGGCCTCGGCCGTGGCGTTGACGTACCCCAGCCAGCCGTCGCGGTGCAGCGTCGCGACAAAGATGATCGCCGCGATGACCAGCAGCGACGTGGCGACGAGCCGCATCCGCCGCAGCGCCGCGGCCCGCTGCCGGTCAGCCTCCGACAGGTCGGCAAGCCCGCCGCGGCCGGGCGGATTGTCCGGTGGCGGTGACGAGGCTCCCTCGACCGGCGCTGCCGTGTCCGATGCACTCATGACCCGATTCTCCCCCGAGGCCGATGCTCCACCCATCGGCCCCACCCCGACTCCCGAAAGCCGCGGACGGCGCTGAGGCGCAACGCGAGTCGACCGAGGACGCGCGTCGGCGTGCGATCTTTGAGGCATGCCGACCCGCCAACTACGCCGGATCGCGCGGGTGTGGGCGTCCCCAGACCGGGGGCGTCACCTGTCGACCCGGCTGCGCGAGCTGAGCGACCGGGTGAGCCCCTACGCCGCGCGCATCACCCGCTTGACGATCGCGGCCGTGCTCGCCTACCTGCTCGCCCAGGCGATCACCCCCGGCAACACCGACCTCACCGGCCCGCTGACCGCGCTGTTGGTCGTGCAGGCCACCGCGACCTCCTCGCTGCGCAACGGCCTGGGCAGGGTTGCCGCCGTGCTGACCGGGGTGCTCGTGGCGATCGTGCTCTCGACGTGGGTCGGCCTGACCTGGTGGAGCCTGGGGTTGGCTATCGGCGCCGCCCTCACCCTGGCTCATCTGATGAAGCTCGGCGACCACATCCTGGAGACCCCGATCAGCGCGATGCTCATCCTCGGGGTCGTGCAGCACGACGTCGCAGCGCAGACCCGCATCATCAACACGCTCGTCGGTGCAGGTGTCGGGATGGCCTTCAACCTGGCGTTCCCGCCGCCGGTGCGGCTGCAGGCGGCCACCGCCAAGGTGCTCGACGTGGCCGGCGGCGCCGCGCGGGTGCTGCGGACCGCCGGGGAGCACCTGGAACACGGTCTCGACCGGCGCCAGATCGACATCTGGTTGCGCGACATCCACGGCCTCCTGCCGCTGGTCACGCAGGCGGAATCGGCGATCGCCGAGGCGCGCGAGCGGCGCCGACTCAACCCGCGGGCGCTCGTCGCGCTCGACACCATCCCGATGCTCCTCTACGGCGTCCAGGCGTTGGACCGCACGCTGCTGGCGGTCCGCCAGACCCTGTTGGCCTTCCGCAAGGAGGTGCCGGAACAGGACGAGCCGCAGACCGAGTACGAGCAGGAGCTGCGCCGGGCCATGGCGGTGGTGCTCGCCGACATGGGCGCGGTCATCGAGGCGTTCGGGGCGCTGACGGTCGCGGAGGCGAAGGGGCGCAGCGCGCAGGCCGAGGCGGCTCTGGCGGACACCCTGGACATGCTGCGCGAGACCCAGGCGATGCTCACGGAGTTCTGCCTCGTCGAGCCGGCCCGGGACTCCTCCGCGTGGCTGCTGCGCGGCTCGATCCTCGGCGGCATCGAGGGGGTGCTGTCCGAACTCGACCTGCACGCGCGGGTGCGCCGCCCCGACACCGGCGCCATCCCCCTGCGGCCTCTGCTGGACCGACATGGCCCGGTGCTGAACCGGCTGCTGCTGCAGGGCCAGCCCAGGCCGTCTGGATCGAAGGCGACGCAGCGGTACGGCATCGACTGAGGCGTGCTCGTCGAGGGTCGGTAACGCGCCGGCGCCGGCCACCCCCCGGAGAGGATGACCGGCGCCGATCGCGCGGGCTCTAGGTCAATGACTTGCGTGACCTACGTGGCCCTACTTGGCCGACAGCTGCCCCATCCACCGCTTGTACTCGGCGGAGGCGCGCTGGTTGTTGGTGAACAGGTCACCGCGGATGTAGCTGTCCGACTCGCTGAAGTAGCTCTCGTAGCCGATCCACTGCGCGTTCGTCTTCAGCCAGTCGTAGACGAAGTTGATGTACATCGGGTTGTCGCCGCCGCTGGCGCTGTTGGCCGGGGCGACACCCCACTCCGGGAGCACGAACTTCTTGCCGCGGCTCTTGGCGAAGTCGAGCCAGAAGTTCCAGCCGTACTGGCTGTCGAGGTGCTTGGCGATGTTGGCCGGCGAGGTGTAGCCGGGCCACCAGTCGTAGGCGTCCATGCCGATGTAGTCGACGTGCGCGTCACCGGGGTAGAACACGCGGGCGTCCTGCGTGTCGGTCTGGCCGGGGCCCTCGTTGACGACCCAGGCGATCCGCAGGTTCGAGCCACCCTTGCGGATGGAGTTCACCGCGTGGCGGTAGGCGGTCTTCCACTGCTCCGCGGAGCGGGCGTAGGCGGCGTGACGCCAACCGGGCAGGTTCATCTCCCAGCCGAGGCGGATGTAGGCGTTCGGGTACTTGGCGGCGACGAGCCGGCCGAACTGCTCCCACTGGGCGTTGTAGCCGCCGGCGGCGGCGGTGTTCAGGTTGCCGTCGTTGGGCCACAGCGGAACACCGACGTCGAGGGTGCCCTTGAAGTCAGCCGGGATGCGCTGGTTGTCCAGGAACCAGGCCCCCATCATCGAGCCCCAGTTGTCCCGCGAGGGGAAGACCGTGATGACGTCGAGCTTCTTGCCGCGCGAGTTCTCGAAGGCCGTGGCCACACCGGCGCGGTGCATCGGGAACACACCGGAGTCGAAGAGCAGGCCGCTGGGCCGGTTGGTCGATGAGGTCGGCGGGGTCGGCGTGTTGGTCGGCGTCGCCGTCGGGGTGGGCGTCGGCGTGGTCGGGGTGGGCGCCGGAGTCGTCGGGTTGGAGGTGGGGGTCGAGGTCGGCGTCGGGTTCGGGTTGTTCGACGCCGGGTTGGTCACCTTGGCGACGACGAGCGCGGACACCAGCGCGGAGTCCTTCTTGTTGTTGACCGCCAGGTTCAGGCGGCCGTCCTTGACCTCGACACGGAAGCTGCGGTCGTAGGCGCGGCCCTTGCCGGCATCCTTGAAGATGTCGACGTCGCGCAGCACGGTCTGACCCTCGGCGACGACATCGAAGACCCGCTGACCGGCGGCGGTCCACCAGGCCTCACGCATCTTCAGCGTGACGTCGTAGGTGCCATTGGCCACGGGCTGCGACCAGCTGTTGAAGCGCACCAGCTCGCTGCGGTACAGCTCCTGGTCGCTCGTGCCCGCAACGCGTTCGTTGCCGCTGTAGCTGGCGGCGAAGTCGCCGCGGTCGAAGCCGAAGCGGGCACTGTAGGTGTTGCCGGCGGCGTCCTTGGTCGCGTTCGGGTTGACCGACATGCGGGTGACGACCTGGCTGCTCTCCTGCTCCGCCGGCGCGGCGACGCGGTCGATCTGGATTGCGGAGACGAGCGCGGAGTCCTTGCTGGCGTTGAAGCCGAGGTCCAGGGTGCCGTCGGCGACGGTCACCCGGAAGGTGCGGTCGTAGGCGGCCTGCTGCCCGACGGAGGCGAAGATGTCGACGTTGCTCAGGGCGCCCTTGCCCTCGGCGGTCACGTTGAACACGCGCTGGCCGGCTGCGGTCCACCAGCCCTCACGCATCTTCAGCGTGACGTCGTAGGTGCCATTGGGCAGCGCTCGCTTGAAGGAGTCCATGCGCACCAGCTCGTGCCGGTACAGGGAGTGCTCGCTGGTGCCCTTGATCTGGGTTCCGGCGTCATAGGAGGCCGAGTAGTCGCCGTTGTTCGCTCCGCCGGAGAAGCCGGAGCGGGCTTGCCAAACGTTGCCCTTGGAGTCGGTGACGGCTTGGGGAGCCACCGTCATCCGCAGCACCGTGGTGCTCTCGTCCGCTGCGGCCGCAGCGGGGGTCATCAGGGCGGTTCCGAGCATGGGGAGGGACAGAGCGCAGGCCGACAGGGACGCGACGGCCGCCGCCCTGCGGGGACGCGCAGGGGTGCGAAGAGACATATGGGGGCTTTCAGTTGGGGGGAGGCGAGGGGTGTGGACGCCATGACCATCGGCCCCCGTTGCGGCAGCGCTGAGATTTCTCTCAGGCAGGCGTTTTGCGGCATATCTCACCCCGGTTTTTGGCTCAACCCTGCTCGCGGTCTCGGCCCGTCACCTGGCCGTGGCGACCGGAGGTCGAGTTCGACCGCAGCGCAGCCGTTTCGGCCTGCGCACCAGCCGCGTGGCGACGACGCGGTGTCGCGCTCGCAACGTCCGCCATCGGCGAATCGTCTCGAAATCCGGGACATTGATCTCGCTGCGCACCAGGCGTCATCCAGGCTCATCGCGACCACAGGAGTGGGCCACTAGGATCGGTCGGGCGCGCCGAGCGCGTGGTGCAGGGACAACGCGCCGGGAGATCAATGCCTTGGTGACGGATGCGCCGGCAACTGAACCATTCGCAATCCTTGGAGGTAGGTGGGGGATGAGCGTCCTCGTCGTCATGCCCACCCTCAACGAGGAGCGTTTTGTCGGGGAGGCGGTGCGCCAACTACTGCGCGACACCGACGACGTGCCGCTGCGCCTGGTGGTGGCGGACGGCGGCAGCCGGGATCGCACCCGAGCGGTGGTCAGCCAGCTGGCGGCGCACGACCCGCGGATCGAGTTGCTCGACAACCCCGGCCGCACGCAGTCGCGCGGGGTCAACCTGGCGGTCAGCCGGGCCGCCGCCGACGTCGACATCGTCGTGCGCACCGACTGCCACGCCGCCTACCCGGCCGGCTTCCTGCGTCGCGTCGTGCAGGGGCTGCGCGAGCTTCGTGACCAGGGCTGCGTGTCGGTGGTCGTGCCTATGGTCGCCGACGGCGGCACACCCTTTCAGCACGCGGTCGCGCAGACGCAGAACAGCCTGCTGGGCAACGGTGGGTCGGCACACCGCCGACTCGGGGAATCGCGCTATGTCGACCACGGGCATCACGCCGCCTTCGACCGCGCCGCCTTCGAGCGCGTCGGCGGCTACGACCCGCGAATGATGCACAACGAGGACGCCGAGCTGGATGTGCGCCTGGCAGGCGACGGTGGCCGGATCTTTCTGGACACCGGGGCCGCCATCACCTACTTTCCGCGTCGCACCTGGCGCGCTCTGGCGCGCCAGCAGTACAACCACGGCCGCGGCCGCGCCTGGAACACCGTCAAGCACCACTCCAAGCCGAAGCTGCGCCAGATCGCTCCCGCGGCGGTCACGGCCCTCAACAGCGCCTGCCTGCTGGTGGCCACCCGGCATCGCAGCGCTCTGGTGCCCCCGCTGGCCTACGCCGGCGCCTGTCTGGCGGTTGCGGCCCGCACCTCCCTCGAACGGCACGACCGCGACCTGCTGCTGATGGGCCCCATCGCGATGCTCACCCACCACGCCTGGGGCACCGGTTTCATCGGCGGGCTGCTACGCCACCCCGACTTCACCGCAGCCCCAGACGCGTCCTCACCCCAACTCGCCGAACGTCACACTCTCGGGTGACGTGCAGAAACGTGGCTGTGCGTGCCGCCGCGAACTGTGACTCTCGCGGCGGCAGCTCGATGCGGGCTGGCTCCATGCGCGAGCAGCGCGCGCCCGCCGCGGTGCCCGCGCTCAGACGACGTCGAGCAGATCGGCGATGGGTGCCAGAGCCCGGTCCCAGCCGTAGCGGTCGAGCACGGTAGCGACAACGGCCTCGTCGAGGACGGTGGGGCCGTGGTCGAGGGCCGCACGGAGCGCGTCGCAGAAGGCCTGGGCGTCCTCCGGAGTCTGGCGCACCGCGACCTCCGGCAGGCCGTCGAGCCCCGAGGCGCCGACGAACGTCGAGACGCTCGGCAGGGCGTAGGCCGCGTACTCCAGCAGCTTGATGCGCGAGCCGCCGCCCTCCAAGAGGGGGGCGACACCGAGGCGGGCCCGCGTCAGCAGCGGCTCCATGCTCGGCACGTCGGCCTCGACCCGGGCGCCGTCGGCGGCCTGCACGCGCTGCACGAACTCCGGCGACGGATTGCGGCCCGCGACGGTGAGCACCAGGTTCGGCCGCTCCTGGCAGAGCGCCTTCCAGGCGTCGGACTCCAGCAGCCACAGGATGCCGTTGATGTTGGGCCGCCAGTCCAGCGCGCCGGTGAACAGCAACTCGTCGGTGTTGATGGCGCCCGCGGCGAGCGCCTCCGCGCGTAGGGGCCGGCTGGGCGGGGTGACACCGTTGCGGGCCACGACGACGGCGTTACCGTCGGTGTCCGCGGTCACGGCCGCGCCGTCGGCGGCCGTGCAGACGACGGTGGGACGACGGGCCCCGACCCCCATCTCCAGGCGCCGCAGCAGCCGCGTCTCGGCGAGCGCGGCATAGTGCTGCCAGCCCGACTCGGCGTCGGCGCGCTGGCGCATGAGGTCGGACTCGACGTTGTGGGTGCTGAGCACGACCGGCAGCTGCGCGGGCAGCAGCGACTCCACCCCGAAGACGCACGTGTGGTCGACGATCGCCGCGCGGAACGGACCCAGCTGGTCCAGGCTCTCGCGCAGCCCCGTCAACAGGCCGGCGCCGCAGGTGCGGGGTGCCCCGAGGCTGCGGTACGTGAACGCCGACACGGCGTCGTGGGCCAGGCTGCGCGGTGGCGCCTGCCGCAACTGCTCGATGACGATCTCCGGCTCGATGCCCGAGTCGGGCATCGAGTCGGGCATCGAGTCGGCGGTCGGGTCGGCGAGGCGGGCGCCGTGCACTCCCTTGGGGTGCACCACGACGACGGGGCCGCGACGCGCGAGCCAGCGAACCAACGCCAGCGTGCGCAGCATGCCCCCGGAGGTGGCCGGCACGCCGAACTCCTTGGTGATCAGGAGGAAGGGCGCCTGGTCGGTCACCGAGTCGTCCGCGACGATCAGCGCCGAGTCGTGGCCGGATTCGGTGCCGCTGCCGGTGCCGTGCTGCGGCGCAGTGTCGTTGAACCGCTGCCGGGCGACCTCCACACCGCCGACGTGGGCGGTGCGTTGCACGAGGCCGCCGATGACGGCGCGGTACTGGCGCGACAGGTCGTCGTTGCCGGCCAGCTTCTGCTGGGCGGCGCGGAGGGCGTAGCCGGTGGCCATCGACGCCCGCATCACCTTGGCGGGCACGCCGCTGTGGTAGCGCTCGACGTAGTTGGCGAAGGACGCGCCGCGCAGCCGCAACATCTCGACCGAGGGCGCCCCGGAGCCGCCGGCGCCGTGGCGCACGACGACGTCGGAGCGCAGCACCTGGGTCAGGCCCTCTTCGCGGGCGCGGCGGCCGAACGACATGTCCTCGTTGTAGACGTAGAAGGACTCGTCGAAGCCGCCGAGGCGGGTGAACTCGGGGCCGCGCACGACCATGCAGGCTCCGGTCGTCCACTCCAGCTCGATGTGCTCACCGAGCTGCGGCTTGGCGTAGATGCCGTGCCGGGGGAAACGCTTGTGCAGCCCGAAGGCGTAGGTGGCGGTGCGCGCCAGGGTCGGCTCCCAGCCGCCGACGCCGATCTCGACATCACCGTCGTGACCGGTGACCGTCGCGGCGTGCGACACGGCCCCGGGGTCTTGCGCCACTCCGCGGGCCAGCGCCAGCAGGTCCTCGGCGGTGGGCCGAGAGTCCGGGTTGACGAAGGCGACATAAGGCGCGGTGCTGCTGAAAGCCCCGCGGTTGGCGGCGCGGGCGAAACCCTGACCGCCGCCGTCGACGTAGCGAACGTTGGGGCGGCCGTCCGCGAGCTCGCGCAGCCCGTCGACATCCCCGGAGTTGTCGACGACGACGACCGGCAGCTGCTGGCCCCACGAGTCGAGCAGCGCCTCGACGTGGTCGCGGCTGCGGTAGCTGACGAGCACGACCTCGAGATCGTCCCAGCCGACGGCGTCGGCGCTCGCGTCGATCTTCGTGTCGTTGTTCATGCCGACCCTCATGCCGATCGTCGTGTCGTTCTTCAGTGGTGCCGGCCCCGTGCCGGTCGTGCGCCCTAGCGGCCCTGTCGATGTCATAGCTGTCGATGTCATAGCTGTGTGCGTCATGTCCTTCCCGATCCCCCCGTGCCGCGCAGAGCGCGAAATTTCCCCTGGGCGACCCTACCCCGCTCCCCCACCCGGGCGCCTCACCACATCGACCGGAGGCCGTTGGGCAGGCCCCACAGCCGCCCGTTCGTCTCACCGTTCGGCCTGTTAACACCCGCCTCGGACGCCCGTTCAAACTCTTCGGTCGACCCGGGATAGGCTGTGGCCCGACCAGATTCATGGGCGGAGCCGACGGCGCCGACCGCCCGCCGGCAGGTGTTGCTCCGGTGCCTTGCGCATGCGACACGCTCGTGACGTGACGTTCACGGAGAACTTTGTCTAGACTCTGGTCTGTCGTCCAAGTCGGCCGTTCGGAACCACGGGGGACCCAGGGGCCGGCGACATGGGGATCGGGGGCTGCATCGCACGTGCCTTTTGGCGCGCGGGTGCGGGCTGATTTGTATTGGGAGGGGACTTCTGTTGTCCATTCATGAACGAGAGGCTGCTCGGGAATCCCGGCACGCGCGGCGTGTCGAACTTCCGCACACGGCAGCCGGTTCGGCGTCGCAGCGGGGTGCGACAGCCTTGACCACACCGTCGATGGACGGTGACATCTTCGCGCACTCGCATCGGTCCGGCACGTGGGCCGACAAGTACACGCGTCGCCTGCTGGGGCTCGACTTCCTGGTCGGCGGCCTCGTGGTGACGCTCGCTCTCATCATCGGGCCCGCGTCGGCCGACGTCGGTCGCGGCTACATCCTGGCCAGCCTGGCCATGCCGATCGTCTGGGTACTCACGCTGGCGATGTCGCGGGCCTACGAGCGCCGCTACCTGGGCGTCTCCGACGAGGAGTATCGCGCGGTGGGCCGCGCGACGATCATGCTGCTCGGCCTGCTGGCCGTCGCCGGCCTGTTCGTCAAGGTGCAGTGGAGCCGGATGTACGTCATCACCCTGATCGTCGGGCTGTTCCTGCTCGGCGTGCTGGTGCGTCGGCTCATGCGGCACTGGCTGCACCACAACCGTCGCAGCGGCGTGCTCATGCAGCGCACCGTCGTCGTCGGTCGCGCCGACGCGGTCGCCGAGCTGATCCGCAACATCAAGAGCTCCCCCGACCAGGGCATGGAGCCGGTCGCTGTGTGCACCTCGGCGATGGACTCGAACTGGAACTCCACGACCGATATCGATGGTGTGCCCGTACTGGGGACGCCGTTGGAGGCCATCTCCGCGGTGGATCTGTGCGACGCGGAGGTCGTGGTCGTCACGTCCCACCCCGAGCTGGTCGGCAAGCAGCTGCGCCGGCTGGCGTGGGCGCTGGAGGAGCGCGGGGTCGAGCTCGTCGTCTCCACGGGTCTGCTCGATGTCGCGGGTCCGCGACTGTCGATCCGCCAGTCCACGGACATGTCGCTGCTGCACATCGAGCGTCCGGCGGCCACGCGCCGCTCGGTCATCCTCAAGAGCCTCATGGACCGCACGCTGGCGTTCTTCCTCATCCTGGGCCTGTCGCCGCTGCTCATCGCGATCGCCATCGCGATCAAGGTGACTGACCCCGGTCCGGTGATCTTCAAGCAGAAGCGCGTCGGGGTGCGCGGCGACATGTTCACGATCTTCAAGTTCCGCACGATGTGCGTCGACGCGGAGAAGAAGCTCGAGTCCCTGCTGCACATGTCCGAGGGCAACTCGGTGCAGTTCAAGCTCAAGCGTGACCCGCGCATCACCGGCATCGGTCACTTCCTGCGCAAGTACTCCCTCGACGAACTGCCGCAGCTGTTCAACGTGCTCTTCGGCACGATGTCGCTCGTCGGCCCGCGCCCGCAGAGCCAGGCCGAGGTCGAGCAGTACGAGCCCGACGCGATGCGCCGTCTGCACGTGCGTCCCGGCATGACCGGCCTGTGGCAGATCAGCGGCCGCAGCGACCTCGACTGGGAGCAGTCGATCCGCCTCGACCTGCGTTACGTCGACAACTGGTCGCCGATCGTCGACCTGCAGATCCTGTTCCGCACGTTCCGCGCAGTCGTCGCCGGCTCCGGCGCCTACTGACGCTCGCACCGCTGCGCACACGAAGAGGCGCTCAACCTGGATTGGGGTCCGGGTTGAGCGCCTCTCGCATGCCCAGCCCCATCCCCGCCGTTCAGGCCAGTGGGGATGGGGCTGCAGAGGTTTACAGGTTGCCGCGGCGGGCCTGCTCGCGCTCGAGGGCGACGAACAGGGCCTTGAAGTTGCCCTTGCCGAAGCCGAGGGAGCCGTGACGCTCGATGAGCTCGAAGAAGACCGTCGGGCGGTCGCCGAGGGGCTTGGTGAAGATCTGCAGCAGGTAGCCGTCCTCGTCGCGGTCCACGAGGATGCCGCGCTTCTGCAACTCCTCGATGGGCACGCGAACCTGCCCGATGCGCTCGCGCAGCTCGGGATCGGAGTAGTAGGAGTCGGGAGTGTCGAGGAAGTCGACACCCTCGGCGCGCAGAGCGTCGACGGTGGCCAGGATGTCGTTAGTGGCCAGCGCGAGGTGCTGGGCGCCCGGACCGCGGTAGAAGTCCAGGTACTCGTCGATCTGCGACTTGTGCGTGGAGATCGCCGGCTCGTTGAGCGGAAACTTCACCCGGTGGTTGCCGTTGGCGACGACCTTGGACATGAGCGCGGAGTAGTCGGTGGCGATGTCGTCACCGATGAACTCGGCCATGTTCGTGAAGCCCATGACCTTGTTGTAGAAGCCGACCCACTCGTCCATCTTGCCGAGCTCGACGTTGCCGACGATGTGGTCCAGCGCCTGGAACAGCCGCTTGGGGGCCCCGTCGCGCTTGACGAAGGTGCTGGAGCGCGCGACGTAGCCGGGCAGGTAGGGGCCGTTGTACCGAGAGCGGTCGATGAGGGTGTGGCGGGTCTCGCCGTAGGTGGCGATCGCACCGATACGGATGGTGCCGTGCTCGTCGGTCTCGTCGTGCGGCTCGACGAGGACGGTCGCGCCGACCTTCTTGGCCTGGGCGATGCACTTGTCGACGTCGGGCACCTCGAGGGCGATGTCGACGACGCCGTCGCCGTGGCGGGTGTGGTGGGCGACCAGCTCGCTGTCGGGGTCGACCGCACCCTTGAGCACGAACCGGATCGAGCCGCTGCGCAGCACGAATGCCTTGTGATCGCGGTTGCCGTGCTCCGGGCCGGAGTACGCCTCCAGCTCCATGCCCCAGGCGGACTGGTAATAGTGCGCCGCCTGGGTGGCGTTGCCGACGACGAAGACGATCGCGTCCCAGCCGGTGACGGGAAACTCGTCGCCGGACTCGTCGTACTCGACCAGCCCGACCAGCTTCTTCAGCTGATCGACATCCAGGTCGGCCAGCTTCTCCTCGTTGGTCAACGTCTCCTGAAAACTCATGGGCCCACTCCTTCGGGGGTTGACTGCAGGATCGCCTCCGGGGCGCTCGCGATCGGCGGCGGCCGGAGGTCGTCGTGCTGGCAAGTCTCGACCACAGGGGGCGACCGGTCAACGGTCACGAGCTGCGGTAGTGGACATGTGCACTTTGTAGAGCAATAACGTCTATTGACTGCACATATTGCGCACTCCTCGATGAGCCCGGGTCGCTGAGTAGCGAACGCGAGCCCGATCGGGAAACCTGGCACGTATGACGAGCCGACTCATTCCGCCGGGAGCCCGCGAGGAGTACCTGGAAACGAACCTGGGGCGGGTCCGGGTGCTGCGCAGCACCGCGAACGCCACGCCGGGTGGGGCGCTGCCGCTGCTGTTGATCCACGGCGGCGGGTCGGACAACGCCGCGATCTCGTGGTTCGAGCTGTTCGAGGCCTTCGGTGCCGACCGCGAGGTGCTGGCCTTGGACCTGCCCGGATTCGGGTATACCCAGGTGGAGCCGGTGGGCGGGCCGCGCGACCAAGGGGACTTCGTCGCTGCGATGGCCGGGCGCCTGGGGGTGGCGCGGGCGGTCGTCGTCGGCGTGTCGATGGGTGGTGACGTCGCGATGCAGGTCGCGCTGCGGCATCCGAACCTGGCCGCGGGCCTCGTGCTCATCGCACCGGGCGGACTGGTCCCGGTGTTCCGCAACCGCCAGGCGAATCTCGTGGCGTGGACATTGGCGAGCTTGCCGGATCGGGCGATGGACCCGCTGGCCCGACTGGCCAACCGGTACGTGGAGAAGGCGCTCACTTCGATGGTCCACGACGTGGCTACGCTGCCGCCGCAGGTGCGCACGGAGTTTCTGGCCGAGGCTGCCCGCCACCCCGAGGGCATGGGCTACCGCCGCTACAACCAGGCGTCGCTGGCGCCGACCCGGATGCGCAACAACCTGCTCCCGGTCGTGCACGAGATCGGAGCGCCCACCCTGTTCTTCCACGGCCGCCAAGACACGCTCGTCTCGCCGTCGGGGTCGGTCGACGCGGCCCGGCGCATGCCCGACGCCCGCCTCGTGCTCGTCGACGACTGCGGGCACTGGGCCCACCTGGAGGCCTCCGACCGCTTCCGTGCCGAGCTGTCAGCTTTTCTCAGCGAGTTGGGACGCTAGCCTGCGCCCGTTCGATCCCCGGCGCCCGCAGCGATCGAACGGTGCCGGACACCGCGTCGCGGGCCCGCTCGAGGCGGGCGCGTTCGGCGGCGCTCACCCCGCGGTCCGCTGCAGCGACCTCCAGGGGGACGATCCTGGCCGGCCGCTCGCCCGTGCTGCGCAGCACGGTCGTGGGCACGTACTCCACCCGCTCGGTGGACCAACGCCTCTGCTTCGACCCGCCTGGCTCGGGGGCGGCGGGGGCACTCCGGGCACGAGTGAAGGTGACTCGGGCGGCAACGCCGTCGTCCACGCCGGGCGCCCGAGTCGCGTGGTGGGCAACGGCGTTGCCCAGGCCGTAGAGCACCCACGTGTCGCCGATCCGATCGAAGGGCTGCACGACATGGGCGTGGTGGCCGTAGATGAGGTCGATCTGGCCCGAGTCCGCGAGGGTGCGGGCGATCCGGCGCTGCGCTGCGGTCGGCGTGCTGGCGTACTCCGCACCCCAGTGCAGGCCGGCGAGCACGAGATCGGCGCCGTCCGCTCGGGCCGCCTTGGCGGAGGCGATGAGGCGGGCCGGGTCCAGCAGCGCCACCGACCAGGGGGCGTTGCGCGGCAGCGGGATGCCGTTGGTGTCGTACGTGCCGGTGATGACGGCGATGCGCACGCCGCGCGCCTCGATCATCAGGGGGCTGCCGGCGTCCGCGGCGGTGGCCCAGGTGCCGGTGTGGCCCAAGCCGGCCGCGGCCATGGCGTCGATCGTGTGGATCAGGCCGGCGAACCCGGCGTCGAGGCTGTGATTGGAGGCGGTGGTGCAGCCGTCGTAGCCGACCCACGCCAGGGCGTCGAGGATCTGCGGCGGCACCGAGAACGCCGGATAGCCGCGGTAGGGGCCGCCGGGTTCGGCGACGGGGGTTTCCAGGTGGCAGACCGCGGCGTCGGCCCCGTCGATCAGCGGGCGCATCGCGGCCAGCATCGGCCGGAAGTCCAGTTCGCCGGCGCGCTTTGTCGCCGAGGCGTCGCGCTCGGCGGTGCGCCACAGTGGCGGATGCACGAGCGTGTCGCCGGTGAGCACGACGGTCACACTTTGGGCCGGCGCGGGCGTGCGCTCTGGCGACGGGGCACCCGCGCCCTGGGTCGGGCCGTCCGTCGGCCCGTACGCCGGCGCTTGCGCGGCCTCTTCCACGGCGAGCTGACCGCCGTGTCCGATCGGTGGGGCCTCGCGCTGTGTGGCTGCCTGGGTGACCGTCGACGCCCGGTCCGGCGGCGAGGCCGCCCGCTGGCAGGCAATGACCCCGAGCAGTCCGACGACCGCCAGCAGGGTGACGATGGCTCGCCGCGCCGGAGCAGCAGCGCGTCGGGCCCCGCGGGGTGAGGTCATCGAGCCTCCGAAGTTGACCCCCCAACGGCGCCGCTCAGCGGCGAAACATCCTCTCCATCATGCCATTTCGACGGCAGATGGCCCGCTGGACACTCCTTGTCGACCGGCTCGCCCGCGTCGGTAGCGCGGCGACGCGGGGACGCAGCGACGCAGCCCAAACGCCAGCGGGTGGGCCGCGGACTTCGCGTCGGACATCATCGGCAGGACAGCTCTGGCTCGATCGGGTCGAAGTCATAGGCCTGCGAGACGAGGAGGGAGGCGCTGCCGTCCTTGTCCCATTTCAGCTGGTAGTCGCCGTTACGGATCGGGGTGCCGCCGTCGTCGACGAAGTAATGGCCCGTCATCCACACTGGCCCGCCGTGGCGACCGATGGCGCCAACTGACGCGTCACCGCTCATGAGAAAGGCGGACTCGCGGGCCACGACGCGGCAGCCGTCCGCGCCGGCGGGTTCGAGGATCGTGAATGTCGTCGTCATCAGGGACTCCGACGAGTGGAGGCACACAAGAGAGAGGCAGAGGAGCCCGGTGCCGATAAGTCCCGGGACCCTGGGTCGGCCGGTCTGCACCCCGATCCAGACCGCGGCAACGAGGGCTCCCACGACCAAGCTTGCGTGGACTGCGAAGGGGGGAGCCAGGAGGCCCCCGATGACCACCGGTGGAGCGAAGCAGCCCAGCACCGCGACAAGGATGGCGAGCGCGACCGCTGCCGCTCCGGCCCTTGGCCATGCTGCCTGCGCCTGGCCTGGTGTCGTCATCACAGCATCGTCACCCATCGATCCGACGCAGGAAGTCCTCCAGGAGGGGGCCGGCCGTCGAGGCGCCGCCGGCTCCGTCCTCGACGAAGACAGCGACGGCGAGGTCGTCGTGGATCCCGATCATCCAGGCGTGCGTCTTGGGTGGGGAGTCGGTGCCGTACTCGGCGGTGCCGGTCTTCGCCAGGACTGGACCGCCGGGGACGTCGGCGAGGAAGGTCGCAGAGCCTTGGGTGACCACGCCCCGCATCAGTGAGCGGACCTGCTCGCCCTCCGCGGGAGTGAGCGGGGCCACGACCGCGGGCGTCGGGGTGAGCTCGGCGTCGAGGACCATGCGGGGAGTCACGATCGATCCGTGCTGGATGCTGGCCGCCACGGTGGCCATCCCGAGCGGGGTAGCCAGCACCTTGCCCTGGCCGATGATGGCCGCGGCAAGGTCGACCTCGGTATCTGCGTCGGGGACGTCTCCCAACGCGGACGGGACTCCGAGCTGAGGTGACTGAGTCAGGCCGAGTGAGGCAGCAGCGCCCCAGAGGGAGTCGGGCGCCAGTCGATCCCTTTCGGCGATGAAGGCGGTGTTGCAGGAGTTGGCGAACGCGGTGGCGAAGGGGATGTTCCCGGTCCCGGTGGCGGGATAGTTGTCGTAGTTCTTGAAGGACCGTCCATCAGCGGTCGTCGTGGTTGTGCAGGGCACGCTGCTCTGCGGGGTTAGGCCGTTGCGGAGCAGGGCCAGGGCGGTCACAGCCTTGAAGGTTGAGCCTGGCGCGTACTGCCCCAGGGTGGCAGTCGAATACCCCTTGCTGCCGGGTCCGCTAGCCGCGGCCAGGACGTGGCCGTCTGAAGGACGGATCGCCACGATCGCGCTGGCGGGCTTGATGTGGGCCAGGGTGGCTTCCGCAGCGGACTGTTGCTCCTCGCTCAGGGTGGTGCGGACCGACTGGCCGTGCTTGGCGTCGACGGCGTGCAGCTCGCGGGTGGAGCCGTCGTCCTTCACCGCTTCGACGACGTACCCCGGGATGCCTTGGAGTCGCTTGTTCTGGGCGGCTTGCAAGCCGCCCAGGCCGACGATGTCTCCAGCGCGAACCGCGCCCTTGGACTGCTCTACCTGCTCGGCGGTCGCCGGGCCAACACTGCCGAGGATCGGGCGTGCGAAAGTGCTGCTCGGGGCCAGAGGCAGCACGTCTTCGATGACTCGGGCCCCGTCGATGGAGTCCATCTCGATGCTCAGTGAGTCGATGCCCGTGGTGTCCGCGCGCAGTGTGATGGCCTCGACGAACGCCTTGGGACCGGCACCCACGACGGCGGCCACGAAGGGGCCTTGGTCGACATCGACGAGCCGAGCCACCGTGCGCGCGCTGCGGGCTGCGGCAGCCTTCGACGAGGCCTCCCCTCGGTCGATGCCGATCCGCACGACCGGGCGAGCGGTGACCAGCGAGGCGTCGCCATCCCCCAGGATCTCGCCACGGGCAGCCAGCAGGCGGCGAGCCCTCAGGTTCTCACCCTCCCGAAGGCCGGGCACCAGGATCTCGGCGTCCCAGCCACTGCGCCAACTCTCGCCGTCCCGCTCGATAGCCACCGTGGTGGGGTACGCCCACGGAGTCTTGTCCGCGTGTACCCGCCACTCGTGATTGAGAGTGACAACGCCCTTCTTCCGGTCCTCGTCGAGGTCGACCCCTGCCACAGTGACGGCGTGGGGGATCTTGCCCATCCCTTCGAGGAGTGTCGCCATCTCCTCGGCGTCGGGGGCGCCGTCAAGTCCCGCCAGCGGTCGACCGCCTTGGAGGTCATCCGCGACCTGTGCCGCGAAGGAACGAGCGCTGTCCAGCGCCAGGTCGCTCTGACGCATGCCGTGCCACCACCAGCCAACGAGACCGCTGCCTGCGAAGAGTGCCAACGCCACGGCGATGGCCATGCCCCGAAGGCTGCGGCTCCGACGGCTCAGCAGGCCTGTCGCCGGCGCATCGCGGCGTTCGCCTCGTCTGCTCATGAGACCCAACGCTTCCCCGTCACGCATCAAGAGTCAAAGACTATGGATCGCCTCATCTCATATTCATCTCATATCATTGGGGTTTAGCCTGATCAGGTGGACCTCGTCAGGCACCTGCGCTTCTTCATCGCCGTGGCCGAGCACCGTCACTTCGGCAACGCAGCGGCCAGCCTCGCGATGGCACAACCTCCGCTCTCGCAGGGAATCCAGCGGCTGGAGCGACACCTGGGACAGCGGCTCTTCGACCGGGACGCTCGCCGGGTTGCACTCACCCCATCGGGGGCCGCGCTGCTGCCCGAAGCCCGAGAGCTCGTCGGGCAGGCCGACACATTCGTCGAGACCGCCCGAGGATGGACCGACGACGTCGTGGTCAGAGTCGGCCTATCCCCCGATCTCGACGACTACGCGGGGCGCGTTATGGCCCACCTCGCTGCCGCCGACGTTCACATCAGTCCCCGGTTGGCGGGGAGCAACGAACTCCTCGGTGAGCTGCGAGAAGGCGACCTCGACATCGCTCTCGTCCGCCACCCGTCCCCTGTCGATGGGCTCCTCGCCGGGGACGTCCTCACCGTCCGGGGGACCATCGATGCCGACGCTCTCGAACGCGGGGCACCCGTCGTCCTGCCACCTCGCGCACACCACCCTGCCGCGCACGACCAGATCGTCGATCACCTCCACAGGCTGGGCTTCGACAACCCGGTTCGTGAGATCGAGCTCCACCAAGAACGGCAGGCATGGATCGCGGCGGGCATGGGCACCGGAATCACCAGAGGTGTTGCCGACTCGCAGGACACTCACAACTCCGCGCAGATACCGATGCGGTTCCGGGTGGTTGTCCCCGTCATCACCGAGCAACGCCCTGGCATAGACCACGCCCGCCTCTCCAGGCTTATCGAGACTGCGATGCGATGAACCAAGACGAGCTCATCTCTCGCCTGGACTTCCTGGCCGAGGACTCGGGCGTCCAGGTGTGGGTCCACGCACGCCGCGTCACCGACGCCGCCGATGAGGTCGCCCTCGACGCCGACGTGCCCGTCCCCATGGCCTCGCTCTACAAGGTGCCCCTGGCCGGCTGCTGGGCCGAGCAGGTCGACGCCGGGACCCTCGATGCGACAGCCGCTGTCACGTTGCTTCGGGACAATCGAACGGCCGGACCTACTGGCGTCAGCGCACTCCTGGACGACGTGGTGCTGAGCCAACGCGACTGCATCCGGATGATGCTTGCGCTGTCCGACAATGCCAGCGCCACCGCCGTGCTCGACTTGGTCGGCCACGCTGCCGTTCAAAACTGGATCGTGCGGTCAGGCTGCACCAGCACCACTGCCCGCCGTGGGACCGCCGATGCGATGCGCGCCGTCATCGCCGAGAGCGGGGGGCGAACCCTCGACGAGGCCCTCCAAGCCCTCGCCGACCCGTCCACCGACCGAACGACATCGGAGTACGATCCCGCCCTGACAAGCAGCTCCACGGCGCGGGACCTCACCTCGATGCTCGCCCAACTCTGGACCACCGGGTACGCCGAACCGGTCCGCGCAGGGATGCGCCACCAGGCATGGCGCCACCGGGTCGGAACCGGCTTCCCCCACGACGACGTCACCATCGCCGGAAAAACAGGGACGCTCGGGCGTCTGCGCCACGAGATTGCGGTCATCGAGTACCCCGAGGAGACCCCGATCGCTGTCGCGATAATGACTCGCTCACTTCGCCCCGAGACGCACCAGCCGCGCGTCGACGCGGCAATCGGGACGATCGCCCGCCTGGCCGTGAACCGTCTCCGCCGCGCCCCTCAAACCCAATGACGGTGGTCGATCATCACCCTTCCTAATGGCGGTGCGTGGTTGGGCCGACCGCCGGATCGGCCCAACCACGGTGCACCTGCTGATTGTGGCGCTTTCAGCTGCAGCCGCTGGTGCTGCCGCATCCTTCGCAGACGTAGCAACTGCCGGCGGGGCGCATCTTCGTGCCACACGTCATGCACATGGGCGCGTCGGCGGCCTTGCCCTGCAGCTTCTCGAACAGCTCCGCGGAGGAGTGCACGTCGGCATCCGCCGGTCGGACGGCGGCCGCGCCGGCGCCGGACTTCACCTCGGCGGCCCGAGCGTTCTCGACGGCCGGCACCTGGCCCTGCTGGGGGTCGCGCTTGGGCGCCGGGGTCTGGGAGAAGTTCGCCAGCTCGTCCTCGAGGTCCTCGGACTCATCGGCGGTGTAGGAGCCGGTCTCCAACTGCCGAGCCCGCTCTTCTGCCGAGTGGATGCCGAGGTAGTCGCGGGTCTCGAAGTCGAGGAAGTCCAGCGCCAACCGGCGGAAGACGTAGTCCATGATCGACTGCGCCATCCGCACGTCGGGGTCGTCGGTCAGGCCGGCGGGCTCGAAGCGCAGGTTGGTGAACTTCTCGACGTAGGTCTCCAGCGGGACGCCGTACTGCAGCGCGACGGACACCGCGAGGGAGAAGGCGTCCATGAGACCGGCCAGGGTCGAGCCCTGCTTGCCGAACTTCAGGAAGATCTCGCCGAGTCCGTCGTCGGGGTACGAGCTGGCCGTCAGGTAGCCCTCGGCCCCGCCGACGGAGAACGACGTCGTCTGGGAGTTGCGCCGCTTGGGCAGGCGCTTGCGCACCGGCCGGTACTCGACGACCTTCTCGACGACGGCCTCGCCCGCCCCGGCCGACCCACTCTTGGCCTTGGCGTCGGACAGCGGCTGGCCGACCTTGCAGTTGTCGCGGTAGACCGCCAGTGCCTTGAGCCCGAGCTTCCAGCCCTGCTGATAGACCTCGGCGATCTCCTCGACCGTGGCCTCTTCGGGCAGGTTGACGGTCTTGCTGATGGCGCCGGAGAGGAACGGCTGGCAGGCCGCCATCATCCGCACGTGGCCCATCGGCTGGATCGCTCGGGCGCCCATCGCGCAGTCGAAGACCTCGTAGTGCTCGGTCTTCAGGCCGGGCGCGTCGATGACGTGGCCGTTCTCGGCGATGTACTCGACGATCGCCTCGATCTGCTCGTTCTGGTAGCCCAACTTCTTCAAGGCGCGCGGGATGGTCAGGTTGACGATCTGCATGGAGCCGCCACCGACGAGCTTCTTGAACTTGACCAGCGAGAAGTCGGGTTCGATGCCGGTGGTGTCGCAGTCCATCATGAAGCCGATAGTGCCGGTCGGCGCCAGCACCGAGGCCTGAGCGTTGCGGAAGCCGGAGCGGGCCCCGAGGCGCACGACGTCGTCCCACGCCTTGGTGGCCAGGCGGTGCACGCCCGAGTCCATCTCGTCCAGGGTGCGAATCGTGTCGTTGGCGGCCTGGTGCTTGCGCATCACCCGCTGGTGGGCCTCGGCATTGCGGGCGTACCCCGCGTAGGGACCGACGATGCCGGCCAGTTGCGCCGATCGTCGGTACGCCGCCCCGGTGAGCAGCGAGGTGATCGAGGCCGCCAGCGAGCGGCCCCCTTCGGAGTCGTAGCCGTGGCCGGTGGCCATGAGCAGCGCGCCGAGGTTGGCGTAACCGATGCCCAGTTGGCGGTAGTCGCGGGTGGTCTCACCGATCGACTCCGTCGGGAAGTCGGCGAAGCAGATCGAGATGTCCATCGCGGTGATGACGAGCTCGACGACCTTGGCGAAGGTGGCGGCGTCGAAGGTGTCGTCGTCGCGCAGGAACTTCAGCAGGTTGAGACTCGCCAGGTTGCAGCTGGAGTTGTCCAGGCTCATGTACTCGCTGCAGGGATTGCTCGCGGTGATGCGCCCCGTCTCGGGGTTGGTGTGCCAGTCGTTGATCGTGTCGTCGTACTGGATGCCCGGGTCGGCGCACTCCCACGCGGCCTTGGCGATCTTGCCGAAAAGGGTGCGGGCGTCGATCTCGTCGATGACCTCGCCGGTCATGCGGGCTCGCAGGCCGAAGGTGCGGCCGTCCTCGACGGCGCGCATGAACTCGTCGCTGACGCGCACCGAGTTGTTGGCGTTCTGGTACTGGACGGAGACGATGTCTTTGCCGCCGAGGTCCATGTCGAAGCCGGCGTCGCGCAGCGCGCGGATCTTGTCTTCTTCGCGCGCCTTGGTCTCGACGAACTCCTCGATGTCGGGGTGGTCGACGTCGAGCACAACCATCTTGGCCGCGCGGCGGGTCGCGCCGCCCGACTTGATGGTGCCGGCCGAGGCGTCGGCGCCCCGCATGAAGCTCACCGGCCCCGAGGCGGTGCCGCCGGAGGAGAGCAGCTCCTTGCTGGAGCGGATGCGCGAGAGGTTCAGGCCGGCGCCGGAGCCGCCCTTGAAGATGAACCCCTCCTCCTTGTACCAGTTCAGGATCGAGTCCATGGAGTCGTCGACGGCGAGGATGAAGCACGCGGAGACCTGCTGCGGGCTCGGGGTGCCGACGTTGAACCAGACGGGGCTGTTGAAGCTGAAGATCTGGTGCAGCAGGCAGTGGGTCAACTCGTGCTCGAAGAGGGTGGCGTCTTCCTCGGTGGCCAGGTAGCCGTGCTTCTTACCGGCCG
This sequence comes from Kineosphaera limosa NBRC 100340, assembly GCF_000298215.1. Taxonomy (GTDB): domain Bacteria; phylum Actinomycetota; class Actinomycetes; order Actinomycetales; family Dermatophilaceae; genus Kineosphaera; species Kineosphaera limosa. The sequence continues at coordinate 119,065 of NZ_BAHD01000004.1, read as the reverse complement.
CCACGTACGTCAGCACGACGCGGTCGATGAGCTGGCGCAGCGAGGACTCCCGACGCTCGGTGCCCAGCGCCCCGCGGAAGTACTTCGTGGTCACGATGGTGCTGGCGTTGATCGACCAGAAGTCGGGGAACTCCACACCCCGCTGCTCGAAGATCGTCTCCCCCGTCTTCCAGTTTTGCTGGACGACGTCCCGCTTCTCCCAGGTCACCGCGTCGTAGGGGTGGACACCCTCCGTCGTGAAGATCCGCTCGATCTGCACACCCTTGGGCGCACTCTTTCGTGCCCCTGTGCGCGCACCGGTGGTCTCGGTCATGTGTTGCTTCCTCCTTGCCGCGACGGCGTTGCTGAGCCGTGGCCGGTTGATGCGGCCTGGTCTGGTGACGGTGTGCTGCTTGCTGGGATGAGGACGTCTGCCTCGGGTACATCGGTCCGCGTCTGGCTCAAGTCCCGTTCCGCTCGGAGCAGAGCGATGGCCTCCTCGAAATCGACCAGGGTCTCGAACCCCTGGTAGACGGAGGCGAAGCGCAGATAGGCGATCTCGTCGAGTCGGCGCAACGGGCTCAGGATCGCCAGGCCCACCTCGTGCGCCTCGATCTGTGCCTGCCCGCTGGCGCGCACGGACTCCTCGACCTGTTGCGCCAGCAGTGCCAGATCGTCGTCGCTCACCGGGCGACCCTGGCAGGCCTTGCGGACTCCGGAGACCACCTTGGGGCGACTGAACGGCTCGGTGACCCCGGACCGCTTGATGACCGTCAGGGTCGCGGTCTCGCTGGTGCTGAAACGCCGGCTGCAGGCGGGGCATTGGCGGCGGCGCCGAATCGTGGCGCCGTCGTCGGCCGTCCGACTGTCGATCACGCGGCTGTCGGCGTTTCGGCAGAACGGGCAGTGCATGGCACCTCCTTCTGTAGGCGAGCTCCGTCTGTAGGCGAGCTCCGTGACCTGCGACCGGCACCCGCCGTGCGGACGGAGGGCAGCGGTCATCGGACCCGTCGGGGTCGTGAGATCGTGGGGATGAACCTGTGGACGATGTGTGCACGGACTGTGTGTAACGACCGTCCACCTGGGGACTACATGTGGATGAATAACAGCGGTGTAACCACTAGATGTAGGGATCGTAGGCGTCGATCGCCCCAGGTTCAAGCCGGGCGCGGCCCCGAGCACGATGGGTCGGCGTGTCGTGCCCGCGGCACTCAAAGTGCGACTCAAGACGCGACCAAGCACCCCTCAAGCAATCTCCAAGGCGGGGTAAAGGCGCCGCACGACACCGACCAGGAGTGTGGCGTGCATCACCTCACCCCGACGAGCCACGGCGACACGCCGAAAGCCCCGGACCCTGCCCTTGTAGACGGCTGCCCCACGGGCTCAACTCGCAACAACGCCAGCGGGCCCTGACCTCAGCAGGCGCCGACCTCGGCGCGATCCTCAGAGGGCCGGGATGAGCACATTCTGCCCGGCGACGACCTGGGTGGAGTTCATCTTGTTCAGCTCACGCAGCAGCGCGACCCCTTCGGCCACCGGCCGCTGCGGCAGCTGCTCATAGGCGATCTGCGTCAGCGTCTGGCCCGGCGCGACGGTGACCGCCCGGTCGGCGACCAAGGGACCAGGTGCGCTCAGCCGGCCAACAGCCGAGCAGGCCAGCAGGCTCAGTACGGCGAACGCCGCGAGGGTGCGCAGCAGCCGACCCCGCCGGGTCAACCGCAGCGGCAAAGCCGCACCCCTGCGAGCACCCGACCGTGCACCCCTGGCCACCTCCGGCGCGACGGCCGAGCCCGGGGTCAAGCCTGCGACCCAGCCCGGGTGCAGGTCGACCGCATCGCTGCCCGCGGGCACGAGCCGCAAGGCCGGCCGGGGCGCCTGCCGCGCCGACTTCTTAGGTGCCGCAACGGGCATCGCGACAACGCTCATGAGTGCCTCCCGCTCCGTCGCCCGCTTTCGACGGGCAACTCCTCGTCCATCGCCAGCCACCACGGCGATCGAATGTCGCCGACAGCACTACTGTTCGATAGAACATCTGTCCGTATAACATCACAGGATCGAACTCGTGTCCAGACACGCCGCCACACATCCTGCTACTGATGTACGACGGGCAGGTAGACTCCCGCTTGACATCCACTCAAGCAGCGACCACCGACAAGATTCGGCGTCTGGCCGCTGACCAGCGGTTTCACCATCAGGCGGCTCGATCAAGGGCTGCGACGAGGACTGGCCCCAGGAGGACCGACATGGCCGACATCCACGAGTTGCCCGAGCGCCCGGTGAAGCGGGGGCTCACCGGCAGACAGCGCAAGGTGCTGCTCGTCATCCGCAATTCCGTTGAGAGCCGCGGATATCCCCCGAGCCTGCGGGAGATCGGCCAAGCGGTCGGCCTGACGAGCCCGAGCAGCGTGGCCCACCAGCTGGGCGCGCTGGAGCGTAAGGGCTACCTGCGACGCGACCCCAACCGGCCCAGGGCGCTGGAGATCGTGGCGCTGCCCGACAACTTCCCGGGCGCCCCGACCGACGAGGACGAGACCGGCATCAACGACCAGAAGCCGGCGGCCAGCTATGTGCCGGTCCTCGGCCGCATCGCCGCGGGCGTGCCGATCACCGCCGACGAGGTGGTCGAGGACGTCTTCCCGCTGCCCAAGCAGATCGTCGGCGAGGGCGACCTGTTCCTGCTCAAGGTCAGCGGCGACTCCATGGTCGATGCTGCGATCTGTGACGGTGACTGGGTCGTGGTGCGCCAGCAGCCGACGGCCGACAACGGCGAGATCGTCGCCGCGCTGCTGGACAACGAGGCGACGGTCAAGACGTTCAAGCGCGTCGACGGCCACCTGTGGCTCATGCCGCACAACCCGGCCTACGAGCCGATCAACGGCGACCACGCGACGATCCTCGGCAAGGTGACCGCGGTCCTGCGCCGCGTCTGAGAGAGCCCGCGACGCGGCCCTCGTCCCGCCCGGCGAGGGTCGCGTCGCGTCATACACCGATCCCGAATGGCCCGGGACGTCCCGGCCGGGCCACGGCCCGGTCAGTCAGCCGGTCAGTCAGGTCGTACGGTCGGCCGCTGTGGCCAGCGCCGGCAGAACCTCTCCTAGCGGACCGGTGAGGCGCAGCGTCGCCAGCTCGTCGCCGCGGGTCGGTCCGTTGGTCACGATGGCGACGGGGAGCCCCATCCGGGCCGCGCGGCGGACGAACCGCAGCCCCGACATCACGGCCAGCGACGACCCGAGCACGAGCAGACTCCGCGCCGATTCGATCCGCTCGAAGCAGCGAGCCACGACGTCGCGGTGCGCCGACTCGCCGAAGAACACGACGTCGGGCTTGAGCTGGTCGCCGCCGCAGTCCTCGCAGGCGGCGACCCGGAAGTCGGTCACCAGCTCCCCGGGCAGTTCGACGTCACCGTCGGGGCGGATGGAGCCTCGCGCGGCGTGCGCGACCTGCGCGAATCCGGGATTGAGTCGCCCCAGGGCGGCTTGCAGGTGTTCGCGCCGGAAGACAGCGGAGCAGTCGAGGCAGACGACTGTCGTCAGGGTGCCGTGCAACTCCAGCACGGTGCCGCTACCCGCCTCCTGGTGCAGGCCGTCGACGTTCTGGGTGATGACCGCATCGACGAGTCCGCGACGCTCCAGCTCGGCCAGGGCCACGTGCCCGACGTTGGGTCGGGCTGCTCGAAAGCGGTCCCAGCCCACGTAGGCGCGCGACCAGTAGTGCCGTGCGCCGTACTCGTCGCGAAACTGATCGATCGTCATCGGGGTCACGCGGCGTGCCCCGTCGGGTCCGCGATAGTCGGGGATGCCCGACTCGGTCGACATACCCGCCCCGGTGAGGGCGACCACTCCCCCGCCGTTGACCAGTTCGCGCAAGTCGGCGAGCGTGCCCGTGACCGTCGGCAGCGCCCCCGGCGGCGGACGCCAGGAGGACGGCGTGACCCGCAGCGGCGGGATCGAGTCGGTCGCCTTCACAACGCCCATTCTGCGCAGCCCGGATCGACGATGCGGGCGCGGGGTCTGCCAGTTTGGCCCGCGTCGCCGGTAACACAGCGTTATGCTTTCCCAATGATCGACACTGCTGGCTTTCGTGTGATGCGCGCCATCGCCGAGGAGGGCAGTTTCACGGCTGCCGCGCTGGCACTGGGGTACTCCCAGCCGGCCGTCTCGCAGATGGTGCGCCGCTTGGAACAGCGCACCGGCACTGCGCTGGTCGAGCGGGTGGGCCGCTCGGTGCGGCTGACCGAGGCGGGGCAGGTGCTCGCCCGGCACGCGGTCAACGTGTTGGCCTCGTTGGACGCCGCGGAGGAGGAGATCGCCGCGATCACCGGCCTGCGCGCCGGGCGGGTGCGGCTCATGGCTTTCCCGTCCTCCTCCTCGACGTTGGTGCCGATGGCGCTGGCGCAGGTGCGCAGCGACCATCCCGGCATCAGCGTGACCTTCACGGAGGCGGAGCCGCCCGAGTCGCTGGCGGCGCTCCGGGCCGGCGACTGCGATATCGCGGTCGCGTTCTCCTACGAGGGCACAGATCTGGCTCGGGGGGAGGAGAGCCTCGACGCGTTCGTCACGTATCCGCTGCTCGAGGATGAGGTGCATCTGGCTCTGCCCCGCGATCACCCTCGGGCCGCCGACGGAGTCGTGCGGCTCGAGGACCTCGCGGACGAGGACTGGATTGCCGGCTGTCCCCGCTGCCGGGGGCACCTGCTGCAGGTCTGCTCGAACGCTGGCTATGTACCGCGGGTCGCGTTCGAGACCGAGGACTATGTCACCGTGCTCTCGTTCGTCGCCAATCGGCTCGGCATCGCGCTCATCCCGGGGCTCATCATGCGCAACACTTCGCACCCGGATGTCGTGACGGTGCCGATCGACCCCCCGTCGCGACGCACCGTCTACGCCGTCACCACCCCGGATCTGCAGCGCGTCCCGGCCGTGGCGACCACCCTCGATGCGCTGTGCCACGGCGCCCGCTCGCTGGGCATCGGCGAAGGTCTGTGCACCGCCAACAGTTGAGTCGCGCCTGGAGAGCTCGACGTCTCAGCCGCGGGAGCGGGTGACGAAGATGGGGGTGCGGGCCTCGGGAGCGGGCGGGTCCGCGCCGGAGAGGATGATGTCGCCGTCGCGGTCGGTGCGCAGCACGGTGGCGCCAGCCTGGGTGTACGCGGCCATGGCGCTGGGGGCGGGGTGGCCGTAGGTGTTGTCGGCGCCGACGCTGATCACCGCGACCGGTGCGGCGATCTCGCGGACGAGCGTGCGATCAAGGTTCGCGGAGCCGTGGTGGGCGACCTTGACGACATCGACCGGCCGCGGGTCGGGGTCGGTCCGTAAGTCCCGGGCCAGCACGGCGGCCTCCTCCCGTTCGATGTCGGCGAGCAGCAACAGCCGCAGGCGGGAGGTCCGCACGTCGAGCACGACGCTGTTGTTGTTCGGGGGTGATCCTTCGGCGGTGATCCGGGCCGGGGCGCGGGCGGCGACCTGCACGCCCTCGAAGTCGAAGTGCGAGCCGGCGCCGACGGCCACCGGTGTCAGCCCCGCCTCGGCTGCCCACTGCCCCACCAGCCGCACCTGGTACGCCGGGTCGGGCAGCGGGCTGACGTAGAGGGCGCCGACGCTGCGCCCCGCCAGCGCACCGGGCAACCCGGCGACGTGGTCGTCGTGGAAGTGGGTGAGGAAGATCGCGTCGAGGGCGGTGATCGCCATCCGGTCCAGGCAGCCCCGGATCGCGCTCGGGTCGGGGCCGGCGTCGACGAGCACCGCGCGACCCGGCCCGGTCGCCACGAGCAGTGCATCTCCCTGCCCCACGTCGCAGGCGGTGAACGCCCACTGCGCGGGTGGCTGCGCTCGCGGCGTCGGCCAGATCAGCGCGAGCAGAAGTACCCCGGCCCCTGCGGCCCGCCACGGATGACGACGCGCCTGATGCAGCGCGTACGGCGCACAGAGCAGCGCCAGAATCGTCACGACCGCCAGGAGCAGGGCTCCCGAGGTGCCGTCGACCCAGGGCATCGTGCCGAACGGCACCGGAGCCAGGCTGTGCGCGATGAGCGCGATGACCCACGCGGGCATCCCGGCCAGCCACGCACACATGGTGCCCGCCGGCAGCCAGAGCGCGGCGGTCAGCGCGGCGAGGACCCCGGCGATCGTGGCGGGCGCCACGAACGGGGCGGCAGCCAGATTGGCCAGGATGCCGACGATCGGCACCGAGCCCTGCAGCAGCACGATGACGGGGGCGCAGGTCGCCTGCGCGGCGAGCGGGATCGCGGTCGCGTCGGCCAGCGGGCGGGCCCAGCCCGGCAACCATCGGCCCATCGCCTCGCCCCACGGGCGGGCGAACGCCAGCAGGCCGAAGGTCGCCAGGGTCGACAGGGCGAACCCGAAGGACCGGGCGAGCCATGGGTCGGCCACGAGCAGCACGGTCACGGCGGTCCCCAACGCCGACGGCCCCAGAGAGCGACGGGCCGCGGTCATGCCCAGGAGCCCGACGCCGCCCATGACGGCGGCCCGCACCACGCTGGGGTCGGGCCGGGCGAGCACGACGAAGCCCACGATGGCGGCGCCGGCCAGCAGCGGGCGCCAACGGCGGCGCACCCCCAGCAACCCCGACAGCAGGACCGCCGCGCCGACGATGACCGTGACGTTGCTGCCTGAGACGGCCGTCAGATGGGTCATGCCGGTGATTCGCATGTCCTCGGTCAGCGACTCCGGGGTCAGGCTGCGGTCGCCGATGACGAGGCCGGGCAGCAGACCCCGCGGGTCGGGCGGCAAGGGTGCGACCGCCTGCCGCAAGCGCCCGCGCGCGTGTTCGGCCAGGCGCAGCATCGCACCCGCAGGGGCGACCGATTCAACGGACCCGGTGGCGGCCAGCCAGGCCACGGCGCGGTCGCCGGGTTCCGCCGGACCCAAGCGACCTGTGAGCCGGATGCGTTGGCGCCACTGCAGGTCGGCCAGGTCCGCGGGGCCGATGAGCATGACGGAGGTGCGAACGGCGGTCGTGTGGCCGCGGGCGGTCACGGCGGTGACGACGAGGCGGGCCATCGCACGCGGTGCGCGCCGTTCGGCATCGACGGGTAGGAGGCGGGGGTCCTCCGCGATGGTGGCCTCCACCGTGGCGACTGCGCGAGCCGCCGCGAGTTCGGCCAACGGCCCCGCGTCGCGCACCGCCAGCTGGCCTGCCGCGCTGACACACAGCATGCCGGTGATGAGGCCGGTCAGGATCGCGGCGGTGCGCCCGGCGCCGCAGGCCCGCCCCACCGCTGCCAGCAACACGGTGGAGCGAGTCCCGACTCGAGCTGCCCGAAAGGTCTCGGCCGGCGCGAGGTCCGCGACGGCTGCTTGGGCATCGCAGGTCCGACCCAGCGGCGGAGAACCGCCACGCCGCGCCCGATGCAAGACCACGGGCACCAGCGCGGCCCCGGCGGCCAGGGATAAGGCCGCCAGTCCGACGAGCCCGACCGATTCCGCCGCCCAGCCCGCGCCGAGCGCCACGACGAGCACGGCCCACCCGACTGCGGCGGCCAGCAGCAGTCGCACGTCCAAGACCTTGGCCGCACCGGTCTTCCCGCCGCCGGTTGAGCCTGCGCGGCGCAGCTGCGCCCGCGTCGAGTCGCGCACCGTCACACGCGCACATGCGGGCGGAGCCGCTCCAAGGTCTTAGGACCGATGCCGGCGACCTCGGCGAGCTCGTCGACGGAGCCGAAACGCCCGTTCTGGGCCCGCCAGTCGAGGATCTTCTGGGCGGTCACCGGGCCAACCCCCGGCAGCGTGTCGAGCGCGGCGACATCCGCGCTGTTGAGGTCGACCTGCCCAGCCCCGCCACCGGACCCGCCGGACCCGCCCGATCCGCCGGCTCCGCCCGGGCCCGGAGCCGCCGGCCCGCCCGTGCCGCCGGGGGCAGCCGGTGGTCGGGCTTGCCCCTTGGCAAGTACGACCACCTGTTCGCCGTCAGCAGCCGCGCGGGCCAGGTTGACGCTCGCCGGGTCCGCCGCAGCGCTCAGCCCGCCGCAGCGGCGCACGGCGTCGCCGATCCGCGCCCCGGCGTCCAGGCGCACGAGGCCCGGCTTCTTGACCGCCCCCACGACGTGCACCACGATCTGCCCGGCGGGCCCCACCCCTGGGCTCCCGGGGTCCCCGGGCGCCCCAGCGAACCCGGACTGGGTCTGCTGGCCCGCCGTCGGCGCCTGCTCGGTGGCGGTTGCCGAGCCGACCTGGTGGGCCGCGCCGGCGCTGGGCGCCGGCTGGCCGGGAACAGAGGGCGCGGTGATCGTGGCCGCCGCCCCGTCGGCCGGGGAATCTTCGGCCGGGGAAGCTCCCGCGGAGCCCCCCAGCGCAGCCACCGGGACGGGCTGGGCGGACGACTGCGCCAACCACACCCGAACCCCGACCACGCCCGCGACGACGCACAGCGCCACGACGACGCCGAGCAGCGCCAGCGGCGAGACCCGCACGCGAGCGCCGCGCAGCGTTCCCGGCAACTGCATCGGCCGCACGAACGGATCGGTCACCTCGCGCGGCACTCTATGCCGCACCACCGGCCCAATCGGCTCCAGCTCGGGCACATCCTGCTCCACCGAATCCCACGCCAGCAGGCCCAGCTCCGCCGTCCCCTGGTCGCTCGCCTCCTGGTCGCTCGCCTCCTGCTCGCTCGCCTCCTGCTCGCTCGCCTCCTGCTCGCTCGTCTCCTGCTCCGTGACGTCCGTCGGATCCTGCGGCTCGCCCGGCAGATCGGCCTGCCACTCCCACGCACCAGACCACCGATCAGGCGGCGGCGCGGGCTCGCCGGCGGACACGCGTCTGCCCAGGAGGCTGCGCAGCCGCGGTTCGTCGCTGGAACTCGCCTCGCCGCGCCAGGGACCGTTGTCGCCGCGATAGCCGTCGGTACGAGATCGGGCCATGTGCCAGACCGTAGATCGATCGCCCCGCGCCGCGCTCGCGGCAGCCCCCGGGCCTGTGGATGGACCGCACGCCGACCCGGGGCCTGTGGACAACCGTTCGCCCTGTCGTTACCCGGAGGCGTGGTCAGCCCCCAGGATCGCCGTCCCTTGGCAGACCCGCGCAGTCGTCGGCTCCCTAGGCGGGCGCGATGACTGCGGCGACGGTGCCGGGACCAAGGTGCACGGAGAGCACGGCGGGCAGCTCACGGATCTGCACGGGCAACTCCGAGTCGGCGGCCTCCACCAGGTCGGCGGCGAGGTTCTCGGCGTAGTCGAGGGCGTCGGCGTGCTGGATGGCGACGCGGGTGCCTGGTCCCCCGGCGGCCACCGCCTCGCCGGCCAACTGCGCGAGTCGCGCCAACGCGCGCCCGCTGGTGCGCAGCTTTTCCACCGGCTCGACGTGACCGCCGGCGAGCGCGATGATCGGCTTGATCGCCAACGCCCCACCGAGGAACGACGCGGCCGCGCCGATGCGGCCTCCCCGGCGCAGGCAGTCCAGGCTGTGCACGTAACACAACACTGTGGAGTTGCGGGTGCGCCGGGCCAGCGCCGCCCCCACCGCGTCCGCCAACTCCGGCGCCGAGCGCCCGTCGCCGAACGCCTCCGGCTCACGCAGCTCCCGCGCGGCTGTCTCGACCGCGAAGCCCAGGCCGAGTCCGGTGGAGCCGGAGTCGACGACCCGCACCGGCACGGGGGCCTCCCGGGCGGCGAGGTGCGCCGCGTCGCAGGTCCCCGACAGTTGCGCGGACAGGTGCGCCGAGACGATCGCAGTGGCCCCGGCGTCGGCGAGCGCCTCGTAGCAGGCGAGCATCGCCGCCGGAGAGGGCCGCGACGTGCTGACCCGCCGCCCCTTTCGCAGCGCCTCGATGACCTCCTGCGGGCTGATGTCGACACCTTCGGTGAACTCCTCGTCGTCCACGACGACGTGCAGCGGCACCACGCTCACCCGCAGGTCACGCGCCTCCGAGGAGGTCAACGCCGCCGTCGAGTCGGTGACGAGCGCGACCGGACCGACCGGCGCGGCCTCCTCCTGCGGCGCCATCACCGCTGAACCCGCTCGCCCACTCGTCAGTTCGCGACGATGTTGACGAGATTCGGCGCGCGCACGATGACCTTGCGCACCGTCTTGCCGTCGAGCAGCGCGGCGATCCGCGGCTCGGCCTTGGCCAGCTCGACCAGCGCGTCGTCGTCGATGTCGGCGGGCACCTCGATGCGGGCCCGCACCTTACCGAGCACCTGCACGACACACGTGACGCTCTCCTGCACCAGGTACGCGGGGTCGGCCACGGGGAACGGCTGGTACACGATCGTGTCGGTGTGCCCCAGTCGGTGCCACAGCTCCTCGGCGATGTGCGGGGCGACGGGCGCGACCATCGTCACCAGCGGCTCGACGATCTCCCGCGGCGAGCGGCCCAACTTGGTCAGGGCGTTGGTCAACTCGATGAGCTTGGCGATGGCCACGTTGAACCGCAGGTTGGCGTAGTCGACATCGACGGCCTCGATGGTGCGGTGCAGCAGCCGCCGCAGCTCTTCGTCGGCCGGCTCGTCGCTGACCGTCGCCGCGCCGGTCTCCTCATCGACGACGGTGCGCCACAGCCGTTGCAGGAAGCGTTGCGCGCCGACGACCGCGCGAGTCTCCCAGGGCTTGGACAGCTCGAGGGGACCCATGCTCATCTCGTAGACGCGGAAGGTGTCGGCGCCGTACTGCTCGTACATCTCGTCGGGCGACACGACGTTCTTCAGCGACTTGCCCATCTTGCCGTACTCGCGCACGGCTTTCTCGCCCTGCCAGGTGTAGACGGCCCGGCCGGAGTCGTCGAGCGACTCCTCGATCTCGGCGGCGGGCAGCACCTGCCCGCGTTCGTTGCGGAAGGCGTAGGCCTGGATGTAGCCCTGGTTGAACAGGCGTCGGAACGGTTCGGCGCTGCTGACGTGGCCCAGGTCGAAGAGCACCTTGTGCCAGAACCGGCTGTACAGCAGGTGCAGCACGGCGTGCTCGACGCCGCCGACGTACAGGTCGACGCCGCCCACGTCGCCCAGCCCGGCGGGCGAGCCCGCGACCGGCTGTGCCTGCGGACCCATCCAGTACCGCTCGACCTCCGGGTCGACGAAGGCCACCTCGTTGGCCGGGTCCAGATAGCGCAGCTCGTACCAGCAGGAGCCGGCCCACTGCGGCATGACGTTCAGTTCGCGCGTGTAGGTGCGCGGACCGTCCCCCAGGTCCAGTTCGACGCTGGCCCAGTCGGTGGCGCGCGCCAGCGGCGGAGTCGGCTCGCTCGTCACGTCGTTGGGGTCCAGCTTCTGCGGGGAGTAGTCGTCGACCTCCGGCAGCGTCACCGGCAGCATCGAGTCGGGCAGCCCGACGGGCAACCCGTCCTCGTCGTAGACGATGGGAAACGGCTCGCCCCAGTACCGCTGGCGGCTGAACAGCCAGTCGCGCAGCTTGTAGGTGACGGTGCCGCGGCCGGTGCCCTTGCCCTCCAGGTACTCGATCATCGCGGCCTTGGCCTGTGCGACCCCCATGCCGTTGAGGTCGAGGTCGGCGTTGGCGGAGTTGATCGCTGGGCCGTCGCCGACGAACGCCTGGTCGTCAGGGTGCTCGGGGGTGGGCTGGACGGTGCGGATGATGTCCAGATCGAACGCCTGGGCGAAGTCCCAGTCGCGGGCGTCCTGGCCGGGCACGGCCATGATCGCGCCGGTGCCATAACCCATCAGCACGTAGTCCGCGACGAACACCGGGACGGCCCGACCGTCGACCGGGTTGACCGCGAAAGCCCCGGTGAAGACGCCGGTCTTCTCCTTGACCTCGCTCTGGCGCTCCAGGTCGGTCTTGCGGGCGGCGGCCTGCACGTAGGCGTCGACGGCGGCGCGCGGGCTGTCCGCGCCGGCCCGCCACGCTTCCCGGGTGCCCTCGGGCCAGGAGTCCGGCACCAGGCGTTCGACGAGCGGATGCTCGGGAGCCAGCACCATGAACGTGGCACCGAACAGCGTGTCGGGCCGGGTCGTGAAGACCTCGATGTTCTCCTGCGCCCCGTCGATCGTGCGCACCGCGAAATCGACGTTGGCGCCGGTGGAGCGGCCGATCCAGTTGCGCTGCATCAGCTTGACGGGTTCGGGCCAGTCGACCCGGTCCAGGTCGAACAGCAGCCTGTCGGCGTAGGTGGTGATGCGCATCATCCACTGGCGCATGTTGCGCTTGAAGACCGGAAAGTTGCCGATGTCGCTGCGGCCGTCGGCGGTGACCTCTTCGTTGGCCAGCACCGTGCCCAGCCCCGGGCACCAGTTGACCGGCGCCTGCGAGACGTACGCCAAGCGGTACCCGTTGATGATGGTGCGCTGCTCGACGTCGGTCAGGTCGGCCCAGGCGCGCCCGTCGGCGGGGGTGCGCTCCCCGGAGGCGAACTGCGCCTCCAACTCAGCGATCGGGCGGGCGCGGCCGGTGGTGCCGGCGGCGTTGGGGGCGGCCGGATCGAACCACGCGTTGAACAGCTGCAGGAAGATCCACTGCGTCCAGCGGTAGAACGCGACGTCGGTCGTGGCGACCGACCGGCGCTCGTCGTGCCCCAGCCCCAGGCGGGCCAGCTGACGGCGCATGGTCGCGATGTTGTTCTCCGTCGTGATGCGCGGGTGCTGACCGGTCTGGATGGCGTACTGCTCGGCGGGCAGGCCGAAGGCGTCGTAGCCCACGGTGTGCAGCACGTTCTTGCCCGTCATCCGCTGATGCCGGGCGAAGGCGTCGGTGGCGATATAACCCAGCGGGTGCCCGACGTGCAGCCCTGCCCCGGAGGGATAGGGGAACATGTCGAGCACGAACATCTTGGGCTGGTCCTCGACGTCTGGCTCGCCCCACGGGCCGGCGGGGTTGGCGGCGTGGTAGGTGCCCTGCTCGCTCCAGCGTTGCTGCCAGTCACGCTCGATGCGGTCGGCCAGTTCCGCCGTGTAGCGGTGAGGATGGGAGGCCGTGGTGTCAGTCATCCGTTTCTTCTCCTACAAGCGGGGGCGGCTCGTGGCCACTCCGGGTGGCCAGCGGCGGACACACAAAAACCCCTCGGGCATCGAGGGGTCCGCCGCTCCGACCGGTGTGTGACGGGTCGGGCGGCTAGCGAAGAAGTCGCTGCTGCGCCATGGAATCAGCCTACCCCAGGGCGCGAACGCGACGACGGACCCGTCCGTGATGGACGGGTCCGTCGGTGCGCACACGTGCGCGATGATGCGGCTCAGAGGGCGTTGTTGGCCTTGGCCATCGCAGCCTTCTTGTTGGCGGCCTGGTTCTTGTGGATGACGCCCTTGCTCACGGCCTTGTCGAGCTTCTTGCTCGCCTGGCGCAGGGCGGTCTCCGCAGCATCCTTGTCGCCCGAGGCCGCGGCCTCACGGAACTTGCGGACCCACGTGCGCAACTCCGACTTGGCCGCGCGGTTGCGCTCAGTGCGCTTCGCGTTCGTCTTGATGCGCTTCAGCTGGGACTTGATGTTTGCCACGATGTTCTCTTCCGGTCGATCGGCTGCACCGACCACGGCGGCCGGGCAGGCTCACCCTCGATACCGGACCGCGACGCGCCACCTAGGAGGCACTAAGGTCATGGCTCGATCCGGTCAAGGGAGAGCTGGTGCGTGAAATCGCGCACGACCTGGGCGCGCACGCAAGAGACAAAGCTACCAGCGGGCACCCCGACCTCCCAAAACGCCCGCAGCCACCGAATAGCATCACGGACGCACAACGCACCAGCAACGCACCGGCACAGCACCAGGAAGGGCGAGCGATGAGACGGCCTCCGGTCTACGACCACCCGCCGGTGAAGGTGCTGGGGCTGCGCTTGCGCCCGGCGCTGCTCCTGGCGCTGCTGGAGAACCTGTTCTTCGGTGCGGCGACGGTTTTTGCGTTCCTCTTCGCCTGGGTCGTGCTGCGTCAGGGCGTCAGCGGTTGGGCCAATAGCGCCTACCTGCTGGTGTTCTGGGCGGTGCTGGCCTACCTGGCGCTCCCCCGGCTGCACCGGGTGCTCACCGCGATCTACGTGCCGGACTACTTCATCGGCCGCACGCGCACGAGCGACGGGCTGCTCGGCGATCCGGTCAATCTGGCGTTCACGGGCTCCGGCGATCAGATCCGGGAGACGATGCGCGAGGCGGGCTGGATCGAGGCCGATCCGGTGAACCTCACCTCCAGCGTGCGGATCGTGGTCGCGTCGCTGACCCGCCGCAGCTACGCGCGCGCCCCGGTCAGCCCGCTGTTCCTTTTCGGGCAGCAGCAGGCGTTCGCATTTCAGCAGGAGGTCGAGGGCAATCCTGCGCAGCGCCATCACGTGCGCTTCTGGCCGTGCCCGCCGGGGTGGCTGCTGCCCGGCGGACACAAGGTCGACTGGATCGCGGCAGGCAGCTACGACCGGGCCGTCGGGCTCTCGTTCTTCACGCTGCAGGTGACGCACCGCATCGACGCAGACCTCGACATCGAGCGTGACTACATCGTCGACTCGATCCGGCACGCCTGTCCACACGTGCCGGTGCGGACCATTGCGGACTTCTCGACCGGCTATCACTCGCGCAACGGCGGCGGCGACGCGGTGCGCACCGACGGTGACCTGCCGGTCGTCGATGTCAGCGCCATCGCGCCGGCACCGCAGCAGGCGGCCACAGAGCCGCAGGACGAGGACGTGCTGCACCGGGTGGGTCGCCGGCCGTTCAGTGTCGTCGCCGCTGGGGTGCTGACGGTGCTGTCGCTGTTGATCTCACTCGGCGTGGCGATCGACCAGCTGGAGGAGCTGCTGGGCGAGGTCGAGGCCGAACTCGTCGCCACCGACCCGCAGGCCACCACCTTCGTGCTCTATACGCTGCTCGCCTTCCTCGTCGTGGTGTACCTGCTGATGGCCGCAATGGCGTGGCTGACCTTCTTGGGGAGCCGGTGGGCTCGGCTGTGCATGCTCGCGGCCTTGACGTTCTCCCAGCTGGCCAGCCTCGTGCAGTACCTCGGCCGGGATCGGCCGGCCGGGCTCGCCATGCTGACCCTGACGCTGGACCTGTTGACGATCTACGCCCTGACGAGCCTGTCGGCGCGGCAGTGGACGCACGAACACGGCCTGAGTGCCCGTCGGCGAATGCGCCGCCTCATCGCCCGGCGCGAGCGCGAGTGATCGCCAGGATCGCGCGTTCGACCGCGTAGACGGGGTCGCGGCCGCCGCCTTTGACGTCGAAGTCGGCGGCGGCCACAGCGCAGATGGCGCGCCCCAGACCGTCGTCGTCCCAACCGTGCAGGGCGCGACGGGCGCGGTCGACCTGCCAGGGGGCCATGCCCAGCGACTTGGCGACCTGCCCCGAGGGCCCACGGCCGGTGCCGGAGACCTTGACGAGCTGCCGCAGCTGGGAGGCGAGGACCGCCACGATCGGAACGGGGTCGAGCCCGCCGGCGATCGCGTGGCGCAGCAGCCGCAGAGCCTCGGCGGTGTTGCCGGCCAGAGCCGCGTCGGCGACCCGAAAGCCCGTGGCCTCGACTCGACCACCGTGGTAGGTCTCCACCGTGTCCTCCTCGACGACGCCCTCGGTGTCGGCGATGAGTTGGGCGCAGGCGGAGGCTAATTCGGTGACGTCTTTGCCGACGGCCTCGACGAGGGCGCGGACCGCGCCGGGGCTGATGCGGCGCGAGTGGGCTCGAAACTCGGCCTGCACGAAGTCGGACTTGTCGCGGTCGGACTTGATGGCGGGCGCCTCCAGCACGCGAGCGCCGGCCTTCTTCATCGCGTCGAGAATCTTGCGGCCGCGGTTGCCGCCCTTGTGGGCCACGATGAGCGTGACCTCTGGGGCGGGGGCGGCGATCGCGGCGGACAGGTCGTCGATGAGGTCGTCGTTGCCCTCGTCGACGTCGCGAACGAGCAGCGCCTTGGCGCCGCCGAACAGCGACGGGCTGGAGTGGATGCCGATGCCGCCGGCCTCGTAGCCGGCTGCGTCCAGGCGCACGACCTCGATCTGCGGGTCCGCGGTGCGCAGCGCGTCGAGCGTGGCGCCGATCGCGCGAGCGGCGAGCACGTGCTCGGGCCCGGTGACCAGCACCAGCGGTGGGACGGCCGCGCTGACCGGCGCACCGCCAGGGGCTCTCTGGGTCCTCGCGACATTCGGGGCGTTCGCAGTGTTCGGGGCATTCGGGGCGTTCACGACACCTCCGCGGTGAATTCGAGGCCCAGTTGGCGGCCGCGGGCCTGCACGACCTCGACGGGTAGGTCGAGATGCTCAGCGACCGTCTCGGCGTCGACCCCCGACTCGCCGGCTTCGCGCAGCGCCTCGTCGGCCTCCTCGTCCCAGGCGTGCCCGTCGACGACCGCGGTCCGGCTGCTGACCGGTGCGGGCGCGCCGGTGGCGATCACGCCAGGGCTCTCGCCGGCCCCGGAGCTTTCGCTGGTGGGTGGCTCGGGGTGCTCACCGGTGGGGGCCGCCGCGGGTGGGGCGACGGTGCGCCCCCGCGGTCTGGGGTCGGCGACGGGCAGCGGCGGCGCGGCCGACTCGTCGAGACGAGTCAGGGCCCCCAGCACGAGCTTGCGGTCGGTGGTGGGCCAGAACGGCGGCAGCGAGGCCTGCAGGAAGCCGGCGTAGCGGGCGGTGATCATCCTCGGGTCGAGGAAGGCGACGACGCCGCGGTCGTCGGCCCGGCGCACGAGCCGCCCGGCGCCCTGGGCCAGGCGTAGCGCGGCGTGGGTGGCGGAGACGGCCATGAACCCGTTGCCGCCCATCGAGGCGATCGCGCGGCTGCGGGCCGAGGCGAGCGGGTCGTCGGGCCGAGGGAAGGGGATGCGGTCGATGACGACGAGCTGGCACGCCGAGCCCGGCACGTCGACGCCCTGCCAGAGGGTCAGGGTGCCGAACAGGCAGGTGCGGGCGTCGCGGGCGAATTCGCGCACGAGCGTGGCGATCTGGTCTTCGCCTTGGCAGAGCACCGGCCAGTCGTCGCCGAGCCGGTCGCGCATCGCCTCCGTGGCGGCCTGCGCGGCGCGCATCGAGGAGAACAGGCCGAGGGTGCGGCCCCCGGCGGCGCGGACGAGCGCCTCGAGTTCATCGAGGGATTCGGGGGCGGTGCCGTCGCGCCCGGGTGGCGGGAGTTTCGCGGCGACGTAAGCGATGGCCTGCCGGGCGTAGTCGAAGGGGCTGCCGACGTCGAGGCCGGTCCACGCCGGGGCGCTCTCACCGCGCAGGCCGATGGTGCCGGCTACCGCGTCGAAGGTGCCGCCGAGTTCGAGGGTCGCCGAGGTGAGCACGACGGTGCGCTCGCCGAAGATCTTGTCGCGCACGAGCATCGCGACACTCATGGGCGCGACGCGCAGGGCACTGGTGCCGCGACGTTGGTCTCGGCTGAGCCACGTGACGTCGAGGTCGCGCCCGTCGAGGAGGCGTTCGGTGACCTCGAAGACCTCGTCGACCGCGGCCTTGGCCAGGGCCTTGGCGCCGTCGGCCTCTCCCGCGGCGGCCTTATCGCCTTTGATCTGCGATTGCACGGCGCGGGCGGCTTCGAGCGCGCTGGCGAGCCCGAGGGCGACCTGCTCGGGGAGTTGTTCGAGCCGGCCCTCGGGCACGGTGGCCAGCGCGGCTTCGAGGTGGTCGGCGGCCCCGGACAGGTCAGCGGTGTCGGCGAGCTTGCCGCAGCGTTTGGCGGCGGCGGTGATGGTGCCGGCCGAGAGCTCGTCGGTGATCGTGGAGGTGACGCGGTCGACCAGTTCGTGCGCCTCGTCGATGATCAGCAGGTCGTGCTCGGGCAGCATCGCGCGGTCCTCGAAGGCGTCGATGGCCATGAAGCTGTGGTTGGTGACGATGACGTCGACGTCGGCGGCGTCGGCGCGGGCGCGCTCGACGAAGCACTCGGCCACCATGGGGCACTTGCCGCCGAGGCACTCGTGGGCGGACACCGACACCTGCCGCCAGGCGCGTTCGGAGACGCCCGGCACAAGTTCGTCGCGGTCGCCGGAGTCGGTCTCGCCCGCCCATTCCCGCAGCCGCGCGACCTCCGCCCCGAGTCGGGAGGAGGAGGCCTGCGCCGCGCCGAAACTCAGCAGGGCATCGTCGTCGTCGGCCGGGTAGCCGCCAGCGAGTTTGTGCTGGCAGACGTAGTTGCGGCGCCCTTTGACCAGTGCGTATGTGGGCCGCCGCGGCAACCGCGGCGCGAGCGCGTCGGCCAGCCGTGGCAGGTCGCGGTCGACGATCTGGGCCTGCAGCGCCAGCGTGGCGGTGGCGACGATGACGGGCTGCCCGGTGGCCTGCGCGTGCGCGATGGCGGGCACGAGGTAGGCCAGGGACTTTCCGGTGCCGGTCCCGGCCTGGACGAGCAGATGCTCGCCGCTGTCAACAGCGTCGGCGACCGCGTGGGCCATCCGCACCTGCCCCTCGCGCGGGGTGCCGCCGATCCCCGCCACGGCACGCTCCAGCAGCGCATCGAGCGCGGCATGGTCGCCGCTGCGGCGTCGGTCGGCAGGCACCGGCACAGCCTATGTGCTCCCACCGACAGCCCCGCCGCCCCTCCGCTGACCTCAAGCGGAGCATCCCGCACGCACATACTGTGAGGAGGCTGCATATATAGAGGCGTGTCATGACGAAGCGACTGATCGATCTTGACGACGAGTTGCTGGAGGAAGCACGCCGAGCGCTGAACACGGACGGGGTCTCCGACACGGTGCGCGCAGCGCTTCGTCAGGCTTCTGACGCCGCCGCGCGGGCCGAGGAGTTCGAGTGGTTGGCTGCGGGAGGCATGGCGCAGCTGGCTGATCCGCAGGAGCGAGCCCGCGTGTGGCGCTGATTGCTCGCTATCTACTGCACACGAGCGCCTCCGCGCGCATGCATCACGATGTTGTGGCCGAGCAGGTCCGGCCCCTCATGGCGGCAGGGGTCATCGCCACCTGCGCCACGCTCGATGCAGAGGCCCTCTACAGCGCCGCGATCACGCAGAGTATGCCGAGATTCGCCTTCGTCGCCGGCACGCCTACGAGTACCTCCCGCTCGAGGACCGACACTGGCAGGCCGCCCTGACCGCCCAGTTCCAGCTCGCCCAGACGGGGCGACATCGAGCGGTGGGGATGACCGACCTGGTGACGGCGGTGCTCGCGGCCGAGCATCGACTCACGGTGCTCCACTACGACAGCGACTTCGACATTGCCGCCGATGTGATCTCCTTCGCGCACCGACGGGTGGCACCGCGTTGCTCGATTCCGTGACTCTGCTCGACGACACTTCGGGCGCTTACCCAGTTGCCGGACCGCCGCGGCGATGGGAGGGTGCGTGCACGATCCGCGCCGAACCGCAGGAGGAGATATGGCTGGCTCCGAGGCACCGCCCCCAGATCCACTGGGGATCGATGCCGGGTTGCGGGAGGAGACGATCTTCACGTGGGGCGCTCCCCCGCTGAAGTTCGGCGCGGGTGCGCTTGACGAGATCGGCTTCGAGGTGGCCCAGTACGGCCTCAAGCGCGTGCTGGTGGTCACCGACCGCGGCGTCGAGCGGCTGGGGTTGGCGCAGCGGGTCGTCGATGCGCTGGCGGCCTACGAGATCGAGGCGGGCGTGTACGCGGACGTGCACGTGGAGCCGACGGACGAGAGCGTCGCAGCGGCGGTCGCTTTCGCACGCGAGGGCGGCCCGTGGGACGGCTACGTCGCGATCGGTGGCGGGTCGAGTATCGATACGGCCAAAGCAGTGAACCTCATTCTCACCGATGGCGGTGAGTTGTTCGATTACCTCAATGCGCCGATCGGAGAGGCGCGCGCACCCAAGGGCGCGTTGGCTCCGCTGTTCGCGGTGCCGACGACGGCGGGCACGGGGTCGGAAAGCACGGCGATGTGCATTCTCGACGTGCTGAGCATGAAGGTGAAGACCGGCATCAGCCATTGGCGGCTGCGCCCGACCCTGGCGATCGTCGATCCCTTGCTGACGATGACGTTGCCGCCGCAGGTCAGCGCAGCCTCGGGCATGGACATCGTGTGTCACGCCCTGGAGTCATATACGGCCCGCTGGTATACGAGCTTCGACCGAAAGACCGCGGAGCAGCGGGTCACCTATTGCGGGTCGAATCCGGTATCGGATCTGTGGGCGGAGAAGTCGCTGCAGCTCATCGCGAATTCACTGCGCACGGTGGTGCGCGAGGGAGCGGATGTACGCGCGCGCTCGGAGATGATGATGGCCGCGACGTTCGCGGGAATGGGCTTCGGCAATTCCGGGGTGCACATTCCGCACGCGAACGGCTACCCGATCGCGGGCAGGGTGCGCGATTACCGCCCCGCGAACTACCCGCCGGACGAGGCGATGGTGCCGCACGGCGAGTCGGTGTCGCTGACGGCCCCGGCGGCGTTCCGGTTCAGCTTCGACTCCGCCCCGGAGCGGCACCTGCGGGCAGCGGCCCTGCTGGACCCGACCCTGGAGCGAGGCGGCGAGGCCGGTGAGCAGCTGCCCGCTGCGCTGATCCGCCTCATGCGCGACATCGGCATCCCCAACGGCATCGAGGCCGTCGGTTACTCCGCGTCCGACATCCCCGACCTCGTGCCGGGCACGATGAAGCAGCAGCGCCTGCTCGCCACCTGCCCCAAACCCGTCGATGAGGAGGACATCGCCGCCATCTTCGAAGGCTCCCTGACCAACTGGTGAGCCCGCAGGCGGCAGGCACCGCCAGTGACAGCCCCAGCAGCGTCGCTGCGGCGCGTGTGGAGCGTCTATGTGCTCCCACCGACAGCCCGGCGGCTCCTCCGCAGCTCTGGAGTCCTCGGCATGAAGCAGCGACGCCTGCTCGCCACGTGCCCCAACCGTCGGTGAGGAGGACATCGCCGCCACCTTCGAAGACCCCCGACGCCTGGTGAGGCCACCCGTGCGATCGGGCTGGCGAATACCATTGCTGGATGACACACACGCTTGCTGAGTACCTGGAGGCCGGTTACTGCCTGGCTCCGCAGGAGCGGCTAGAGGCCGCACGCATGCTCCGCCTGAGTGTCCACCAGGACCAGACCGCGATGCCTGACGACATCGAAGCCGAGTGGGATGCCGTAATCACCAGGCGTGTCGACGAGATTCTCGGCGGAACGGTCCAAGCCGTCGACGGTGCCGAGTCCTTCGCGCGGATCCATGCCCGACTGGATGCACTCGACAGGCCGAGGAGGAACTCGCCGCAGCCGCAGAGTGGTACGAGGGCAGGCAGCGTGGCGTCGGCCGTGAGTTGATGCGGGCGGACGAAGAGGCGATCATCAGCATTCAAGATCCGATGGTCCATTGGGGGTTCTACCGACAACGACGTGCTAGCCCTCAGGTCTACACCCGCAGTATCGCTGGTTTCCCTATCGATGTGATCTTCGTTCGCAGGGAGCACTCGATCCTCGTGATCGCTTACGCTCATGAACGCAGGCGGCCGGGCTATTGGATGCAGCGCGTGTCCGAGTGATCGCCTGATAAACGAGAGCCGCAGATGGGGCAGGAGCACATCGAAGCGCCAGCCCGGGAGACGCTTCGCGCACGGTGCACCCACCTCCTTCGCGGCGGGACGTGAGACACGAGGTGGGCTTCAGCCCGTGACGTCGGCCAGTTCGAACTCGCGCAGGGGCTCGACCTGGTCTTCGCTGACTTTGACCTCGAGGCGGGTCCCGTCGGGCGTGTGCTCCTCGGCGAGCACCTCGGCGTCGGTGTGGAGGCGGTTGACGATGTCGCCGCGGTCGTAGGGCACGAGCAGGGTCATCGGGATGTGCGGCTTGGGTAGGGCCGCGTCGATGATGTCGCGCAGCTCGTCCAGGCCGGCCCCGGTGCGGGCGGAGACGATAACCGCGCCCTTCTCGTGCCGGCGCAGCCGGTCCAGCACCTCGGGGTCGGCGGCGTCGGCCTTGTTGACGACGATGATCTCCGGAACGTCGGTCGCCTCGACATCCGCGAGCACCGCGCGCACCGCGCTGATCTGACCCTCCGGGTCGGGGTGCGAGCCGTCGACCACGTGCAGCAACAGGTCGGAGTCGGCGACCTCCTCCAGCGTCGAGCGGAACGCCTCGACGAGCTGCGTCGGCAGGCTGCGCACGAACCCGACGGTGTCGGCCAGCGTGTAGTCGCGCCCGTCCTGCGTCTGCGCCCGCCGCACGGTGGGATCCAGCGTCGCGAACAGCGCGTTCTCCACCAGCACGCCCGCCCCGGTGAGCCGGTTGAGCAGGCTCGACTTGCCGGCGTTCGTGTATCCCGCGATAGCGACCGCCGGCACCTTGTTCGCGTGCCGGGCCGAGCGCTTGGTGTCACGAGTCTTCTTCATGCCGCGGATCTCGCGACGCAGCTTGGCGATCTTGGTGTTGATGCGGCGCCGGTCGAGCTCGATCTTGGTCTCACCGGGGCCGCGGGAACCGATGCCCTCACCACCGGCGACCCGACCACCGGCCTGCCGGGACATCGACTCACCCCAACCACGCAACCGCGGCAGCAGGTACTGCAGCTGCGCCAGCTCGACCTGGGCCTTGCCCTCCCGCGACTTGGCGTGCTGGGCGAAGATGTCGAGAATCAACGCGGTGCGGTCGATGACCTTGACCTTGACCACGTCCTCCAGGGCGCGACGCTGGCTCGGCGCGAGCTCGGAATCGCACACAACTGTGTCCGCTCCCTCGTCGGCGACGATGTCGCGCAGCTCCTCCGCCTTACCGGAGCCCAAGTACGTGGCGGGGTCGGGACGCAGGCGGCGCTGCAACACGCCGGCGAGCACAGTGGAGCCGGCGGTCTCGGCCAGCGCGGCAAGCTCGCGCAGCGAGTTCTCGGCGTCCTCCACCGAGCCCTCGCACCAGACGCCGGCCAGCACCACGCGCTCCAGGCGCAACTGCCGGTACTCGACCTCGGTGACGTCTTCGAGTTCGGTCGAGAGCCCGGCGACGCGGCGCATCGCGGCGCGCTCCTCGCGCTCGAGCTGGTCGCCGTCGAAGGCGACGAAGTCGGGATCGCGCTCGTGCCAGTTGTCGTCGTCCGCGAGCGCCGAGGCGCGGAAGTCGAGGATGTCACTGGATTGGCGGGGATTGTGGGAGTTCGTCATATCACCCCCAGGGTCTCACCTTGTTGCCCAGCGGGTCGAACCGATTTCCCGGCCGCGCGGCCCGTCGCCAGAGCCGGAGACATCGACCCTGGCGACGGACGGGCTAGGTCAGCGCAGCGGGTCGAACGCCCACAGCAGCGGGTCGGTGGGGTCCCCGCCGATCTGCTCGGCGATGAGGCGGCCGGTCAACGGGCCCAGGGCGATGCCCCACATGCCGTGCCCGCCCGCCACGTACACCCGATCGGAGCGGGTGCGGCCGACGAGTGGCAGCGCGTCGGTCGTGCAGGGGCGCGAACCGACCCACTCGTCGTGCCGAGCGTCCCAGTCGATGCCGCGCAGCATCGGGCGGGCGGCGTCGATGATGGCCTGCACGCGGCGCGGGTCCAGCGGATCCTCCGGTGAGCGGAACTCCATCATCCCGGCCACCCGCAGTCCGTCCTCCGGCCCGCCGAGCGGCGTGCACGCCACGCGCTGGCTCGCGAAGTACACCGGCCCCTTCGGCACGTGCTCCGGGTGCACCGTGAAGGAGTAGCCGCGGCCCGCCTGCACGATCCGATGCACGCCGTGACGTTTCGCCAGCGCGCCGAGCCAGGTGCCGGTGGCCAGCACGACAGCGTCGGCGGTCAGCGACTCGCCGCCCTCGAGATCGACGCGCACGGTCGATCCGTTCTGGGTCACGTCGCGCACGGTCACGCCCTCGCGGATCTCACCACCGCGCCGCCGCACCGCGTCGGCCAGGGCCTCGACGAAACGACCGGGGTTGATGAAGCGCTGGCCGTGCAAGCGCAGGCCGTACCGGATCGACGGGTCGATCGCCGGCTCGACATCCGAGACCTGCGAGCCCTCGAGAAGGTCGTACTCCACGAGCCCGTCGGCGTGGCCGAACTCGTCGATGAGCACCTGTCGGTCGGCGGCGGTCTTGAACGCCGCGAGGAACGGCTCGGCCGGCTTGGTCGGCTCCAACACCGCCGCGTCGCCCGTGGCGTCCGTCAGCTGGTCGAAGGCGCCCAGGCCGAGCGAATTGGCGCGGTTGAAGACCCGCATGGCCCGCAGCCAGCGGCGCGGCGTGCAGTGTCGAGTGAAGCCGATGAGGAAGCGCCAGAGCGTCGGGTCGATGCGCGGCGGGACGTAGACCGGCGAGGAGGGCCGCACCATCTCGCGCACCCCCACCTTGAGGATGGCGGGCTCGGCCAGCGGCAGGGTCAACGCCGGAGACAACCAGCCCGCGTTGCCCCACGACGATCCGGCCGCGACCCCCGTGCGGTCGACGACAGTCACGTTGAGGCCGCGTTCCTGCAGGAACCAGGCGGTCGACAGACCCACCATGCCTGCCCCGACAACGACGATGTTCTCCGGCGTGCTCGACATGTTCTACCTCTCTCACACAATCGCGGGCGGCGTCACCGAAACCGCGAACCGAGCCGAAAGGCCAGGCCGCGCCGGACGCGAGGTGCCGGGGCCGTCGTGTCCGACGACCCCGGCACCCAACCTAGTAGACAGCCGCTGCTCAGGAGAGCGAGTGCGGCTCAGTCACTCGTGGTAGAGCCCGTCTCCATGTCGTGGTCCTTGGACTCGACCATGAGGTAGGCGCAGATCACCGAGATGGTCGAGAGCACCGCGAGCATGATGCCCACAGCCATCGTGTTGCCCGCAGCGACCAGCTGCGCGGCGATCAGCGGCGGAATCGCACCACCGAGCACGCCGGCGAGATTGTAGCCCAGCCCGGCGCCGGTGTAGCGGTAGCGAGCCTTGAACATCTCCGGCAAGGCGGCCCCGGCCGGACCGTAGGCGATCCCGAAGATCACCAGCGTGCCGATGAGGCCGAGCACGTACAGCGCGGTGATACCGGACTCCAGCATCGGGAAGAGCAGCAGCGTCCAGACGATGGCCAGCGCGCAGGAGGTCATGATGACCCGACGGCGCCCGATCTTGTCCGACCACATCGCCGACCCGGCGATCGAGAGGCCGAAGAGCACCGCGGCGACCATGCCCATCGACAACACGAACGGCATCGAGTAACCCAATTGCCGAGTCGCGAAGCTCGTCAGAAACGAGGTGCCCATGTAGAACAGCGAGAACAGCGAGGCCAGGGCGCCACCGGCGATGAGAATCTCTTTCCACTGATCCTTGATGGCGTCCAGGAACGGCAGCTTGCGGTTCGGGTCCTGTCCCAGGTTGCGCTCGGCCTGCTTGAAGACGGGCGTCTCGTCGACCGCGAGGCGGATCCACAGCCCGACGAGGACCAGCAGCAACGACAGGATGAAGGGGATGCGCCAGCCGATGGTCATGAAGAAGCTGTCGGCTGGTGTTGTCGCCTTGGGTGAAGGCCAGGAACGTCATGGAAGACAGGAAGAACGCGAAGGCCGGGCCGAGCTGCGGCCACATCGCCATCATCCCGCGTTTGCCCTTCGGGGCGTACTCCGCGGTGAGCAGCGTCGCGCCGGCCCACTCGCCACCGACGGCGAAGCCCTGGAAGAAGCGGGCCGCGACCAGCAGGGCAGGCGCCCAGATGCCGATGCCGTCTTCGAACATGCCGAAGGCACCGGTCGAGTAGCCCGGCAGAAGACCGATACCGACCGTCGCAGCACCCATGATGAGCAGCGTCCAGACCAGCGTGCGCTTGCGGCCGATCCGGTCGCCGAAGTGGCCGAAGATGATCGCGCCGACGGGCCGGGCGAAGAAGGCGACGGCGAACGTCGCGAAGGACGCCAGCACCGCGGTATTGGGGTTTGCTGCCGGGAAGAAGATCGTCGGGAAGACCAACGCTGCCGCGGTCCCGAAGATGAAGAAGTCGTAGAACTCGATCGTCGTACCGATCGAACTCGCGGCCGCGACCCGCTTCAGCGAGGTCTTGCTGGCCTTGGGCGGTTCGGCCTGTTTTTCCCAGGCTAACTGCTCGCTGGTGTTTGTCACGGTCGGCTCCTTTGTCGAACGCGTGCGGGCGACACGATCCGATACCGAGCCACCGTGACCCGATCGTGCACGACGAATCCGCGATTCGTCACAGGATTCTGTGAAGCGAAATGAAGTTGGGTGCTCAGCACCCAATGCGCCGATCGGCTCGTATGGTCGCCCAACGGCTCCCGGCGCCGTTCACCTCTTACGCGCGGCACCTGGCCGCCGAATCGGCCGGTTTCACCCCCCGAACGCCGACGGCCGGCCCCCCTCTCAGGGAGCCGGCCGTGGACTGTGAGCTTGCCTACATGTGCGGGGTCTCGGTCGGTGCGTCGTCGTGGGCGGGGTCGGCCGCGTGCAGGTGCGAGGCCCGCCGTCGCGACAGCGTGACCGAGCCGACGATGAGTGCGAGCGCGATCGCCGCGATGCCCAACCGCAGCGGCGTGGAGGCCCCCTCGCCGACCGACAGATAGACGACAGCCGGGGCGATGAGCACCGCGACGAGGTTCATCACCTTGAGCAGCGGGTTGATCGCCGGGCCGGCAGTGTCCTTGAACGGATCGCCGACCGTGTCGCCGATGACCGTCGCGGCGTGGGCGTCGCTGCCCTTGCCGCCGCCGAAGCCGCCGTCCTCGACGAGCTTCTTGGCGTTGTCCCACGACCCACCGGCGTTGGCCAGGAAGACCGCCATGAGCACACCGGCTCCGATCGCGCCGGCGAGGAAGCCCGCCAAGGCGCCGAAGCCGAGGCCGAAGCCCACCGCGATCGGCGCCATCGCCGCCAGCAGACCCGGCGTCGCCAGCTCCCGCAGCGAGTCGCGCGTGCAGATGTCGACGACCCGGCCGTACTCCGGCTTGTTGATGCCCTCCATGATCCCGGGGATCTCGCGGAACTGGCGGCGCACCTCCATGACGATGGCGCCCGCGGCTCGCGTCACGGCATCGATCGCCAGACCGGAGAAGAGGAAGACCACCGACGCGCCGAGGATCACGCCGAAGAGCACGTCTGGCGAGACGACCGCATACCCGGCGATGGCCTCCGAGGCGTCCCGGCCCGCCGCAGTGAGCGCGCTGGTGACCGCGTCGTTGTAGGAGCCGAAGAGCGCCGTCGCCGCCAGCACCGCGGTCGCGATAGCGATGCCCTTGGTGATGGCCTTCGTCGTGTTACCCACGGCGTCGAGCTCGGTGAGCACGTGTGCGCCCCGCTCGTCGACGTCGCCCGACATCTCGGCGATGCCCTGGGCGTTGTCGCTGACCGGGCCGAAGGTGTCCATCGCGACGATGACCCCGACCGTCGTCAGCAGACCGCAGCCGGCGAGCGCGATGAGGAACAGCGAGAGCACCACCGAACCGCCGCCGAGCAGGAACGCGATGTACACCGCGGCGCCGATGACGACGGCGGTGAACACGGCCGACTCCAGCCCGACCCCGATGCCCGACAGGACCACGGTGGCCGCGCCCGTCAGCGACGTGCGGGCCACATTGCGGGTCGGGGCGCTCTCGGTGCTCGTGAAGTGGCCGGTCAGCCACAGAATGACACCGGCCAGGACGATGCCCAGCAGCACCGCGAAGACCGCGAGCAGGCGCGGGTCGCTGTCCAGGCCGCGCACCGACTCCGCGGCGTCGGGCAGCGTCGCGAAGGAGGCCGGCAGGTAGAGGTAGGCGGCGAGTGAGCACAGCACCGCCGAGACGGCCGCGGCGATGACGAAGCCGCGGTTGATCGCCGTCAGCCCGTTCTCACCGGGGCGGATGCGGGTGACCATGATGCCGAGCACCGCGGTGATCGCGCCGAGCGCCGGAACGATGAGCGGGAAGATCAGCCCCGCCTCACCGAAGGCCGCCTTGCCCAGGATGAGCGCCGCCACGAGCGTCACCGCGTAGGACTCGAAGAGGTCGGCGGCCATGCCGGCGCAGTCGCCGACGTTGTCGCCCACGTTGTCGGCGATCGTCGCGGCGTTGCGCGGGTCGTCCTCGGGGATGTGCTGCTCGACCTTGCCGACGAGGTCGGCGCCGACGTCGGCGGCCTTGGTGAAGATGCCGCCGCCGACGCGCATGAACATCGCCAGCAGCGCCGCGCCGAATCCGAAGCCCTCGAGGACCGTCGGTGCGTTGCCGCGGTAGAGCAGCACGACGACCGCGGCACCGAGCAGACCCAGGCCGACGGTGATCATGCCGACCGCACCACCGGTGCGCACCGCGAGCGTGAAGCCGGGAGTGCGATCGCCCGCACGGGCTGAGGCGGCCACGCGGACGTTGGCCTTGACCGCGAGCTTCATGCCCATGTAGCCGATCGTCGCCGAGAACGCCGCGCCGAGCAGGAAGAAGAGGCTGCGCCCGAGTCGCAGCGAGCCGTCGGCGGCGGGCAGCAGGAACAACAGGAGGAAGACGATGACCACGAACCAGGCCAGCGTGCGCATCTGCCGGCTGAGGTAGGCCTGCGCGCCCTCCTCGACCGCATCGGCGATGTCGCGCATGTTCTGTGTGCCCGATTCGGCCTTGAGCACCTGGGATCGCATGATCCCGCCGATGACCAGGGAGGCGACGGCCACCAGAGCGACCACCACGACGATGCCTATGCTCTCGGAACTTAAGGCGATGTCGGTGTTCATGTCCGCAGCGATCAGAGCTGATCCACCCAAAACGTCCTCCTGTGGCCGTGTTTGCGGGAATTCTCACACACTGCTTGGCCCTGCGTACTCAGCTTGCGGCAGATGTCGCGAGCGGGTCTTTCCCGGCACTGGGTACCGTGGAGCGCAATGTCCACGCCAGAGCACTATTTCTCCGCCGAGCCGCAGCAACCGGAGCAGCGTCGGGAGTTGCGCGTGCGCCTCGTCGGTCGGGAGGTCGAGGTCGTCACCTCCGGCGGCATCTTCTGCCCCGACCGCCTCGACCTGGGCACCTCGGTACTGCTGCGCGAAGTGCCCGACCCGCCGCCGGGCGGCAACTTGCTCGATCTGGGCAGCGGCTGGGGGCCGATCGCACTGAGCCTGGCGATGCTCTCCCCCGCCGCGACCGTCTGGGCGGTCGACATCAACCGCCGGGCCCTGCGGCTGACCGCCGACAACGCCGCCCGACTCGGATTGCCCGGTGTGCGCGCGCTGACCCCACCGGAGGTGCCTGCGGACCTGGCGTTCGACGTCATCTGGTCGAATCCGCCGATCCGCATCGGCAAGGCGGCCCTGCACGAGCTGCTGCTGACCTGGCTGCCGCGGCTGACACCCGGCGGCAACGCCTACCTGGTCGTGCAGCGCAACCTGGGCGCGGACTCGCTGCAGACGTGGCTGACCGGCACCCTCGGCACCGACTTCGTCGTCAGCCGACACGCCTCCGCCAAGGGCTTTCGGGTGCTGCGGGTCGAGCGGCCCGATCCGCGGCCCAACGACGCCGCCTGACACCAGACGCCGCCTGACACCATCCGAGGCCGAGCCCGGCCCGAGCGTGGCCGCTACCCCTTGGCGATGTGCGGCAGCTTGGGCCGGATCTGACACGTGGCGTAGGCCGCACCCACCGTGATCGCGAGCACCGCGTAGGCCTCGTGCGGCTGCGAAGTGATGCCGGCGATCATCAACAGCCCGGTGATGGGGGCGCGCAGCGACGTCGCCAGCACCGCCGCGGCGCCCATCACCGCCAATCCGGTGACCGGGACGTCGAGGCCGGGCACGGCGAGCTCGGCGAGCCGCCCGATGATGACCCCGGCGAGGGCGCCGACGGCGAAGGCGGGTGCCAGCGTGCCGCCGACGGCGCCGGCGCGCAGCGTCAGGAAGGTCGCCAGGCACTTACCGACGAGCGTCAACGCCGCCAAGCCCAGGCCCATCCCCAGCAGCGCGCTCTGCATCGCCGCGCGGCCGTTGCCCAGCACGAGCGGCAGCCAGAAGGCCATGACCGCGACCCCCAGCCCCGCGGCCGGCAGCGTCAGGAGGGTCAGTCGACCCCGCTGCGAGTGCTTCTTGACGTGGTCGGCCAGATCTCCGAACCAGCCGCCGAAGACCCCCAGCAGGAGGCCGATCGTGATGGCCCACACGATGATCCGCCAGTCGGAGCCGTCGAGCGCCGGCGCCGCGAACTGGTGCACGGGGCTGATGACGACGCGGGCGACGAGCACGGCGATGACCGACATGCCCAGGCACGTGAGAGCGATCGTCACCGAGATCCGCCCGAGCAGCAGCTCCATCGCGAACACGGCCCCGCCCAACGGCACCTGATAGACCGCGCCCAGTCCCGCGCCGGCGGCCGCAGCGATGAGCAGGCGGCGGGTATCCGCGTCGAGCCCGGTGCGTTCGGCGACCCGGCTGCCGGCCAGGGCCCCGATCTCGCGCGGCGCGACCTCCCGACCGACCGGCATCCCGGCGCCGACCCCGACCATCTGGAAGACGGCGTTGCCGATCGTCGTCCAGAACGGCGGCCGTTTGCCGCCGACCATGCCCTTGACCCCGACCAGCGGCGGCGCTTTGGCGCGCAGCAACCACCAGGCCGGCGCCAGCAGCAACGACACGAGGGCCACCGCGATGCTCATCCGCAACGGGTCGACCCCGTCGGTGAGCAGCTGCCCGTGCTCCTCGCCCTTGCCGTAGACGACCAGCTCCATCAGGTGCAGCACCCACGCCAGGCCGGCGGCTCCCAGGCCCGTGAGGACCCCGATGACGACCACGAGCCCGCCGTAGCGCAAGGCGTACAGCGGGCCCGTGGGAGGTGAAGGTGCGGCCACGCTCGGAGGATAGCGCGGGCCGCCCCGCCCTGATCAGCGCCGATGCCTCCGTTCCTCAGCTACCTCGACTCCGAGGCGTCAGCCGTGGCGCATCTCAGCGGCGGTCGCGCTTGACGACCATCGCCGAGCCACCGCCGCCGCGGGAGGTCTCGGCTGCCGGGATGGCTTTGCCGTCCTTGAAGGCGATGGCGGTCGCCCGCCCGATCGCCGCCGCCGGGGTCAGCTCGTGGCCGGAGTCGATGAGCTTCTTGCCGTCGTCGGAGACGATGAGCGAGGGCTCCGCGGTCGTGGCCGTGTTGCGCGAGCTGATGCGGTCGGCGGCGACGGCCTTGACGAGCGACAGATCGCGGTCGAGGTAGCCCGTGAGGATCTGCGCCGTCGTCGTGATGATCGTGGCGCCTCCGGCGGCCCCAACCGCGACAACGGGCTTGCCGTCCTTGAGCACGATGGTGGGCGCCATCGAGCTGCGCGGTCGCTTGCCCGGCGCCGGCAGGTTCAGGGCCGGCACGCCCTGGGTCATCGGCTCGAACTCGAAGTCCGTCATCTCGTTGTTCAGCAGGAAGCCCCACCCGGGCACGACCATCCCCGAGCCGCCGAACTGCTCGATGGTCAGCGTGTAGGAGGCGACATTGCCCCACTTGTCGCTGGTGGTCAGGTGCGTCGTCGCGGCACCGTCGTTGGGAGCGCCACCGCCGCCCTCGCCCGGCGCGGCGCACGGGCCGTACTCGCCGTCCGGCTCCCCGAAGGCGATGGGGCGCTGCTGCGCCTTGGCCGGGTCGAACCCGCAGGCTCGTTCGGCCGCGAAGCCCTTGGAGATCAGCTCCGCCACCGGCACGCCCGGCACGTCGCCGACCCAGCGGTTGCGGTCGGCGAAGGCCGTCGCCGTCGCCTCGGCGAAAGCGTGCAGGTAGGCGGCTTGGTCGGCGTCGTTGACGGTGGTGCCGGTGCGCTTCTCGTACTGCTCGAGCAGGTTGAGGGTCGAGCCGACCGCGATGCCGCCGGAGCTCGGCAGGCCCATGGCGTAGACGTCGTAGCCGCGATACGTGGAGTGGATCGGGTCCTTCGCCAGCACCTGGTAAGCCCGCAGGTCGGCATGGGTCATCGTGCCGGCAGGCACGCTGACGCCCTCGGCCGTCTTGGGGTGCTGCACGGTCTGCACCATGGCGTCGGCCAGCGGACCGGAGGTGAACGCAGCCGGCCCGTGCTCGCGCAGCGCCGCGTAGGCCTTGGCGAGGTCGGGCTGACGCAACACCTGGCCAGGCACCACCGGCTCGCCGCCGGGCAGGAAGATCTGCGCCGTGGCCGGGAACTTGGCGAAGCGTTCGGCGTTGTCGGCCGTTGCCTGGGCGAAGGAGTCGTCGACGACGAAACCGCGCTCGGCGATCTTCTGCGCCGGGGCGAGCAGTTGCGAGAAGCTGCGGCTGCCCCAGCGGTCCAGGGCGGCCTGCCACGTCGCGGGGGTCCCCGGGACACCCACGGACAAACCGGAGTTCACGGCCTTCCAGAACTCCATGGGCTTGCCGTCGGGCTCCAGGAAGGACTTCTCGTGCATGCCGGCGGGCGCGGTCTCGCGCCCGTCGAGCGTGCTGACCTGCTGGGATTTGGCGTCGTAGTACACGAAGAAGCCGCCACCGCCGATGCCGTTCGCGTACGGCTCGGTGACCCCCAGGGCCGCCGCCGTGGCGACGGCCGCGTCCGCGGCGTTGCCGCCGGCCTTGAGCACGTCGATGCCGACCTGACTGGCGACCGGGTCGACCGAGGCGACCGCCCCGCCCGAGCCCGTCATCGTGGCCACCTTCGGCAGCTTGTGCCCCACGGGCTTGGGGCCGTGCCGACCGTGGGCGTCCTGCACCGAGTCCTTGTCTGGGCCTGCCTGGGCGCCGGTGGCACTCGCGTCCGCAGTCGCGGGGGCCAGACCAGGAGCGGCTGGAGCGGCTGGAGCGGCGTGGGCGGCGAGGCCGCCGAGACCGAGCGGAAGCGCGAGCGCTAGCGAGAACGCGCCGAGGCGGGCGGCGCGACGCCGGGAGGGGACCTGCGTTTCGGGGGTCATGGCCGGTGACAGTAGGCCAGCGCGCCCGCGGCGGCAACCGCAGACCGCTGCGGAAATACCCTGCTCTTTCGTTGTGCGGCAACCCGATTGCGGCTCGACGTGCTTCGACGGGCACCCGAATCGGTCTTCGACCGGCTCCCGAATCGGTCAGCCGACGAGGGTGACCTCACCATCGGCGACGAGTTCGGCGGGACCCGACAACTCGACCTCCCCGCCGGGCAGGGCCGAGACGAACAAGGTGCCGCCGGGGACCTCCACCTGCCAGTCCTCGTTCTCCTGCGGCTGCCCGCTCCACAACATGAGGGCCAACGCGGCGGCCGCGGCGCCGGTGCCGCACGAGCGGGTCTCCCCCACGCCACGTTCGAACACCCGCATGCGCAGCTGCCCCGGCCCGACGGGCTGCACGAGCTCGACATTGGAGCCCTGGGCGAGCGTCGGATTGAGCTCGGGCGCCACGCTCAGGTCGAGAGTCTCCAGGTCGAGGGTCTCAGGCAGCGCGACGACCGCGTGCGGATTGCCCAGGTCCAGGGAGAGCGCGGGCAGCGGAGCCTGGCCGCGAACAGCGACAAGGGTGTCGAAGCCGCGATCGCGCAGCTGCTCGTTGTGCGGCACGCGCCACGGGCCGAGGTTGGTGGCGTAGCCGTCAGCGGTGACGCGGATCTTCTTGACGCCCGCGCGGGTCGCGATGTCGAACTCGTCGGCGTCGGCATCGATGAGTCCCTCGCGGCGTAGGTAGGCGGCGAAGACGCGGGTTCCATTGCCGCACATCTGCGCCGCGGAGCCGTCCGCGTTGCGGTAGTCCATGAACCACTGCGCGCTCTCGGCCAGAGCCTGCACGTCGGGCTCATCACTGGCGGCCGTGCGCATGACCCGGATGACGCCGTCCGCGCCGAGCCCGGCGTGGCGGTCGGCCAGCGCCCGCACCCGCAGCGGCGTGAGGTCGAGCGTGCCGTCGGGGTCGGGCAGCAGCACGAAGTCGTTCTGTGTGCCGTGCCCCTTCGTGAACGGCCAGCGCAGGGCGTGGTTCGCGTCGTCAGTCACAAACTCATTCTGGTCGGTCGCCGGCGCCGGCGCGCCACCGGTCCACGGCCCGGTCGGCCAGTTCTCCCACCGGAACCATCCGGATCCCCGCGCCCGCAGCCGGGCTCGATTCGGCGGCGTCGAGCCAGTGGATGCGCCGGTCGCGGCGAAACCAGGACTCCTGGCGGCGCACCAGTCGGCGGGTCGCGGCGCTCGTGGCGGCGATCGCCTCCGCGCGACTCATTCGACCCTCCAGTTGCGCCAGCGCCTGCGGATAGCCGACCGCCCGCGAGGCGGTGGGGGTTTGGGCCAGGCCCCGCTGCGCCAGCGCCTGCACCTCATCGAGCAGGCCTTGCTCCCACATCGCGTGGGTGCGGCGCTCGATGCGCTCGTCGATGACGGGACGCGGCAGCCGCAGCCCGACGAGCACCGCCGGGACCGCGAACCGCCCGGTCGGCAGCGTCGCCGAGAACGGCTGACCGGTCAGTTCGACCACCTCGCAGGCCCGCACGATGCGCCGCGCGTTGCTCGGCTCGATGGCGGCGGCTGCGGCGGGGTCGACCCGCATCAGATGCTCCCGCACGGCGGGCAGGCCGTCGCGGCGCACCCGCTCCTCCCAGCGCGCCCGGACCGCCGGATCGGTCGGGGGGATCTGCAGGTCGTCGAGCGCGGCCCGCACGTACAGGCCGGAGCCGCCGACCAGTACGGCCGGGTCACCGCTCGCGGCGATGGCCGCCAGGTCGGTTCGGGCGTGCCGCTGGTAGGCGGCGATATTGGCCTCCGCGGCGATATCGAGCACGTCGATCTGGTGATGGGGAATACCGCGGCGATCCTGCATGGGCACCTTGGCCGTGCCGATGTCCATCCCCCGGTACAGCTGGAAGGCGTCCGCGCCGACGATCTGCGCGCCGATCCGCTCGGCGATCTCCAGCGCGAGGTCGCTCTTGCCGGAGGCGGTGGGGCCGACGACGGCGAGCACGGGAGTCACCGGATCATTCTCTCCGAGCACGGGTGGTCGGAGCGCCGCGTTAGCGGCAGCCGGAGACCGATACCGGCGGCGGCGCGCCGATGCTCGGCATGCCGAGGGTGACCGTGGGGCGACCGGGCACCGGGTTGTCGGCGGTGGCCGCCCAGGCGTCGCCACCGGCCGTGCGGCGCACCTCGAAGAGGCCGCCCGTGGCCGCCGAGTCTGCGACGAGGTGATGCGGCGCTCCGTAGGTGACCGCGACGCGCACCGCGTCGCCGGGCCGCGGGCGCTGCGCGGCGGGCAGTCCGTCGGGTACGGCGAAGTGCACGAGCCGGTTGTCGCGGGCGCGCCCCGACATCCGGGCGGTCTCGGCGTCCTTGCGGCCTTCGAACGGCGCGACGAGCACCTCGACCTCACGACCCTCCACGGCGCGGTTCTCCGCCCACGAGATCTCGTCCTGCAGCGCGATGAGCC
Organism: Kineosphaera limosa NBRC 100340; assembly: GCF_000298215.1. Taxonomy (GTDB): domain Bacteria; phylum Actinomycetota; class Actinomycetes; order Actinomycetales; family Dermatophilaceae; genus Kineosphaera; species Kineosphaera limosa. The sequence continues at coordinate 84,073 of NZ_BAHD01000004.1, read as the reverse complement.
GCTCGAAGCGCTCCTGCACCACGACCTTGGGCACCTGATCGGGCATCGTCGCGGCGGGCGTGCCGGGGCGGATCGAGTACTGGAAGGTGAAGGCGCTGGAGAATCGGGCCTGCCGCACGACCTCCAGGGTCTGTTCGAAGTCCGCGTCGCTCTCGCCGGGGAAGCCGACGATGATGTCGGTGGTGATGGCCGCGTCAGGGATCTGGTCGCGCACGTCGGCGAGGATCCGCAGGAACTTCTCGCTGCGGTAGGAGCGGCGCATCGCCTTGAGCACGGTGTCGGAGCCGGATTGCAGCGGCATGTGCAGGCTCGGCATGACGTTGGCCGTGGCCGCCATCGCGTCGATGACGTCGGACGTGAAGGCCGCCGGGTGCGGGCTGGTGAACCGCACCCGCTCGAGACCCTCGATGTCTCCGCAGGCGCGCAGCAGTTTGCCGAAGGCCTGTCGGTCGCCGAACTCCACGCCGTAGCTGTTGACGTTCTGCCCGAGCAGAGTGATCTCGACGACACCCTGCTCGACGAGGGCGCGCGCCTCAGCGAGGATGTCGCCGGGGCGCCTGTCGGCCTCCTTGCCGCGCAGGCTCGGGACGATGCAGAACGTGCACGTGTTGTTGCAGCCCACGGAGATCGACACCCAGCCCGCGTAGGCGGAGTCACGGCGGGTCGGCAACGTCGACGGGAACGTCTCCAGGGACTCCAGGATCTCGACCTCGGCGCGCTTGTTGTGTCGGGCCCGGTCGAGCAGCGCGGGCAGGCTGCCGATGTTGTGCGTGCCGAAGACGACGTCGACCCACGGGGCGCGCTTGACGATGGTGTCGCGGTCCTTCTGCGCCATGCACCCGCCGACGGCGATCTGCAGATCGGGGTTCTTCAGCTTCGCGGGGCGCAGCTGGCCGAGGTTGCCGTACAGCTTGTTGTCGGCGTTCTCGCGGACCGCGCAGGTGTTGAAGACGACGACATCGGCGACCTGGGGCCGCTCGGGCGCGGGCACGGACGCCACGTCGACGTAGCCGGCGGTCTCGAGCAGCCCGGCGAGGCGTTCGCTGTCGTGCACGTTCATCTGGCACCCGTGGGTGCGCACGTCGTAAGTCTTCATCGCGTCTTTCAGGGTAGTGGCGGACCCCGGGTGCGTCCGAATCGTCGGATGTCGGCCGAGGCCGTGGGACGGGATGCCGTCGGTAGGCGGGTCGCAGCGGCGCGGGCAGCGGGTGCAGGATCGGGGCATGACGGTCATCAAGATCAACGCCATCACCGTTCCCGCCGACTCCGGCGACGAGTTGGGCCGCCGGTTCGCCGCCCGCGCCGGCGCTGTCGACGGCCAGCCGGGCTTCGAGGGCTTCGAGTTGTTGCAGCCCACCGACGGCCGCAACACCTGGCTCGTCGTGACCCGCTGGGCCGACGAGGAGTCGTTCCAGGCGTGGACCGCCAGCCAGGACTTCGGTGCTGCCCACCGCGGCACCGCGGCCGAGGCCGGCGAAGGCCACGCGGCACGCGGAGGCCAGGCCGGCGGCGGCGAGCACGGCCCGCGCCGCCCGGTCGGGATGAGCGCCGAGCTCTGGTCGTTCCAGGTGAGCACCGCCTCCTCCTCCGGCGCCGCCTGAGCGACACGGCCCCGCCTGAGCGCCAGGCCCACGCCTGAGCGACAAGGCCCCAACCGAACCTTCCCCGCGGTCGACGCACGCCGTGGAGCGTGGGTTTAGTCGCGGCGATGCTCCGGAGAGTCGGCGAGCGCCTCGCGGATGACCCGATAGGCCAGCGACGATCCATAGCCCTTGCGGGCCAGCATCCCCGCGAGCCGCCGCGTCTGCACGCTCGCGTCGAGACCGTGCAACGACCGCAGCCTCTTGTCGACCAGGCGTCTGGCCTGGTCGGCCTCGTCGTCGGCCTCGATGCTCGCCAGCGACTGCTGCGCGATGTCGTCGCTGACGCCCGTGCGCCGCAGCTCGTGTGCGAGGGCCCGCCGGGCCAAACCCTTTGTCTGCCGGCGCGAACGCACCAGCGTCTGCGCGTAGGCCTCGTCGTCGATGAGCCCGAGTTCGGTGAAGCGGTCCAGCACGCGGCCGGCGACCTCCGGCGGGCAGGCGCGGGCCCGCAGCTTGTCTTCGAGCTGCGCCCGACTGCGCGGTGCCATCGCCAACTGCCGCAGCACAATATTGCGCGCCACCGCATCCTGGTCCGGCTCCGCATCTTCGCCACCAGAGGTACCCCCAGCGGAACCGCGGGCGGCCCGTCCCGCACCGTCGCTACTCGTCGCAACGCCGGCCGCGACACGGGGCGTCCCGCCCGCCGACGACCCCAAACCAGACCCAGACGCAGCTGCAGCCTCGGCACGCGCCAACGCAGCGCGGGCCATCTCTAGTTTCGACGTCATGAGGTGCCCTGTGAGCTGATCACGTCGCGACTCAGAACGTCACGGGCACCTCGTCTGCGGGGATCTTCTTACCGTTCAGCGGCCGCTTGCCGCCGGCCTTGTCGGCCGCGGGTGCGCCTTCCGGGTCGCCAGCGGTTTGCGCCGCACGACCGACGCCGAGCTTGGCCTTGATCTTGATCTCCAGTTCGTCGGCCAGCCCCGGATTGTCGCGCAGGAACGAGCGTGCGTTCTCCTTGCCCTGGCCCAGCTGGTCGCCCTCGTAGGTGTACCAGGAGCCAGACTTCTTCACGAAGCCTTGGTCGACACCCATGTCGATCAGCCCGCCCTCGCGGGAGATGCCCTGGCCGTAGATGATGTCGAACTCGGCCTGCTTGAACGGCGGCGACACCTTGTTCTTGACGACCTTGACCCGAGTGCGGTTACCGACCGGCTCCGAGCCGTCCTTGAGGGTCTCGATCCGTCGTACGTCGAGGCGGACGGAGGCGTAGAACTTCAACGCCTTACCGCCCGTCGTCGTCTCTGGGGAGCCGAACATCACGCCGATCTTCTCGCGTAGCTGGTTGATGAAGATCGCGGTCGTGCCCGAGCTGTTGAGGGCGCCGGTGAGCTTACGCAGCGCCTGGGACATGAGGCGGGCCTGCAGACCGACGTGGCTGTCGCCCATCTCCCCCTCGATCTCGGCGCGCGGCACGAGCGCGGCGACCGAGTCGACGACGATGATGTCGAGAGCCCCCGAGCGGATCAGCATGTCGGCGATCTCCAGTGCCTGCTCCCCGGTGTCGGGCTGGCTGACCAGAAGCGCATCGGTGTCGACACCGAGCTTCTTGGCGTACTCGGGGTCCAGCGCGTGCTCGGCGTCGATGAACGCCGCGATGCCCCCGGCCTTCTGGGCGCTGGCGACCGCGTGCAACGCCACCGTCGTCTTACCCGAGGACTCCGGACCGTAGATCTCCACGACCCGCCCCCGCGGCAGACCGCCGATACCGAGCGCGACATCAAGCGCGATGGCCCCCGTCGGGATCACCTCGATCGGCGGGCGCACGTCGTCACCCAGACGCATCACCGCGCCCTTGCCGAAGTTCTTCTCGATCTGGGCCATCACCGTGTTCAGTGAGTTCTGCTTCTGCTCGTTGGCAGCCATCAGCCGGCTCTCCTTTACCTGTCTCGTGGTCCGCCGTCTACCTGCGACCAGGCCCGATGTTCCGGCGAACACCGGTGTACCGCGGGCTCTGATCAGACGTTAAGGGCGAGCACCGACAAGGTTCCGCGCCACCAGCGTGGGCTGTGGATAACGGACCGCGCCGGGCAGGCCTGTGGATCACTGTAGGCGAACATCTGTTCGATGCCGCGGAGGGGTGCGGCGACACGCCCATGTGTGGATCGAGATCTTGCGAACGCTCGTCAGGAGCCGACCGGGGCGAGAGAATCGAATCATGACCGACGAGACCCACGACAGGCGCCCCGACACTCCCGACCGCCTCGACACCACGGACCGCACCGATCAGGCGCAGGGCTCGCAGGAGGTCGCGGACCATCCCGTGCCGCCCGGCTCCGTCGTCGTCGGTGTCGACGGCTCGCCCGCCGCCAACCGGGCCCTGGCCTGGGCCGTCGCCGAAGCCACCCGCCGGGAACGCGCGATCCATCTGCTGTGCGCCCGCGAGACCTACATCGGCGCCGCCCACCTCGACAGCTCCGTCGCGTGGACCGACCCGACCCTGGACGCCCTCGATTCCAGCCTGACGGTCATCGAGGAGGCCAAGGCCTACGTCGACCAGGTCTCCCCCGACCTGCGAGTCACCTTCTCCCGGCCTTGGGGACGACCGGCACAGCACCTCGTCATCGCCTCGCACGACGCCGAGATCGTCGTCGTCGGCAGTCGCGGTCACGGCCGCCTGGCGTCCGTCATGCTGGGCACCGTCTCGCTGCAGACCGCGGCACACGCGCGATGCCCCGTCATCGTCGTGCGCGAGGGCCAGCCGGAGCATCCGACCGGGTCCTTGAAGATCACGGTCGGTGTCGACGGCTCGACCGACGCCACCGAGGCGGTGGCGTTCGCCATGCGCATGGCCGGTCCGGGCGGGGACGTCGACCTCGTGCTCGCCTGGTGGCTGGAGATGATCGACGGCATGGTCGTCACCACGAAAGACTCCCCCGCCTGGGAGCAGGTGGTGCAACGGCACCACGCCACGATCGAGCGGGCGCTGGGCAACTGCCGCGAGGAGTACCCGAATGTCACCGTCGAGGTGCACATCGAGCGCGGCCGCACCGAGGAGGTGTTGCTCGGTGCCGTCAAGGACTCCGACCTCCTGGTCGTGGGCAGCCGCGGGCGAGGTGGCTTCGCCGGGCTCTTGCTGGGCTCGGTGAGTCAGCACATGCTGACCGCGGCTCCCTGCCCGGTCGCCGTCATGGTCAACCGGCGCGAGGACCGCTGAGGCTTCGCCGGGTCCGGGCGCACTGCGCCGACGTTCGGTGTAGAGAGTTCGGCGTAGGACTCAGTCCGGGTTGCCCGGTTTGGCAGGCCGGTCGATGCCGAGGCGACGCTCGATCGGCACCTGCATCTGCTCGCACACCGCGTCCCACACCTGCCGCGGCGGTACGCCCTGGGTGAGCGCTTCGTCGGCCGTGCGCCCACCCAGGTCGGGCAGGCTCTGGTGGACGGCCAAGGTGCGCGCGTAGGCGCCGCCGAACTCGTCGTCCATGAGCTGCCAGAACTGACTCAGTCGCATCCGCCCAGTCAACCTCATGCACCCAGAGCCTGGGTTGCCGCCGCCTCTGGTTCACGTTCCTGCAGGTGGGTAGGGGTGTAGCGGCCAGATGGCGAATCTTGTCGGTCGTGGGTGAGAGCCTGTGCGCATGTCCGACGTACTGGCCCGTTTCTCTCCCGCGACCCGGGAGTGGTTCACGGGCGCCTTCGCGGGCCCAACGCCTGCGCAGGTCGCTGCCTGGGAGGCGATCGCCTCCGGCGAGCACACGCTCGTCGTGGCCCCCACCGGCTCCGGCAAGACGCTCTCGGCGTTCCTGTGGGCGCTGGACCGACTGCATGCCGACCCCACACCGCCCACCCGGTCTGCTACTCGGGTGCTCTACGTCTCGCCGTTGAAGGCGCTGGCGGTCGACATCGAGCGCAACCTGCGGTCGCCCCTGGTGGGTATCGCCGGCGCCGCGCGTCGACTGGGCGTCGACGCGCCCGGGGTGCGGGTAGCGGTGCGCTCGGGCGACACACCCGCCCAGGAGCGCCGAGAGTTCGCTCGCAACCCCGCCGACATCCTCATCACCACCCCCGAATCGCTGTTCCTGCTGCTCACCTCGAGCGCGCGGGAGGCGCTACGCGGGGTGGAGACGGTCATCATCGACGAGATCCACGCGGTGGCCGGCACCAAGCGGGGGGCGCACCTGGCGGTCAGCCTCTCGCGACTCGACGAACTGTTGGCGCGGCCCGCCCAGCGCGTGGGGCTGTCCGCGACCGTGCGGCCTGTGGCGGCGGTCTCGCGGTTCTTGGCCGGGCCAGAGCCGGTGCGCATCGTGCAACCACCGTCGACCAAGAAATGGGACCTGCACGTGCAGGTGCCCGTGGCCGACCTCGGGGAGCTCGGCGGACCGCCGGGTGTCATCGCGACGCCCAGCGACACCTCGCCGCGACCGATCGCCGCCGCGAACAGGTCGGCCGGCCAGCAGGGCGGCGACAGTGGCGAGCCCGCCGCAGGCCCGAGCGTGTCTGACTGGGACGACATCTGGGCTCCCGACCCCCGCACCGCCTCCGATTCGGCGAGCGGGTCGGATGCCGCTGCCGGGGCCTCGATCTGGCCCCACGTGGAAGAGCGTGTGCTCGACCTGGTGACCGCCCACCGGTCCACCCTCGTGTTCGTCAACTCCCGGCGGTTGGCCGAACGGCTCACCGCCCGCTTGAACGAGTTGTGGGACGAACGCCTGGCCGCGCAAGCGGAGGCGCTGGAGGCGCAAGAGGTACCGGCGGGCTCGGCGCGCGCCGATGCGCGGCACACCCCGCTGCGCGTGGGGAGTCCGTCGCCGCCGGCCCAGATTCTCGCTTCCGGGGTAGCCCAGGGCGCCCCAGGGGTGGTTGCTCGGGCCCACCACGGGTCGGTCAGCAAGGAGGCTCGGGCGGTCATCGAGGACGACCTCAAAAGCGGGCGGCTACCGGCGGTCGTGGCCACGAGCAGCCTCGAACTGGGCATCGACATGGGCGCCGTCGACCTGGTGATCCAAGTCGAGTCGCCCCCCACGGTCGCGAGCGCGCTGCAGCGTGTTGGGCGCGCCGGCCACCAGGTCGGGGCCGTCTCCCGTGGCGTGTTCTTTCCCAAGTTCCGCGGTGACCTCGTGCAGACGGCGGTCGTCGTCGAGCGGATGCGAGCGGGGGCCATCGAGGAGGTGCACATCCCCGCCAATCCGCTCGACGTGCTGGCCCAGCAGGTTGTGGCGATGTGCTCGCAGGACGAGTGGGGCGTCGAAGCGCTGCTGGCCCTGATGCGGCGCACTGCCCCCTATGCGTCGCTGTCGCGACCGGTGCTGGAGTCGGTGCTCGACATGCTCGCCGGCCGCTATCCCTCGGAGGAGTTCGCCGAGCTACGCCCCCGCATCGTCTGGGATCGCGCCACCGACGTGCTTTCGGGTCGCCCCGGCGCGTTGCGGTTGGCGGTGACCAGCGGCGGAACCATTCCCGATCGGGGGCTGTTCGGGGTCTTCCTCGCCGGCGCCGAGGGCACCGGGCGCCGCGTCGGCGAGCTCGACGAGGAGATGGTCTACGAGTCGCGGGTCGGCGACGTCTTCACCCTGGGCACCTCCTCGTGGCGCATCGAGGACATCACCCACGACCGCGTGCTGGTGTCGCCGGCCCCGGGGGCCCCGGGGCGGCTGCCCTTCTGGAAGGGCGACGGCATCGGCCGGGGCAGCGAGCTGGGCACCGCGGTGGGCGCTTTCGTCCGCGAGGTCTCGACCGCAGGCGCCGGGCAGGCCCGACAGCGGCTGGCCGACGCCGGGCTCGACGAGTGGGCCCGCGACAACCTGCTCGCCTACCTGGCCGAACAGCGGGAGGCCACGGGCCAGGTCCCGGACGACCGAAACCTCATTCTCGAGCGCTTTCGCGACGAGCTCGGCGACTGGCGCATCGTGCTGCACTCCCCGTACGGCGCGCAGGTGCACGCGCCGTGGGCGCTGGCGATCGGGGCGCGGCTACGAGAACGGTTCGGCGTCGACCCGCAGATCATGCACGGTGACGACGGGATCGTCGTCAGCCTGCCCGACGCGGATCTCGACGAGGACGACGGTGGCTGGGCGGGCCGACTGGCGGAGGCGATCCTTCCCGGTGCCGACGAGATCGGCGAGATCGTGACCGACCAGATCGGCGGCTCGGCCCTATTTGCGTCCCGCTTCCGAGAGTGCGCGGCCCGGGCGTTGCTCCTACCCCGGCGCAACCCGGGCCGCCGGCAGGCGCTCTGGCAACAGCGGCAGCGGGCCACCCACCTGCTGGCGGTGGCCTCGCGGTACCCGCAGTTCCCCATCGTGTTGGAGGCCGTCCGTGAATGCCTGCAGGACGTCTTCGACGTGCCGGGGCTGCGCGCGCTCATCGGGCAGATCGAGGCCGGCCGGGTGCAGGTGACGCACGTGCAGACACCGTCGGCGTCGCCGTTCGCCCGCAGCCTCATGTTCGGTTACGTCGCGCAGTTCTTGTACGAGGGCGACTCGCCGCTGGCGGAGCGGCGGGCGGCAGCGCTCGCCCTGGACCCCGGTCTGCTGGCCGAGCTGCTGGGCACCGACGGCGCGCTCGTGCGAGACCTGCTCGACCCGCAGGCCGTGCTCGACGTCGAGGCCGAGTTGCAGCAGCTCACCGAGCAACGCCGCTGCCGCCACGCCGAAGACGTCACCGATTTGCTGCGCCGGGTGGGCCCGCTGTCGACCGACGAGATCGCCGAACGCACCGTGCCCGACGCGGCCGCGCAGGTGCCCCAGTGGCTGGCCGAGCTCGACCGCTCCCGGCGGGTCATCGCGGTGCGCATCAACGGCACGCCCCGGTGGGCGGTCGTGGAGGACGCCGGTCGCCTGCGCGACGGGCTCGGGGTCGCGCTGCCCGTCGGTATCCCCGACGCCTATCTCGACGCCGGTGACGACCCCCTCGCCTCGCTGCTCGCCCAGTACGCCGCCACGCGGGGGCCGTTCACGCCCGGCGCCGCCGCCGGCCGGTTCGGACTGGCGGCGGAGGTCGCCCGCGTTGTCCTGGCGGGCTTGGTCGCCGCCGGGCGGCTCGTGCAGGGCCCGCTGCAACCCACCGAGCTACGCGCACCCGACGATCACGGCGACGACGTGTGCGACGCGAACGTGCTGCGGCGCCTCAAACGGCGGTCGCTCGCGGCGCTACGCGCCGAGTTGGAGCCGGTGGCACCGGTCGACCTCGCCCGCTTTCTGGCGCGCTGGCAGGGCGTGCCCGGGCGCCTGCGCGGCCTGGACGGCCTGTTGCAGGCCGTGGAGCAGTTGGCGGGGGCGCGGATTCCCGCCAGCGCGCTGGAGTCTCTCGTGCTGCCCGCGCGGGTCGCCGGATACACCCCGCAGTTGCTCGACGAGGCGCTGGCCACCGGTGAGGTCTGCTGGCAGGCGCACGGCGCCATCCCCGGCGGCGACCTGTGGATCTCCCTGCATCCGACCGCCACCGCCGAACTCACGCTGGCTCCCTGCGCACCGCCGAGCGCCCCGTCGAATCCAGCCGCCGAGGAGGCGCTGCTCGAGCTGCTGGCAGGCGGCGCCGGCTTCTTCGCGGATGCGCTCGAACAGCGGGTGCGCGAAAGGGTGCCCGAGCTGCCCGTGGATATCGAGCAGCTGCTGTGGGAGCTGGCACACCAGGGGCGCGTGAGCACAGACGGGTTTGGCGCGGTACGGGCTCGCATCGACAACTCCGGAGCCCACAAACGGCGCCGACAGCCTCCGCGGGGACGGCGACTCAGTTCGCGCGTCGGCACCGGACTGGGGTCCCTCGGCTCGTTGAGGTCCGGCGTGGGATCCACCGCGGCGCCGGGCTCTGCCGTCGCACCGGGAGCTGCGGCGGCACCGGGTGCAGCCGGGACCAGTAGCTCGGCCGGGACGACGGCCCCGGCCGGGACGGCGGGCACGGCCGGGACGGCGGGCACGGCCGGGACGGCGGGCACGGCCGGGAGAATGCGGATCGGCGCTGCGCGACGCTCCGGCCTGGGTGCCCGGGCGGGCGCCACAGCAGGTCGGTGGGCGCTGCTCCCCGTCCCGGTGTCGGAGGCGACGACGCGCGCTGTAGCCGCAGCCGAGATGCTGCTGCTACGCCACGGCGTCGTCACCCGCGGCGCCGTGACCGCCGAGGAGATCGACGGCGGGTTCGCAGCCGTCTACAAGGTGCTCGCCCGCGCCGAGGAGTCGGGCCAGGTGCGCCGCGGCTACCTCGTCGAGGGGTTGGGCGCCTCCCAGTTCGCGCCGCCATCGGCCATCGACCAACTACGGGCGCCGGCACCGAACGAGCAGGACACGGCCACCGCAGGGTTTCCGGGCCGGCCCGGCGTGACCGGGCAGCGCGGGCCAGCGACGGGCGGCCCGGCGAGGCGCGGCACCGAGCACGAGGGGCATGGCGCCCCGGGGGTGCTCCTGCTGGCCGCCACGGACCCCGCGAATCCGTATGGTGCCGCGCTCCCCTGGCCCGCCAGCTCAGGCTTGCGCGCCGAGCCGGCCCGACGACGCGACGGTGCCACGAGCCAGAGCGCCGAGCGTGGCAGCGGCCCGGAGAGCCGGGGCGGCGCTGCGAATGGGAGCAACAGCGACAGCGGCAGAAGCAGCGGCACTGACGGCGGCAGCAAGGGCGGCACCACCAGCGGCGCCGGGGAAAGCAGCGGGCATCGCCCGGGCCGCAAGGCGGGGTCCGTGGTCGTCCTGCGGGCGGGTGAGCTGGTTCTCTACCTGGAGCGCGGCGGCCGCACCCTGTTGACCTGGACTGCGGACCCCGCGGCCCTGGCCGACGCGGCGAGCGCCCTGGCGTCCGCGGTGCATCGGGGTGCGATGGGCACACTGACGATCAGCACGGCTGACGGTAGGCAGCTCCTGGGGTCGCAGCACCCGCTCGTGCAGGCCCTGACCGACGCTGGCTTCCACCTCACCCCGCAGGGCCTGCGGCTACGCCGCTGACCACTGACACGCCCACGTTGTGCGATAGCAGTCGGCTCACCGGCGAACGGCGACGACCAGAGCCCACCGGTAGCTCAGGCTGCGGAGGCGCGGACCTGCTGCTCGGCGGTGCGCACCGGCAACGCGACCGGGGCACTGAGGTTCTCGGCACGCTCAACACGCTCGGAGACGTTGCGCAGCATCGCCGACATCGGCAACTCCAGAGCCGCGCAAATGCTGGCGAGCAACTCGGAGGAGGCCTCCTTCTCGCCGCGCTCTACCTCGCTGAGGTAACCCAAAGACACAGAAGCCTGTGCCGAAACATCACGCAAGGTCCGCCCGAGATCGACCCGGCGCGTGCGCAGCACGTCACCGACTTCGCGGCGCAACACGACGACCATGACGCCTCCTACACGTCTCGCGAACGGACACACCCGAATCGGAGCGCTGTGCGCCGACTCGGAGCCCCGTCTCCGGCCGGCACCTCCAGCCCAATACGGGCCATAAACGCTGGCAGGCTACGAAGTTGTTCCTTCTCACGGTACCTGGTCAACGCTGTGGCGGCCGGGAAGCCGGGCCCGGGCGGTCGACAACACCCCCGCGGGCGGTCTCCCCGAGCAGTGCCACGGCGCTCCTGACGGTCGCCTCCCGAATCGCTGCCCGATCACCCGCCAGGTTCAGCGCGACGACCGAATCGACACCCTCGCCGGCGGCGTTCTCGCCGCACACCGCGATGAACACGGTGCCGACGGGCTGACCGTCCGCGGGTTCGGGCCCGGCAACACCCGTCGTTCCCACGCCCCACGTCGCCCGGAGCTGCCGGCGAGCACCGGCCGCTAGCTCCAGCGCCACCTGAGCCTGGACCGCTCCCCCGGCCAGCACCTGCGGGGAGACGCCGACCAGGGCCGCCTTGATGTCGCTGTGGTAGGCCACGATCCCGCCGCGGACGACGGCCGAGGCACCGGGCGGGTCCGTGAGCGCAGCGACCACAAGCCCGCCGGTGAGGGATTCCGCGGTGGCCACGGTCTGGCCATGCTGGGCCAGCCAGGCGACGAGATCGGCGGTATCGCGAGGCGTCCAGAACTCGCCGACCCGGCCGCCGGCCGCTGCCTCGTCGCCTGCCTCGCCCAGACCGTCGCCCGAGCCCGGCCGGCGGTCACTCATGACGACCGCGCGCCCGCCGCCAGGCGGCGCGCCTGCAGCACGTAGTCCGCGCCGGTCACCAGGGTGACGATGACCGCGACAGCCATGACCACACCGGCCAGCACCGGCCAGAAACCGCCGATCGGCGCGATGAGCATGCCGAGCGCCACCGCCTGCAGCACCGTCTTCAGCTTGCCCCCGCGGCTGGCGGGCATGACCCCGTAGCGGACGACGACGAACCGCAGCAGCGTGATGCCGATCTCACGCGCGAGCACCACGATCGTCACCCACCACCACAGGTGCCCGATGAGGCTGAGCCCGATGAACGCCATTCCGGTCAGCGCCTTGTCGGCGATGGGGTCCGCGAGCTTGCCGAAATCGGTGATGAGGCCGCGGGAGCGCGCCAACTGGCCGTCCAAGCGGTCGGTCGCCATCGCGACGACGAAGACCACCAGTGCGGTCCAGCGCCAGGCCGGGGATTGCCCCGCGTCGTACAGCAGCAGCCAGCCGAAGACCGGCACCATGACGATCCGCGCGACGGTCAAGGCGTTGGCGATATTCCAGTTGCTCACCGGCGCCGGCTGCGCCGCGAGACCGTCGATGTCCTCAGGCCCCCCGTCGCGCCGCGGGCCGGAGGCGTCCCCGGCGCTCATGCCGGCACCGTCGCGTCGGCCCGAACGACGAGATCGACCCCGTCGCTGTCGACGACCACCCCTGACACCACGTGCCCCACCGCGTACGCACTGTCCTCGGGAGCGACGATCAGGCAGGTGCCGTCGACCTCCGGCCCCTGGTGCAGGGCACGCCCCATAAGACCCTCCGCATCGGCGTCCTCACTCTCGATGAGCACGCTCACCTGGTCGCCGACGCGATCGGCGGCCCGCGCAGCGACCGCCGCCTCGACGAGGTCGCTGATCCGCTCGACCCGCTCGTCGATCACCTCCTGCGGCAGGTGACCGTCGAGACCCTCCGCCTCCGTGCCGTCCTCGTCGGAGTAGCCGAAGACGCCGATGGCGTCGAGGCCGGCGTCGGCGATGAAGCCGCACAGCTGCTCCACGTCGGCCTGCGACTCGCCAGGGAAGCCGACGATGACATTGCAGCGAATGCCCGCCTGGGGCACGCGGTCACGGATCGTCTCGATGAGCCGTAGGAACGACTCGCGGTCGCCGAAGCGACGCATCCGCCGCAGCAGCGGACCCGACGCGTGCTGGAACGACAGGTCGAAGTACGGCGCGACCTTGGGCGTCGAGGTCATCACATCGATGAGGTCGGGTCGCATTTCGGCGGGCTGCAGGTAGGAGACGCGCACGACGTCCAGCCCGTCGACGCTGGCCAACTGCGGCAGGAGCCGGTCGAGCAAGCGCAGATCGCCCAGGTCTTTGCCGTAGGAGGTCGAGTTCTCCGAGACCAGCAGCACCTCGCGCACCCCCTGGTCGGCCAGCCAGCGCGCCTCGGCGAGCACCTCGTCGGGGTGGCGCGAGACGAACGAGCCGCGGAAGGCGGGGATCGCGCAGAACGCGCACCGGCGATCGCAGCCGCTGGCGATCTTCAGCGGCGCCCACGGCCGGTTGTCGAGGCGGGCCCGCAGCACCGACGCGCCGCCTGCGGGAAAACCGCCGGCCCCTCCCCCGTGCCCCGGCACGGCGAGCTGCGCCGCGGCCACCGGCCGGGCACTGGGGGCGATGGGCAACAACGTGCGCCGGTCCCGCGGGACGTGCGCGACCGGCCGTTCGCCCTCGAGGATGCCGCGCAGCTGCGCCGACATTTCGGTGTAGGAGTCGAAGCCCAGCACCGCGTCCGCCTCCGGCAGTTCGTCGGCCAGCTCGCGGCCGTACCGTTCGGCCAGGCAGCCGACGGCGACGACCGCGCTGGTGCGGGCGCTGCCCTTGAGGTCGTGCAGCGCCAGGATTGTGTCGATCGAGTCCTTCTTGGCCTGCTCCACGAAACCGCACGTGTTGACGACCGCGACATCGGCGTCGGCAGGTTCTGCGACGAGCTGCCAACCGTTGGCCTGGAGGCGGCCCGCGAGCTCCTCGGAGTCGACATCGTTGCGCGAGCAGCCCAGGCTGACGATCGCGACCCGCCGCAGCCCGTCACCCACGCTGTCGCCGGGCGCCGTGGGCCGCTCGTCGCCGACCAGAGAACCATCGGACCTCTGGGCACCCGCGCGAAGGACGCTCGACGACATGCGACCACTCTACGTGGCGGGCGGACGAGCCCGCGTGGCCCGTGTTGGTGTGGCTGAGCGAGGGCGTGATCGCGCCCGCACACCGGTCAGCGCGGGCAGGTGCCGGCGTCGTCGTAACCCAGGAGCGAGACGAGGATCGTGGTGGCCTCGTCGATGGCGGCGACGGCTTGCGCGTGGTTGTCGGCGTCCGGCTGGGCGGCGATGGCCACGCCGACCCACTGGTCACCGTGGCGGGGAATGACCCCGACCTGCCGCGCGAGGTAGCCGTGCGGGCTGGGCCCCCAGCCTCCCTTGAACCGGGCGTCGGCCACCGTGCCCAGACCCCACTGGTGCTCGCTGTCGATGCTGCCCAGCAGGTCGAGCACAGGGTCCGCCTCCGGCGCGCACGGCAGCATCGTGGCGAACCGCGCGGCGTCGGCCGGCTGCCAGGCGGTGAGCCCGAACGTCACGGCAGCGCCGTCCGCGTCGCGGGCAGGCACGGTGGTCTCGTCGCCGGCCTCGCGCAGCACCTGGCGCACCCGCGTCGCCGGATCGCCGAGCTCGCGCCACAGCGCCGAGGCCGCCGCATTGTCGGAGACCGTGAGCATGAGGCGCACCTGGCGCCGGACCGACTCCGACGGCTCGCCGTCCGCCTGCTGCTCGATGGCCAGCGCGATCGGGGCCTTGATGGTCGACCACGACTCGACATCCTTGGTGGCGCCGACGCTGCGCACCGCCGCCGGTTCGCCGACCGGCCCCCACGCCACGGCCAACCGGTCGCCGTACCGCTCCCGCACCGGCGCCAGGGCTGCCTGCAGTTCGTCGGGGTCGAGGTGGCCCGCCGGCGGCAGGGTCCGCGTGTCGATCTCCGGCGTGGCCAGCGGCGTGGCCGCCGGGCTCGCGGCGTTGGTGGTCGAGCTCGCCCCATCGGTGGTCGGCTGCTCGTGTCCGGCCTGATCGGGGGTCTGGTCGGCGGGGGTGGTTGCGTGGGTGGCGCTGCCTGCAGGCACTGAAGCTGAACTAGAGGACGAGGCGGCCGGCGGCACCGGAGTCCGCGTCGATGTCGTCGAGCCGGGGGTGGTCGCCGCGGAGCTCTCACCCGCCGACCGGGGTGTGGATTGCGTCGGCGAGACCATGGTCACCTGCCCCGGGGTCGGGCGGGTGGTGGCCACCGACGGTGTGGCGGAGGCCTCGACCGCCGTGACACTGCCCGGTTCGGCCTGGATGCCCGAGCAGCCCGTCAGCAGCAGCGCGCCGACGACCGTCGCCGCAACTGTCGCCCGTCTGGACATCTCAGTAGCGATCCCGCCCGGTCAGCTCCCAGGCATCCTCGCTCTGCTCATCCGGCGTCTGCGCTGCAGCGCCGGAGAACACCGGGCCGGGGCCGGCCGACCCGCCACCCGACCCTCCGGGCCGGCCCGAGCCGCCGGGAACGCCGGCTTCGCCGTCGTCGAGGTCGGGCGGCACGTCGTCGCCCTGCATCATGGCCAGGGTCGCCGGCAGATCGTCGATCTTGATGAGCACGTCGCGGGCCTTGCTGCCCTCGGACGGCCCGACGACGCCACGCGACTCCAGCAGGTCCATAAGGCGCCCAGCCTTGGCGAACCCGACCCGCAGTTTGCGCTGCAGCATCGACGTCGAGCCGAACTGGGTGGTAACGACGAGTTCGGTCGCCTGCAGCAGGAGGTCGAGATCGTCGCCGATGTCGTCGTCGATCTGCTTCTTCTCCGCCTTGACCGTCACGTCCTCGCGGTACGTCGGCTTGAGCTGACCGGTGACGTGGGCGACGACATCGTGGATCTCCGTCTCGGTGACCCACGCGCCCTGCACGCGCATCGGCTTACTCGCGCCCATCGGCAGAAACAGCGCGTCGCCCTGACCGATGAGCTTCTCGGCACCCGGCTGATCCAACACGACGCGGGAGTCGGCCAGCGAGCTCGTCGCGAACGCCATCCGGCTCGGCACATTCGCCTTGATAAGGCCGGTCACGACATCGACCGAAGGCCGCTGTGTCGCCAACACGAGGTGGATCCCGGCGGCGCGCGCCAGCTGGGTGATCCGCACGATGGAGTCCTCGACATCGCGCGGGGCGACCATCATGAGGTCGGCCAACTCGTCAACGACGACCAGCAGATACGGATACGGCTGCAACACCCGCTCCGACCCCGGCAAGGGAGTCACCCGGCCCGACTTGACCGCGCGATTGAAGTCGTCGATGTGCTTGAACCCGAACGCTGCGAGGTCGTCGTAGCGGGCGTCCATCTCCTTGACGACCCACTGCAGAGCCTCGGCGGCCTTCTTGGGGTTGGTGATGATCGGCGTGATGAGGTGCGGGATGCCGTCGTATGCGGTCAGCTCGACCCGCTTGGGGTCGACGAGGATCATCCGCACCTCATCGGGCGTCGAGCGCATGAGGATCGAAGTGATCATCGAGTTGACGAAGCTCGACTTGCCGGAGCCGGTGGCGCCCGCGACGAGCAGGTGCGGCATCTTGGCGAGGTTGGCGATGACGTAGCCGCCCTCGACGTCTTTGCCGACCCCCATGACCATCGGGTGCGTGTTCTTGTGCGCCACCTGGCTGCGCAGCACATCGCCGAGGCTGACCTTCTCGCGGTCGGCATTGAGGATCTCGATGCCGATGGCGGACTTGCCGGGGATCGGCGAGAGGATCCGTACGTCGGCGCTGGCCACCGCGTAGGCGATGTTCTTGCTCAGCGCGGTGACCCGCTCGACCTTGATGCCAGGCCCCAACTCGACCTCGTAGCGGGTCACCGTCGGGCCGCGGGAGAAGCCCGTGACCTGGGCGTCGATGGAGAACTGATCGAGCACGCCGGTGAGGGACTCGACGACGCGGTCGTTGACGACCGAGCGTGTCTTGTGCGGCGTGCCGGGCTTGAGGGCGCTCTGGTCGGGCAACGTGTACGTGACATCGCCGGCGAGGGACAGCTGCTCGACCCGCTGCGGCATCGGCTCGGTGGGCGGGGCCTCAAGCGCGGGCTTCGGGCCGATGTCGGCCGGTTGCGGTGCGGCGTCGGGTCCACCAGGTCGCCGTGCAGCGTCGGTGGCTGCGGCGCGCTCGTGCGCCGACAGCGCCCGGGTGGTGTTCGCTGCGTCGCCGTTGGCGCCGCGGCCTGCCCGGGCCCCGGTCGCTTCGGGTGCGGTTGCGGTTGCGGCGCGGGCAGCCGCATTGCGATCGGCCGCGGTGCTGGTACGCGAGCCGCTCCCCGACTGCTCGATGGGGTCGGCGCGTGGGTCGGTGGCCTCGTCGTCCGCGCCTGCCGCGCGACCGCGGGCTGCGCGCAGCAACCGACCGGCGCGTCCACCCGGCTGACCGGGGTGCACCTGGGCGGCCTGCTCGAAGGGCACGTCGCCGTCGAGCGGCTCGCCGTCGGGTCCGAGGCGACGCCCCTTACGGCTGCGAACCTTGCCGGGCTCGGTCGAGTCGTCACGCACCCGCGCCGCCGCCGGGCCGAAGAGCGACTCGCCCGCCTCGCGCAGCCGCTCCGGGATGCGGTGCACCGGGGTCGCCGTGATGACGAGCACGCCGAAGAACGCGAGGATCAGCAGCAGCGCCACCGCCCCCGCCGTGCGAATACCGGCCACGAGCGGCGCCGCCGCCAGGTAGCCGATCATCCCGCCGCCGTCGCGGAAGGAGACGAGCCCGTCGGACATCGTCGGGGTGCCGGCCACGATGTGCAGCAGCCCACACAGCGCCAGGCCCAACGCGATCGTGCCGATCATGATGCGGTTGGTGCCGTGCTCGTCGTCGGGTCGGCGCATGAGGCGCAGCCCGAACGCGATGAACACCAGTGGCAGGACGAGCGCCGCACGGCCGAACGTGCCGGCCGCAACGGTGTGGATGAGGTCGCCGACCGAACCGGTCAACCCCCACCACTCGCGGGCCGCGACGACGACAGCCAGCGCAAACAGCAAGAGACCCAAGCCGTCGCGGCGATGCTCGGGTTCGAGTTGCTCGGCGCTGCGGCCGACCCGGCGTACGGCGCCACCGGCCACATTCGCCACCCCCATCCATGTTCCCCGAACCGCCCGCAATGGCAGCGGCAGCCCGCCGCCCTTGGGTCGCGCGCCGGCGCTCACCGTGCGACCGGTGGGCCGCCCCCCGCGAGGTCGCGACGACTGACCCGAGCGCGGGCTTGACGAACTACCGCTCGAACGAGTACCCGAGGCGCGCGACGACGAAGAGCTACGTGTGGCCACAATCGCAGAGTAGGTCAGCAGGGTCGCCCGTCCAGGTAGCCGCCCCGGCGCGCCGCCCAACCGGCCCTTACTCAGGCCTCGATGACGACGGGGATGATCATCGGCCGCCGCCGCAACTTGCCACCGACGTAACTGCCGACCGTGCGGCGCACGATCTGCTGCAGTTGATGCGAGTCGGTGACCCCCTTGGCCGTCGCGGCCTCCACCGCCTCGGTGATCCGCGGCAGCACCGCCTCCGGCAACGACTCGTCCTCGGCAAAGCCTCGAGTGAGCACCTCCGGGCCGGAGGCGATTTTGCCGGTCGAGGAGTCGATCACGACGATGACGGTCACGAAGCCCTCGTCTCGCAGAATCCGTCGGTCCTTGAGCAGCGCCTCGTCGGTGCCGCCCACGGAGGATCCGTCGACGTAGACGTAGCCGCACTCCACGGCGCCGACGATCCGCGCGATGCCGTCCACGAGGTCGACTACCACGCCGTCTTCGGCGAGGATGACCCGCTCCGGTGGCACCCCGGTCTGCTCGGCCAGCAGCCCGTTGGCCACGAGGTGGCGCCATTCGCCGTGCACCGGCATGACGTTCGTCGGCCGCACGATGTTGTAGCAGTACAGCAACTCGCCAGCGCTGGCGTGCCCGGAGACGTGCACCCGCGCGTTGCCCTTGTGCACGACGTTCGCACCCAGGCGCATGAGTCCGTTGATGACCCGATACACCGCCGACTCGTTGCCGGGGATCAGCGAACTGGCCAGCACCACAGTGTCGCCCTCACCGACCTCGATCTTGTGGTCGCGGTTGGCCATCCGCGACAGCGCCGCCATCGGCTCACCTTGCGACCCGGTGCAGATGAGCACCTGCTGGTCTTCGGGGTAGTCGTCGAGCTTCTTGATGTCGACGACGACGCCGGGCGGCACGTGCAGGTAGCCCAGGTCTTCGGCGATGCCCATGTTGCGCACCATCGAGCGACCCACGATGGCGACCTTGCGTCCGTATTCGGCGGCCGCGTCGAGCACCTGCTGCACGCGGTGCACGTGCGAGGAGAAGCAGGCCACGATGATCCGCCGCTGCGCCTTGGCGAAGACGCGCTCGATGGCCGGGAAGATGTCCTTCTCCGGGGTCGTGAACCCCGGGACCTCGGCGTTGGTGGAGTCGACGAGGAAGAGATCGACGCCCTCCTCCCCGAGTCGGGCGAACGCCCGCAGATCGGTGATCCGCTTGTCGAGCGGCAGCTGGTCCATCTTGAAGTCGCCGGTGTGCAGCAAGACTCCGCCCTCGGTGCGCACGGCCACGGCCAGCGCGTCGGGGATCGAGTGGTTGACCGCCACGAACTCGCACTCGAAGACGCCGAGCTGCTCGGTCTGCCCCTCGCGCACGGTGAGGGTGTACGGCTTGATGCGGTGCTCCTTGAGCTTGGCCTCGATGAGCGCCAGGGTCAGGGTCGACCCGATGAGCGGGATGTCGGGCTTGAGCCGCAGCAGGTAGGGCACGGCGCCGATGTGGTCCTCGTGGCCGTGGGTGAGCACGATCGCCTGCACGTCCTCGAGCCGGTCGGCGATGTAGCTGAAGTCGGGCAGGATGAGGTCGACCCCGGGGTGGTGATCCTCGGGGAAGAGCACGCCGCAGTCGATGATGAGCAGCTTGCCCTCGTGCTCGATGACCGTCATGTTGCGGCCCACCTCGCCCAGACCGCCGAGCGGCACGATGCGGACGGCGCCCGGCTGCAGCGGCGGCGGTTCGGTCAACTCAGGATGCGGGTGGCTCATCGGGCGACCGCCGCCTGGCCGACCCCGCTGGCATTCATGCCGGCGGCCAACAGCGTGCGCTGCTCGGGGCTGGCTGGGACCAGCGGTAGACGGACCTCGAGATGACGCAACACGCCGAGTTCGACGAGCGCGGCCTTAGACATGATGGCTCCCTGCGTGATGTTCATGACGGCGTCGACGACCGGTACGAGCTCGCGGTGGATCTCGCGGGCGCGTTGGACGTCGCCGGCGTCCCAGGCCTGCAGCATCTGCACGTACTGCGGCGTTGCGATGTGGCTGGTCACGCCGATGAACCCCGTGGCCCCGAGGGCCAGGTGCAGCAGGTCGTCGGCGTCGTTGCCCGAGTACCAGAGAAGATCGGTCTGCGCCATGACCTTGGTGGCACCCCAGAAGTCTCCCTTGGCATCTTTCACCGCGACGATGCGGGGGTGGGCCCCGAGCCGCAGCAGCGTGTCGGTGGCGATGGGGACCCCGGACCGGCCCGGAATGTCGTAGAGCACGTTCGGCAGCGGAGTCGCGTCGGCGACCGCCGTGAAGTGGGCCAGCAGCCCCTCCTGCGGAGGCTTGTTGTAGTACGGCGTGACGACGAGCAAAGCGTCGACCCCAGCGCCGTGGGCCTGGCGCGCCAACTCCAGCGTGTGGGCGGTGTCGTTGGTACCGACGCCGGCGATGACCGTGGCTCGCGAACCGACCGCCGCGACGACCGCCTCGAGCAGCGCGAGCTTCTCGTCGTCGCTGGTCGTGGCCGACTCCCCTGTCGTGCCGTTGACGACGAGCCCGTCGTTTCCCTGATCGACGAGGTACGTGGCCAGTGCGGCGGCGGCGTCGAGGTCGACGCAGCCGTCTGGAGTCATCGGCGTGACCATGGCGGTCAGCACGCGGCCAAGGGGCGCTGTCATGGGGATTACGGTATCGCCTGGCACCGACAGCATCATCCGCACACGCGCCCTAGGGGGCCGCGGTGAGCCGGGACAGAAGCAGACCCCGCAGGAATGGAAGAACGCGACGCTACTCGCTCGGGGGTTCGAGTAGCGCCGCGTTCAATGGGGTCATCGCGCCACCCCCCGATTGCGTTACACCCTGAAACAAGAAAGTTCGCAGAAGTGACCGCGGTCACGTTGTGGGGGTCTGGCCGAGCCGGCGGACAGACGCCGGGACCGGCACCTGCGACGCACGCACCCAGGGGGCAGGCTCCGGCTGCCCATAGGTGGTCTGAACAGGCACGATCCCCGCCCAGCTCGGGTGTTCGCCGGAGTTGGAGGCCGTGGCGTCGCTGGGCCAACCGGTGCGGGTCTTGTAGAGCCAATCGCCGTCGACGATGTCGAGAACGCAGGCGCTGGTGGCCGCCAACTCTTTTCGGTTCATCGGTCGAACCTCGGCGGTGCGCCCGGGGATCACGGCATCGGAAAGGGTGTCCAACGCCTGGGCCTGCTCCTGCTCCGTCGCGCGGCGCAGGTGCCCGCGAATGGTGGCGGAGCGGTAGTTCACCGACGATTCGAACGTCGTGTGGCCGACCACGAGGGCCTGCACGCTCATGACACTGAAGACCGCCGGCGCGCCCTCCGCGACCGCGCGCAGGGCCCCGGCACCGGTCGATCCGTGGATCAGGATGCGCTCCCCGTCGCGGGCGTACAGCATCGGTACGGCCCAGGGCTGTCCATCGGCGGTCACCGTCGACAACGTGCCGAACCACTGCGCGTCCAGCAGAGCGAAGAGGTCGTCGCGGTCGTCGCTACCGCGTTCCGGGTGCCGGGTCAGCCGATCGAGAGATGCCATGGTCAGAGCATGGCATCCCCGTCGTCGCCGGCGCGCCGGGCGGACGAGCAACGAGTGGCGCGTGCCGAACCTTGTCGGTGTTGCGACCTACTCTGTGGCGCATGGAGCAATACCTGGACCTGATGACCCGAATTCTCGACGAGGGCGTCGAGCGGGGTGACCGCACCGGCACCGGCACGCTGTCGGTTTTCGGGCACCAGATGCGGTTCGATCTGAGCGCCGGTTTTCCGGCGCTGACGACCAAGCGGCTGCACCTGCGTTCGATCGTCGGCGAGCTCATCTGGTTCTTGCGCGGCGACACCAACGTGCGGTGGTTGCAGGAGCACGGCATCACGATCTGGGACGAGTGGGCCGACGCGGACGGCGACCTGGGGCCGGTCTACGGGCACCAGTGGCGGTCGTGGCCGGCGCCGGACGGCCGCACCATCGACCAGATCGCCGGGGTCGTGGAGTCGATTCGCTCCAACCCGCAGTCGCGGCGGCACATCGTCTCGGCCTGGAACGCCGCGGAGGTCGATGCGATGGCGCTGCCCCCTTGCCACACGATGTTCCAGTTCTACGTGGCCCCTGATCGCCACGAGCCCGATGGCCCCGCGCGGCTGAGCTGCCAGCTGTACCAGCGCAGCGCCGATGTCTTCCTCGGGGTGCCCTTCAATATCGCCTCGTACGCGCTGCTGACGCACCTGGTCGCCCAGGTCACCGACCTGTTGGTCGGCGACTTCGTGCACACGATCGGCGACGCGCACCTCTACCTCAACCACCTGGAGCAGGCCCGCGAGCAGCTGGGCCGAGACCCGCGCCCGCTGCCCACGCTGGCGCTGAACCCCGAGCGTCGCCGGCTGGAGGATTTCGTCATCGAGGACGTCCAGCTGCAGGCCTACGACCCGCACCCGGGCATCAAAGCCCCGATCGCCGTATGAATGGCATGAGCAGCCTGACCACCTCGGAGGTCGTGCTCGTTGCCGCGGTGGCGGCCAACGGTGTCATCGGCGCCGACGGCGGCATGCCGTGGCACCTGCCGGAGGACCTGCGGCGGTTCAAGGCGTTAACGATGGGCCACCCGATGGTCATGGGCCGCAAGACGTTCGAGGCCATCGGGCGGCCGCTGCCGGGGCGGCGCACGATCGTTGTGACCCGCGACCGATCCTGGCGGCACGAGGGCGTCGAATCGGCCCTCGACCTGGGCGCGGCGCTGGAGCTGGCCGCTACCGACGGCGTGCCGATCGCGGTCGTCGGCGGTGGCCAGATCTATACCCAGGCGATGCCGGTGGCGACCCGCCTCGAGGTCACGCACATCGACGCGGCACCCGACGGCGACACCTTCTTTCCCGCCATCGATCCGGCGACCTGGCGCGAGAGCGCTCACGAGCAGCGCGACGGCTACTCCTTCGTCACCTACGTGCGCCGAGACGGCGGGCAGCCGGACAGCGCGCAGGTGGGCGTGGCAGGGGGCAGCCGGGCGCGTTCGAGCGCACAAAGCGGGTGACGACGAGCCCCACGGTGTCGGTGTCCGCTCCTAGGCTCGAGTCACCGCATCCGCTCCGATTCGGTGACACCGGCTCCCCGTCGGCGGGCGCGGGCCACAACAGGTAGATCAGCGGTCAGATCAGGGAGGCGCGATGGCCGAGCAGCGCAAACGAGGCGAGGGGGACACCCCGGCCGACCAGCACTGGCGGCCATGGCGCACCGAGGGTGTGCCGGAGGATCCCGAGCGCGCCGACGGCTCCGACGGAAAGCGGCGATCGCCCAAGATCAAGTGGCGCAATGTGCTGCTGACCATGCTGCTCGTGTACTTGGGCAGCTTCCTGGTCGCCTCCTGGTTCGATGTCCGCAACGACGTGGTGACGATCCCTTACACCGAGTTCAACCAGCAGGTCGCCGCCCGCAATGTCACCGAGGTCTACGCCAAGGGCGACACGATCCAGGGCGAATTGCGCGAGCAGGCCACCAGCGCCACCAATGAGAACCGCGCCTACACGCTGTTCCAGACCGAGCGCCCGACGTTCGCCCAGGACAACTTGCTGGCCACCCTCGAGCAGCAGGGCACGATCGTGCGCGCCACGCCGGTCGTCGAGCAGCGCGGGCTGCTGGGCAACATGCTCTCGGCGTTCTTGCCGATCCTGCTGCTCATCGCCTTTTACGTGTGGATGTTCCGCCGGCAGCAGTCGATGATGGGCGGCGCGGGTGGCGGCCTGTTCGGTGGCGGCCGCAAGTCCAAACTCGTCGACCCCGAGACCGTGCGCGTCACCTTCGCCGACGTCGCCGGCATCGATGAGGTCGAGGATCAGATCGACGAGATCGTCGACTACCTCCGCGATCCCGACCGGTATGCCGCCCTGGGTGCCCGGGCCCCCCGGGGCGTGTTGCTCGCCGGTCCGCCCGGCACGGGCAAGACGCTGCTGGCCCGGGCCACCGCCGGCGAAGCAGGCGTCCCCTTCTTCAGTGCCAGCGCCAGCGAGTTCATCGAGATGATCGTCGGAGTCGGCGCGCAGCGGGTGCGCGAACTGTTCGGTGAGGCCCGCAAGGTCGCACCCGCGATCATCTTCATCGATGAGATCGACACCATAGGGCGGGCCCGCGGCGGCCCCGGCGCCCTCGGTGGGCACGACGAACGCGAGCAAACCCTCAACCAGATCCTCACCGAGATGGACGGCTTCAGCGGCTCCGAGGGGGTCATCGTGCTCGCCGCGACGAACCGCGCCGAGGTGCTCGATCCGGCGCTGCTGCGGCCGGGCCGATTCGACCGCACGATCATGGTCCACTCCCCCGACGCCGCCGGACGCCTGGCGATCCTCATGGTGCACACCCGAGAGGTGCCGCTCGCCGAAGACGTCGACCTGGGGGCCGTCGCACTCTCCACACCCGGCATGACCGGCGCCGAGTTGGCGAACCTCGTCAACGAGGCAGCGCTGTTGGCCGCCCGGCGCGGCGAGAAGTTCGTCACCCAGTCCCTGTTCTCCCAGGCGCTGGAGAAGGTGCAGTTGGGCGCCGCCCGCAATGTCGTGATGCCCGAGGACGAGCGCCGCCGCACCGCCTATCACGAGGCCGGGCACGCTCTGCTCGGCATGCTGCAGCCGGGCGCCGACCCGGTCCGCAAGATCTCCATCATTCCCCGGGGTCGCGCGTTGGGGGTGACCCTGTCGACCCCGGACGTCGACCGGTACGGCTACGACCGCGAGTACCTGCGGGGCCGCATCGTCGGGGCGCTGGGTGGGATGGCCGCCGAGGATGTCGTCTTCGACGTCGTCACGACCGGGGCGGAGTCGGACCTGCAGACCTCGACCGCCATCGCTCGCCAGATGGTCGGCCGTTGGGGCATGTCCGAGAAGGTCGGGCCCGTGCAGATCTACCCCGCCGAGGGCGATCCGCGGGCAGCCGGCTTCTCCGACGAGATGTTGTCGATCGCCGACGCCGAGGTGCGTCGCATCGTCGAGGAGTGCTACGCCGAGGCCACGACGAAGCTGCGTGCGCACCACGGGCAACTCGACGCCATCGTCGAGGCCCTGCTGAAGAAGGAGACGCTGGACGAGCCGGAGGTCTACGCGGCGGCGGGCATCGAGCGCCCACCCGCCCCGGTGGGCCTCCTGCAGGTGAGCCAGCAGGAGAGCGCACCGGCCGGAGCGGCCGGCGACGGGCCCGCCGGCTGAGCCTGCATCAGCGGCTGCGACATCGGTGAGAAACGGGGCACGGTCACAACGCGGACACAGATCGCGTGTCAGGGCATACTCAGCCTCCTGACCATGGCCAGACCCTCTAGGCTCCCCGGCCATACGGTTGCGGCTTCGCCGCTACGCCGCGCGGCAACTGTGCCGAGCCAACGGTGTGACGAATCAGGAGAGCAGCGTGGAAGTTCAGTGGTGGGGCATCATTCCCTTCGTCCTGATGCTGGGCACGATTGCCGTCGCTCCCCTGGTGCCGGCCGTCGCCCACCGCTGGGAGAACCAGAAGGTGCAACTGGGGGTCGCGCTGATCCTCGGCGTCCCGGTCGCGCTGTGGTTTCTCATCGGTGGCGAGACCGGCACCGTGGCGCACGCCTTGCTGGAGTACTTCCAGTTCATCACCCTGTTGCTAGCCCTCTTCGTCATCTCCGGAGGCATCTTCCTGGCCGGTGATCTGCGGGCCACCCCGCTGGTCAACACGGCCTTCTTGGCAGTCGGCGGCGGGATCGCCAGCTTCATCGGTACGACCGGCGCGGCGATGCTGCTCATCCGGCCGATCCTGAACACCAACGCCGACCGCACGCACCGCTCGCACACGGTGATCTTCGCGATCTTCATCGTCGCCAACTGTGGCGGCCTTTTGACGCCGCTGGGCGACCCGCCGCTGTTCCTCGGCATGCTCCGCGGCGTGCCGTTCACCTGGACGTTCTCGCTGTTCCCGATGTGGCTGTTCGTCAACATCCT
Source organism: Kineosphaera limosa NBRC 100340 (assembly GCF_000298215.1). Classification (GTDB taxonomy): domain Bacteria; phylum Actinomycetota; class Actinomycetes; order Actinomycetales; family Dermatophilaceae; genus Kineosphaera; species Kineosphaera limosa. The sequence goes on along the minus strand of NZ_BAHD01000004.1, from coordinate 58,111 downwards.
GCTGCTCATCACGTACTACGGCATCGAGAAGCGGCTGCACGCCCGCGAGCCGGGGTCGGCGATCCGCGCGGACCGTGCGCACGTCGAGCCCATGCACATCCGCGGCGCGGTGCACTTCCTGTTTCTCGCCGTCATCGTCGCTTCGGTGGCCTTCGCCCCCTCGGTCGACCTGCACGCGATCGAGGAGGGCCACGCGAGCCTGGCCGCGTGGATCCCCTGGCGCGAAATCATCATGCTGACGACGGCGGCGATCTCGTACTTCACCGGGCCGAGATCGGCCCGCTTCCTCGACAACGCCTTCCACTGGGGGCCGATCGCGGAGGTGGCGGCCCTGTTCATCGGCATCTTCCTGACGATGATGCCGGCGCTGCGCTACCTGAGCCAGGTGGCTCCCAACCTGCCGCTCAACGAGATGACCTTCTTCATCTTCACCGGCGGCCTGTCCGCCGTGCTGGACAACGCCCCGACCTATGTGACGTTCTTCGAAATGGCCCGAGAACTCGGCGGCGAGCCCGCGGTCGCGGGCGTGTACGAGCCGTATTTGGTGGCGATCAGCCTCGGCGCGGTCTTCTGCGGAGCCATCACCTACATCGGTAACGGCCCGAACTTCATGGTCAAGGCCGTCGCCGAGAGCCGGGGCGTGCAGATGCCCAGCTTCGTCGGCTACATGGTTCGCGCGTTCGTCTACCTGGTACCGACCCTGGCGGCGATGGCGCTGGTGTTCATCGCGCACTCCATCTGGGCCAACGCCCTGGGCTGGTTGCTGGCCGCCGCGATCATCGCCCGCGCAGTGCTGCTCGCGCGGTCGGCGACCAAGCAGGTACCGGACCCCACGGCCGCCATCCCGGTCCAGTCACCCGACGACCCGCCCACCGGCGCCCACCGCGCCAGCGACTGACCGGGCGTCCCTCACCCGGCGGACCACTCGCCCGACCCGGGCGCACTGCTGGGAGCGGGTGAGGTCGAGTCAGGCGTCGTAGTCGAGCGTCACCTGGTCGCTCACGGGGTGGCTCTGACAGGCCAGCACGATACCGGCGGCCACCTCGTCCGGCTCCAGGGCGTAGTTGCGGTCCATCCGCACCTCCCCGGCGACCACGCGGGCGCGGCAGGTGCCGCACACCCCTCCGGTGCAGGAGAAGGGCGCATCCGGTCGGGCCCGCAGCGTCGCGTCGAGGATCGTCTCCTCCACCGACGGCATGTCGACGACCGTCGATCTCCCGTCGAGGTTGACGGTGACTCGGGCCTGCGGCGGCGCGCCCTCCTCGACGATGATCCGCCGCGCCGGGCGGGCTCCCGGCTCGTCGACGTGGAAGATCTCGAAGTGCACGTGGGAGGTGTCAACGCCGAACTCGCCCAGCACCTGCTGCGCCGCCTCCACCATCCCGAACGGCCCGCACAGGTACCACTCGTCGCCGGTGGCGACCGGGACCAGGCTGGTGAGGATCCGCCGCAGTCGCGCGGCGTCGAGCCGCCCGGAGAGCAGTTCGGCGTCCTGAGCCTCGCGGGACAACACGTTGATCAGTCGAAAGCGCTGCGGGTAGCGGTTCTTCAGGTCCGCGAGCTCTTCGAGGAACATGATCGAGTTCGTGCGCCGGTTACCGAAGATCAGCGTCGCCGTGTCGTCCTCGTTCCCCTCCAGGGCGGCGGTCAGCAGGGACATCACGGGGGTGATGCCCGAGCCGGCGGCGATCGCCACGTGATGGCGCGGACCGGAAGCCTGCGGGGTCACGAAGGTGCCCATGGGCTCCATCACCTGCACCTCGTCGCCGGCCGCCACCGCGTCGTTGAGCCAGTTCGACATGACGCCCGCCTCGACGCGGGCGGCGGCGACCCGCAGCTCGCCGCGCGCGGTGGCGTCCGCTGGCGATCGGCAGATCGAGTAGGAGCGGCGCACGTCGTCGCCGTCGATGGTGGCCCGCAGCGTGAGGTGCTGGCCCGGTTCGAAGGCGAAAGCCTCCCTCAGTTCCGGCGGAATGACGAAGCTGACGGCGACTGCGTCGTCGGTGAGCCGTTCTGTCTCGGCGACGGTCAGCGTGTGGAATTGCGGACGTCGCCGCTTGGCGGGCGTGGTCAGTCCGGCCATGAGATCTCCTGCGATCACGGGTATGCGGGCGGGCGGATGGTGCCTGGCACCGACGGTCGGGCATGGCTGCCGACGTGGGCCGGCGGGCGTCGGCTGTGGCTAGAGCGGCTTGAACTCGTCGAACGGTTCCCGGCAGTCCAAGCAGCGACGCAGGGCCTTGCACGGCGTCGAGCCGAACCGGGCAATCTGTTCGGTGCTCTCGCTGCCGCAGCGGGGGCAGGCGACCTGCCGCACCGAAAGGCTCAACCCCTGCACCCGGGAGCCACGGGTGGCCACGCCGGGTGCTGGCGGCGCGATCCCGAACTCCCGCAGCCGGATTCGGCCGCGCTCGCTCATCCAGTCGGTGGTCCACGGCGGCGCCAGCCGGGTCACCACCCGCGGCCGCAGCCCGTGTCGGGTGATGGCGCGGGCCACGTCGCCGGCGATCACCTCGGTCGCGGGACAGCCGGAGTAGGTCGGCGTCAGCGTCACGTCGACGGTCCCGCTGTCTGCGTCGACGCGCACCTCGCGGACGATGCCCAGGTCGTCGAGGGTGAGCACCGGGATCTCGGGGTCGGGCACGTCGCGGATCGCCTGCTCGACGGCGGCCGCGAGCCGGTCATCGACCGGCGACCGGGCTTCGCCGGCTGCCGGGGCGACGTCGACGGCGCTCACCACGTCGCCCCGGGATGCGAGCGGGCGACGTGCTGCATCTCGGCCAGCAGGTAGCCCATCGGGCGGGAGTGGATGCCGTCGCGGCCGCCGCGAGTGCGGTGGCGCGGCTCGTCCGGCATCGTCAGGGTCGCGCCCTCGACGGTGGCCTCGACGTGTCGCCACGCGGCCTCCTGCAGCGACGACGGCAACACGCCCACTCCGCTGTCGGCGGCGGCAACAGAGACCGGGTCGTCGGCGAAAAGCTCTGCGACATAAGGCATCACCCGCGTCAGGGCGGCCTGCATGCGCTCGTGGGACTCGCTCGTACCGTCGCCTAGTCGCAGCACCCACTGGGTCGCGTGGTCGCGGTGGTAGTCAACCTCCTTGACCGCCTTGGCCGCGACGCCCGCCAGGGTCGGCTCGGCGCTGTCGACGAGGGCCGCGTAGAGCTGCGCCTGATAGGCGGCGAACACGAGCATCCGGGCCATCTCGTCGGCGAAGTCGCCGAGCGGCTGCTCGACGAGGTGCACGTTGCGAAACTCGCGCTCGTCGCGGAAGTAGGCCAGGTCGTCTTCGGTGCGCCCGGTGCCGTCGAGTTCACCGGCGCGGGTCAGCAGCACCCGGGCCTGCCCGAGGAGGTCGAGGCTGACGTTGGCCAACGCCATGTCCTCCTCGATCTGCGGGGCGTTCGCGACCCACTCCCCCAGGCGTTGGGCGTAGATGAGGGCGTCGTCGGCCAGTTGCAGGAGGTAGCGGGCCGTCAGCGCGTCGCCGGTCGGCAGGCTGGTGTCGACCGCCACTCCCGCCTGGGCCGGCGGCGTGGGTTCGTTGGTGCTCGTCGTGGTTTCGAGTCGATTCACAGGTACTCGACATCCTCGGGCACGTCGTAGAAGGTCGGGTGGCGGTAGACCTTGTCGGCGGCCGGGTCGAAGAAGGCGTCCTTCTCGTCGGGGCTGCTCGCGATGATGTCGGCGGCCTTGACGACCCACAGCGACACGCCCTCGGAGCGGCGGGTGTACAGGTCGCGGGCGTTGCGCAGCGCCATCTGCCCGTCGGGGGCGTGCAGCGAACCGGCGTGCACGTGCGACAGGCCCCGCTTGCCGCGCACGAAGACCTCCCACAGGGGCCAGCTGCGCTCCGCGACCGACTGATCCGAACTCATGCGGCACTCTCCTGCGCGGCGGCGCGGCTGGCGTCGTGCTTGGCGGCGTAGGCCGTGGCGGCTTCCCGCACCCAGGCACCCTCGTCGTGAGCGCGACGCCGGTGCGCGATGCGTTCGGCGTTGCACGCGCCGTCTCCCTTGAGCACCCGCCAGAACTCGTCCCAGTCGATGGGGCCGAAGTCCCAGTGGCCACGCTCCTCGTTCCACTTCAGGTCCGGATCGGGCAGCGTGAGCCCGAGGCGCTGCGCCTGCGGGACCGTCATGTCGACGAACTTCTGGCGCAGGTCGTCGTTGCTGAACCGCTTGATGCCCCAGGCCATCGACTGCGCGGTGTGCCCCTTGGAGGCGTCTTGGCCGGAGTCGGGCGGACCGAACATCATGAGCGAGGGCCACCACCAGCGGTTCGCCGCGTCTTGGGCCATGGCCTGCTGCTCGGGGGTGCCGCGCATCAGCGTCCACAGGATCTCGAAGCCCTGCCGCTGATGGAAGGACTCCTCCTTACAGACGCGAATCATCGCGCGGCTGTACGGCCCGTAGGAGCAGCGGCACAGCGGCACCTGGTTCATGATGGCGGCCCCGTCGACGAGCCAGCCGATGGCACCGTTGTCGGCCCAGGTCAGCGTGGGGTAATTGAAGATCGAGGAGTACTTCTGCTTGCCCTCGTGCAGCTTGTCGAGCAGCTCGGCGCGGTCGACGCCCAGAGTCTCGGCGGCGCTGTACAGGTAGAGCCCGTGACCGGCCTCGTCCTGCACCTTGGCGATGAGGATCGCCTTGCGGCGCAGCGAGGGCGCGCGGGTGATCCAGTTGCCCTCGGGCTGCATCCCGATGATCTCGGAGTGGGCGTGCTGGGCGATCTGTCGGATGAGCGTCGAGCGGTACTCCTCCGGCATGTCGTCGCGGGGTTCGACCCGCAGGTCGGCGGCGATGAGGGCGTCGAAGGACGGGTGACCGGCCTGGGCGCGCCGGTCGTCGACCGTCGCAGCCTCTGTGGCGGCTGCCGCATACTCGGGCGTTTGCGCGGCGTTCAGGGGCGCCTCGCTCGCGTCGTCGGGAGCGATGAAGTCGTTGCCGTACATCGGCCCAGTATGACGATCTGTTACACAAAAACGCAAGGATTGCCGAGGGCTGTTATACGTCGGATCCTGTGGGAATCGGCGTGGCCGCGGTTGGGCGCGGTTTGCCCGGGCGGTGGGCGACCTGTTGGATGTGCGGGTGTCACCGGAGCTAGGCCTACTCATCACGTGCGCATCGCTCGTCATCGCGACGATCGCGCAGCGGGTCGTCGGCATGGGCTTCGGCATCATCATGGCGCCGGTGGTGGCCATCGTGGCCGGCCCGCTGGCGGCCGTGCTGGTCGTCAACATTTTCGCGGCGCTGGCGTGCGCGCTCATGGTGCCGAGCCTGTGGCGGGACATCGACTGGCGCCGGTGGTGCTGGCTCACCCCGTTCGCGGCGATCGCGGGCGCGGCGGGACTGCTGGTCGCACGGACTTCCGACGCCGATGTGCTGCGCGTCGGGGTCGGGACCGCCGCCATCCTCTCCGTCATCGTCTCCGTGCGGTTCGCGCGCGCCGACCACGTCATCGACGGGCCGGCCGTGCGGGCGGGCTCGGGCGCGGCCATCGGCTTTCTCAACTCGCTGGTGGCCCTCGGCGCTCCGGCGATCACCGTCTACAGCATGCTCAGCCGGTGGAGCGGCCCGTCGTTCTCGGCGACGATGCAGCCGTTCTGGGTCGTCGTGTCGCTGGTGACGTTGGCGCAGCGGCAGGTCATCGCGCCCGGCGGCGCCCCGGCGTGGCCGTGGTGGGGCTGGGTCGCCGCCGCCGTCGCAACGATCGTGGGCACCCTGGCTGCAGAGCCGGTCGCCAGGCGCATCCCGCCGCGGGTCGCCCGGCTCGGCGTCATCGTCCTCTCGCTGGCCAGCGGAATCGCCGTCACCGGTGTCGGCATCGCAGGCCTCTTGGCCTGACGGTTCAGCTGCGGGGGGCGCGCGACATGAGACCGAGGAACTCCCGCAGGGTGTCCTCGGTGATCGATGCCACGTCGTCACCGAGCTCGCCGATCTCGTTGGAGAGCTGTTCCATCTCCGTGTCGAGGCGCGCGGCAGTGACGGCAGCCTCCTGCAGTCGCGCGCTCAGCTGGTCGGGCACGGCACGCTCGTACTTGTAGAAGATCTTGTGCTCCAGGCTGGCCCAGAAGTCCTGGGCGATCGTGCGGAACTGCATCTCCACCGGCACTCGCACGGTCTCGTCGGAGAGGAACACGGGGATCTCGACGATCGCGTGCAGGGAGCGATAGCCGCTGGGTTTGGGCTGGGCGATGTAGTCCTTGAGCTGGATGAGTTCGATGTCGGACTGGGCGCAGAGCAGCTGCTGCACCCGATACACGTCGCTGGCGAAGCTGCACACCACCCGTACGCCGGCGATATCCCGGATCTCGCGGCGAATCGCCTCCGTGTCGGGCCCGACGCCCCGCTTGCGGGCCTTGGCCATGACGCTCTCCGGCGACTTCAGACGGGTGGTGACGTGCTCGATCGGGTTGTAGAGGTGCAGCAGCTGGAACTCCTCGGAGAGAATCCGCACCTTCGTCTCGACCTCGTGGATCGCGAACTGGTAGCTGGACATGAACCGCTGCAGGTGCCTGCGCACCTCTCCGATCTGGGAGATCACCCCAGGCAGGTCGGTCATTTGGTCCGGAGCCGGTTCGGCGTGGGCGTCGTCCCTGGGCATAGCAGGAGCCTAGGCAGATCAGGCTGGGCGTTGGCCTCCCTTTCCCTGCTCGATCGCCGAACAGGGGTCCATCGCCCAACCTACGGCCGCACCGGTTGCCACCCGCGACGTCAGCAGTAGCCTCCGGGGCGGTCGAGGTGAGCGGTGATCTCGGCCGTGGCGAAGCGCAGCAGGCGCTGGACGCCGTCGTCCCACCCGACGGCCACCTCCCACACGGCGTCCTCGTTGACGACGGGCGGCGTCTGCGCCTGCGGGTCGGCGGCCAGGGTGGTGTCAAGGTGCGTCGAGCCGGGCCCGCGGTAGAAATCCTCCAGGGCGCGCATGCGTTCAGCCGCTTCAGGCAGCCAGGACTGGATCTCGGTCAGCTTGGTGAGGTCGGCCTGGCTCTGTTCGAGCAGGGTCTGGGCGTCGTCGAGGGCGGCACGGGCGGCTGCGATATCGGTCATGGCCGTGACGTTAAGCGCCCCGCTTCACCGGAGGTTCACACCGGCTGCACGCCCGGCGCACGACTCCCGGCACCTTGCCCGGAGCGGCGATGAGCGGGTGCGCAGCCGTGCCGCCGCGCATGTCAGGATGACTCGGTGACCTCCTGCGACAACCACGAGGGGCATGAGGGCCACGCGCACCCGCCCGGACCGCTGGCCGACGCCTCCGTTCGACGCGCCCGCCCCACCGACGCTCCCGCCGTCGGGCTCGTGCAGCTGCAGTCGATGCGCACCGACTATGCCGGCGTGCTCCCGGCGCCCGCCCTGACCGCCATCGCGGGCCTCTCCGAGGCGGATCTGGCCGGGGTGTGGCGGCAGGCGCTCACCGAGCCGCCCAGCCCCCGCCACCGCCTCCTGGTGGCCTGCGCCGGAGACCAGGTCGTCGGGCTCGCCGCGTTCGGCCCCAGTGACGATCAGGACGGCGACGAGGAAACCGCCGACCTGGCCACCCTCGCCGTGCACCCGCGCGCCCGCCGCCAGGGGCACGGCTCGCGGCTGCTGAACGCGGTCGTCGACGAGGCCCGCGGGGCCGGGTTCACCTGGCTGACGACGTGGGTGCCGATGGAGGCCCCGCACATGCGCGCGTTCCTGCAGGGCGCCGGGATGGACCCCGACCGCGCCCGCCGCGAACGGATCGTCGACGACGCAGGTGGCACCCTGCTGGAGGTCCGGCTCGGCGCCTCCCTGCAGCCCGCGGCCGGTAACGAGTGAACCGGGCCCATCAGGGACGTCACCGCAAGCGCGACCAAGACCACTCCCACGATGCTGACGGCACCCCCTCCGGTGCCGCCGCGACCAAGCGCCAGGCACTCTCTGTCGGCATCGCCACCGGGGCGTACGGCATCAGCTTCGGCGCGCTGTCGGTCGCTGCCGGGCTGAGCGTCTGGCAGACCATCGCGCTGTCGCTGCTCATGTTCACCGGCGGCTCGCAGTTCGCCTTCGTCGGGATCATCGGAGCCGGTGGCGGCGGTTTGTCGGCCACCGCCACGGCCTCATTGCTCGGGGTTCGTAACGGCCTCTACGCCCTGGAGATCAGCCGCCTGCTCGATCTGCGCGGCTGGCGGCGACTGCTCGGCGCCCACTGGACGATCGACGAGTCCACCGCGGTGGCCGTCGGCCAACCCGACACGGCGCGCTCGAGCATCGGGTTCTGGTGGACCGGCGCTGCCGTCTTCGTGCTGTGGAACCTCACGACCGCCATCGGGGCCGTGCTCGGTGACGCGATGGGCGATCCGCGCCAGTACGGGCTCGACGCCGCCGCGGCCGCCGCGTTCTGCGCGCTGCTGTGGCCCCGGCTGCACAGCCACCTGACGCGCGGGGTCGCGCTGGTGGCGCTGCTCCTGGCCGTGGGGCTCTCGGCGTTCGTGCCGCCGGGGGTGCCTGTGCTGCTCGCCGCGCTCGTCGCCCTCGTCGGCCTGCCCACACCCTCCAGAGGCGCCCCAGCCGACTCCGGCGAAGCGGACGCCGCACCGACTCCGATGGGCGATACCGACCCTGTCGACGCTGCCACCACTGACACCACTGACACCACGGCCGCCCCGGAGGCGAAGGAGGGCCGCGACCGATGAGCCTGTGGCCCACCGTCCTCATCGCCTGCGGGCTGGCCTACGTGCTGAAGTTCGCCGGCTACATCGTGCCGCACCGCGTGCTCGAGGCCCCGCGGGTGCGCCGCGTCACCGCGCTGCTGCCCGTCGCGCTGCTCGCGGCGCTCGTCGGTGTGCAGACGTTCGTCGGCTCGGGAGATGACGGCAGCAGCCTCGTCCTCGATTCGCGTGCGATCGCCGTTGCGGTCGCCATCGGGGCCCTCCTGCTGCGGGCGCCGTTCATCCTCGTCGTCATCATCGGCGCCGCGACGGCCGCCGGGCTGCGACTGCTCGGCTTGCCCTGACCGACCGCACCACCGGACCGAACACCCTCTCCTGACTCGCATTTCGAGCCCTCATCGAGGCACGTCCCCCCAAAAGACACAGATTCGTCTCGAATTGCCTGACATCAGGGCTCCAGCAGATACGGGCGACCGCACAGAGGTCTACGCTTCGCGGGTCCGTTAGCCACGATCCCTGTGTGATCGCGGCTTCCGCCGCCAGCAGGAGCCACCTATGTCAGTGGACAACGAGGTCCGAACGATCCGCACGGATCCGGACCGCCCCCCGGTCGCCGTCATCGAGTCGACTCGCATCACCACCCGGGCCAAGATCACCTCGGCGATCATCGCGGTGATCGCCGCTACCGGATGGACCATGCTCGCCATCGTCCGCGGTGAGCACGTCAGCTCGATGTGGTTCGTGCTGGCCGCCGTCGGCAGCTACCTCATCGCGCTGCGCTTCTACGCCCGACTCATCGAGCGCAAGCTGCTGCAGCCCGACGACACCCGGGCCACCCCCGCCGAGATTCACGACAACGGCAAGGACTTCATGCCGACGGACCGGCGGGTCCTCTTCGGGCACCACTTCGCCGCGATCTCCGGCGCCGGACCGCTCGTCGGGCCGGTCCTGGCCGCGCAGATGGGCTACCTGCCGGGAACGCTGTGGATCATTTTCGGCGTGATCTTCGCCGGGGCGGTGCAGGACTACATGGTGCTGCACTTCTCGCTGCGCCGAAACGGGCGCAGCCTGGGCCAGATGGCCCGCGAAGAGCTCGGTCCCGTCGGCGGCTGGGCGGCGATCGTCGGTGTGCTGACGATCATGATCATCATCATCGCGGTGCTCGGCGTGGTCATCATCGGCGCCCTCGCCGAGAGCGCCTGGGCGGTCTTCTCCATCTCGATGACCATCCCGATCGCCCTTTTCATGGGTGTCTACCTGCGGTTCCTGCGCCCGGGCAAGGTCAGCGAAGTCTCCACCATCGGCGTCGCGCTGCTGCTGCTCGCCATCATCGGCGGCAAGTGGGTCGCCGACTCCGCAACGCTCGCGCCGCTGTTCACACTCAGCAAGCCGACCCTGGCGCTGTGCCTGGCCGCGTACGGCTTCGCCGCCTCCGTGCTGCCGGTGTGGCTGCTGCTGGCGCCGCGCGACTACTTGTCGACGTTCATGAAGGTCGGCACGATCGCCATGCTCGCGATCGCCATCGTCGTCGTGAACCCGGACATCCAGATGCCCGCCGTCACCCACTTCGCCCTCGACGGAACTGGTCCGGCGTTCGCCGGCCAGCTCTTCCCATTCCTGTTCATCACCATCGCGTGCGGGGCGATCTCCGGCTTCCACGCGCTCATCTCCTCAGGCACTACCCCCAAACTCATGGAGAAGGAGGGGCAGGGTCGCGTCATCGGCTACGGCGGCATGCTCACCGAGAGCTTCGTGGCGATCATGGCGCTCGTCGCCGCGTGCGTGCTCGACCAGCACCTCTACTTCGCGATGAACGCCCCCGCTGGAGTGACGGGCATGGGCCAGGCGGTCCCCACTCCGGAGACCGCGGCCGCCTACACCAACGGCTTGAACCTGGTGAACCAGGCCGGCGAGCGGCTACCCGACATCGACCCCTCGTATTTCGCGCAGGCCGCCATCGACGTCGAGGAGCACTCGATCATCTCCCGCACCGGCGGCGCGCCGACGCTGGCGATGGGCATGGCCGAGGTGATGCACCAGATCCCGCTGCTGGGCAACAAGGCGTTCTGGTACCACTTCGCCGTGATGTTCGAGGCGCTGTTCATTCTCACGACGATCGACGCCGGCACCCGCGTGGCGCGGTTCATGTTCTCCGACGCGATCGGCAACATCCCTGGCCTCGGCAAGTTCAAGGACGCCTCGTGGCGCGGCGGCGCCTGGCTGTGCTCCGCGATCGTCGTCGTGGCGTGGGGCTCGATCCTGTACATGGGCGTCACCGACCCCCTGGGCGGCATCAACATGCTGTTCCCGCTGTTCGGCATCGCCAACCAGCTGCTGGCCGGCGTCGCGCTGTGCCTGGTCTTCACGATCACGATGAAGAAGGGCCTGTATCGCTGGGCGTGGATCCCCGGGCTGCCGATGGCGTTCGTGCTGCTCGTGACGATGACCGCCTCGTGGCAGAAGATCTTCAGCGCCGACCCGCGGATCGGGTACTGGTCATTGCGTAACGCCGCGATTGCCGCGCGCAATGCGGGACAACAGAGTTTCCAGGCGGCGCGCACTCCCGAGCAGATCGACGTGGTCATCCGCAATACCGCGGTGCAGGGCACGCTGTCGATCATCTACGCGGTGTTCGTGCTCATCGTCTTCGCGGCCGCCATGTACGCGTGCGTGCGCGCCGTGCAGTCGGGTCAGGCCACCACCAGTGAGGAGCCGCACGTCGACTCCCACATCTTCGCGCCGCGCTCCTTCGTACCCTCGCACGCGGAGAAGGAGGTCCTCGCCGAGTGGAAGGACGCCGGACTCGACCCGACTCCCGTCGGGCGGACTCATCAATGACCGCGCCGATGGCGGCACACGAGGCCCGGGCGCATGATGGGGGCATGACCGCCGTCCTGTCCCGCGCCCAGCGCTACGCCGGTGCCCTGCGCTGGTACTGGCGCGGGATGACCGGCGCGGACGCCTACGAGCGCTACGTCGAGCACCTCGCGCGGACCCACCCGGGCGCGCCGGTGCCGACCGTCAAGCAGTTCTGGCGGGAGAAGTACGACGACATGGAGCGCAATCCCGCGACCCGCTGCTGCTGACGTCGGATCACCTGCTCTGCTCTACACGAAGCGCCACCTCACCCGAACCGGTGGGGTGGCGCTTCGCAGTCGAACTCGGAGGTCGAGCTCAAGGGTCGAGCTCAGGGGTCGAGCTCAGAGGTCCAGGTAGTGCTCGAGCCCAACGGTCAGGCCGGGGTGCGAAGCCACGCCGCGGACGCCCGCGAGCACGCCGGGCATGAAGCTCACGCGGTCGTAGGAGTCGTGCCGGATCGTCAGCCCCTCCCCTTCGGCCCCGAAGAGCACCTCCTGGTGGGCGACGAGCCCGCGCTGGCGCACGGCGTGCACCCGGATGCCGTCGACGTCGGCGCCGCGCGCGCCGCCCGGATCTTGAGTCGTCGCGTCGGGCACGGGCCCCAGGCCGGCCTCGTCGCGAGCGTGCGCGATGAGCCGAGCGGTGCGGGCCGCCGTGCCCGAGGGCGCGTCCACCTTGGCCGGATGATGCAGCTCGATGACCTCGACCGACTCGTAGAAGCGGGCGGCCTGCGCGGCGAAGCTCATCATGAGCAGCGCGCCGATGGCGAAGTTCGGGGCGATGAGCACGCCGAGGTCGCGGGAGCGACTCTCAGACAGCGCGTCGCGCACCTGCGCGAGCCGCTCCTCGTCCCAGCCCGTCGTGCCGACGACGACGCTGACCCCCTGGGCGAGGGCGTGCAACACGTTGGCCAGGGAGGCGTCCGGCACGCTGAACTCGACGGCGACATCGGCGCCGCCCAGATCGCCCAGGTCGTCACCCGCGTCGAAGCGGCCCACGAGCTCCAGGTCGTCGGCGTCGGTCACCGCCTCGCACACGGTCGAGCCCATTCGTCCAGCAGCGCCGATCACGGCTACGCGCACAGTCACACCGCCAACCCTAGAGCCCGCCGGCGAAACCGCCCAGGTCGGTCGCACGGACGGCACTCACGAGAGGGACGACACGCTGAGACGGGCGTCAGAAGTACCTGGGAGCGCCCCGGGAAGAGATCGCGCGGGTCGCTGGTTGTGCCCGTCATCCCCAATGTCGCATCGACCGGAGCTTTGTCATGACCGCTACCACCCCGCCTCCTTCTCGTCGGCGGATTCCGTTGCCGTCCTTCGGGGCCCAGATCCTCTTGGCGCTCGTCCTCGGGCTGGCCCTGGGCTTCCTCGCTCGGGCGGCCCAGCTCGACTGGCTCACCGGCACCCTCGACACCGTCGGGTCGCTCTTCGTGCAGCTGCTCAAGCTCGCCGTGCCGCCCCTGGTCTTCACCGCGATCGTCGCGAGCATCGTCCAGCTGGCGCACCTGAAGAACGCCGCCCGCCTCGCCGCAGCGACGCTCGGCTGGTTCGCCCTGAGCGGGCTCATCGCCGTCGGCATCGGCATCGGCCTCGGCCTGCTGACGAATCCCGGCCAGGGCGTCTCGCTCGACGTCGCCGGCGCCCAGGCCCCGCAGAAGCAGGGCGGCTGGACCGACTTCCTCGTCGGCATCGTCCCGACGAACCCCGTCGAGGCGTTCGTCGAGGGCAACGTGCTGCAGATCGTCTTCCTCGCCGTCGTCGTCGGCTTCGCCGCGATGCGCCTGGGCGCAAAGGCCGAGCCCTTCCTCGCCGTCAACGCCGCCCTCCTGGAGATCACCCAGAAGGCGCTGTGGTGGGTCATCCGCCTCGCGCCGATCGGCACGCTCGGCCTCATCGGCGCCGCCGTCGCGCAGTACGGCTGGGACCTCCTCGCGCCGCTCGCGACCTTCACCATCGACGTCTACGTCGGCTGCGCCATCGTGATGTTCCTCGTCTACCCGCTGCTCCTGTCGGTCTTCGGCCGGCTCAACCCGATGCGCTTCTTCGCCGGCGCGTGGCCGGCGATCCAGCTCGCCTTCGTCTCACGCTCCTCGGTCGGCACGATGCCGCTGACGCAGCGTGTGGCGATCGAGCGCCTCGGGGTGCCGCGCGAGTACGCCTCCTTCGCGATTCCCTTCGGCGCGACGTCGAAGATGGACGGCTGCGCCGCGGTCTACCCGGCCCTCGCCGCGATCTTCGTCGCGCAGATCTTCGGGGTGCCGCTGTCGATCGGTGACTACGTGCTCATCGCCTTCGTCTCGGTCGTGGGATCCGCCGCCACCGCGGGGCTCACCGGCGCGATCGTCATGCTGACGCTCACGCTGAGCACGCTCGGCCTGCCGCTGGCCGGCGCCGGCCTGCTTCTGGCGATCGACCCGATCCTCGACATGATGCGCACCGCGACGAACGTCGCCGGTCAGGCCGCGATGACGACGCTCGTCGCCGCCCGCCAGGGGATCCTCGACCGCGACGTCTACAACGCCCGCCCGGTGGAGCTGACCCAGGAGCCCGACGCCGAGCCCAGCCGCGTCGAGACCCGCGAGCCGGTCGCCGCGCACTGACCGACCCCGCCACGCAGCCGACGATGCCGGCGCAGACCGACCAGGGTCAGCGGCAGAAGCACGGCGATGTTGATGAAGAAGCGGCGATGTTGATGAAAAACTGGAGCACCTCGTTGTAGGTCGCCGCCGACGGCCTGCCGAGGGTGAACGCGGGTCATTGGTCCCTGCCGATCACACCACCCCCCAGTTAGGTTCACGCCAGGGTCCAGGCACCCTGGACCGCCTTCTTCGACATCAACGACGAGCGAGGATGACGAATGGTCGACTCCGACCCAACGATCAGCGCACCTGCCCGAGACGTCACCCGGTTACCCGATCTGGCGTCATCCGCCGGGCGGGTCGCGCCGGTACGAAATCGGATGCCCGTCTACGTCGACCTCTTACCGCCATGTAATGCGGGCTGCCCCGCGGGCGAGAACATCCAGGAGTGGTTGCGGCTCATCAAGGCCGGCGACCCGCAGGCCGCCTGGCGCCAGCTGACCCAGGACAATCCGTTCCCGGCCATCCACGGCCGCGTCTGCTACCACCCGTGCGAGACCGCCTGCAATCGCGCCGGCCTCGACTCCGCGATCTCCATCCACGGGGTCGAGCGCTTCCTGGGCGACACGGCCATCGAGCAGAGCTGGTCGTTCGTCCCGCCCGCGCAGGAGAGCGGCTACCGGGTGCTGATCGTCGGCGCCGGCCCCAGCGGCCTGTCGGCGGCCTATCACCTGCGCCGCCGCGGGCACGACGTCGAGATCCACGACGCCTCCCGGCAACCGGGCGGCATGATGCGCTACGGCATCCCGGAGTATCGGCTGCCGCGCGACGTGCTCGACGCCGAGATCGGCCGGCTGGTCGACCTCGGGGTGCGCATCGTCACCGAGCACAACGTCACCGACCTGCTCGCGGAGCAGCGCGAGGGCGGCTTCGACGCGGTCTTCGTCGCGGTGGGGGCACACCTGTCCAAGCGGGTCGACATCCCCGCGCGCGACGCCGGCAAGGTGGTCGACGCGGTGAGCTTCCTGCGTGATGTCGCCTCGGGCGAGCGCCCGGTGCTGGGCCGCCGGGTCGCGGTCTACGGCGGCGGCAACACGGCGATGGACGCGGCGCGCGTGGCCAAGCGACTGGGCGTGGAAGAGAGCATGGTCGTCTATCGCCGCACCCGCGACCAGATGCCGGCGCACGCCGAGGAGGCCGCCGACGCCGAGCGCGAGGGCATCACGATGAACTGGCTGCGCACGATCACCGACGTCGACGACGACCTGACGGTCGAGATCATGGAGCTCGACGACGACGGCAAGCCGCGCGGCACCGGGCGTTTCGAGAAGCTCGAGGCCGACACGGTCATCCTGGCGTTGGGCCAGGAGGCGGACACGGCCTTCATGCACACGATCCCCGGCCTGCGCTTCGACGGTGACGTCGTGCAGGTCGACACCCGGACGCTGATGACCGACGTCCCGGGCCTGTTCGCCGGCGGCGACGCGGTGCCCTCGGAGCGGACGGTGACGGTGGGTGTCGGGCACGGCAAGAAGGCGGCCCGCACCATCGACGCGTGGCTGCGCTCGGTACCGGTGCCGGAGCGGCCCAAGCACCCGGTCGTGGAGCTCGACGAGCTGCACCTGTGGTACTTCGGCGATCACAAGCGGGGCGCCCAGCCCGAGCTCGACCCGGCCGCCCGCACCGCGGCCTTCGAGGAGGTCGTGGGCGGCTTCGACACCGACGAGGCCACCGCGGAGGCGTGGCGCTGCCTGAGCTGCGGCAACTGCATCGAGTGCGACGGCTGCCTGGGCTCCTGCCCGGAGGACGCCATCATCAAGCTCGGCAAGGGCTTCCGGTACCGCTACGACTACGACAAGTGCACGGGCTGCGGCACGTGCTACGAACAGTGCCCCGTGCACGCGATCGACATGGTCGTCGACGGCCATCCGGATCGACCGTTGACTCCCCCGGGTGCCATCACACCCGGCGGCGGCGCAGGCATCGAGGCCGCCGTCGTGGCCGCCTCCCGCTTCGCGGTGGCCGCCGGCGAGCGGATGGACGTACCGGGCCTGCCCGAGAACCTCGACGAGCCGGTACACCCCGATGCCCCGGCCAACACCTCGCAGACAGGACAGCGCCGATGACCCGGGCGATCATGGACGGCAACGGCGCCGCGGCGTCGGTGGCCTACCGGCTCAACGAGTTGTGCAGCATCTACCCGATCACCCCGAGCTCGACGATGGCAGAGCTGGCCGACGAGTGGGCGGCGCGCGACATGCCCAACGTGTGGGGCACGGTCCCGACGGTCATGGAGATGCAGTCCGAGGGCGGCGCGGCCGGCGCCATGCACGGCGCCCTGCAGGGCGGGGCGTTGAGCACGACGTTCACGGCCAGCCAGGGCCTGCTGCTGATGATCCCGAACATGTACAAGATCGCCGGCGAGCTGACGAGCACCGTCTTCCATGTCGCGGCCCGCACGATCGCCACCCAGGGCCTGTCGATCTTCGGCGACCACCAAGACGTCATGGCGGTGCGCCAGACCGGCTTCGCGCTGCTCGCCTCCGCCTCCGTGCAGGAGGCCCACGACCTGGCCGCCGTCGCCCAACTCGCGAGCCTGTGTTCGCGCGTGCCGTTCCTGCACTTCTTCGACGGCTTCCGCACCAGCCACGAGCTCAACACCCTCGACCTCATCAGCGACGACCAGCTGCGCGAGTACGTGCCGACCCAGCTGCTGCGCGAGCACCGGGCCCGCGCGCTGTCTCCGGAGAACCCGTTCATCCGCGGCACGGCGCAGAACCCGGACACCCACTTCCAGTCTCGCGAGACCGCCAACCGCTTCTACACCGCGGTGCCGGGCATCGTCACGCAGGCGATGGCGCAGTTCGAGGCGCTCACCGGCCGCGGCTACGAGATCGTCAGCTACACCGGCTCCCCGGAGGCGCAGCGGGTCGTCGTCGTCATGGGCTCGGGTGCCGAGGTGGTCGAGGAGACATGTCGTCACCTCGTGGCACAAGGCGAGCAGGTCGGGGTCATCCGGCTGCGCTTGTACCGGCCGTTCCCCACAACCGAGTTTCTCGCCAAGCTGCCTGACACGGCCCGCCAGATCGCGGTGCTGGACCGCACCAAGGAGCCCGGAGCCGGTGGCGAGCCGTTGTTCCTCGACGTCTCCTCGGCGCTGGGTGAGGAGTTCGCCCGCGGCCGCCGCGAGCACGCTCCGGTGATCATCGGCGGCCGCTACGGCATCTCCAGCAAGGACTTCACGCCGGCGCAGGCGGCGGCCGTGTTCGCCGAGTTGGCCGCCGACGACCCGCAGCCGCGGTTCACGGTCGGCATCAACGACGACGTCACGCACCTGTCGCTGGACGTCGGCGACGATCTCAACGTGCTTCCCGAAGGCACCGTCGGCGCGGTCTTCTACGGCCTGGGGTCGGACGGCACGGTCGGGGCGAACAAGAACACGATCAAGATCCTCGGGTCGCGCCCGGAGGCCTACGCGCAGGGCTACTTCGTCTACGACTCCAAGAAGTCGGGCTCGCGCACGGTCTCGCACCTGCGGTTCGGCCCGAGCCCCCTGCACGCCCCGTACCTCATCGGCGCCGCCGACTTCATCGGCTGCCACCACATGTCGATCCTGGAGCGGGTCGACATCCTGGAGTTCGCCAAGCCGGGCACGACGCTGCTCATCAACTGTCCCCGGCCCGCCGACGAAGTGTGGGACGCGCTGCCGCGCCCCCTCCAAGAGAGGATCATCAAGCTCGGCATCAAGCTGTACGCGATCGACGCGACGGCCGTGGCACGCGCCAGCGGGCTGGGCAACCGCACGAACACGGTGCTCCAGACGTGCTTCTTCGCGATCTCCGGGGTGATGCCGCAGGAGGCTGCCATCGCCGCCGTCAAAGAGGCGATCACCAAGACCTACGCACGCAAGAGCGCCCAGATCGTGGAGCGCAACCACACGGCGGTCGACCACGCGGTCGAACACCTGCACCGCATCGAAACCCCGGATCAGGTCAGCTCGGGGCACGACCTCATCCCGCCGGTGCCGGCGGACGCGCCGGAGTTCGTGCGCACCGTGACCGCGGAAATGCTCGCGGGCCGCGGCGACGACCTGCCGGTCAGCGCGCTGCCGGTCGACGGCACGTACCCCAGCGGCACGACGGCGTACGAGAAGCGCAACATCTCCGAGATCGTCGCGGTGTGGGACAAGGACGCGTGCATCCAGTGCGGCAACTGCGCGATGGTCTGCCCGCACGGTGTGATCCGCAGCAAGCGCTACCGCACCAAGCATCTGGAGGGGTCGCCGGAGTCGTTCGACGAGGCGCCGCTGAACGCGGCGGGCATCCCCAACGAGCACTTCACCCTGCAGGTGTACGCCGAGGACTGCACCGGCTGCGGGCTGTGTGTGGAGGCCTGCCCGGTCAAGCCGCTGGGCATGCCGAACCGCCGGGCGATCAACCTGGAGACGGTGCGCGACCGCGAGCCGACCCGCAACAACGTCGCGTTCTTCGAGACGATCCCGGTGAACACGCGGGCCAAGGTCGACTTCGGCACGGTCCGCGGCATCCAGTACCTGGAGCCGCTGTTCGAGTTCTCCGGCGCCTGCTCCGGCTGCGGTGAGACGCCCTACGTCAAGCTGCTCACGCAACTGTTCGGCGACCGGGCGATGGTCGCCAACGCGACCGGCTGCAGCTCGATCTACGGCGGCAACCTGCCGACGACGCCGTGGACCACCAACGCGCAGGGTCGCGGGCCGGCGTGGAGCAACAGCCTTTTCGAGGACAACGCCGAGTTCGGCCTCGGCATGCGCCTGGCGGCGGACCTGCAGACCGACCTGGCTCGGCAGCGTCTGCTGGCGTTGCGAGACGACCTCGACGCGGAACTGGTCGACGAGATCCTCGCCGCGCCGCAAGCGCACGAGTCGCAGGTGCTCGCGCAGCAGGCGCGGGTGGGCCGGCTCGGCGAGTTGCTGGCCGGCCGCGAGGGTCCAGAGTACGACGACCTGCGCAGCGTCGCCGATCACCTCGTGCGCCGCAGCGTGTGGATCGTCGGCGGTGACGGGTGGGCCTACGACATCGGGTCCGGCGGCTTGGACCACGTGCTGGCCACGGGGCGCAACGTCAACGTGCTGGTCATGGACACCGAGGTGTACTCCAACACCGGCGGCCAGTCGAGCAAGTCGACGCCGCTCGGCGCGGTGGCCAAGTTCGCCGCGGCCGGCAAGACGACGAACAAGAAGGACCTGGCGCTGCAGGCCACCGCGTACGGGCACGTGTACGTGGCGCGGGTGGCCATGGGGGCCGATGCGCAGCAGACGCTGACGGCGTTCCGCGAGGCGGAGGCCTACGACGGGCCGAGCCTCATCATCGCCTACAGCCACTGCATCGCCCACGGCATCGACATGCGCAAGGGCATGGAGCAGCAGTACAAGGCCGTCAACAGCGGGCACTGGCCGCTCATGCGGTACAACCCGGTGATCCGCGCCGTCGGCGGTAACCCGTTCTTGCTGGACAGCCCGCGACCGCGGCTGACGCTGCGCGACTACCACGATGGCGAGCTGCGGTTCCGCATGCTCAACGTCTCGGATCCGGCGGAGGCGGAGCGGCTGCTGGAGTTGGCCCAGGCGCAGGTCGACCGGCGCTGGCAGGAGTACGAAGATCTGGCCTCGCGTGGGGCGCGCGAGTTTGCAGCCGACGGCCGAAGGGAGCAATGACATGGACCTGAGCACCCAGTATCTCGGGCTGACCCTGCGTAATCCGGTGGTGGCCTCGGCGGGCCCGCTGCAGCAGAACCTCGACGGCGTGCGCGCGCTGGCTGACGGCGGAGTGGGCGCCATCGTGCTCTACTCGCTCTTCGAGGAGCAGCTGCGGCACGAGGCGGCCAAGGACGCGCTCCTCGAGGAGCTGGGGTCGGAGTCGTTCGCCGAGTCGCTGTCGTACTTCCCGACGCCCAGCGCGAGCGCCAGCGGACTGAGCTACCGCTACCTGAACCTGCTGGAGCGTTCGGTCAGCGCGGTCGATGTGCCGATCATCGCGAGCCTCAACGGGTCGAACGCGGGCGGCTGGACGGACTTCGCGCGGCGCATGCAGGACGCGGGCGCCTACGCGATCGAGCTGAACATCTACCTCGTGCCGGGCGACGTGACGACTAGCGGCCGCGAGGTCGAGGAGCGGCACATCGAGATCCTCACCGCGGTCAAAGACGTCGTCTCGATCCCGGTGGCGGTCAAGATGTCGCCCTACCTCAGCTCGATCGGGCAGCTGGCGGTCTGCCTCGACGAGGCGGGCGCCGACGGGCTCGTGTTGTTCAACCGCTTCCTCCAGCCGGAGGTCGATGTGGAGGCCGTGGAGACCTCCTCCGGGGTGTACCTGTCGACACCCAACGACGGCCGGCTGCCGCGCACCTGGATCGCGGCGCTGCGCGGGCGGGTGCAGGCAAGCCTGGCCGGCACCAGCGGCGTGGAGACGTGGGAGGACGTGGTGCGCTACCTGCTGGCCGGCGCCGATGTCGCGATGACCACGTCGTCGCTGCTGCGCCACGGCCCCGACCACACCCGCGCGCTGCTCAACGGTCTGGAGACGTGGCTGGCCCGCAAGAACTTCGCTTCTCTGGACGCCGCACGCGGCCTGCTCGCGGTGCCCACCGATGTCGACGCCAATGCCTACGAGCGCGCCGGCTACGTTTCCGCCCTGGAGAAGGCCAAGAACGTCTACGGCCGCCTCTAGCTCGCGCCCTTCCCGAATGGCGCACCCCTTTCCCGAGAGTCCTACTTTCCGGCCAGAGCCATAGAAGGAACTCTGAAGTTCGCCGGAAGGTATGACCTTCGGCGATGTGGTGGGGGTGGTGCTACGCCGGGGTGGGATGGCGCGCCGGGGCGGCGGCCGCTGGCTGCGACGCCCCGGTGCGGCAGGCAGTGACGAGCACGTCGTCCAGAAGGCGGGCGGCGACGTCGACGTGTTCGTGTGTCACCGTGACTCCGGTCAGTGCCTGGCGCCAGCCCTCGACGCGCTGCCAGTCGGGCCAGCGCATCGGCCGCGGGGAGAGCAGGTACATGTCGGCGCCGCCGGCGGCTCCCTCGATGTGCTCGACCGGTTCGATGCGGCCGGCGGAGCGAAGCGGGTAGTAGCTGTACCCGAGATCGGTCATCGCCGCGTCGAGCTCACCGCCCCGGCTGCGGGCCGGCAGGACTTCGAGCAGGATCCAGGGGCGGTGGCGTTCGATGGTGGTGCGGGCGCCGCGCAGCACGGCGGCCTCGGTCGACTCGGTGTCGATCTTGATGACCGCCGGGGCGATCCGGCGCTTGGCCACGAATGCGTCCACCGTGGTGCCGGGGACCACGACCTCCTGCACGTGACGCCGGAACGTCGGGTTGAGCGAGTTCGACGCGTCCGAGGTGTCGGAGATGTAGAGCGTGGCCGGCCCGACCCCGTCGCCGACGGCGACCTCGTGGACGTGCAGCCGCAGGTCGCTGACCGCGGCCGATCGGCGCGCGGCGGCCGCCACCAGCGGGGTGGGCTCGAAGGAGTGCACCTCCCGGCCGCCGTGCGCACAGGCGAGCAGCCCGTACAGCCCGACGTTGCCGCCGATGTCGAGCACCGCGCCCGGGCCTGCCGCCTCCAGGACGGCCAAAAACGTCTCGAGCGCGAAGGGTTCGTAGCCGACGAGCCCGCGCTTGATGAGCGCCTTGGGGATGAACAGCTCATCGGGCGCCTCGATGACGACCGGCGCCAACGCGGGCCGCAACCCGACGGGCGCCTGCTGGGTCAGCGCGACGCGACGCAGCTCCACCTTGCTCCCCAGGCGCTGTTCCGTGAGCGTCCGCAGCCTGCTCCGGTACCGAATCGGTAGCGCGCGAAACGTCCGGCGACCCGAGGCCACCGCCATCCCCCTGAGGCGGTTCACGTTCATCCCGGTCACGCTACCCGCCGCCACCGCCCCACAGGTTGACTCGCGCCGCGGCCTAGCTGCTACCAGAGCATGGCGATCGGCGAGGCCCGCAGAGCCCTCGGCCGTTTTGGGTTTGTGGCGAACTAATGACATGCCCCCCGACGGCGAGCGACCCCTTTCGCTGCGCCGCAGGTCAGAGACCCGACGGAAACGCCACCGGGCCGACCATGTAATTAGTTCACCACAAACACATTTTGCCGCGGGCGCCCGACGGGCCCCAGACGCCAAACGAGGCGGGCCTGCACCCCGAATGGGATGCAGGCCCGCCTTCGCGCTGGATCAGCTAGTGACTCAGGCGTCTTCGCTGGTCGCCAGGGCGGCCTGGTCGTCGCCGTGAGCCTGCACGAGCGCGTCGGACTCGGGGGTCTCGGTGCCGGTCTCGGCGCCCGACTCCTCGCCACCGCCGCGACGCCCGCCGCGGCGACGGTTGCGGCCGCGCGAACGCTCGCCGCGACCCTCCCGCTCTTCGCCGCTGTCGCTACGGTCGCCACCACGCTCACCACCGCGCTCACCACCGCGCTCACCACGGTCGCTGCGCTCGGCGCGCGGCGCCCGCTCGGCGGGAGCCTCGGCCTCGGGCTCGGCCGAGGCGCCGGACTCGCCCTCGGGCAGCACGGCGGCCAGGCTCAGCTTGCCGCGCGGGTCGATCTCCTTGAGCTCGACCTGCACCTTCTGGCCGATCTTGAGCACGTCGTCGACGGAGTCGATGCGCTTGCCGCCGACGAGCTTGCGCACCTCGGAGATGTGCAGCAGGCCGTCCTTGCCGGGCAGCAGCGACACGAACGCGCCGAACGTCGTCGTCTTGACGACGGTGCCGAGGAAGCGCTCGCCGACCTCCGGCATCGTCGGGTTGGCGATCGCGTTGATCTGCGCACGGGCGGCCTCGGCCGAGGGTCCGTCGGTCGCGCCGATGTAGACGGTGCCGTCGTCCTCGATCGAGATGTCGGCGCCGGTCTCCTCCTGGATCTGGTTGATCATCTTGCCCTTCGGGCCGATGACCTCACCGATCTTGTCGACGGGCACCTGCACGCTGATGACGCGCGGGGCGTAGACCGACATCTCGTCGGGGGCGTCGATCGCCTCGTTCATGACGTCGAGGATGTGCAGCCGCGCGTCGCGCGCCTGCGTCAGCGCGCCGGCCAGCACAGTGGCCGGGATGCCGTCGAGCTTGGTGTCGAGCTGGATGGCGGTGACGAACTCGCGGGTGCCGGCGACCTTGAAGTCCATGTCACCGAACGCGTCCTCGGCGCCGAGGATGTCGGTCAGCGCCGCATACTGCGTCTGACCATCGATGTCGGCGGACACCAGGCCCATCGCGATGCCCGCGACCGGGGCGCGCAGCGGCACACCGGCGTTGAGCAGCGACAGGGTCGAGGCACACACCGAACCCATGGAGGTCGACCCGTTGGAACCGAGCGCCTCGGAGACCTGCCGGATGGCGTAGGGGAACTCCTCGCGGGTCGGCAGCACCGGCATGAGCGCCCGCTCGGCGAGCGCGCCGTGGCCGATCTCGCGGCGCTTGGGCGAGCCCACGCGGCCGGTCTCACCGGTGGAGTACGGCGGGAAGTTGTAGTTGTGCATGTAGCGCTTGCGCGTCACCGGAGACAGCGTGTCGAGCTGCTGCTCCATGCGCAGCATGTTCAGCGTGGTGACGCCCATGATCTGGGTCTCGCCGCGCTCGAAGATCGCCGAACCGTGCACCCGCGGGAGCACCTCGACCTCGGCACCCAGAGCCCGGATGTCGGCCAGGCCGCGGCCGTCGATACGCACCTTGTCGGTGAGGATGCGCTCGCGCACCAGTTGCTTCTGCACCGAGCGGTAGGCCGCGGAGATCTCCTTCTCGCGACCCTCGAAGGGCTTGCCTTCGCCGGCCAGGTCGGCCTTCAGCTCGTCCTTGAAGGCGTCGAGTGCGTCCTCGCGCTCGGCCTTGCCGGCGATCGAGAGCAGCTCGCGCAGTTTGCCGGTCGCGGCGTCCGAGACGGCGGCCAGCGCGTCGTCCTGGTAGTCCAGGAACAGCGGGAACTCCTGCACGGGCTTGGCGGCCGTGGCCGCGAGCTCGGCCTGCGCCTTGCACAGGGCCGCGATGAACTTCTTGGAGGCCTCGAGGCCCTGGGCCACGACGTCCTCGGTGGGGGCGTCCTTGCCCTGGTTTTTGACCAGGTCCCAGGTGGAGTCGGTGGACTCGGCCTCGACCATCATGATCGCGACGTCTTCGCTGCCGTCGGCGGCGGTGACCACGCGGCCGGCGACGACCATGTCGAACACCGAGCGCTCGATGTCGGAGAAGTTCGGGAAGGCGACCCACTGGCCGTCGATGAGGCTGACGCGAACGCCGCCGATCGGGCCGGAGAACGGCAGGCCGGAAATTTGGGTCGAGGCGCTCGCGGCGTTGATGGCGAGCACGTCGTACTGGTGGTCGGGGTTGAGGCTCAGGACCGTGATGACGACCTGAACCTCGTTGCGCAGGCCTTTGGTGAAGGTCGGGCGCAGGGGCCGGTCGATGAGCCGGCAGGTGAGGATCGCGTCCGTGCTCGGACGGCCCTCGCGACGGAAGAAGCTGCCGGGGATCTTGCCCGCGGCGTACATGCGCTCCTCGACGTCGACGGTCAGGGGGAAGAAGTCGAAGCCCTCGCGCGGGTGCTTGCCGGCGGTCGTCGTCGACAGCAGTGCGGTGTCGTCATCCAGGTAGGCCATGACGGCGCCACCCGCCTGCTTGGCCAGGCGCCCGGTCTCGAACCGGACCGTGCGGGTGCCGAAGCGACCGTTGTCGATGACGGCTTCGGCGACGGTGATGTCTGGACCCTCCATGGGTCCTCCTTTTCTCTCAAACTCAGCTACGCACATCGTCGTTGTGCACGTGCCTTTCCTTCGTGGTGTCGAGGCGCGCTGGCCCCGACGCCCGGGCTCAACCCCGGGCTCCCTCCCCCGGCGCGTGGCGCGAGGGGCGGAAAACTGTGTCGTGACATGCGCGGAGGGCGGTTCCCTTCGCGGGAACCGCCCTCGCATGCGGTGTCGTGATCAGCGACGCAGACCCAGTCGCTTGATGAGCGAACGGTAGCGCTCGATGTCCGTCGTCTCCAGGTAGCGCAGGAGGCGCTTGCGCTGGCCGACGAGCAGCAGCAGCCCGCGGCGGCTGTGGTGGTCGTGCTTGTGCTCCCGAGCGTGCTCGGTGAGGTCCTTGATCCGCTGCGTCAGCAGCGCGACCTGCACCTCGGGCGAGCCGGTGTCGCCCTCTGCGGTGGCGTACTCGGACATGATCTTCTGCTTGGTCTGGGCATCCAGGGGCACGGGGCAGACACTCCTTCTAGGGGTTCTCGTTGCGCGGTGCTCCGGGGGCGACTCCCCCAGGCGCTCTCAATCCGCGGCCGGAACACGGCAATCAGCAAGGCTACCAGCGGGTGCCACGGCAGCCCTAATCGGCAGGATCGGCGCCCAACTGGGAGCGTGCCGGGAGGTCGTTGTGAGGGGTCTTTCAGGCCCGCCCCGTAGCGTGGTGACATGTCACCTCGAACGACGACCTCGCTGCGCACGCCCCGAGCCCTGATCGCCGTCGCCGCTCTCGGTGCCCTGGGCGCCGTCGCCGGTTGCGCCGACGGCGGCACCGGTGGCGAGGCAGCGCCCGGCACCCCCGGCGCGGCGGCCCCGGCGACCCCGGCGACCCCCGGCCAGACGGACCAGCCCCGCTCCGGTCCCGCCGACCCGGACGACCCGTTCGTGATCGAGGAGGTCGCGAGCATCTCCGAGCCGTGGGCCATGACGTTCTTGCCCGACGGCACCGCGCTCATCACCCAACGCAGCGGCACTCTGGCGCATTTCGACCCCGCGACCGGTCAGAACAGCACCGTGACCGGCACCCCGCAGGTGGTGCACGCCGGGCAGGGCGGGCTGGGGGACGTGGTGCTGGCTCCCGACTTCGAGCAGAGCCGGCACGTCTACCTGAGCTGGGCCGAGTCCGGAGACGGTGGCAGCGGGGCCGCGGTCGGGCGCGCCACCCTGGCCGCCGACAGCTCGGCGCTCGAGGGCCTGGAGGTGATCTGGCGCCAGGAGCCGAAGGACAGCGGCAACGGCCACTACGGGCACCGCATGGCGTTCAGCCCCGACGGCCAGCACCTGTTCGTGACCTCCGGTGACCGGCAGAAGCTCGACCCGGCCCAAGACCTGGGCAACACCCTCGGCACGATCGTGCGGCTCAACCCCGACGGCAGCCCCGCACAGGGCAATCCGTTCGCCGACCGCGGCGGGGTCAGCGCGCAGATCTGGAGCTACGGGCACCGCAACCCCCTCGGCATCGCCTTCGACCCCGACGGCAACCTGTGGTCCACCGAGATGGGACCGCGCGGCGGCGACGAACTCAACCTCATCACCCAGGGCCAGAACTACGGCTGGCCGAGCGCCTCCCAGGGCCGGCACTACTCCGGTCAGGACATCCCCGACCACGCCGACGGCGACGGCTTTACCCCACCGGCCGCCTACTGGGTGCCGGCCATCTCCCCCGGCAACCTGCTCATCTACACCGGCGAGCAGTTCGCCGACTGGCAGGGCGACGCGCTCATCGGAGGCCTGTCGGGCCAGTCGATCTCGCGGGTGCAGCTCGAGGGCACGCAGGCCACCAAAGCCAACGAGTGGGACATGGGTCAGCGCATCCGCGAGCTCGAGCAAGGCCCCGACGGTGCCATCTGGGCACTCACCGACGGCAACAACGGCCAAATCCTCAAGCTGACCCCCAAGGCCTGAGCGGGGTTCAGCTGCCAGATCGATGGCGCGGGAGCCGAGGCCCGAGGGCCTCCGGTGAGGGCTGGTTGATCCACGCGGCCCTTGGCGGCTTCGGTGCCTGGGGCGGGCGGTTGCCGAGCTGTTCGGGGTGGGCTGCCGGCCTGCGACCCGCCTCAACGCGGGCCCGTGCGCCCTGGGCCGCTTGGCCCGGTTGTGACTGCCTCGGGCACGGCCCAGCAGCTCGCACGCCTGCTTGATGCTCGTGTGCCCAGCCAACTCCTCGACAGCGGGGCTGATCACAGCTGCGGCTTCGGCGTGCCCGTGCTCTCGGAGAGCGTCTCCCCAAAGGCGCGTGTGCTTTCCAACAATGTCCAACGGGGCCACGACTCATTGATCCGAAGGTGATCGCCGGAGCCATAGTGTGCATATTTGCACAGCACATCTGCCTCTTTGCCAGTTGCTATGTGCATGTTCGCAGAGAGAGGCTGGTGACAGGCCAGCGAGCCTAGGCCCGACTCGCACAGTCTCGACCACTGCTACAAGTACATGGAGGTATCACGGTGTTGCATGACGGAACCTCGGCCCCGACCCGAGAGAAGGATCACCCGACGAATGATCCCCGCAAGCGAGTCGATGAGCTGCTCGCCACTTATGGCGTCCCAGACGCATGTCTGGGCGAGCTCCTGTGCGACACCCACCCCGCCGACGCGGTTGCCTTCACCGTGGTCGAGGCGGACCTGTCGACCCACGAATTGAGCTACGGCGACCTCCAGGAGCGCTCCCGGCGGTTCGCGGTCGCACTGGCCGAGCTTGGCATCGGGCCCGGCGACCGCGTAGCAACCCTGATGGGCAAATCCGGCGACCTGGTGGCTACCCTTCTCGGGATCTGGCGTCGGGGTGCCGTTCACGTTCCGCTGTTCACCGCCTTCGCGCCGCCGGCGATCGCGTCCCGACTCCACAACAGTGGGGCCAAGCTCGTTGTGGTCGACGCCGACCAAGCGGTGAAGCTACAGCCTGGAGTCGACATGCCCGCCGAACCGTTCTGGCAGACCATCGTCGTCGGCCCTGGCGCCCAGAAGGCAGAGCTCACCTTCTCGGAACTGCTTGCCCGGCACCGCTCGGACGACCCGCGCGCCAAAGCTCTCAGCGTCGGCGGCGACGCCGAGTTCGTCCGCTTGTTCACCTCTGGGACCACGGGAACCCCGAAGGGCGTCTCGATCCCAGTTCGAGCCATCGCCTCCTTCCGGACCTACCTTGAGTACGGAATCGGCCTCGAGCCGGACGACGTGTACTGGAATGCGGCAGACCCGGGATGGGCCTATGGGCTCTACTACGGCATCATCGCGCCACTCGCCGCCGGGCGTCCGAACATCCTGCTGCACGCCGGCTTCTCCGCCGAGCTCACCTATCGGATGCTGGCCACCTTCAGGGTCACCAACTTCACCACGGCCCCGACCGTGTACCGGGTGATGCGCAGCGAGCCCGAGGCGGCGCCCTCCGATCTGGTGCTACGGCGGTGCTCATCCGCGGGCGAGCCGCTCAACCCGGACTTGGTGGCCTGGGCCCAGAACACCCTAGGTGCGCCGATCCACGACTGCTACGGACAGACCGAGCTGGGGATGTGTGTGGTCAACGGCTGGCACCCCGACATCGTTGCGCCAGTGCGGCCCGGATCAATGGGGCACCCGATGCCCGGGTGGTCTGTCGAGGTTCTCCGTGACGAGGCAGATGAGATCGCCCCGGCAGGCACCGTCGGTCGGGTTGCAGTCGACGTCCTACACAGCCCGTTGATGTGGTTCACCGGGTACGCCGATAACCCCACCAAGACCGCAGAACGGTTCAGCGACGACGGCCGCTGGTACTACACCGGGGACGCCGGAAGCGCGGATGAGGAGGGCTACCTCCGCTTCTCTTCACGCGATGACGATGTGATCATCATGGCCGGGTACCGAATCGGACCGTTCGATGTCGAAAGCGTGCTCGCCTCACACCCGGACGTGGTGGAAACCGCGGTCGTGGGGGTTCCCGACGACCTTCGCGGAGAAGTGCTCGAGGCCTTCGTCGTGCTCCGTGCCGGCGTCACCGGGTCCGATGCACTGGTCAACGATCTGCAGCAGTTGGTGAAGCAGAAGTTCGCCGCGCACGCCTACCCTCGCACCGTCCACTTCGTCGCCGAGTTGCCGAAGACCGCCAGCGGCAAGATTCAACGGTTCGCGCTTCGCGACCAGCGCCGCGCCGAGGTCGCCACGCCGATGGTCACGACGGCCGTCACCCGGACCGAGCAGTGAGCGCGCCCTCCGGGGCACCGAGCACCTCCCGCCGACGAGGCGATGCGCTGGCGGAGGGTCGAGCCCAGCAGGCTTCGCGGCTCCCCGTTCGTCACGATTCACGTCCTATTGCACCGCTGAGCCCGAAGTGGCAATGCGGTCCGCCCACTACCGTTAGGCATGAAATGACCACTGACGTTCTGACCTCCGCCTCTGCGGGCCTCGGACACATCACACTGAACCGTCCGTCCCGGCTACACGCGCTCACCACGTCGATGTGCGAAACGATGATCCAGGCGCTGTTGACCTGGCGGGAGGACGACAACGTGCGTGTCGTCCTCATCGACCACGCCGAGGGAACCCGGGGCTTCTGCGCCGGCGGCGACACGCGCTTACTCGCACAGAGCGGGGCCGGTGATGGCGTCGCTGCTCGTGCCTTCTTCCTCGCCGAGTACCGCCTGAACCATCTCCTGTTCTCCTACCCCAAACCGGTCATCGCACTGATGGACGGGGTGACCATGGGCGGCGGGGTCGGCTTGGCCAGCCCGGCTAGCTTCCGCATAGCCACCGAGCGAACCGTCTACGCCATGCCAGAGGTCAAGATCGGGCTCTTCCCCGATGTCGGCGCAGGCTGGTATCTCCCCCGCAAGCCGGGCGAGATCGGCATGTGGCTCGCGCTGACCGGCAGTCAACTGAGGGCCGGCGACTGTCTTGAAGCCGGCATCGCAACCCATTACCTACCGGCTCACGCGCTCCCCGCGGCTCGCGCGCATATGGCATCCGCTGCCAACGAGCCCGACCCGAGAGAAGCGCTGCAGAAGGTGCTCTTCGAGCTCAACACCGAGAATGTGCCGCCCATCGAGAAACTCGTCCCCGACAACCGCGACCGAATCGACGATCTCTTTGCTCACGACAGCATCGAATCCATCGTCGCAGCCCTGGAAGCAGACGGCTCCGACTGGGCACTCGACCAGCTCGCGACGCTGTCCTCGGCCTCACCGCTGAGCCTCAAGGTCACCTTCCGGCAACTCCGCGACGGCGCGCAGATGGCCAGCTTCGCCGACGAGATGCAGCAGGAGTATCGACTCGCGACGCGTCTGGTCGCAGGCCACGACTTCGCCGAGGGCGTCCGTGCGCGACTGGTGGACAAGGACAACGCACCGATCTGGGAGCCGCGCACCGGTGCGGCCGTCGGCCACGAAGTCCTCGACGCGATC
The DNA here is from genome assembly GCF_000298215.1 of Kineosphaera limosa NBRC 100340. GTDB lineage: Bacteria > Actinomycetota > Actinomycetes > Actinomycetales > Dermatophilaceae > Kineosphaera > Kineosphaera limosa. The sequence goes on along the minus strand of NZ_BAHD01000004.1, from coordinate 27,913 downwards.
TTCGCTCCCCTCGCCCCCGAGGACGAGTGGGCCCCGCTGAGCTGAACGCTGGTCCACCGACGGTGATTGCTGCCGAGCTGAAGGCTCGAGCGTTGCGTCTGGTGTTGGAGCATCGGTCGGAGTTTCCGACGACGACGGCGGCCGTGCAGGCGGTGGCCAAGCAGGTCGGTGTCGGCAAGGAGTCTCTGCGTCGCTGGGTCGCGCAGGCCGAGGTCGACGCCGCGGTCCAGGACGCGGTCCAGGACGCGGTCCAGGACGCGGTCCGGGACCGCGGCGTGGACCCTGGATCGCACCGGCCGGCGCCAGCCGACCGGGCCAAGAGGCACCTTTGACCTGCGCGGGGTCCGCCGCGGATGTTCGTGGCCTGGAACGCCACGAGAACCAATGCCGCCGAGTTCGTCGTTGTACTTTGCGGATCGCCTTGTGACAGCGCGACCGCCACGGACAGCCCGTCGTGCCCCGGTGAACTCATCGGGCACGACGATGCCGGGTCGTAAACCACCTCGGCGCCTTCACCGACCACCTGGCGGCCGAGCTAGTCCGGCCATCGATCGGGTCGGTCTCTGACGCCTACGACCAACGCCCGCATGGAAGGCGTGATCGGCCTCTACAAGACCGAGTGCATCCGCACGACCGTCTTCGATGACGGCCCGTGCCAGAACGTCGCCGACGCCGAGTACGCCACCGCCAGCCGGGTCGACTGGTACAACGACCGACGATTGCACAGCACGCTCGGCTACACCTCTAACCGGATGCCTTACACAGAGAAGCTGACGGGCTCGTGCTCTCGGAGAGAGAGCCACGCGCGCCATGCTCCGCAGCGTCGCACTCCGGAAGATGTCAAGCAGTTTTGAGACTCGTCTCGTTACGCGGTCTGTATGAGAGCCTCCGGTGAGGGCTGGTTGATCCACGCGGCCTTGGGCAGTTTCGGTGCGGCCAGCGACCCGAACGAGTCGGGGAAGGCGGGCGCGTACTTCAGGGTCTTGAACGCGGCCTCGCTGAACGGGTTGTCGTTGGACACCCGTGGCCGGGAGTGGGACCGGTCGACGCCGAGATCGAGCAGCAGTTGGGCAACCGGTTTCGAGGTCATCGAGGTGCCCCGGTCGGCGTGGACCGCCTCGGGGACGCCGTGGACGCCCATCGCGTCTTCGAGCATCGTCATGGCGATCTGGGAGTCCTCACCCGTTCTGGACGGTCCAGGCCACGACGTAGCGGGAGAAGATGTCGAGCACGACGTAGAGCTGAAACCGGACCCCGCGGCCGGGCCACCGCGGCGGCGGCTTGCGCGTGCCGGTGCTCTCGGAGAGCGTCTCCAGGAGCGCGTGTGCTTTCCCACGATGTCCAACGCCGCCCGAGTCCGGGCGAGCTCGGCCTCGGCCTTCTCCGCACGCGCCGTGAGCTGCTCGATCTCCCGGTCACGACGCTCAGCGATCCTGGGGCCCGGTGCGCCGACCGCGCCGGCCGCGGCTGCCTTGCGCCAATCGATGACGTGGGAGGAGTACAAGCCCTCCCGCCGCAGGATCGCACTACGCGCGCCATGCTCCGCGGCGTCGTACTCGGCCACGATCCTCATCTTGTACTCGGCAGTGAAAGTACGCCGTTTCGGACGGTCACCTCTCGGGGTCATCCCATCGTCGATCCGGGTCGTGTCGGCCAACGTCATCGTCTTCAGGTCTCTGCCTTCTCCGCCCCGTGCACAGGCAAGGAACTCAAGAAAATGGTGTCTCACCTCAGCAAGACGCACAGGGGTGCCAGGACAGCACGCTGAATGGTCGTGAGTCCGCGACGGCCTGCCCAGGTGTAGTTCCCCCGGCAGGTTGTGAACGCCGAGGCTTAGACGAATAGCGAGGACCTCCAGTGCGGAGGCGGGTACCACACCCACCCTCTCACTGGAGGTCCTCGTGACTCGCGCTAACGCTCCCTTGCCCCTGCTTCCTCAGCGGTGCACGAAGGTGGGGCTTCGCTTCTCCACGAAGGCGGCCATGCCCTCCTTCTGGTCCTGGGAGGCGAACAGCGAGTGGAACAGGCGGCGCTCGAACCGGATGCCCTCGGTGAGGGTGGTCTCGTACGAGCGGTCGACGGCCTCCTTGGCCATCATGGCGACCGGCATCGACATTCCTGCGATCTGCCCGGCGACAGTGAGGGCTGTGGCGAGCAGTTCCTCGGCCGGGACGATGCGCGCCACCAGGCCGGCGCGCTCGGCCTCGTCGGCGTCCATGGTCCGACCGGTCAGGCACAGGTCCATGGCCTTTGCCTTCCCCACGGCACGGGTCAGTCGCTGGGACCCACCGATGCCCGGAATGACTCCGAGTTTGATCTCCGGCTGGCCGAACTTTGCCGTGTCCGCGGCGATGAGGATGTCGCACGCCATGGCCAGCTCGCAGCCACCGCCGAGTGCGTAGCCGGCTACCGCGGCGATGATCGGCTTGCGTGCCTGCGCGAGGCGGTCCCAGGCGGCGAACCAGTCGTCGAGGTACATGTCGACGGAGGTCTTGGGCGCCATCTCCTTGATGTCCGCCCCGGCCGCGAAGGCCTTCTCGGAGCCGGTGATGACGATCGCTCCGACCTCGGGGTCGCGGTCGAAGCTGGTCACGGCGGTCACCGTCTCCTGCATCAGCATCTGGTTGAGGGCGTTGAGCGCCTCGGGCCGGTGCAGTGTGATGACCGCGACCCGTCCCTCCTGGCGCACTCGGATGGTCTCGAACTCGTGGTTCACGTCTTCACTCACAGGTGTCTCCTTTGCTCTGGCGTCTGAATCGATGACCAACTGGTCCTGTTCCTGCACTTGCCTCATCCCTCGTGCACGATGACGTTCTCCGCTGGGACCGCCGTCAGGTCGACCGGCGTGCCGAGAACGGTCGCCCCGGGCTCGGGCAGAGCGCCGGTGTCATGGCAGGGTTCGAGAGAGTCCAGCCAACGCCGTACGGGCGCGTCGTGCTGGCCCAGCCGCGGTGGTGCGAGGTGCGCGCCGCGGCTGTTGGAGTCGAAGCGGACGGCAGGGCCGGGGATCCGGATCTGGCCGAGCGACTCGTGCGTGACGTCGAGGACAAGGCCCTGTGAAGCCGTCTGTGGGTCGTCGTACACCTCATCGAGCGACCGCACCTTGCCGCACGGCAGCCCGGCGTCGTCGAAGCGCTCGAGCCAGTGCTCGACCGGCGCGCCGGCCAGGGCTTCCTCGATCCGCGCCGTCAACCGGCCGCGGTGCGCGATTCGGGCTGCGTTGTCCGCGAACTCCCGCTGCTCGGCGTCGGTGCCGAGCACACCGCACAGACGCACCCACTGGTCCTGGTTGGCGATGGCGAGCAGGAGGGCACCGTCGTCACAACGGAACATCCCGTACGGCGCGATCGACGCGTGGTGATTGCCGATGGCCGCACCGACCTCACCGGCCACGGTGTAGCGGGTGCCCTGGAACGCGTGCGCCCCGACGATGGAGGCCAGCAGCGAGGTCCTCACCACCTCCCCCCTGCCGGTGCGTTCCCGGCCCTGGAGCGCCGCGAGCACGCCGTACGCGCCGTAGATGCCTGCCAGGACGTCACCGATCGGCACCCCCACCTTCACCAGGTGGTCCGGGTCCTCGCCGGTCAGGCCCATCAGCCCGGCCTCACCCTGCGCGATCTGGTCGTAGCCCGGTCGGCCGGCCTGGGGGCCATCGTGACCGAAGCCGGTGATCGACAGCACGACCAGGCGGCTGTTCAGCTCGAGCAGCCGTTCGTGGGAGAAGCCCAGCCGGTCCATCACACCGGGGCGGAAGTTCTCGACCAGGACGTCGGCGGCCTGCACCAGCCGGGTCAGCAGGTCGACACCGTCGGGCGACTTCAGGTCCGCGGTCACCGACTCCTTGTTCCGGTTGCACGAGAGGAAGTACGTCGACTCCCGCGCATCGTCGGGACCCACGAAGGGTGGACCCCAGCGTCGGGATTCATCGCCGCCGGCGGGCGCCTCCACCTTGATGACCCGGGCGCCGAGGTCGCCGAGCAGCATGGCCGCATGGGGTCCGGCCAGCGCCCGGCTCAGGTCGACCACGACCAGACCGTCAAGCGGCCCCGAGGCGGTCTGCGTCAGCATCTGCATGACCGAGTCACCTCTCCAGGCTCAGCGAGATGTGCTTGCGGGTCGTGTAGCTCTCCAGCATGCCCTCGAGGGAGAACTCGCGGCCGAGGCCGCTTTGCTTGTATCCGCCGAAGGACTGGCCGAGCACCTGGCCACCGCCTTGGTTGACCTGCACCCAGCCGGCCTCGAGCGCGTGCGCTGTGCGGAGTCCCGCGCCGATGTCCTTGGTCCACACGAAACCGGCCAGCCCGTAGTGGGTGTCGTTCGCCATGGCCACGACGTCCTTCTCGTCGCGCCAGGGGATCACACAGGCGACCGGGCCGAAGATCTCCTCGGCGGCGATGCGCCAGGTGTTGCTCACGTTGGCGAAGACGGTCGGCCGGATGTAGAGGCCCGGCCCGTCGAAGTCCGGGAGCCCACCGGTGGCGAGCTCCGCCCCGGGCTGGGCGATGCCGTCGGCGATGTAGCCGCAGATCTTGTCGTACTGCCGCTGGTTGACCACGGCGCCGATATCGGTGGCCTCGTCCAGCGGGTCGCCGACCACCAGCCGAGACAGCTTGGTGGTGAGCTTGTCGAGGTAGGTGTCGAGGATGTCCTCGTGCACGAACAGGCGCGAGCCTGCGGTGCAGGACTGGCCCTGGCGGTAGATCCGCATCCCCGCGATGGTTCCGTCCACGACCCAGTCCTGGTCCGCGTCTGGGAAGACGATCTGGGGACTCTTCCCGCCGAGCTCGAGGGAGACCGGGACGACACGGTCCGCGGCCGTCCTCATGATCCGCTTCCCGACTCCAGTCGAGCCGGTGAAGCTCAGCTTGGCCACGTCGGGGTGATTGATCAGTGCCTCCCCTGCCTCGGCGCCATAGCCGGTGAGGACGTTGAGCACTCCGGCCGGGAGGAAGTCCTGGCAGATCCTGGCCACCTCCAGCACGGCCAATGGCGCGTCCTCGGCCGTCTTGAGGACCATCGTGTTGCCGCTGACGAGCGCCGGGGCGATCTTCAGGGCCGCCATCATCAAGGGGGCGTTCCAGGGCACGATCGCGCCGACCACACCCCACGGCTCGCGGCGCGAGTAGTCGAGGACCCCTGAGCTCAGCGGGACGGTCTCGCCCTTCATCTCCGTGGCGACCCCGCCGAAGTAGCGGAAGCAGTCGACCACGAACGCTGCCTCCCCGCGGGTCTGAGTTCTGAGGTCGTTGCCGTTCTCCAGCGAGTTGAGCCGCGCGATCCGCTCGAGCTGCGGCTCCAGCGCATCGGCGATCTGACGGAACAGGTCGCCGCGTGTGCGGGGTTTGGTGTCCCGCCAGGCAGGGAAAGCAGCCGCGGCCGCAGCGACGGCGTGCTGCACATCTTCCGGGCCACCGCGCGGGACGCGACCGATCGTGGTGAGGTCGCGAGGGCTGACAACATCGATCCAGTCGCCGTCGCTGGCCTCGATCCACTCCCCGGCGACCAGCATGGGCTGGTCACCGATGGCGGAGAGCTCCGGGGCGATCGTCTGGGTGGTCATGGTGGTGCTCCTTCGTGGCGTGGGTGCGGGTCGGGCGCGTCGTGCTGTTGCTTGCGGTTGCGTGCGGTTGCTGCAACCGAACCGGGGGCTCAGGAGCGACCGCGAACCGCGTGGATCACGGCAGAGGCGTCGAGGTGCCCCTCGGTCGAGGCCAGGTCTGCGAAGACCTCGTTGGCGCGACCGGACACCGGGAGCTCGACTCCGCTCTCACCGGCGGCATCGAGGGCGAGCCTGAGGTCCTTGCTCATCAGGGCCGCCGCGAACCGTGCCGCGTAGCCATCGTCGGCCGCCGATCCGTCGACCACGCCAGGCACAGGGCAGAAGTTGCGCACGCCCCAGTTGTCACCCGAGGAGCTGGTGATGATCCCGAAGATCTTCTGGGGATCGAGTCCGAGCTTCTCGGCAAGGGCGAACGACTCGGCCGTGGCCACGAGCGTTGTCCCAAAGAGCATGTTGTTGCAGATCTTCGCGCCCTGCCCGGCGCCGCCGGCGCCGACGTGGACGATGTTGGCGCCCATGACGTCCAAGTAGGGCAGCGCGGCAGCGAAGGCGTCATCGGAGCCTCCGACCATGAAGGTCAGGGTGCCGGCGCAGGCCTTGCTCACTCCTCCGGAGACCGGGGCGTCCACGAACGAGAGCCCGCGCGCCTCCATCGCCTCGTGAACGTCGCGGGTGGAGGCGACATCGATTGTCGAGGAGTCGATAACGAGGGCTGTCGGGGCCACGTGTGAGGCCACTCCGTCTTCCCCGAGCACCACGTCGCGTACGTGTCGGCCCGTAGGCAGCATCGTGATCACGACGTCGGCGTCGACCACCGCCCCCTTGACCGTGTCGGCAAGGGTGACACCTGCTTGTAGCGCGTGGGCGCGAGCCTGCTCGGATAGGTCGAAGCCGACCACCTGGTGGCCAGCGATGACCAGGTTGGCCGCCATGGGGCCACCCATGTTGCCGAGACCGATGAACCCGACGGTCGCCATTGCATTTCCTCCTGAGAAGAATCGTTCGATTTCCGCCTGCCACTTCAGGATGAGATCTGCATGCCTGCACTGACAAGAGGCATCACAGCACTGCTACTGTGCATAAGTGCAGATCGACGATGGCCTGAACCTCCAGGACCTCCGCTACTTTCTGGCCCTCGCCCGGCACGGCCGCCTCGTCGTCGCAGCAGAGCGCATCGGCGTCGAGCACACGACCGTCTCGCGGCGGGTCCAGGCACTCGAGAAGGCCATCGGCGTCCGGCTGTTCGAGCGAACCAAGAGCGGGTGGGAGCTGACCGACCCCGGCCGGCGCCTGCTGCCCCACGCCGAGCGGATCGAAGAGACGGCAAACGATGCCCTCGATGAGACGACCGGCGGTGAGGCGACGCCGGCGGCCGGAGTGGTACGCCTGGTCGCCACGGACGGCTTCGGCTCCCGAGTGGTCACCCCTGCCCTGGCCCGGCTTCACGAGACACATCCGGAGATCTCCATCGAGCTGCTGACCACCAGTCAACTGCTCAGCTACCGGGTGGGCGAGTTCGACATCGCCCTGACCCTCCAACGCCCGCGACTGCCCCGATTCCTCACGCGCAAACTGTGCGACTACGCCCTGCGCCTTTATGCCGCACCCGACTACCTGTCCACCCACCCCCCGATCGCGGATCTGCCGGACCTCGCTCAGCACAAGATGATCTGGTATATCGACTCCCTACTCGACCTGCCCGAGCTACGGGTGATGCACGAGGTCATCAAGGCCCCTCAGTTCGCGCTTCGCAGTAGCAACGTCTTCGCCCAGGTCGAGGCAGCCGCCCAGGGAATCGGCATAGGACTGCTCCCCAGCTTTCTCGCCGAGCAGGACCCCCGGCTCGTCCCGGTCCTTGCCGACCGCGTCGACGTGCGCCGATCGCAGTGGTTGCTGACCACGACCAGCCTGGCCAACGTGCGCCGCATCCAGATCGTCTACCAGCACCTGCTGGAGACCGTCCCGACATACGCCGACCTCCTCATTCCCGAGTAGGACAAGGGGGGGCGTGCATCAGTCACCCCACCGCGGCCCAGGCTTGACCTGAGTCGGGGGTCTGCTGCGCGACTGGGGGGTACGCGTCATCGCCGCCGGCCGCCGAAAGGCCGCACCGCTGCGGGGTCAGGCTCCTTGTTCCGGCGTGAGCACGGTGCATGCCTGACCCGAGGCGCGACCGACGCGGCGGTCGAGGGTGACCAATGGCACCTCGAGCAACTCGGCGAGCGCCACGTACGAGGCGTCATAGCTCGTCAGGTTGGGCCGCAGTGCCCAGGCCCGTTCGGCGAGCGTCTCGTACGGCCACTCCGTCAGCGCGAGATCCAGCAGATCTGTGTGCGCCAGCGCGGCCTGGTCGCTGCCGATGAGACCGGCGGCCTCGTGGCGCCGGATGATATTGCCCGCCTCGAATCGGCACACGGCAGCGGTGGCCAGGTTCGCGCCGGCGAGGGTGCGGCTCGCCCACGCACCGTCTGGGCCCCCGTCGAGCAGGAGCGCCACCAGCGCGGAGGCGTCGCAGACGAGATCAGCACTCACCGACGGTCAGCGTCTCGGGCCGCCAAGATGGTGGCGGCGTCCACCCGCGACCCCGTCGTCGCCACGCGGGCCCGCGCCCGCGCGATGACGTCGTCGACGTCTGGACGCGAGGCGCTGCGGACGAGCATCGTGCGCAGGTACTCCTGCAACGACTGCCCAGCACGCGCCGCCCGGGCGGCCAGTTCGTCCCGCACCGGCTCCGGCACGTCTCGCACAGTCATTGCGACACCCATAGCAGCAATTTAGCAGCATTGCAGCTGAACAGGCGTCGAAGGCGGTTTGGCGCTCGAGTCTTTGGGGGTGGTGCGACCTATTATCGAGCCCTGCGCCTTTCCTGGGATAACGCCTGTTCGCAGACCCGCTCACAGTCCGTAACGTCGGTATTGTTACGGCCTCAGCCTTGGTTTTCGTTTCACGATGGGGCACGGACGGTGGCACTGGTCAGGGCACGCAAGGGGACCCACGCGCGCGGCGGCAACGTAGCCGCTGCCCCGCCCTCTGCTCGCACGCGGGCCGCTGCCGCCTGGGACGACGGGCGGCTGCGGCGGCTCATCGTCGTGGGCATCGCCGCCCCCGTACTGGCGATCGTCGGTCTGCAAGCGCTCGGCCCGCTGGTCGTACAGGCCCTCCCGCTGGAGGAGGAGCACGCCGGGGTTCTCGGACTGCATTTCGCGGTGTTCGTGCTGTCCGCCACCGCCCTCTTATTCGTCATGCGGGCCTATCGCCTCGCGCTGAGCCGCAACCGCGAACTGGAGTCGCTCAACGACATCCTGCAGGCGATATCCCGCGAAGAGGCTCCCGCCAGGACCGCCGAACTCATCCTGCGGCACGCGAGGGCCCTGCTCGCAGCGGACGACGCGGGAATGGCGGCCGGCGGCGAGGCGGCTGCCCGGCGACCGGTCCCGGCCGACAAACATGTGCTCACCGGCAGCGACGCTCGAGCCCAGGGCGAGAGCCCGACCGACGGACCAGCGCTCGAGCGTCCCGTGCTGTGGGTCAGTCGACACCGCCGCGGCTTCGAGCGCGGCGATCAGCGCACGCTCGATGCCCTCGCGCGGCTCGCTGGGCTCGCCCAGGACCACGGCCGCATGATCGCCGCGGCGCACACCACCGCAGTGCTCGGCGAACGGGTGCGCATCGCCCGGGAGATGCACGACAGCCTGGCGCAGGTGCTCTCGGTCGCGCATCTGCGGCTGTGGGCGATCGGCTCTCGGCCCGAACTGGCCGACGAACCGACCGGCGCGCAGCTGCGGGAGCTGGCCGACATCTGCCGGGAGGCGCACACCGATGTGCGCGAGTCGATCTTCGTGCTGCGCGAGACGGCCCGAACGGAGGGCGGTCTGCCGCAGGCGTTGCAACGTGCGGTCGCCTCGTTCGAGCGTTCCGCCGGCGTGCCGGCCCGCCTGCTCATCGAGGGCGACGTCCTGATCGACATGCCCCAGGCACGACGCGCCGAGGTGTTGCGGCTCGTGCAGGAGGCCCTGACCAATGTGCGCAAGCATGCGCGTGCGCACGCAGTGACCGTGCACGTACATGCCCGGGACGGCTGCACGCTCGTCGTGGTCCGGGACGACGGTCGCGGCTTCGACTCCCACGAGCTGGGGCGCAGCGACGGCTTCGGCCTGCACACGATGCGCGAGCGCGCCGCCGCCGCGACCAGGCACCTGCGGGTCGACTCCGAGCCGGGCTGCGGTACCAGCGTGGGTGTGCTGTTGCCCCGCCAGCGCGAGGGCTCACCGGTTGCGGTGGCCGCCGCGCACTCCCTCGACGCCGGTGAGTGCCTGGGCCCGTTGACGACCTTGGCCGCGTTGGATTGTTGCCGGCCCTGCCCGATCCGCGACGACTGCCAGATCCGGCACAGCACCGCGGCAGCCCGCCCGCCTCGGCCGTGCCCGGGGCACCGGACCCTCCCAAGAGCCCAGAACGGAGACAGCGCGTGAGCGTATGTATGGACGTGGCGACGGACCCCATCCGCGTGCTCGTCGTGGACGACCAGCCGTTGTTCCGGATGGCGATCTCCTGCCTCATCGAGGACGAGCCGGACCTGCACGTGGTCGGGCAGGCCGACAACGGGCTGCTCGGCGTGGAGAAGGCCCGTGAGCTCCAACCCGATGTGGTCTTGCTCGACGTCGAGATGCCGGTGATGGGCGGGATCGAGGCGGCGGGGCTGGTCCGAGCGCAGGCTCCCGCCGCCAAGGTGCTCATGCTCAGCGTCGTGGGAGACGACGAGCATCTGGTCGACGCGGTGCGTCAGGGCGCCCACGGGTACCTGCTCAAGGACCTGCGCCCCCATCAGTTGTTCGACATGATCCGGGCCTGCATGCGCGACGAGAGCCCGCTGTCCCCGGCCCTCGTCTCCCGCCTGCTCTCGCACGTGCGCGGCACTCCCGCGGTCCCGCCGACGCCGACGGCGCCGCCCAAGCGGGCCGACCTCAGTGAGCGCGAACTGGAGATCCTGCGTCTGGTCGCGGAGGGCCTGACCAACCGGCAGATCGGGCGCCAGCTGCACATCACCGAGGGCACGGTGAAGAACCACGTACACAACGCGCTGCACAAGCTGCACATGGAGAACCGCATCCAAGCCGCCGCCTACGTCGTGCGGCACGGCTTGGGCAACGCGGCCCCGATGCCCTGACGCGACCCGTTCCGCGTCAAGTCCACTGATTCCCCCGGCCAGTCGACCGCTTGCCGCTGTACCGCGTCCGTCCGCCTGCTCCCCAGGGGCACAGCAGCGGCCTATACCCGCTCTCTATCCCCCGACGGATGGTCTTTCGCCGCGCCTGAGTAGAGCCTGAGCACAAGGAGCGCAGTCGCGCGCACGTGGAGCGAGGTCGGATGGCGATGAGGGCAGCACGTATGACGTCCGCACTCAGAGGGTTTCTGACGGCCAAACGAGCACTGGCTGGGCTGGCCGTGTTCGTCATCGGGTCGCTGCTGGGGGTGGGCGTGTTCACGTTCGGCTATGCCAACGGCGCCTCGTACCTGACGAACGATCCGCAGGCCTGCATCAACTGCCACACGATGCGCGATCAGTACGCCGGCTGGATGGCCTCCAGCCACGGCAAAGTGGCGACCTGCAACGACTGCCACGCTCCGCACGACATCGTCGGAAAATACGCCACGAAAGCCACGAACGGCTTCTTCCACGGGCTGGCCATGACCACGGGCGACTTTCCCGACAACATCCGCATCAAGCCGCACAACCTCGAGGTGACCGAGAACGCGTGCCTGTACTGCCACGCGGACATCACCTCGGACATGCGCGCCCCCCGCGTCCACAGCACGACGCAGTCGTGCGTGGCCTGTCACCGCAACGTCGGCCATCTGTAGGTGAGGAGTATGAGCGAATCCACGAACAACGGGTCAACGCCGGCACCCAAGGCGCCCGAGACGAATCGTTCGCACCGAAACCGCCGACGACTTGTGCTGCTCGGCAGCGTGCTGGTCGTGGCCCTGGTCACGATGGGCATGACCGCGCTGCTGGTCAACATTCTGGAACGTCGGCACGAGGGCGAACAGTTCGCCTTCCAGACGGTACAGCTGACCGACGAGAGCTACGATCCGGCGGAATGGGGCAAGAACTTCCCGCTGCATTACCAGATGTGGCAGGCGACCAGCGAAATGGTCCCCACGGATCACGGGGGCTCCAAACCCGTGCAGGTGACGATGGCGGACGGCACCACGCGGACCGCCACCGAGAGTCGCCTGGAGCACGATCCGCGGCTGGTGACGATGTGGACCGGGTACCCGTTCTCCGTGGCCTACCGCGAGGCTCGCGGGCACGCCTACATGCTCGAGGACCAGCGGCTGACGCGCCGCGTGCTGGAGTTCAACCAGCCTGGCGTGTGCCTGAACTGCCACGCCTCCACCTACCCCGTCATGAAGCAACTCGGCGACGGCGACATCAACAAGGGCTTCGAGATCATGAACAAGATGCCCTACGAAGAGGCCACCAAGCTCGCCGAGCACCCGGTCGCCTGCATCGACTGCCACGACGCCACCACCATGGAACTACGCATCACCCGCCCCGCATTCGCCGAAGGCATGAAAAAACTCAAGGCACATGAGGGCGTCACCGATTACGACGTGAACCGCGACGCCACCCCGGCGGAGATGCGTACGTTCGTCTGTGCGCAATGCCACGTCGAGTACTACTCGAGGGCGAGAGCAAGACGCTGACCTTCCCGTGGGGCAAGGGCCTGACGGTCGATTCGATCATGGCCGACTCCACCGATCACATCGACTGGGTCTATCCCTCCACGGGCACCAAGATGCTCAAGGCTCAGCACCCCGAGTTCGACCTCTCCCAGCAAGGCATCCACGCCGCCGCCGGCGTGGGCTGCGCCGACTGCCACATGCCGTACAAGCGGGAGGGAGCGGTCAAACTCACCGACCACCACATTCGCAGCCCGCTGCTCATGGTCAACAATGCCTGCCAGTCCTGCCACAGCGTGTCCGAAGACGACCTGAACAGCCGAGTCAAGACCATTCAGGACCGATTCATCCACAGCCGCGATGTGGCGATGGATTCGCTGCTGGCGCTCATCACCGACCTGGAGAAGGCGCAGACCGACGGCACCGAAGCCAAGCGCATCGAAGTCGCCCGCAGCTACCACCGCAAGGCGAGCTTCTTCATCGACTACCTGTACTCGGAGAACTCCTACGGGTTCCACGCGCCGGCCGAGTCCGGTCGCATCTTCGCCGACGCCATCGACGCGGCGCGCAAGGGCCAGGCGGCGCTGGCGGGCACGGTGACCGAGCCGGCGGAGCTGGACGGGCCCGACCAGAGCGGCCCGGCCCCCAGCCCCAAACCGGCGAACGCGACGGCCACACCGACCCCGCCGGCGACCCCGACGGTCACGGCACCCCCGAGCCCTGCGGGCACGCCCGGGGCCACCGGTACACCGTGAGAGCGGTCACCGGCGGGGGCGGCTCACCCGACGGTGACGATGCAGGACCACGGGCCCACAGTGGCCCCTGTGGCGGCCCGTGAAGAAGGCGGCGGTGTCGGGATGCATGCTCCCGGCACCGCCGCTTCACGGTGCGGGCCCGCGTCGGGCCGATCGCGCTGTACCCGCCTGATGTACCGCCCGATGGACTGGTCGGTACCCCCGGCGGTCGATAGAGGTCTACCCCGCCCATGCCCTCCGGTGGATTGTTGCGCCCGCACGACGCGGCGAGGGTGGGTGGGCAGCACATTCGCACCGACATTTCGCAGGGCCGCGAAAGAAGGAGCAGGGATTGGCATGACCACGGGTGCAGCAGGCGGGGCCGAGCCGCGCGACACCTCCTCGGATCTGGACGGGCGGCTACGCGCCTGGTTCGGCGTCGATCACAAGATCACCGACGCCGAGCTCGACGCGCTGCACGACGACCTGTTGCGCTATCTGGAGCACGCGCCGCAGCCGTTGCGCGCCTGGGCGCTGGAACAACAACGCACGGCCAAGGTCGCCCATGCGGCCCTGACCGCCGACGGCGCGGCCGCCGACGCCATCCCCTTGGCGCTGCGCGATCTCGGCGACATCGGCGAGCCGCCGCCGGTGCAGTATCAGCCGGCACCCCGGAAATCCAACACCCCGGTCACCGTGATGGCGCTGGTCGTCATCGTCCTTGGGGTGCTGTTCGGGGTGTATCAGCTCGGCGACCGGGCCTCCACCGCCGAGCAGGAGGCGGCCGCCACCGGCATGAACCAGAACATGGGCTCACGCGGCGGGCAGGGCATGGCGGCCGGGATGGGCATGGGCCAGACCCCGATCCCGATCGACCCCAAGGCTATCCAGGCGCTGGCGGCCAAGGTGGCCGCCGACGCCAAGGACACCGACGCCATGCGGGAGTTGGCCAACATGTACGTGCAGGCCGCGGACTACTCCCAGGCGGCTCACTGGCAGACGGCCGTGCTGCAGGTGACCCCGAACGACACCGACGCCCGCCTGGCCCTGGGCGCCAGCCTGTTCAACCAGGGCAACATGGCGGCGGCCGAGAAGGAATGGCGCGAGGTGCTGCGCATCGACCCCAAGGTGGCTGAAGCGCACTACGACCTGGGCTTCTTGTACCTGTCCAAGACTCCCGCCGACGTCAAGGCAGCGGAGGCCGAGTGGACCAAGGTCGCCGAGCTCGCCCCCGGCTCTCAGATCGCCAAGACCGCCACGGCGCACCTGGAGCGGATGGCCAGAATGCCCGCCAATCACCCGCCGGTCTCCGGCGCCACGAGCCCGGCCGCCACGCCGAGCACCGTGCCCGAACCCTCCACGACCAAGTAGCCCGCGATGATCGCCTCGACGCTCCTCGCGCTGCCGCTCGTGGTGGCCGCCGGGGTGCTGTCCTTCGCCTCCCCGTGCTTCCTACCCGTGGTGCCGGTCTTCGTCAGTTACCTCATGGGTGGGCAGGCGGAGGCGTTGGCCGCGGGGAGCGCCGAGTCGCGGATCGACGATCACCTCGCGGCGGCACGGATGCGGCAACTGCGCCGGGCCGCGGCGGCCCAGGCCGTCGTGTTCGTCCTCGGCTTCACGCTCGTGTTCGTCGCTGTCTGGGCCTCGGTCGGCCTGCTCGGTCACGTGCTGGGCCCCTACCGCGGCACCCTGCGGATCGTCGGCGGCGTCGTCATCGTCGTCCTGGGCCTGCACGTGGCGGGCCTCATCGAGCTGCCGTTCCTGCGTCGTCAGGTGCGCGTGCCGATGAGCACGGTATTGCGGGCGGCCGGTGACTCCCCTGGCCACCCCCGGGGAACGCTCGGCCACCCGGAGACTCGCGGCGGGCAGCGCCCCGACACCGTCGCGACCGCTGCTCCGCCCGGCGTTCCCGCCCCGGCGGCCCTGCGTCCCAGCTACCGCCGCTCGCTGCTCATGGGTTTGGCCTTCGGGGCCGGGTGGACCCCCTGCATCGGCCCCACCCTCGGCGCCGTGATCGGGCTCGCGTCGACCGGAGACAGTCTGGGCCAGGGGATTGTGTTGCTGCTCGCCTACTGCCTGGGCCTGGGCATTCCGTTCGTGCTGGTCACCCTGGGCGCCCACGCGGTGCAGCGCCGCATGCGCGCGCTCGCCGGGCACCACACCACCGTGAGCCTGATCAGCGGCGGCCTGCTCGTGCTGCTCGGGTTCGCGATGATTGCCGATCTCTTCGGCCGGCTCACCGGCCTGCTGCCCACCTACGGTCTGTGAGGAACGTGACGATGACCCGATCCGTCGACCTGGCCGGCCCGCAGGTGCTCGCCCGCACCATCGACGACTCGCGCTCCGGTCCCGGGGCGCCGCCACCCCAGACACCCCCGCCGCCACCGACCGCGCGGCGCGGCGGCGGCCGCGGTCCCCGCAAGCGTGGCTCAAGCCTGCTGCACCGGATCGCCCGCAAGACTGTGGCGTTCTTCTACAACAAGCAGACGGCCATCGCGATCATCCTGTTCATGGCGTTCCTGACGCTGGTCGGCACGATGATCCAGCAGTCGCCCGACGGGGTGCGTGGCGACCCGGAGGCCTACGCCTCGTGGATCGACCGCAACCGCCCGCGCTACGGCGGCTGGACGGACATCCTGGCGACGCTGGGCTTCTACCACGTCTTCGCATCGTGGTGGTTCAAGATCACCACGATCATGCTGACGCTGAGCATCATCGCGTGCACCGCGCACCGCTGCCCGCAACTGTGGCAGCGCTCGATGCACCCGCACACCCATGCCGGCGAACGCTTCTTCGACCACGCCGGCCTCCGAGCGGATGTCGTCGTCGCCGGCACCCCCGAGCAGGCCCGAGCCGGCGTCGAGGACGTGCTGCGCGCCCACCACTACCGCATCCTGAGCAACCCCAAGGACCCGCAGCGGTCCAGCTACGCCGACCGCTTCAGGTACGCCCCGTTCTCCACGCTCGTCGCGCACACCGCCTTCGTCGTCATCCTGCTCGGGGTGCTCATCACCTCCGCCCTCGGATTCCGCCTCAACGAGTTTCCGGTGACCGTGGGGCAGAGCCGGGCCGTCGGGCAGGACACCGACCTGACGATCCAGGTCAACTCGTTCAGCGACAGCTACCACCCCGACGGCCAGCCGATGGACTTCGTCTCCGACATCACCTTGTTCGACGGCGGCCGGCAGGTCGCGCGCCAGGAGATCCGCGTCAACACTCCGCTGGCCTACGACGGCGTGATGATCTACCAGTCCTACTTCGGCATCGCCGCGATGATGCGGATCACTGACACAACCGGCACCGTGCTCTTCGACGGCGGGGTGCCGCTGCAGTACACGACCGACGACGAGCGGCACGTCTTCGGCTCGGTGACCCTGCCCGAGCACGGCATGAAGCTGTGGATCATCACCGCCGCCTCCGGTCGGCTCGACGCACTGGTCGCGCCGGGCCAGGTACAGGTCGACGCCGTGCCCGTCGAGGCCACCGAACGCACCGATTCCGCGCTGTTGGACCAGGGCTCCACTTCGCAGGTCGAGGGACTCAACGTCACGTTTCACCGCGAGCGTCAGTTCACCGGGCTGTCGGTGGCCCGTGACCGGGGCGCGATCGTCGTGTGGATCGGTGCAGGCCTGATGTCCGTGGGCTTCCTGCTGACGTTCTTCGTCAAGCAGCGCCGCCTGTGGGTACGGGTCCGCCCGATCGAACCCGGCCATCCCTCCTACGTGCCGGGCGCGCCGCGGTCGCGGGTGCGCATCGCCTCCGCCGACCGCTTCGACATCGGCTACGAACGCCGCTTCCGCCGCATGGTCGCTCAGGTCGTGGCGCAGTCCCGCGGCCGCACCGGCCCGGCGGATCCGGCCCACCTGCCCAGCTCCACCCACCGCCCCGGCTGAAAGGTCTGGACATGTTCGACATCTCGCAATACGCCCTCCTGGCGGCCACCGGGCTGGTCGCGATCGCCGTCGTGGCCCACGTCGTCATCGCCGTGCGCTATCGCCGGCACGAGGAGGACCGCTCGACCCAACGCCCCCGCTCCCACGCCATGGCCGGCGGACCCGCAACCCCCGGCTCCGGTACTGGCCCGGAGGCGGTCGATGAGTTCGGCAACCCGCTCGACGCGGTCGTCGGCTACGACCCGGACCGCGGTGCGGGGTCCAGCGACCGGCCCTTCGGACTCGTCTGGTACGCCGAGAAGGTCGTGCAGTTAGCCGCGATCTTCCTGAGCATCAACCTCGTCACCCGCGCCATCACCACGGGGCACGGGCCGTGGGCCAACCAGCACGAGTTCGCGGTCGCGTTCTCCTGGGGGATCCTCGTGGCCTACGTGCTGTTCGCGTGGCGTTACCGGGTGCGCATGCTCGGGCTCGTCGTGTTGCCTGTCGCGTTGGCGATGCTCATCTACGCCGACACGGTCGAGGCGCAGGTGCGGCCGCTTGTACCGGCGTTGCACAACAACCTGATGTTGACGATCCACGTGGCCTGCGCCGTGCTGGCCTACGGTGCCGGAGCGGTCGCGTTCGGCGCGGCCGTCATGTACCTGGTGCATCCGCACGTGCGCGGGCGCGGTCTGCCGAGTCGGCAACTGCTCGACGAGATCGGCTACCGCTCCGCGATCGTCACCTACCCGCTGCTGACGGTCATGATCATCCTCGGGGCGGTCTGGGCCAATGTCGCCTGGGGCCGCTACTGGAGCTGGGACCCCAAGGAGACCGCGGCCCTGGTCACCTGGCTCATCTACGGCGCCTACCTGCACGCCCGCGTCGCCCGCGACTGGCGCGGTGAGCGCGCCGCGTGGCTGCTGATCCTGGGCTTCGTCGCGATCCTGTTCACCTACTTCGGCAACCTTTTTCTCGGTGGCCTGCACTCCTACGCCTGAGGCACGGCGATGACCAACGACCTGGACACCTCCGCCTCCGGCCGGCCCTCCCCTCCGGCCGCGGACGAGGCCGGCGACCCGGTCCCCCAGAAGGACTGGCGGGCCAAGCTGCGCGGCAGCCGCACGGGCACGATCGCGGTGCTCGCCGTGACCGCGCTGCTGGTGACCGTCGGGGCCTACCTCGTGCGCCCCGGCTCAGACCCGGCGGCCGGCCCCCAGGGCGGTGTGGAGGCGGTGCAACTTACCGGCGGAACCGGCCCGGCGCCGGCGCTCGAGCAGAGCGCCCCGGACTTCACGGTGCGCTCCACGAAGGGCGCGGAGATCTCGCTGGCATCCCTGCGCGGCCGACCGGTGTGGCTGACGTTCGGCGCCTCGTGGTGCTCGGCTTGCCGCGTGGAGGCGCCCGACATCCAGGCGGCCCACGCCGCCGCCGACCCGGATGGCCTGGCCGTCGTCGCCGTCTACCTTTCCGAGGACACCCTGACCGTGCAGCAGTTCGCCGACCGGCTGGGGCTGACGTTCGCGCACGTGCCGGATCCCCAGACCGCGCTGGCGGCGAACTACCGCGTCATGGGCATCCCGGCGCACTTCTTCATCGACCGCCAAGGGGTGTTGCGGGCCACCCACGTCGGCATCGTCTCGGAGGAGAAGATCGAACAGGTGCTGACCCAGATTCAGTGACGCCGCGACTCCCGATCAGCTCACCGCACGAGGCGCAGCGCGAAGGCCTCGTCGCCGCGCGCCAACTCTTCTGCCACGCCCACTGCGTAGACCGCAGCGGTCGCGCTCTTGCGGTGCTCGCCGCCGCTCGCCATGGTCGTGACCGTAGCTGGACTCTGTGATCCCGTGCGGTCATTCGACCCGCGCTCACTCGTCGCGGGAGTACAGCAGCAGGTCGTAGGCCTCGCGGATGTGCGCCTCGACGGCCGCCGCGGCGGTGTCGCCGTCGCCGGCTTCGACCGCGGCGAGGATGTCGCGGTGCCCCCGGTCCAGGGCGGCCGCAAGGGTGGGCCAATCGCCACTGCGGTGGAAGGCACCGAGGATCGGGGCGCGCATCGAGGCGCGGATGGCGGTGGTCATGTCGGCCACGAGCGTGTTGCCGCCCGCCTGGGCCAGCGCGATGTGGAACTCGAAGTCCAGTTCGTTGAACTGCTCGCGCGGCAGCTCCGGCGCCGCCATCGCCTCCATGAGGGCCCGCAGTTGGGCGAGCTGCTCGGGGTTCGCGTGCCGGCTGGCCAGGCGCACGCTGCCGCGCTCGAGCATGACCCGGGCCTCGATGACATCGGGCATCGGGAAGTTGGCCAGCGCCACATGCAACCGCAGGAACCTGGTCAACGCCTGACTCGGGAGGGAGCTGATCGTGGTACCGCCGTCGCGCCCGACCCCGACCGCGGAGGTGAGCACCCCCTGGGCCTCCAGGGAGCGGATGGCCTCGCGGACCGCGGCCCGGCTGACCCCGAGCATCGAGGCGAGGTCGCGCTCGGCCGGCAATCGGTCGCCGACGCGCAGGGCGCCGGAGAGGATCTGCTCCTCGATCCGGTCGACGACCAGCTCGTAGGCCTTGGCCTGGGCAACGGGTTGCCAGGCTCCTTTCGCGGCGCCGGCCACGCTGCCACCACCCTCTCCGATCGTTGATCCGGGCTTCGACGCCCGAGCCTCGACGGTCGCCCGTCGATGCCTGCGGTCGGTTGCGCAGATTTCGCAGAGGATTCTGTGCGCGAACGCTTGACGGCCTTCCCTCGCTCATTCTACGGTAGGTGGCGAATGGTCTGACCATTAACCGGGTTGGCCTTTCCAGAACCCTAGTCGTCCCCACCCGCGGGACCCTCACAGAGCTCGGAGTTGCGCTCATGATCGCGGCCTACCAGCCGGACCTCGCCCCCCTCGGCGGGTCGTTGGCCCTGTCGGCGCTCGTCGCCTGCCTACCTCTTCTGACGATCTTCATCACCCTCGGCGGGCTGCGCTGGAAGGCGCACATCGCCGGCCTGACGGCCCTGGGCGTGGCGCTGCTCGTCGCGATCCTCATCTACCGGATGCCGCCGCTGCTGGCCTTCGGTTCCGCGGTGCAGGGCGGCGTGTTCGGCCTGTTCCCCATCATGTGGATCGTCTTCAACGCGATCGTGCTGTACGAGATCACCGTGCACAGCGGCCGCTTCGAAGACCTGCGCAAGGTCTTCGACCTCATCTCCGACGACCCGCGCGTGCAGGCCATCGTCATCGCGTTCTGCTTCGGCGGCCTCATGGAGGCGCTCGCCGGCTTCGGCGCCCCCGTGGCCATCACCGGCGTCATGCTCATGGCCGTCGGCTTCTCGGCGCTGCGCGCCGCCACCGTCGTGCTCCTGGCCAACACCGCGCCCGTCGCCTTCGGCGCGATCGGCACCCCGATCCTGACGGCCGGCCGCCTCACCCACATCGACCCGGCGACGATCGGCGCCTACGTGGGCCACCAGACTCCGATCATCGCGTTCTTCGTGCCGATGTTCATCGCCTTCCTCACCGACGGCAAGCGCGGACTGCGGCAGACGTGGCCCCTGGCGGTCGTGGCCGGCGCGGTCTTCGGCGTGACCCAGTGGATCAGCGCGACGTACATCTCGATGGAGCTGACCGACATCATCTCCTCGCTGTGCGGGCTGGCCGCGATCGTCGTCATGCTGCGCTTCTGGCAGCCGCAGGGTCGCGATGAGGCCCGCGCCTCCCTGTTCGAGGCGCACCAGCGCGAGATCGCCGAGCTCGGCGCGAGCGACCCCAACGACCCCACCGGCACGATGGCGGGCGCCGGTCACAGCGGGGGCGCAGGCGCGGCCACCGCGACCCAGACCCGGCAGGACACCTCCCCGCTGACCGGCGGGCGCATCTTCATGGCCCTCTTCCCGTACCTGCTGGTCATCGCGTTCTTCACGGTCGCCAAGCTCGTCCCTGCGGCCAACGCGGCGCTGACCGCCACCGATCTCAAGATCCCGTGGCCGGGCCTGGACGGTCAGGTACTCACCGCGGCGGGCACCCCTAACTCCTCGACCGTCTACACGTTCACGTGGCTGTCGAGTCCCGGCACGATCCTGCTCATCTGCGGGCTCATCGTCGCCTTCGCCTACCGGGTGAGCCTGGCCGACTGGGCCAAGGTCGTGGCGTTCAACGCGCACAAGATGCGCTTCGCGATCCTGACGGTCGCGACGGTCCTCTCGTTGGCGTACGTCATGAACCTCTCCGGGCAGACGATCACCATCGGTCACTGGATCGCCGGCACCGGCGCCGCGTTCGCGTTCCTGTCCCCCGTGCTGGGCTGGCTGGGCACCGCCGTCACCGGCTCGGACACGTCCGCGAACGCGCTGTTCGCCACCTTGCAGCAGACCGCGGCGCAGGAGATCGGCATCGACCCGACGCTGCTGGTGGCGGCCAACACCTCCGGCGGGGTCGTCGGCAAGATGATCAGTCCGCAGAACCTGACGATCGCCGCCACGGCCGTGGGGCTGCTCGGTCGCGAGGCCGACATCTTCCGCAAGGTCATCTGGTGGAGCCTGAGCCTGCTCGTGGTCATGTGCCTGATCGTCGGTCTGCAATCCACCCCCGTGCTCAGCTGGATGCTGCCGTGAGCGACCCGACAGCACCCAATGTTTGCTTGGATGGAGACATGAGCTCCGGCACCGCAGTGCAAAGTCCCCGTGTGGCGCTCTTCGCCACGTGCGCCAACGACGTGATGTTCCCGGACACGCCCAAGGCGGTGGTGCAGATCCTGGAGCGGCTGGGCTGCACGGTCGTGTTCCCCGAGAAGCAGACGTGTTGCGGGCAGCCGTTCGCCAACAGCGGCTACTTCACCGAGAGCGTGCCGCTCGTGCGTAACTACGTCGACACCTTCGGGCCGTACGACTACATCGTCGGCCCCTCGGGCAGCTGCGTGGGGGCCGTGCGGCACCAGCACGAGATGCTCGCCGAGCACGGCGGTGACGCCGGGTTGGCGCGGGCCGCGCACGAGGTCGCGGGCCGCACCTACGACATCAGCGAGTTTCTCGTCGACGTGCTCGGCGTCACCGACGTCGGGGCGTTCTTTCCGCACAAGGTGACGTACCACCCGACGTGCCACTCGATGCGGATCGCGCACGTCGGCGACAAGCCGATGCGGTTGCTGTCGGCGGTCCGGGGCATCACGATCCTCGACCTGGAGGACGCGGACCGCTGCTGCGGTTTCGGCGGCACGTTCGCGATGAAGAACCCGGATGTCTCCGTGGCGATGGCCGGCGACAAGGCCCGGCACGTCGCCGACACCGGCGCCGAGTACCTCGTGGCGGGCGACAACCTGTGCCTGCTGAACATCACCGGGGTGCTGAACCGCCAGCACGCCGGCGTCAAACCGATCCACCTGGCGCAGATCCTGGCGAGCACCGAGGAGGAGCACGTATGAGCATCCCCGTCGCCGGCCACCCGGCCCCCCGCTACGAGGGCAAGCCGCGGCTGACCCCCGCGCCGCCCGAGGGCGAGCTGCACGAGGCTCCGGGCTTCCCCACGCAGGCCAAGGTCGAGTTGGAGAACCCGGTGCAGCGCGGCAACCTGCACCACGCGATGACCACGATCCGCACCAAGCGGCAGCGGGTCGTCGACGAGCTCGACCACTGGGAAGATCTGCGGCTGGCCGGTGAGGCCATTAAGAACCGCACGCTGCGCCACCTCGACACCTACGCGCTACAGTTGGAGGCGTCGCTGACGGCGGCGGGTTCGGTGGTGCACTGGGCGCGGGATGCGGCCGAGGCCAACGAGATCGCGGTGCGCCTGGTCAAGGAGGCGTTGGCCGACGAGGACGTGACCTACGACGGCACGGGGCAGGTCGGCGACGAGGTCGTCAAGGTCAAGTCGATGGTCACCCAGGAGATCGCGCTCAACGAGGCGTTGGAGGCCGACGGTATCGCGGCGTGGGAGACGGACCTGGCCGAGATCATCGTCCAGCTCGGGCACGACCGGCCGAGCCACTTCCTCGTGCCCGCGATCCACCGCAACCGCGCGGAGGTGCGCGAGATCTTCCTCGCGGAGATGGGCAACTACGGCAAGCCCGCGCCGGAGGATCTGGACAGCGAGCCGCGCAACCTCGCGGGGGCGGCGCGGCTGCACCTGCGCGAGAAGTTCCTGCGCGCCAAGGTCGGGATCTCGGGGGCGAACTTCGCGGTCGCCGACACCGGCACGCTGGCGGTCGTGGAGTCCGAGGGCAACGGGCGCATGTGCCTGACGCTGCCGCAGACGCTCATCACGATCGTCGGCATCGAGAAGATCGTGCCGACGCTGGAAGACCTCGAGGTGTTCCTGCAGCTGCTGCCGCGCTCGTCGACGGCCGAGCGGATGAACCCGTACACGTCGCTGTGGACCGGCCCCACCGAGGGCGACGGTCCGGAGAAGATGCACGTCATCCTGCTGGACAACGGCCGCACGCACGTGCTGCAGGACCCCAAGGGTCGGGCGGCGCTGCGCTGCATCCGCTGCACGGCGTGCCTGAACGTGTGCCCGGTGTACGAGAAGGTCGGCGGGCACGCCTACGGCTCGGTGTACCCGGGGCCGATCGGTTCGATCCTCACGCCGCAGTTGCGAGGGGTCGGCGCGCAGATGTCGACGGTCGACGCCACGTTGCCGTTCGCCTCCTCGCTGTGCGGGGCGTGCTCGGACGTGTGCCCGGTGCGCATACCCATCGCGGACCTGCTCGTGCACATGCGCAACAAGGTCGTGGAGGCCAAGAAGGCCAAGGGCAAGATCAGCAACCGGCACGTGCCGTTCATCGCGCACGGTGAGCCGGCGGCGATGACGGCGGCGGCGTGGATGATGGCCGACTCGCGTCGGTGGGCCGCGGGGACGAAGGCCGCCGGGCTCGGTGGTTTGGTGCTCAAGCGGGCCGACCACCTGGGGCCGCTGCCGTGGCCGCTGAGCAAGTGGACCAACGCCCGCGACGTGCCGATTCCGCCGCAGGAGTCGTTCCGGAGCTGGTGGAAGCGCGAGCGTGGAGGAGAGGCGTGATGAGCACGCAGACGTCGGCCGGTTCGTCGGCCAGTTCGGCCAAGGACGAGATTCTCGCGCGGATCCGGCACGCGTTGGTCGACGTGCCCGACGCGTCGGTCGAGCAGGACACGCCGATCGCGTGGGAGTACGGCCGGGCGACCCGCGAGGGCAACGTGCTGGAGGTCTTCATCGACCGGGTCGTGGACTACAAGGCCGAGTTGGTGCGGTGCGCTCCGGAGGAGGTGCCGGCCAAGGTCGTCGCGGGTCTGCAGGCGCACGGGGTGCGCAGCGTCGTGCTGCCCGCGGGCATCGATGGCTCGTGGCGCGAGGCGATCGAGGCGGCGGGCATCGAGGTGCGCGGTGACGAGCCGCGCCTGTCGCGGGCGCAACTGGACGAGACCGACGGGGTCGTCACGGCATGCGCCGTCGGGTCAGCGGAGACCGGCACGATCATGCTCGACCACGGCCCCGACCAGGGCCGACGCGCCCTATCGCTCGTGCCCGACGTGCACGTCTGCGTCATCCGCGCCGACCAGGTCGTCTCCGACGTCCCGGAGGCCGTGGCCCGCACCGCCGCCGCCCTGCGCGCCGGCCAGCCCAGCACCTGGATCTCCGGCGGGAGCGCCACCAGCGACATCGAGTTGTCGCGCGTCGAAGGGGTGCACGGCCCGCGGACCCTGCACGTCGTTCTGGCGGAGTAGTCACACACGAGGAGCCACACACGAGTATTGGCGTTCTGCCCTGGCAACGCCAGGCGAGTCGTTGACTTAGAGGCCCGCTGCGCGCAGGATTAACCCACCAACTGCGGTACCGGGGGGACACACGGCGCGCCAGTTGCGCGCACATGAGCTTTCAGGGGAGCAACGTGTCCACACTGCCTGTCCTCGGGTCTTGAGAGTTGTCCGTGTGGTGACGGGCGCTGCCAGCGAGCACATCGACATCAACGATGTCAGCTTTACCTACCCCCGGCGATCTATCCCGGCGCTTGACATGGTCAATGCTCATTGGCCGCGCGGCGTCACTGCTCTACTAGGCGCCAATGGGTCGGGCAAGACAACGCTGATGACCATCGTGGCCGGCCTTCGGCGGCCGACGTCTGGAGAGGTGTCGGCCGCCGACGGGACCGCGCAATCGGTGGGCTACCTGCCGCAGGACGCAGGTTGGCCACCGAGCTTTACCGTGGGCGAGCTTCTCGAATACACGGTGTGGTGGCGGCGCGTTCCGCGCAATCAGCGATCGACAGCCTGTCGGCGCGCGGCGGAGGCCGTTGGATTGGGACATCGCGAACGCGCGAAGATCGGCGAATTGTCGGGCGGGCAACGGCGGCGAGCGATGATCGCCCAGGCCATGGTCCATTCGCCCCGCCTGCTAATCCTGGACGAGCCGACCGCTGGCCTTGACCCCGAGCAGCGGGTGGGAGTCCGCGAGACTTTGGCGAGCCTCAAAGACACGACCACGGTCATCATCTCGACGCACATCATCGATGATGTCGATCGCATCTGCGATCACGTCACGGTACTCAACGACGGGGCGTCGGTATTCGACGGCGACGTCGCGGCGTTCCTGTCTCCCGGCGGAACACCGGCCTCTCGAGACGATGGTCGCAGCAGAATGGAACGCAGCTACCTGCAGGTGCTCGCGGACGCTCGCGCCAGCGGCACGCAGAGGTAGCCGGTGCGCACCTTCCTTATCGCCTTCCGCCGCAGCGCGGGAATGTACGCCTTTCCCGGAGCCCTGCTCGTGCATCTCCTGAATCTCGGACAGGTCGGCACTCAGGTCTCCTACGAGTGGCGCATCGCTGCGGCGTCCGTGTCGACGGCCATGGTCATCACGATGCCGCTGGCCGCCGCCACCGCTGCCGCCGACTCACTGCGCTATCGGCGCGTTGGTGCCCAAGACCTGGTGCTGACGCCGGGTTCGCGGCTCGCCTTTCACACCCTGCGGACCTTGGCCGTGTGGGCGTGGTTCGTGCTGGCCCACACCGTCGCCCTCGCTGCCCATTGGGTGCTGGCGATGCGCGCGCACGGTTCCTTCGGGTTGTTCGATCCGTGGATCGCCTACTCCTCCACGCTGGTGCTCCTTGCCGCCGCAGCCCTCGGCACCTTGGTCGGCTGGCTGGTGCCGCGATTCGTCACACCGCCGCTGCTGGCGGTAGTCCTCTATGTCGTGCCCGCCTACGGTGGGCTGCTCACGTCACGGCACGCCCTGATGTACTCCGGTGCCGTGGAGTTCCCTGGTGAACATGTGAACCGCTTCCTCCAGTCCGGGCAGGTCGTGTGGTTTCTAGCGGTCACCGCTACATGTTTGCTCGCGCTGTCGGCTCAAGCCGCCTGGGGCAAGGCGGCCACAGCAGTCTGCGCGGTGGCCCTCCTGGCCGGCTACGTATGGGTGGGCATCGGAGCGCAGCAGCGCTACTTGGTCGCCGACGCCTCACCGCCACCCATGGTCTGCGTCGGCACCGCACCCACGGTATGCACCTTCGCCGAATCCCCCCGGGCCGCGTACGACGTAGCGCCCATGATCGTAGCCGTGAACGCCGCGGTAGTCTCGACGGTCCCGGATGCGCGACCTGCCGCACGCATCGTCCCTTGCCGTCGTCAGGACCGGCCTCCGACACCGTCGTGGCCATGACGATGGCGCCGCCCTACCTCTCCGCGCCGGACGCCGCCCACGACCTGCTGCTGCACGCGGCTGGCTGCGACCCACTGGCCGCCGCAGAGGAGGGAGTTTCCCCCTCGCCGGACCTCATCGACGCCGTTGTCGCCGCCTCTCGATCGTCAGGGCCCGAGGCTCCTCCCGAAACGGCACGCAGTGAGGCCGCCCGGCTCGCGAGCCACTGTCGCGGGATGGCCGCTCGCGTCCCCGACAACGCATCATCGTGAAGGCGCTACGCGGTCCGTGGCTCTTCTGCCGATCTCGGCAGGGGCTGGCTCTGCTGCCACTCTTGATGGCGCACGCAGCGGTACTGACGCTCATGCCGGCGGGTCCGATCGAGGTACCGATGCGCGAAGGGCTGGGCATCGCGCTGTTCCCGCTTGTGGTCGCACTGGCCCCCGCCCTCGTGGGCCTCGCCTGCTTCAGCGCCATGCCACAGGTCGAGGGCCGCAGCCCGTTCTTGCGACGGGCGCGGGCGCTGTGGTGGCTTGGCATGTGGGCCGCGTTCGCCCTGGTCGGTGGAGTCGTGGCTGTCGCCACGGGCGCGAGCCCAGTGGTGGGCTACTTCGGGGAGGACGGCTCAGCACTCACCGTCACTGCGCTCTCCGACTCCGCCGTACTCGTGGCCCTTCGGAACATCAGCCTCGTCATGGCCATCTCCTCCCTGACTCTCGTTCGCTTCGGCCGGGATAGCTCCTGGGCTCCGGCACTGCTGTTGCTGGGTATCAGCGCGGTCTTCGGCACCGACCCCCGCACCGGGGACGCGGAGGCCTGGGCCCTCCTGCAGCGCCCGGCGACCGAGCCCGCCCCCCTGCTGATCACCGTTGCGCTCACCGCGCTGGCGTGGGGCTTGTACTCGTGGCGCGACGCCGCACGCTGAACCGCCCGCCCTCAGGGGTTCATGATGGTGTGTGATGCATCTCACATCACGCTTCGTCCTGCTTGCGCCTGAGATCGCCTGCGCCCCAGCGCAATTCACAACCGATTTTACAAGTTCGAATCTCTCTGCGCGGCACCGTAATTCAGCTATTAGTAGCGTTGCTGCTACAAATCCTGTTCGATAGTGTTTCCCGTATGGAACCCACCGCAGCGGACCTCGTGACCTGGCTCGATGCCGGGTCCGCGACGCTGCTGGAGCACGCCGGCGATCTGACCCGGCTGGGTAGCGACGACCTGGCCGGGCTGGCCGCCGGGGCCGCGAAGATCGTGAATGCGGCGAAGGCGTTTCAGGCGGCCGTCGTGATGGAAGCGCGGGAGCGTGGAGTCATCGCGGCCTCTGACAACCCCAAGACCGCCGCGTGGGTCGAGCAGTCCTGCCGCGATGCCGGGGTGCCGCTGGCTCCGGCGCAGGCGCGCGGGCTCGATGAGGTCTCCCGGACCTGCTCGACCCCGGACGTCGCCCGGCTCAAGGACGCGGTCGTCGCCGGAGAG
>NZ_BAHD01000005.1 GCF_000298215.1 Kineosphaera limosa NBRC 100340 | reverse complement strand
GACCCCACCGTCTGAGCAGGTCGAGCGGCGGCTACAGGTAGGTGCCGCTGGGCTCGACGTCCGCGATGCCACGGCGTTCACCGGCTGCCTGGCCGGGGTCGCCGGGACCGGCGTCGGGGTGCACGCGGCGGATGCCGACGACCCGCTGGCCGCGACGCCCGGAGATGCGGGCCCACTCCTCCGGGCTGCTGGTGCCGGGCATGTCTTCGTTCTCGGCGAACTCGGCGACGCACGCCTCCAGCAGGTGCCGGGTGCGCAGGCCGCGTTCACCGGTGGCCAGCAGGTCCTTGATGGCCGAGCGCTTGGCGCGGTCGACAACATTCTGGATCATCGCGCCGGAGGCGAAGTCCGCGTAGTGCAGCACCTCCCGCTCACCGTCGGCGTAGCTGACCTCGAGGAAGCGGTTGTGTACCCCGCGGTCATACATGCGGGCGACGGTGGCCTGCGTCATCGCGTGCACGGCACGGGCGGGGTCGCCGTCGGCGGCGGCCAGTTCGTCGGCGTGCAGCGGCAGGTCGGCGGTGAGGTACTTGCCGAAGATGTCGCGGGCCGAGCCCTCGTCGGGGCGCTCGATCTTGATCTTGGCGTCGAGCCGCCCGGGCCGCAGGATCGCAGGGTCGATCATGTCTTCGCGGTTGCTGGCGCCGATGACGATGACGTTGTCGAGCCGTTCGACGCCGTCGATCTCGGCGAGCAGCTGCGGCACGATCGTCGTCTCCACATCGCTGGACAGCCCCGAGCCGCGGGTGCGGAACAGGCTGTCCATCTCGTCGAAGAACACGACGACGGGCGCGCCGGAGGACGCGTGCTCGCGGGCCCGGGCGAAGATCAACCGGATCTGCCGCTCGGTCTCGCCGACGTACTTGTTCAGCAGCTCGGGGCCCTTGATGTTGAGGAAGTAGCTGGTGGAGTCGCTGCGGCCCTCCAGTTGAGCGCTCTGACGAGCCAGCGACGCGGCGACGGCCTTGGCGATGAGCGTCTTACCGCAGCCGGGCGGCCCGTAGAGCAGCACGCCCTTGGGTGGGCGCAGCGAGTGCTCGCGGAACAGCTCGGGATGCAGGTACGGCAACTCGACGGAGTCGCGGATCTGCTCGATCTGCCCGGCCAGACCCCCGATGTCGTCGTAGGAGATGTCGGGCACCTCCTCGAGCACGAGGTCTTCGACTTCGGCCTTGGGGATGACCTCGTAGGCGAAGCCGGTGCGGGTCTCCAGCAGCACACTGTCGCCTTGGCGCAGGGCGGCGCCGAGTAGCGGCTCGGCGCGGCGCACCACCCGCTGCTCCTCGCCGTGCACCACGACGACGAGGCGTTCGTCGTCGAGCGTCTCGTGCACGACCACAACTTGCCCATGCCGCTCGTAGCCTGCGACGTCGACGACCGCAAGGGCCTCGTTGAGGCGCACGTCGCGGCCGGTCTTCAGGTCGGCAACGTCGATGACGGGGCTGACCTGCACCCGCATCCGGCGTCCGGAAGCCAGCACGTCGACGGTGCCGTCGTCGTGCACGCACAGGAGCACGCCGTACGACGAGGGCGGGGTGGCCAGCGCCTCGACCTGCTGCTTGAGCGTGACGAGTTGCTCGCGGGCGGCCTCCAGGGTGCGCACGAGGCCGTCGTTGCGGCGACTGAGCGACTCGACCTGGGCCCGCAACCCGGCCGGGCCGACGGGCGGTGCACTGCGTGGTGTGCCGGTCGCTCCGGTGGGGCTCGGGGTGCTCGCGCTCGGGGTGCTCGGGGTCGGGGTGCTCGGCGGCGGCGCACTTGCCGCCTGTGTTGCGGGCCGGCTGGGCTGCCCGTGCGATTCGGTGCTCATGACTCGCTCTCCTGCGTCGCCCCGGTGTCCGCGCTGCCCTGCGCCGGCTCAACCAGTCCGGCCGCCCGCTCCGACTTGGTGTCGGCGCCAGCCCGGCGGGCCTGGGCGCTGCGGGCCAGGCGGCGCAGCTTCTTGTCGGAGGCGACCCGCTCGCCGACCTCTTCGGCCTCCCACTGCTCGCTGGCGCTGCCGGTGTCGGTGTCGTAGGCGCCCTTGGCCGGTCGGCGTTTGCGCAGCGGCGGGGTGACGCCGGGGGCGAGGCGGCGGGTGGTGATGAGGAAGCCGGTGTGCCCGTGCATGCGGTGTTCGGGTCGCACGGCGAGGCCTTCGAGGTGCCAGCCGCGCACGAGCGACTCCCAGGCCTGCGGTTCGGTGTAGCCGCCGTGGGCGCGCATCGCTTCGGCGACCCGGGAGAGTTGCGTGGCGGTGGCGACGTAACAGATGAGCACGCCGCCGGGGGCCAGGGCGTCGGCGACGACATCGAGGCATTCCCAGGGGGCGAGCATGTCGAGCACGACCCGGTCGATGCTGCCGTCGCGCACCGCCAGGGGGAGCGTGCCGACGAGGTCTCCGACGGTCACCTTCCACGCCGGGTGCGGGCCGTCGAAGAAGTCCTCGACGTTACCGCGGGCGATCTCGGCGAATTCGCCGCGCCGCTCGAAGGAGTGCACCAGTCCGGCGTCACCCACCGCGCGCAGCAGCGACATGGACAGCGCCCCGGAGCCCACGCCGGCCTCGACGACGCGGGCGCCGGGAAAGATGTCGGCCATCGCGACGATCTGCCCGGAGTCCTTGGGGTAGACGACGGCTGCGCCGCGCGGCATCGACATCACGTAGTCGGCGAGCAGCGGCCGCAGTGCGAGATATTCGACGCCGGCCGTGTTGGTCACCGTCGACCCGTCGGGGCTGCCGATGAGGTCGTCGTGGCGCAGGCTGCCGCGGTGCGTGAAGAACTGTTTGCCGGGTTCGAGCGTGATCGTGTGCATCCGCCCCTTGGGGTCGGTCAGTTGGATCCGCTCGCCGGCCAGAAAGTGACCTCGGCGCCGATGGGCGCCGGTGGGTCCGTCGCTCAGGTCTGTCATGATGCCCGCCAGTCTAGATCCGTGCTCACGGCGCCTTCTTCGCACCGGTGGCAATGTCGCTGACGGTGCCGCCGTCGAGCGCGCCCCAGGGGGCCCCACCGGGTTCGCGCAGCAGCAGCAACGGGAGGCGGTGCTCGACGAGGGCGTCGATCGCGGAGCTCAGGTCGGCGGACCGTTCCGACAGATCCAGCACCCACGCGGGGGGCATGAGCCGCAGGCACGACTCGGCGGCGGCATGCTCGTAGCCGGACTTCACCGCCTCCCCGACGGCCTCGCCATCGAGGATGCCCAAGGGGGTGCCGTCGTCGTCGACGATGGCCACGACGACGCCCCGCTGCGCGAGTTCGGCCGGTACCCGCGGAATGTCGGTCAGGGGCGCGGACCGGGCCATGGTGACAACGGGGTGGGTCACGGTGCGCACGTCGAGGCGGGCCAGCCGGCCGCGCAGTCTGCCGGTGGTGATCGCCTGCCCGGCGCCGAACCAGAGGAAGGCGCCGATGAGCGCGATCCACGCGATGGTGAAAAGGCTCGGGTAGCTGCCCTCCAACAGGGGTCTGACGGCAAACCAGAAGACGACGGCCAGGGTGACGATCCGCCCGGACCAGCCGGCGGCGATGAGCCCCAGGTGGCGTTGCCCGGTGATGCGCCAGACGAGGGCGTCGAGCAGGAAGCCCCCGTCCAGCGGCAGCCCGGGCAGCAAGTTGAAGAGGGCGACGAAGCCGTTGGTCCAGGCGACGGCTGCGATGAGGAGCCCTAGCACGTCGCCGCGCACGTACGGCAGCATCTGCCAGCCGAGCAGACAGAGCGCGAAGTTGGCCATCGGGCCCGCGAAGGCGACGAGGGCACTGCGACCGGGGGTGGCGCGGGCGGCGTCGTAAGCGGTGTGCCCGCCCATGAGGTCGGCGGCGATGCGGTGCACCCGGTAACCGCACCCGAGTGCCGTCAGAGCGTGCGCCGCCTCGTGCACCAGCACGCTGACCAGCAGCAACGCCGCGTAGCCGAGGGCGAGTACGTACGCCCACACGCCGAGCCCGGGCAGGGTGCGGGCGATCTGAGGGCCGAAGACGGCGACCATGAAGAGGGCGATGACGACCCAGCCGCCACCGATGTAGACCGGGATGCCGCGCAGGGAGCCGACGCGCCACCCCGAACCGGAGCCGTCGTCCGCGTGGGCGGTCGGCGTGGGCTGGGTCGAGGACATGCGCAGCACGCTACGTCACACCCCTGACAACCTGGAGCGCCCGCTCCGGTGTCGCCTCACCTACCGAACCGGCGGTGGCGAGCTTGCCCCCGGAAGGCCTACCATGGGGGAGCCTGGCGCGTTGAGCCCCAGGAAGTGGGCCCGGTAGCCGTCCGGACGGTCGGTGAGCCGGGCTTCGCGCTGTGCGGCCTCAGAGCTGCCGGACACTAGCCACTAGGGGCTGCACGCGGCGTCTCCATTGCTCGCCTCTGGCCCAACTCCAGGCAATGGCATCGGGGATCGCCAAGAGGACGTCGTGCTCGGCGCGGCGATGCTGGTACTGGAGGACATCTCGGCATCCGGCGGCGCGGGTGATCTCGATCAGCCGCTGGCGTTCCCATCCTACAAGCGAGTCGTCTTGTTCGATGAACAGGAAGCGATGACCGGCGCCTGCCGCGTCGAGGACCACCGCCTGAAGACATGCCTGCCGCGCCTCGCGCTCGTTTCGGCTGGCCCGTCCTGCGTTGTAGACGGTCGCGGTGGCTCCCGAGGCAGTGATGGCGTGGAGGATCGCGCCCCGCCGGGCGTTGCTTTCTCGCTTCATGTGCAGCCGTCGCTGGCCAGGCATGACAAGGGCCTTCAACAAGCGCCGAGCCTTCGCGAGATCATCAGGAGCAAGGACGGCCGCGACGAGCAAGTAGTCCCTTGCCTTGGACTCGTCGACGTAGACGTGACCGCCGCTCATGTGCCTCGCTCGTTCGGGGCGGCTGGTAGCGAAGGTGTGGTCGGGGACATGTCTCGCACGCTACGTCCATGAGCCGACAAGGTTCGCTCGCGGCGCGGGAGGAGGACGTTGTCGGCGGTCGGGTCTAAGGTGCCGAGCATGGTTGCTGCACTGTCTCCGAGCCGCGCGTCGGACTTCATGCAGTGCCCGCTGCTGTACCGCTTTCGCGTGCTCGACAAGCTGCCGGAGTCGGCGACCCCGGCGATGGCTCGCGGCACGTTGGTGCACGCGGTGTTGGAGCGGTTGTTCGATCTGCCGGCCAGGCAGCGGACGAGGGAAGCTGCCGGTGGCTTGCTGCCGGGCCAGTGGGAGCGGATGCTCACCGAGCGTCCAGAGCTGGCGGAGCTCGTCGACGACAGCGATCCGGTGCGCTTGCAAGTCTGGTACGACGAGGCGCTCCGTCTCATCGAGCGTTGGTTCACTCTGGAGGATCCGACCCGGCTGGAGCCGGCCGAGCGGGAGCTGTACGTCGAGACCGAGGTCGACGGCCTCACGTTGCGCGGCTACGTCGACCGGCTCGATGTCGCTCCCGACGGCCGGATGCGGGTCGTGGACTACAAAACGGGCCGGGCCCCAGGAGAGAGCTTCGAGGCCAAGGCGCTGTTCCAGATGAAGTTCTACGCGCTCGTCCTGTGGCGCCTACACGGCCGTGTGCCGACCCGACTACAGCTCGTCTATCTGGGCAACGCCGAGGTCGTCGCGTACGAACCCGCAGAGGCCGACCTGCTGGCCGTCGAGCGCAAACTCAAGGCCCTCTGGCTGGCCATCGACCGCGCCACCACCACCGGGGACTTCCGCCCCAAGCCCGGCCGCCTGTGCAATTGGTGCCAACACCAGACCCTCTGTCCCGCCTTCGGCGGCACTCCCCCAGCGCTACCAGACATGGCCGCCCGGCCGCTGGATGCCGGGTAGCGGCGAAACCAGAGCAACCTGCCACAGCGAATCGCGTCCGCTACTCCTCCGCGAGGTCGTCGACCGTGAACTTGCCGTGGGTCAGGACCATCGCACCACCTGCCGCGGTGACGGCGGCGAGCACGGCAGTGAGGGCGACCGCGCGGCCGACCGTGCCGCTGAGGAGGTACGACGGACCCCAGTAGCCGGTGTAGAACCAACTCACACCGAGGGTGAACGGCACGGCTAAAGCCAACGCGGTCATGGTCGGCACCCCCACCTGAGACAGTGCGGTGTGGCGCAGGGCGCGGCGGGGAATGCCGAGTGCCTGTTGCGCGGCGCGCGTTCCCCGGGTGCGCCAGCGTAGGTCCAGCATGATCAGGGCGGCCGCCAGTGCGGTGAGGATGGCCGCCATGCCGATGCCGGCGCGGAAGACCGCCGAGTACTGCAGATGCTGAGTCAACGCCTCCGGGCTCGCGTACGCCGTGTGCGGCAGCGAGCGGGGTGCGACAGCATGGATGCCCGCGACGAGGTTCTCGTAGCTGCCGTCCAGCGCTGACGTCTGAAACACGACGAACGCCGAAGACGCGTGCGCGACCCACGGAGCGTCCTGCGGCGGCAGCAGCACTCCGTTGCCAGGTGCCTCGTAACGCTCGGCCGGGGTCGGCACCGTCACCCTGGTCCCGTCGTGGAGTCGAACGATGATGGGTGTCCCTGCGGGCTGGATGGTCGTGTCGTAGTCCATCGCGAACTGCTGGGGGCGACCGGTACAGCCCTCGATCCCCGGCATCCCGACCATGTGCGCTTGCACGTCCGGACAGGTGGCCACCGTGATCCACGGCCCGTTTTCCACAGTCATGGGTAGGCCCGGACCGATAGAAGGTGACGCGCTGTCCCCGATGACATACACCACCCGTGCATGTGCCGGAAGGTCGAGCAGCGCCAGACGGGTTTCCGGAGCGAGTTCGTTGAGGTCCACCTGAACGCTCACCCTGGACAGGTCGCCCACGCCGTCGACGTACATACCCTTGAGTACCGCCTCGCTGGCTCCGGCAAGGAGCACGATGAGGGCCATGGCCGCGGCCATCGGGGACATCGCCACGGCGTGCGCACCGGCGAGCCGCGCTCCCAGGCGAGTCCCCGGTGAGCAGGGCAGTCGCGCGACCCATCCGGCGACCCCCGCAATGGCCCCGGGCAGCAGGAGCGCCAATCCGAGCGCGCCTACCAGGAGGCACGCGAGCACCGTCGGGATGTAGCCGCCCTCGGGCAGCACCCGCGGCTCGACGTCGCTCGCGGCTGCCCACGCGACACAGGCGATCGCCACGGTCGCCGCGGGCACGAAGAGGGTCAGGCCAACGGCTGTGCGCCATCGCCGAGGTGAGGCGTCGCGCCAGGCATCGGAGACCCCGCCCGACATCACCAGGTGCGCCAGGCGGGTCGCCAGACAGGTGAAGACGACGACCACCAGTATGGCCGCCCACCACGGCAGCTGCGCGTCGGCCGGAAACCAGGCCAGGCCCAACACCCCGGAACCGGCGATGACCGGCTGAAACGCGGCGTAGGCCACGACACCGCTCGTGGCTCCGATCGCCGAGACCACCCCCATCTCCACGGCGAAGAGGCGCGCTCCCCGGCGCGGCCCTACTCCGATGAGGTGCAGGGCGGCGCTGCGTTGGGCGCGCCAGCGCAGGCTGAGCCGCATGACGACGAGGAGGAAGAGCACCAACGGAAGGGCGACGACGACGACAAGTTGCACGACCAACGGCACCGACAGGATGGAGCCGCGCGCTCGCGGGTCACCGAAGCCGGTCACGACGATGTCTGAGCCGGCCGGCCCGGCGTAGACCTCGTAGGAGAGCAACTCGCCAGGAGCGGTGAGCCCCGCGTCGCCGACCACCCCCGGGGCGAGCGGCCCGGTGAGACGCCCGGCATCCGAGCGGCCCGCCAGTGTCCGAGCGAGCTCGGGTGACAGGAGCGTCTGACCCGCCGCGGGCCAGGCATCCAGCCCGGGTGGGCGCGGATCAGCCACGCCCGGACCGGCCACGTACATCCGCGTCCACGCCCTCCCCTCGAAGAGCTCGATCGAGGAGGTGATGCGCATCCCGTGCGTACCGGGTTGCCCCACGGGGGTGCGAGCCACGAG
Organism: Kineosphaera limosa NBRC 100340; assembly: GCF_000298215.1. Lineage (GTDB taxonomy): Bacteria > Actinomycetota > Actinomycetes > Actinomycetales > Dermatophilaceae > Kineosphaera > Kineosphaera limosa. Next base: position 176,410 of record NZ_BAHD01000005.1, on the reverse strand, counting down.
TCGTGAGTCGGCCGCTTCCAGCGCCCTCGGGACGGCGGTCACCAGCAACGCACAGAACACGGCGACGGCCACGCCGACAACGGTCAACAACGTCCCGGTACGTCCGCGCCGGTCGCCGCGCCACAGCAGCCGCCACACCAATCCCGCGTCCCGGGCGAACCGACGGATCATTGCGGGCCGGTCGATGCACGCTCGGAGGCGCTGGAGACATCGTCGGCGGCGACCACACCATCGGCCATGGTGAGGCGCCGATCGCACAGGTCGGCCCACTGCGCGTCGTGCGTCACCATCACGAGCGCCGCGGATTCGTGAGCGCACTGCTGCAGCAGCATGTCGACGACGAAGCGGCCGTTCCGTTCGTCCAGGGCGCCGGTGGGTTCGTCGGCGAAAACGACCGCCGGGCGGCCGACCACGGCCCGCGCAACCGCGGCTCGCTGGCGCTGCCCCCCAGAGACCCGATCGGGTCGCCTCCCTGCGCAGTCGCTCAGGTCGAGGCGCTCGACCAGTTCGGCCGCCCGCCGCGCGCACTCCCGTCGAGGCTCGCCGCGCATTTCCAGTGGCAGGGCGATGTTCTCAAGCAGGGACAGCTCCCCAAGCAGCTCGGCGCGCTGGAACACGAAACCGAATCGCTCGAGACGGAGTCGGGCACGATCTTCCTCCGACATCGCCGCGAGCGACGCGCCGTCGAAGGTGACCTCGCCGGCGGTCGGCGTCCGCAAGCCGGCCAAGCAGTGCAGGAGGCTGGTCTTGCCAGCCCCCGAGCGGCCCACGACGGCGATCGCACCACCCTCGAACACGGCGTCCACACCCCGCAAAATGGGAGTGCCACCGAGAGTCAGCTGCAGATCACGACAGGCCAGCATGCGGCCCAAGATCTGAACTGGCGATCACCAGATCCCCTCTCGACAGGTGCAGGCGCACGTCGCCTCCAGCTCCCAATCCTGAGCTTCGCAGCCTCAAGCGCTGGTCGGGTCGCAGTAAATTCTTGGTCAATGTGAACGACCGGTAGACGCCGAGGACGTGATCAGGGCATGAGCCGGCAGTAGTGGTAGTCGTGATGGTCCGTGAAGCCGAGGGAGTTGTAGAGCGCGAGGGCGGGGGCGTTGTCGACCTCGACCTGCAGGTAGGCGAAGCGGGCCGGTGTCACGGCGGTGCGGGCGCGGGCGAGCATCAGCTCGGTGATGTGACGGCCCAGGCCGCGGCCGCGCTGCTCGGGGGCGACCTCGATGCAGGACAGGCCGGCCCAGTCGTCGGTATGCACGAGGCGGCCGATAGCCACCGGATCGTCGCCTGTGTCGCGCAGCGTGAGGTACTCCGCCGGTGCGGAGGTGATGACCGCGCGGGCTACCTCGTCGGTGCTCGCCTGCCCACCGTGGAGGCCGTGCAACCAGGCGTCGTCGGGGGCGTCCGACCACGTCGCGGCCGGAGCATCGATCCCCGGCGCTGCCACCTCCGGCCGTAGGCGGCGCAGATCGGCGGTGAGCACGCGGGTCTGGCTGTACGGCTGCCACCCGGCCGCAACCGCGGCGGCTGCGACGTCCGCGGTGGGGTCGTCCTGCCCTACCCGGGGCGCGTCGATGGCGTGCGGTAGTTGCATGATCGCCGGGCGGCCCAACTGCGCGTAGTGGTCTGCCACCACCTCCAGCGCGGCGGCGATCGGCAGGCCCGGATCGCCCGCCACGAGCACTGAATTCGCCCGGTTAGAGTAGCCGCCGCCCGACCGCAGCAGCCAGCCGCCCAGGCGCCACAGGGCCAATCCCGGCCAGCCACGGGCTGCGATCCGCTCCAGCGCCTCGGGGCTGGAGGCGGGGCGGACCGCTCGCGGCGGCACCACCCGATGAGCCACGACATCAGCGCGGTCGACCCGCACCGCCGGGCCGTCCTCCGGGAGCAGCACAACGCCGGATTCGTCAGCGACGAGCACGTGCCCCACGACATCCGAGGCGCGCCCGTCCGGCAACCGGCGCCGCAGCGACCACCGGGGCGTCGCGGTCCAGAAGTCACGCGTGAGGCGAACCATCCGCGCGTCAGGCACCGGCGCGTCAGACAAGGAGCCCCATCCCTCCGATCGAGTCGTCATTTTGACGTCCCAATCGTCACGTCGAACTGACGACTCGCACCCAAAATTGACGACTCGACCCCGCGCGCGGGCGGCCCGTCCGCCCGGCAACTCACCCGCCGGAGGTGAGGGGCAGCAGGTCCCGCGGGCCGACGCCGGCCAGCGACTCCAGCACGGTCAGGCCATCCCGGGGCGCGACCGACACCACGTGCGGCACGACAATCGTCCGCGCCCCGGCCGACAGCGCCGACGCGGCACCGGTCCCGGAGTCCTCGATCGCCACGCACTCCCCGATCGGTACCCCGAGCGCAGCCGCGGCCCGCAGGTACGGCTCCGGGTGCGGTTTTCCCTGGTCGACCTCGTCTCCGGTGATCAGCACGTCGAACGTGCCGGCCGGCATCGCCGTCACCACGGCGTCGACCATCGCCCGCCACGACATCGTCACTATCGCGCACGGCACACCCGCGGCCCGCAGCCCGCTCAGCAGCTCCAACGCGCCCGGGCGCCACGGGATCTGTTCGCGTAGGGAGGCGATGACGCCCGACTGCAGCCGGTCCACCACTTCCTCCGGCGACAGGTCCACCGGCGAGTTGGCCAGGATGTACTCCGCCGACACCAGCAGCGGATTGCCGACGAGATTGTGCGCGTGCTCGTCGCTCCAGCGCCCGCCGAACGACTCGACGAGCGCGTGCTCCTGCGCGATCCAGTACGGCTCGGTGTCCAGCAGCGTCCCGTCCATGTCCCACAGCACGGCCGACGGCAACGTGCCACCCGGCCCGGGCTGCGGCAGCGACTCCTGCGAAGGCTGATTCATCTCAGACCTTGAAGTACTTCGCCTCGGGGTGGTGCACCACCATGGCGTCGGTCGACTGCTCCGGATGCAACTGCAGCTCCTCGCTGAGCTCCACGCCGATGCGCTCCGGCTCCAGCAGCCGCACGAGCGTCGCCCGATCCTCCAGCTCGGGGCACGCGGGATAGCCGAAGGAGTACCGGCAGCCGCGGAAGCGCACATCGAGCACCTGATCCAGCTCCAGGTCGGCGGCGTCGGCGAAACCGATCTCCGAGCGCACCCGCGCGTGCCAGAACTCCGCGAGCGCCTCGGTGAGCTGCACCGACAGGCCGTGCAACTCCAGGTAGTCGCGGTAGGCGTTCTCCGCGTACAGCTTCGCGGTGACGTCAGAGACCTTGGTGCCCATCGTCACCAGCTGCAACGCGAGCACGTCGGGCCGACCGTCCGCCTCGTACTGGGCCTTGGAGCGGAAGAAGTCGGCCAGGCACAGGCGCCGATCCCGGCGCTGCCGCGGGAAGCTGAACCGCGCCCGTTCGCTGCCCTTCGCCTCCCCGTTCGGCCCGTCCTCGTGCCACACGACGACCAAGTCGTTGTTCTCGGAGTAGCAGGGGAAGTACCCGTAGACGACCGACGGCTCCATGATGTCCTCGGTCTTGATGCGGTCCAGCCACATCCGCAGCCGGGGCCGCCCCTCGGTCTCCACGAGCTCCTCGTAGTCGGGGCCGTCGCCGCCGCGCGTCGGCTTCAGGCCCCACTGGCCCAGGAACGTGGCCCGCTCGTCGAGGAACGCCGAATAGTCGGCCAGGGCGACACCCTTGACGATCCGGGTGCCCCAGAATGGCGGGGTCGGGATCTCGTTGTCGTCCGCGACATTCGAGCGCTTCGTGTCGGTGACCTGCGCGCCCTCCTCGTGCGGCGTCACCGCCCGCACCCGCCGCTTCCGCAGCTCCGGCAGCGCCTCGTCCAACGAGACCGACGGGTCGTTCTTCGCGCGCGCGATGGCGTCCATGAGCCGCAGCCCCTCGAACGCGTCGCGGGCGTAGCGCACGTGGCCGTCGTAGATCTCCGCGAGGTCCTGCTCGACGTACGCGCGGGTCAGCGCCGCGCCGCCGAGCATCACCGGCCACTTGCTCGCGAGCCCGCGGGAGTTGAACTCCTCGAGGTTGTCCTTCATGACGACCGTCGACTTCACGAGCAGACCGCTCATGCCGATCGCGTCGACCTCGTGCTCTGTGGCCGCGTCGATGATCTCGTTGACCGTCTTCTTGATGCCGATGTTGACGACGTCGTAGCCGTTGTTGCTCAAGATAATGTCGACGAGGTTCTTGCCGATGTCGTGCACGTCGCCCTTGACGGTCGCCAGCAGCACCTTGGCCTTGGCGCGGCTGCCGCCGGACCCGCTGGCCGACTCCTGCTCCTCGATCGTCGGCTCCAGGTGCGCCACCGCGGCCTTCATCGTCTCGGCCGACTGCAGCACGAACGGCAGCTGCATCTTGCCGGAGCCGAACAGCTCACCGACGACCTTCATGCCCGCGAGCAGGTGATCGTTGATGATGTCGAGGGCCCGGGTGCCGTCGGACAGCGCCTCGTCGAGGTCCGCCTCCAGGCCGTTGCGCTCACCGTCGATGATGCGGCGCTGCAGCCGCTCGCCCAGCGGCAACGCCTCCAGCTCCGCGGCCCGCGACGCCTTGAGGGAGGCCGAGTCGACGCCTTCGAAGAGCTCCAGCATCCGCGCCAGCGGGTCGTAGGTGCACTCCCCCGCGTCGTCGAATTCGCGCCGGTCCCAGACGAGGTCGAGGGCGACCTTGAGCTGGTCCTCCGGGATCCGCGCGACGGGGAGGATCTTCGCCGAGTTGACGATAGCGCTGCTCAGACCGGCCTTCGCGGCCTCGTCGAGGAACACCGAGTTGAGCACCACGCGGGCCGCCGGCTTGAGGCCGAAGCTCACGTTCGAGACTCCGAGCGTCGTCTGTACGCCGGGGTACTTGGTGGTGATCTCGCGGATCGCCTCGATCGTCTCGATGCCGTCGCGGCGCGTCTCCTCCTGCCCGGTGGCGATGGGGAAGGTGAGCGCGTCGACGATGATGTCCTCGACGCGGAAGCCCATCTCGACGAGGGAGTCGATGAGCCGGGAGGCGATCGCGACCTTCTTCTCGGCGGTGCGCGCCTGCCCCTCCTCGTCGATCGTCAACGCGACCAGCGCGGCGCCATGCTCGGTGGCCAGGGCCGTCATCTTCGCGAACCGGGAGCCCGGCCCGTCGCCGTCCTCGTAGTTGACCGAGTTGATGACCGCACGCCCGCCGAGCCGCTCCAACCCCGCCTCGACGACGGCCGGCTCGGTGGAGTCGAGCACGAGCGGCAGCGTCGACGAGGTCGCCAACCGAGAGACGAGTTCGCTCATGTCGCCGGCGCCGTCACGGCCCACGTAGTCGACGCACACGTCGAGCAGGTGCGCGCCCTCACGGGTCATGTCCTTGGCGATCTCGACGCAGTCGTCCCAGCGCTGCTCCAGCATCGCCACCCGAAATGCCTTGGAGCCGTTGGCGTTCGTCCGCTCCCCGATCGACAGGTAGGAGGCGTCCTGACGGAACGGCACCGCCGTGTACAAGCTGGCGACCCCCGCCTCCTCGACGGGCGTGCGCGGCGCGACCTCCTGCCCGCCGACGGCCTCGACGACCGCCTTGAGGTGCTCGGGGGTCGTGCCGCAGCAGCCGCCGACGAGCGCCAGGCCGTAGTCGCGCACGAACTGGGTGTGCGCGGCGGCCAGCTCGGCCGGAGTCAGGGGGTAGTGCGCGCCGTCCTTGCCCAGCTGCGGCAGGCCCGCGTTGGGCAGGCAGCTGATCGGGACGCGGGCGTGCGTGGCCAGGTGGCGAAGGTGCTCGCTCATCTCGGCGGGGCCCGTGGCGCAGTTGAGGCCGATGACGTCGATGCCCAGCGGCTCCAAGGCCGTCAGCGCCGCGCCGATCTCGGAGCCCATGAGCATCGTGCCGGTCGTCTCGATCGTCACGCTGGCGATGATCGGCAGGTCGGCGCCGCGGTCGGCCAGCGCCCGCTTGCAGCCGACGATCGCGGCCTTGGCCTGCAGCAGGTCCTGGCTGGTCTCGACGAGCAGAGCGTCGGCGCCGCCGTCGATGAGGCCGATCGCGCACTGCTCGTAGGCGTCGCGCAGCACGGCGTAGGGGGCGTGCAGCAGCGACGGCAGCTTGGTGCCCGGGCCGATGGAGCCGAGCACGAACCGCGGCTTGTCCGGCGTGCTGTACTCGTCCGCGACCTCACGAGCGATGCGGGCCCCCGCCTCGGCCAGCTCGTAGATACGCTCGGGGATGTCGTACTCGCCGAGATTGGCCAGGTTCGCGCCGAACGTGTTGGTCTCGATCGCGTCGACCCCGACCTGCAGATACTCGGCGTGCACCGACCGCACAATGTCTGGACGGGTGACGTTGAGGATCTCGTTACAGCCCTCGAGGTTCTGAAAGTCCTCCAGGGAGGGGTCCGCGGCCTGGAGCATCGTGCCCATCGCGCCGTCCGCCACGATGACGCGGCGGTTCAGCAGGCTTCTCAGGTCGGGTCGCGCGGGAGATTCGGAGCGGCTGCTCACAGACTCGGCTTTCTTCTCGTAGGCAAAGACCCCCCATGGTATCGACCGCCCGTCCACCCCCAGAGCGACGGTTGCTCTCGCTGCCGACCGTTGCGGTCGCAACCGCGCCCCACGGCAGGGAGCGCAACCGTCGAGCCGGCCGGAAGCCGGCAGGACACCGAGGCCCGCCGCCCGCGCCGAGCCTCCAGAGGCCGCCAACGAGGCATGCGCGGTGACGATGCGTACTGTGGAGGGATGCGTACACGCACCCAGCCCGCGCCGTGCTCCACCGGTGCGGTCGATCGGGGGACTGACCAGGAGGCGGCTCGGTGATCGAGGTCGACGACCTACCCGACCTGCAGGATCCCGTCGTCATCGCGGCTTTCGAAGGGTGGAACGACGCCGGCGAGGCCGCGACCTGCGTCGTCGATCACCTCGCGCAGGTGTGGGACGCCCAGCCGATCGCCGCGATCGACCCTGAGGAGTACTACGACTTTCAGGTCAACCGGCCGCGGGTGGGCGTTGCGCCCGACGGCGTACGGCGCATCACGTGGCCGACGACTCGGGTGCTGCACGCCGCCAAGGAGCGGGCCGGCCGCGACATCCTGCTGATCCAGGGCATCGAGCCCTCCACGCGGTGGCGTTCGTTCGTCGTCGAGCTGCTGGCGCTGGCCGACGACGTCGACGCCACGATGGTCGTGTGCCTGGGCGCCCTGCTGGCCGACGTCCCGCACACCCGCCCGCTGCCGGTCGGGGTGTTCTCCGAGGACGCGGTGCTGACGCACACTCTCGACCTGGAGCCCAGCACGTACGAGGGGCCGACCGGCATCGTCGGGGTCTTGGCCGACGCCGCTCACCAGGCGCAGATCCCGACCGTCTCCGCGTGGGTGTCGGTGCCGCACTACGCCGGCGGCACTCCCTCTCCGAAGGCGGCCCTGGCGCTCCTCGACCACGTCGAGGACCTGCTCGACCTGCGCGTGAACCGCGGCGACCTCGAAGAGCTGTCCAAGGCGTGGGAGCGCGGCGTCGACGAGCTCGCCGCCAGCGACGACGAGGTGGCCGAGTACGTCCAGGCCCTGGAGCAGGCCACGGACACGGCTGAGCACCCCGAAGCCAGCGGCGACGCCATCGCCCGCGAGTTCGAGCGATACCTGCGCCGCCGCGACGACCCCAACCCGTAGTCCCTACAGGGCGATGCCTAGCAGAGCGGCCACGGAGTCGCGGGCCTGCTGAGCGCCGGTGCCGTCGCCGTCTCGGGCGAGCATGCAGGCGTCGACGGCGGCCAGGGCGGCGGGAGTGTCGAGGTCGTCCGCCAGGAGGGCGCGCAGGTCGGCCAGGAGGCGGGTGGCCTGGTCGGTCGATACCTGCTCGACGCCCTCGCGCCAGGTGGCGAGGCGCTGCTGGGCGGCGGCCAGGGACTCGTCGGTCCAGCTCCACGGGGTGCGGTAGTGGTGGTCCAGGAGCACGAGGCGCACGGCCATCGGGTCGACGCCCTCCCTGCGCAGCTTGGAGACGAGCACGAGGTTGCCCTTCGATTTGCTCATCTTCTCGCCGTCCAGGCCCACCATCTCTTGGTGCACGTAGACGCGCGCGAAGGCGCCCGGCCCATACAGCCCCTCGGCCTGCACGGCGCTCATCTCGTGATGCGGGAACACGAGGTCGACGCCGCCGCCTTGCACGTCGAACGTCGTGCCGAGGTGGTCGACGGCGATGCACGTGCATTCGATGTGCCACCCGGGCCGGCCATCGGGCAGCCCCGGCGCCGCCCACGACGGCTCGTCCGCGCGCGCGGCGCGCCACAGCAACGGGTCGAGCGCGTCGCGCTTGCCCGGGCGCTCCGGGTCACCGCCGCGATCGGCGTACACGGCAAGCATCTCGGCGCGGTCGAACCGACTCACCGACCCGAAACTCGGCTTGGACGTCAGGTCGAGGTAGATGTCGGCCGCGCCGTCGACCAGCGCGTCCGGCGCAGCCACCTCGTACGCCGACCCGTTCGCCAGCAAGGCCAGCACACCCTGCGCGATCGACTCGATGCTCTCGACGACGCCCAGGTACTGCGCCGGCGGAATGACAGCCAACGCCTCCATGTCGTCGCGGAACAACTGAATCTCGCGCTGCGCCAGGGCAACCCAGTCGATGCCGTCGCGCTTGGCCCGCTCGAGCAGCGGGTCGTCGACGTCGGTGACGTTCTGCACGTAGTGCACCTGGCGACCGGCGTCGAGCAGCACGCGGTGCAGCACGTCGAACGTCACGTAGGTCGCCGCGTGCCCCATGTGGGTCGCGTCGTAGGGCGTGATGCCGCAGACGTACAGCCCGACCTCGCGCGCCTCTGCCGCCCCAGCCCCAGCCCCAGCCCCAGTCGACTCAGCCGCTGCGAAGCGGGAGTCGGACGTCGAGGATGCGCCGGAGTCCGGCTCGATCACGGTCAGCGCCCGCCGCGAGGAGTCGAAGACCCTCGGGGGTGTCCCAGTGCCGTGGGCGGATAGGTCGGGGACGACCGGGTGGGTCCAGGATCTCACCGCGCCAGCGTAGCCGCCGCAGCCCGGCGCCTCTGACGGCCGGTGCCCCAAGCGTGGACACCACAAGCCCCTACCGCACTGGGACTCCCGCGCCTACAGCGCAGGCCAGGGCACGCAGGGCCAGTCCGGCGAGGGCATCGGATGCCGTTGCGTCGTCAACAGGTCCCGCACCCGGCGGCGCAACGCGGCGGCCTCGACGCGAGTCAACAATTCGCCCAGCCGAGCCGCGAGCGCCGACGACGGCTCCAGTGCCACCCGCAGACGCTCGAGCCGCTCCAGATCGGCCTCCGGGATCGGCTGCCCTGCCCACCCCCACAGCACGGTCCGCAGTTTGTCTTCCTGGTGCAACGTCACCCCGTGATCGATGCACCACAGCCGCCCGTCGAGTCCGGTCAGCAGGTGCGAGCCCTTGCGGTCGCTGTTGTTGATCGCGGCGTCGAGCACGGCCACCGAGCGCAGGTCGGCTCGATCGGCGTGGGCCACGACGACGTGCCCGCCGGCGGCCAGGCGCCCGGAGAGCACCGGCAGCCACCCCTGCGGCAACGCGGCCGGGTCGAACAGCCCGACGAACCGGTCGCTGCGTTCGACGTCGGTGTCGACCTCGATCTCCTCCCCCGGCGCGTGCTCCTCGCCTGAGGAGAACTCACCCTCCTCCTCCGGTGAGTCGGAGGGCGCATCTGTCGGAACGGCCGTCACCCAGCGCTGCACCGACCCGGGCCCGAACGGCCCGTCGCGCCACACGGTCGGCGGCACGACGTCCCACCCACCGGCGGTCGCGACCAACCACGTCGCCACTTCGCGGTAGGCCAGGTGACCGTCCGGAAAGTCCCACAGCGGCCGCTCCCCCGCGACCGGTTTGTAGATGACGTGCTCGCTGTCGTCGCTGTCGTCGCAGTCCTCCAGACGCGACAGCAGCGTGGTGTTGGAGGAGTCGAGCAACTGCCCGAGCACGGTCAGCCCGGCGGTGCGCAGCCGGGCATGCAACCGCTGCGCCGCGGCGTCCAACGGCACGCCCGGAGTGCCGTGCTCGGGCTCGGGTGTGCGCGGCGAGGGCGGCGGAAACACGGCCGGGGCGTTCACGTCAGCGCTTGTACCCGTTGGCGCGCGCGCACACGTGCCCCTCGGGATCGAGCGGCAGGGAGCAGAAGGGGCAGGGGGGACGGCCCGCGGAGACCACCGAGACGCTGCGCCGCGCGAAGGCGCGGGCCACGGCGGGGTCGAGCACCACCCGCAGCACGAGTTGGCGCGGATCGGTGGCCGGGTCCACCTCCTCCTGGCCTTCCATGCCTTCGATGGCCTCGGCGGTGTCGAAGGCGTCGCCGGCGGCGTGGCAGTCGATGACGAGGCGCTCGCGCTCGGGGTCCCAGCTCAGACCCATGGTGCCGACGGCGAACTCCTCCTCGATGGGAGTGTCGAGCGGCGCGTTGTCGGTGTGGCGGGCGGCGGCCTGTTCGGTGGCGGCGCCGCCGGCGAAGGAGTCGAGCAGGTCGTTGACTCGGTCGGCCAGTACCTGAACCTGCGACTTCTCGACCGCGACCGTCGTCGTCCGGCCCGAGCCGGTGGCCTGCAGAAAGAACTGCCGCTGCCCGGGCGGACCGACGGTGCCGGTGACGAAGCGGTCGGGCGGGTCGAAGGCGATCAATGCCATCCCCCGACCTTAGCCCGCGCGAGGCGTCCGGTTTGTCTCAGACCCCGCCGCCGACCGCGGCATCTGCCGTGGCTCCAGCCCCGGGCTCCGGCGTCTCGGAGGGCGCGGCGGGCACGAGGCGGCTCAGGTCGGCGCCGGTGTCGTTGACTCGCTCGACGAACGTGCGCCCGGGGCTGTAGCGCACGACGGACAGGGAGGCGGGCCCGGCGACGAACCGCTGGAAGGCGTCCAGATGGGCGCCGGCGGCATCGGCGAGGATCGCCTTGATGACGTCTCCGTGGCTGACGGCCACCCACAGCGCCCCCTCGCCGTGCTCGGCGCGCACCGCCGTGTCGAGCGAGCGCACCGCCGCGACGGCCCGCGACGACATGGCCGCGATGCTCTCGCCGGGAAAGTCCGGCCCGTCGGGAAAGACCGCGGCACTGGGCTGGTCTTGCACGACCCGCCACAGCGGCTCCTTGGCCAGGTCCTGCAGGGACCGCCCGGTCCACGCGCCGTAGCGACACTCCCCGAGATCGTCGACGATCTGCACGGGCGCGCCCGGGTGCGTGATGAGTTCGGCGGTCTGTCGACAGCGTTCCAGCGGGCTGGTGGCCACGAGCCGCAGGGGCAGCCCCGCCAACCGCTCCCCCAGCGCTCGGGCGCCGGCCTGGCCCTGGTCGTCGAGGTCGACCCCCGGGGTCCAGCCGGCCAGGATGCCGGCGACGTTGGCGGAGGTGCGGCCGTGGCGCACGAGCAGGCAGATCGGCACCCCACCACTGTACGCAGCCGGTGCATCGGCCCCGAGACGACCGCGACTGTGGTGACAATTGATCGTGATCGTCGACAAGGCCGTCTACCACGACGGACAGCGCCTGGCCTGCGGACATCCCAGCGCCGAGTTGGAGCGGCTCCGCGAATCGGGCAACGGCTTCCTGTGGATCGGGGTCAAGGACCCGACCGACGCCGAGTTCGCGGAGATCAACCACGAACTGCGGCTGCATCCGCTGGCGGTGGAGGACGCGGTACTGGGCAATCAGCGCCCGAAGATCGACATCTACGAGGAGTCGATGTTCGTGGTCCTCAAGACGCTGCGCTACGTGGAGGCGACCAGCGATGTCGAGACCGGCGAGCTGATGCTCTTCGTCGGCGACCAGTTCGTGCTGACGGTCCGCCGCGGTGAGGTCAACCCGCTCGACGGGGTGCGCCACCGATTGGAGGCCGAGTCGGGCCTGCTGGGTATGGGGCCGCTCGCGGTGCTGCACGCTGTGCTCGACCACATCGTCGACACCTACCGCGCGATCGATCTACAGCTGTTGGAAGACCTGGAGAACATCGAGGAGGCGATCTTCGCGGGGGACCGCACGGTCACCGGCCAGGAGATCTACCAACTCAAACGCGAGGTGCTGGAGTTCAAGCGCGGCGCCCTGCCCCTCGTCATCCCGTTGCGTCGGCTCGTCACCGGGGAGACGCGAGTGCAGCTGCCCAAGAAGCTGCGGCCGTTCTACAACGACGTGCTCGACCACCTCCTGCAGGTCGTCGACCACGCCGAGGCGTACGACCGACTCCTGTCCGACATTCTGGCGGCGTACCTGGCGCAGGTGTCGGTGCAGCAGAACAACGACATGCGCAAGATCTCGGCGTGGGTGGCGATGGCTGCGGTGCCGACGATGATCGCCGGCGTCTACGGCCAGAACTTCGACTTCATGCCCGAACTGCACTGGGAGTACGGGTACTACCTGTCGCTAGGCCTGATGGCGGGCGTCGTCGTGCTCTTGTACGTGCTCTTCCGACGCTCGGGTTGGCTCTAGAGCGTTTGTCGGTCGCAGGCCCGTTGCGCGCCGAACGGAGGCGCGGGTCAGGTGGCGGTCATGACTCCCGTGCCCAGCAGCGCGAGCAGCACGGTGCCGAGCACGATGCGGTAGTAGATGAACGCGCGCAGCGAGTTGGTCGCGACGAATCGCAACAGCCACGCGATGGAGGCGTAGGCGACGACGAACGACACGAGAATGCCGAGGGCCATCGGGCCCCAGCCGATGATGTTCGTGTCGACCTCCCGCAGCCCGAACAGCCCGGCGGCGGTGAGCGCGGGGATGGCCATGAAGAACGACAGGCGGGTGGCGACGACCCGGTTGATGCCCGCCAGCAGCCCGGCCGAGATCGTCGCCCCGGAGCGGGAGACGCCGGGGATCAGCGAGAAGCACTGCACGAGCCCGAGAATCACGCCGTCGCGGATCGTCACATCGTCTTCGGCACGCTCGGCGCCGGCGGCCACCTTGCGGGAGTAGACGATCTCGGCGATCCACATGACGACGCTCCACGCCAGCAGCGCCCCGGCGACGACCCACAGGGAGCGCAGCGCACCCTCGATGATGTGCCGGCCGAGGAAGCCGACGATGCCGATGGGGATGGAGCCGATGACGACGGCCCAGGCCAACGTGTAGTCGTGCGTGCGGGACTCTTTGTCACGCAGCCCACCGGTCCAGGCCAGAAAGAGCCTGACGATGTCTTTCCAGAAGTAGATGAGGGTCGCCGCGATCGCCCCGATCTGGATGGTCGCCGTGTAACCGGTGACGGTCGGGTTGTCGATCTGCAGGCCCAGGAGCTTCTGGGTGATCGTCAGGTGGCCCGTTGAGGAGACGGGCAAGTATTCGGTGAGGCCCTCGACGATGCCCAGGATGATGGCATCGAGATACGACAGGTACACCCGGCGACCCTTTCACGCGCGGAAAAGGCGTGGCCGGAGCGGCCACGCCTTTTCGCAAGCTACCGGCGGTCGCTGAGTGCGAGCCGAACGTCCGGCTCGTGTCGCTGAAGTCAGCGGCGGGGGCGACCGGCACCCGTGGGTTTGCGCGCCCCGTTGTCGCTGTCTTCGCCGTCGGATTCCTCGTCCGCGTCGTCGTCTTCGTCGGAATCGTCGTCGTCGGAATCGTCCTCGAAGTCCTCGTCGTCGAGCCCGACGTACGGCTCTGCGTCCTCGTCTTCGTCGTCGAAGTCCTCGTCGAAGTCGTCGTCCTCGTCGTCGAGGTCGTCGTCCTCCTCATCGCTGTAGATCTCCAGCGGTGTGACCTCTTCGTAGGCGTCCATGAGCGCGTCCTCGTAGCGGTCGAAGGCCTCCGCGACGTCTTGATAGGCGGCCACGACGGCCGGGTCGTTCTCACCTCGTCGGGACGACGCCGCCTCGAGGTGGCGCTCGAGGGAGGAGACGAAGGCGGCCAGGGCGGCCCGCGGGTCAGCGCTCATGGGTCGAAACTACCTTGTCGGGCGCGTCCTCGGCACCAAGAAATGCCCCGCGCCGCCGATCCCGCGCACCAGGCCCAACTTCTCGCGGTTCCACCGACGCTGGTGGATGACCGACAATGGTCCAACGATGGTGGAGTACGAGTACCGAACGTTGAACTTTCCGCGCCAGACGACCCGCGCGGAGGCCCGTCGCGTGCTGTCCGAATACGCGGAGTACGAGCAGTGGGAGTTGCAGCGGATGCGGCTGTACTTCGGCGGCGCCCGGCGGGCTGTGTTGCGCCGCAAGATCATCCGCGTACGCCGCACCGCCTGAGCGGCCTTCGACGGCCGGGCGGCACTACCCCCGGAAGCGACAGGCCGGTCCGCCACCGATGATCGGCGGCGGACCGGCCACGCTCCATATCCAGGGGGCGTCCAGGTAATCCGGTGCGCTTGCGCCTACTGGCGCAGCTCACGACACTTGGCCACGGCCTCCTGGTACTTGCGGGCCGCATCCTGCGCCTGGGTCGCCTTGGTCTGCAGGTCCATGCCCTCGAGAACGCGGGTCTGCTCGGTGACGCCGTTGACGTCCATCCGCCCGGCGGCGGCAACGGCCTCCTGCAGGGCGCTGAGCACCTGCGGCACATCCTCCGCGAGCGCACTGTCGGCGCTGATGGCAGCGTCGGCCTGGTCGAGGGCGGCGTTGCATTCCTCCGAGATCTGCGCGGCGGCAGGGGTCTCGGTGACGGTGACCGTCGCGGTCTGCTGCGGCGACGGGCCCGCTGAACCCAGGGAGCTACATCCCGCGAGGAGCCCGGGTGCGAGCAGGGCGGCGACGACAAGAGTGTGGGAGCGCTTCATGCCCCGAGCATAGGGGGGTCCGTGGTCTCCCGACAGGGTGCAAGCGTGCCCTTTGGGTGGCGTCCGACACGAACGTGGGGGCTCGCCACGCGAGCGTCCCGCAGGCGTTGCGCCTTGCGGTCGGTTTGCGTGGCGAGCCCCCGTTGGTCCTGCTATTGGGGCCTGCGTTACGGCTGGTAGAGGATCGGTGCGTTGGGGCCCAAGGGGATGCCGGCGAGCATCCACAGCACCAGCATGACCGTCCAGGAGACGAGGTAGGCGATCGAGAAGGGCAGCATCACGGCGATGAGCGAGCCGATGCGCAGGCCCTTGTCGTAGCGCTGGGCGAAGGCGATGATCAGCGCGAAGTAGGGCAGCAGCGGCGAGATGACGTTGGTGCCGGAGTCGGCCACTCGGTAGGCCATCTGGGTTAGCTCGGGGCTGTAGCCCAGCTGCATCATGATCGGCACGAAGACCGGCGCGAGGATCGCCCACTTGGCCGATGCGCTGCCGATGAACAGGTTGATGAACGCGACGATGAGGATGAACATCAGCACCAGCGGGAAGCCGGTGAGGTTGATGCCTTCGAGGAACTCCGCGCCGTAGACGGCCATGAACGTGGCGAGGTTGGACTCGTTGAACCAGGCGATGAACTGGCCGGCGGTGAAGGCCAGGACGACGAACAGGGCCATCGCCGACATCGTCTTGGTCATCATGTCGACCGCGTCGTCGTCCTTCTTGATCTTGCCGACGACGATGCCGTAGACCAGGCCGGGCACGAAGAACGCGATGATGATGATGACCACCAGCGAGCTCATGAACGGCGACTGCACGATGCCGCCGTCGTCCGCCCGCAGCGGGGCGTTCTGCGGCACCACGAGCAGCGCGATGGCCACGCAGGTCAGCGCGAGGGAGATCCCCGCCCAGAGCATGCCCTTCTTCTCCAGCGGGGTCAGCGCCAGAGACTGCACTTCGGCCTCTTCCGAAGACTCGGCGGGGTCGGCCTTCCCCGCGCCGTCCGCATCGCCGGCCGCATCTGCGATCTCGGCGGCGTCGTCGGCGCTCTTCGTCGAGGTGCTGGTGCCGCGCGGCACCTGCTCGGTCTCGGCCGCGGCCTCGGGGGCCGCACCGGAGACGAGCGACGGGCCGTGGTACGGGCCGAGCCGGGGCTCGACGTAGTACTGGCCGACGACCGTTCCGACGATCGCGAGGAAGAACGTGGAGGCGATGATGAAGTAGTAGTTCATCGCCAGGTTCATCTGCTCGGCGTACGCGGGATCGATGGTCTGCGCCGCCTGGATCGTCAGCTCTCCCAGCAGCACGTCGGTGCCGGACAGCAGCAGGTTGGCGCTGAAGCCTGCGGAGACGCCGGCGAAGGCGGTGGCCAGACCGGCCAGCGGGTGTCGGCCCATCGCGGCGTAGATCATGGCCGCAAGGGGCGGCAGCACCACATAGCCGGCGTCGGAGGCGACGCTGGACATGATGGCGGCGAAGACGATGCCGAAGGTGATGAGCGTGCGCGGCACGGCGAGCACGAAGCCCCGGAGCGCGGCGCTGATGAGGCCGGTGTGTTCGGCGATGCCGATGCCGATCATGGTGGCCAGCACGACGCCCAGGGGTGCGAACCCGATGAAGTTGGCGACGAGGGTCGTGAAGAGGTACTCGATGCCCTCGGCGTCGAGCAGGTTCTTGACACCGATCTCGCCCTCGCCCACCACCGGGGACTGCACCGTGACCCCGGACGCCGACATGACGGCCGAGACGATGAGGACCAGCACGGCGAGGATGGCGAACAGCGACACCGGGTGGGGCAGCGCGTTACCGGCCTTCTCGATCCAGTCCAGACTCCGCTGGACGAACCCGCGCTTGCGCGTCTGCGGGGGAGATTCCTTCTCCGAGACCTGCTGATCGGACACTGCTACCTCCAGACATCGCGGGGTCCACTCTCCGGGCAATGCTGGCGACGGTACCCGTCCCTCGCGCAGGCGCCCATGAGGCGAGGCACCCAATCTGGCGGGTGAACGGTGTCTCCCGTGTTCTCGTGGGGGCGCCCGATCAGATCGCAGGGATCGGCGCCACCGACGGACCGTACGCTGCAAGCACCGGCATCGATGAAGGAGAAGACCGTGTCCGAACTCGACTCGCAGTTCGATCTGTCCGCTGCGGCTTTGGCCGCGGTGCGGGAGCGGGTGGGTCGGCAGGTGCGGCCGACACCGGCTCGTCGCTGGCCGCTGTTGGAGGAGTCGACCGGCACGCCGACGTGGGTGAAGCACGAGGGCAACAATCCGACGGGTGCGTTCAAGGTCCGCGGTGGCCTGAACTACGTCGAGCGGTTGCTGGCCGAGCACGGTCAGGTTGCCGGCCTGGTGTCGGCGACGCGCGGCAATCACGGGCAGTCGCTCGCTCTGGGCGGTGCGACCTTCGGGGTGCCGGTGACGATCGTGGTGCCGCAGGGCAACAGTCCCGACAAGAACGCCGCCATGCGGGCGTACGGCGCCGAGCTGGTGGTGCACGGCGAGGACTTCCAGGCCGCGCGGGAGCACTCGATGACTTTGGCGCGCGAGCGCGGGCTGCTCGCCGTCCCCTCCTTCCACCCTTGGCTGGTGGAGGGCGTGGCGACGCTGGCGGCCGAGTTGCACGAGGCGGTGCCCGACCTCGACGTGATCTACGTGCCGGTGGGGATGGGCTCGGGCATCTGCGCACAGATCGCCGTCCGCGACCTGCTGGGCCGCGCGACGCAGATCGTCGGCGTCGTTGCCACGGGGGCTCCGGCGTACGCCCTGAGCTTCGATGCGGGCGAGCCGGTGACCACCGAGCGAGCGGACACCCTGGTCGACGGCGTCGCCTGCAGGGTTCCGGATGCCGACGCGGTCCGCATCATCTGCGCCGGCGCGGCCCGCATCGTGCAGGTCAGCGACGAGCAGGCCCTGGCCGCCATGGCGTTGATGTACCGCGCCACCCACAACCTGGCCGAACCGGCCGGCTCCCTGGCCCTCGCCGGGTTCCTGGCCGAGCGGGAGAGGGTGGCGGGGCGCAACGTGGCGATCGTGCACACGGGAGCCAACGCCGACTTCGACCTGTTGACCCGCGCGCTGCATGAGGCTGAATGCGAAGTCTGGCCCGCCTGACCCGCAGATAGCGGTCGTGGCCTGCGAAGATGCTGGTGTCCGGAGGGGGACTTGAACCCCCACGCCCGATAAAGGGCACTAGCACCTCAAGCTAGCGCGTCTGCCATTCCGCCACCCGGACAAGGTGAGCGCCGCGACCTTCCAGGAGCCCTGGTGGCGGCCGTCGGCAACGACATTGAACACTAGCAGGGCTGCCCGGGGGCGGCGAAATCCGGGAACGTGTCGGCTGGTGGGCGGCGGATAGAGTGGCCGTGACCGCTGGCAGCGCAGGTCGCAGCCGCACCCACTCAGCACACGCAAGCATCCGAGGGAAGGCACTGTATGAAACTCGTCGTGACCGGAGGCGCCGGCTACATCGGCTCGGTCGTCACGTCGCAACTGCTCGACGACGGCCACGAGGTGACGGTCGTCGACGACCTGTCCACCGGCCACCGCGACGCGGTGCCCGACGGCGCGCAGTTCGTGCAGGCGCGCATCCACGACGCGGCCGACTTCTTGAGTCCCGACGTCGATGGCGTGTTGCACTTCGCCGCCAAATCGCTCGTCGGGGAGTCGGTCGAGAAACCCGAGCTGTACTGGGAGAACAATGTCGTCGGTTCGCACGCGCTGCTGGAGGCGGTCCGCGGGCACGGTATCGAGCGGTTCGTGTTCTCCTCCACCGCGGCCTGCTACGGCGAGCCCGACGTCTCCCCGATCACCGAGGACGTCACGCCCTCCCCCATCAACCCCTACGGCCACAGCAAGCTCGCCGTCGACATGATGCTCACCGACTACGCCAAGGCGCACGGGCTCGGCGCTACCTCGCTGCGGTACTTCAACGTCGGCGGCGCCCGCGGCCGCTTCGGTGAGCGGCACGCCATCGAGACCCACCTCATCCCCAACTTGCTGAAGGTGCCTGCCGGGCAACGCGATCGGGCGGCCGTGTTCGGCACCGACTACCCCACCCCCGACGGCACCGCGGTGCGCGACTACCTGCACGTCGTCGACCTCGGCCGCGCCCACCTGCTCGCGCTGGCAACCAGCAGCCCCGGCACCCACCGCATCTTCAACCTGGGCTCGGGCACCGGCTACTCGGTCAACGACGTGCTCGCCGCGTGCCGCGAGGTCACCGGTCATGAGCTGCCGGCCGACGAGCACCCTCGCCGCCCCGGCGACCCGGCAACGCTCGTCGCCAGCTCCGCCCGCGCCCTCGAGCAGCTGGGTTGGCAGCCGGAGTTGGGCCTGCGGGAGATCGTCAGCGACGCCTGGGGGTTCATGCAGGAGTCGGGCCGATGAGCGAGCAGGAGCACGCGGCGCAGTTGTTCGAGGAGCTGCACGGCCGCGCTCCGGCAGGGGTGTGGGCCGCCCCTGGGCGGGTCAACCTCATCGGCGAACACACGGACTACAACGAGGGCTTCGTGCTGCCGTTGGCCATCCGGCAGCGATGCGTCGTCGCCGCGGCGCCGGCCACCGGGGCGCAGTCGAGCGTGACCTCGGCGCAGCGACCCGGCGAGACGATCCGGTTTACCGCCGCCGACCTGACCCCCGGAGCCGTCGAGGGCTGGGCCGCCTACGTCGCGGGCGTGCTGTGGGCCCTGCGCGAGGCCGGACACGACGTCGGCGACGTCGACCTCGTCGTCGACTCCACTGTTCCCCTGGGCGCCAGCCTGTCGTCGTCGGCCGCCATCGAGTGTGCGGTCGCCTCGGCCGCGGCCGGCCTGGCCGGTATCGACCTCGATGCCACGCAGATCGCCCTCCTGGCTCAGCGCGCCGAGAACGACTACGTCGGCATGCCATGCGGCGTCATGGACCAGATGGCCTCCATGCACGGCAAGCCCGGACAGCTCGTGTTCATCGACACCCGCACGCTGGACGTGCGCAACGTGCCGTTCGACCTCTCCGGCTCCGGGCTGGCGTTGCTCGTCATCGACACCCGCGCCCCGCACGCACTCGTCGACGGCGAGTACGCGGCCCGGCGCCGCGACTGCGAGGAGGCCGCGCGGCAGCTGGGGGTGACGGCGCTGCGCGACATCAGCGGCGACGAGCTCGACGACGCCCTGGCCAAGCTGAGCGATGACACGCTGCGCAAGCGCGCCCGGCACGTCGTGACCGAGGACGACCGGGTGCTGACCGTCGTCGACATCCTGGGCTCCGGGGCCGACCCGCGCGAGATCGGGCCGCTCCTGACCGCCTCGCACGCCTCGATGCGCGACGACTTCGAGATCACCGTGCCGCACGTCGACGTCGCCGTTGACGCCGCCTTGGCGGCCGGCGCGGTCGGTGCTCGCATGACCGGAGGCGGTTTCGGCGGCTCGATCATCGCCCTCGTGGCAGCGCAAGGGCCGGCCGGTGCGGAGGCGGTAGCCGACGCCGTGCGGCAGGCCTACTCGGAGCGAGGGTGGACATCACCCGCGCCGTTCGTCACCCAGGCCGAACAGGGCGCCACCCGCTTGACGTGAGTCAGCACGTCCGAGCAGGGGCCAGGAGCGGCCGACCGCGTCAGCCGTTCGCGCGTTCCTCGTCGTCGCCGGCCTGCTCCGCGGTGCCGGCCCGCTCCCTGGACTCGGCCTGCCCGCCGGCTCGCTCGTGCTTGCGCAGGCGGACGTCACCTGCAGCGGTTTGGTAGTAGCCGTACAACTCGTCCTCTTCTTGCGCTGTGATGTGGTGGTCGGCATCGATCTGGGGTGCGTCCTTGACGAAGTCCTTCGAGTAGGGCACGCGGATGTCCGCACCGTCGAGGGAGGCCTCGGCCAGCGGCACGAACGTCTCCTTGGTGCCGAACAGGCCGGTCTTGACCGTGGCCCACGTGGGGCGCTCGGTCTGGTCGTCCAGGTAGATCTGCCCGACGCCACCGATCTTGTCTCCGCTCTCGTCGACGACGTTGGCGTCGTACAGCTCGCGAAGGTCCTCTTGGGTCATGTTGGTCCCGAACATTGCACTCCTTGGTCGAGCGGTGGTTGGAGGGCCCGGCGTCGCCTGCGTTCGACCCGCAGGTCAGCGAGGTTCGTTCGCGGCGGCCGCGGCGGTTTGATCTGTGGGCTGCGCTTCGTCGGTTACCTCCGCTTCATCGGCGAGGGTGCGGATGTCGTAGTAGGAGTACAGCTCCCCCTCCATCTCTGGGGTCAGGCTGTGCTCGGCGTCGATGCCGGGCGCCTCCGCGATGAAGTCCTTGCGGTAGGCCACCTGGATGTTGCCGTCGACCATGCTCGCCCCGTCGAGCGGCGCAAAGGTCTCGGTGCTACCGAGCAGGCCCGTGCGCACGGTCACCCATGTGGGGTTACCGGTGACATCATCGAGGTAGACCTGCCCTACGCCGCCGACCTTGTCTCCGGTCTCGTCGATGACGTCGGCGTCGTACAACTGTCGTAGGTTCTGCTGGCTGGGGTTGCTGGCGAACATGCTGCTCCCTTTCGCGTGAGCGGTCGACGGTCGTCAGTTTCCTGGATCAGCGCCCTTCGAAAGGCGCTCTCCGATACCCCTTCCCATGCCCCCGGGCGGCCGACCTCATGCACGCTGACGGCCCGAAAGCGCCGACTCTGCCCGGTCAATGACCTGAAGGCGTTGCCTTCGACTCCGATCTGATCCGAATGCTCGCGCGCCCGCAGCCGAGCATCCGCCTGTCGGGCGGTTCGGCGAGACGAACCGGCGTATGTGCTTTGGGTCACACCCGGCGGTGCACGAGGAGCGGGAGGATGTCGCCCGCCCCGGCGCGCCGCAGGGCCCGTGCGGCGATGGTGACCGGCCACCCCGAGACGGTCGCGTCCACGACCAGCAGCACTGTGCGCCCGGCGACCACCTCGACGAGGCGCTGCGGTGGCGCAAGCACCTCCAGCCACCGGGCCACCTGGTCGGGTCCAGCGAGCTCCCGGTCCGCCTCGACGCCGGCGGCACCCTCCGGCGCGGGCCAGGAGGCGCGCTCCAGCCGGCCCACCGTCGCACAATGGTCGGCGACCCCGGCCGCGACCTGACTCAGGCCCGCCGCCGCCAGGTCGACGACGACCTCCGGCCGCTGCGGCCACTGCCCACGCCAGGCGACCAGCGCGTTGACCGCCGCGTCGAGCAGCTCGGCAGGAGGTGGCGCGTCGCGCGTCAGAGCGCCCTGTCGCACCTGCAGCCACTCGGGCGCGTCGGCGTGCACGAGGACCCGACCCTCCTGCGCGGCCTCACCCGCGGCGATCCGCCCGCGCAGCCCGCTGCGCCCGCCGGGCCACATCCGCCGCGGCTCCAACACGGTGTGCTGGCCCCGCAGCACCGCGCCGACGGTCGCGACCGTCGCGGCGCCCGGCCGCTGCGTCCACCCTTGCGGGAGGCCGCCGGTGCACACGCTGCACCGCCCGCAGGGCCCGGCGTCGGGGTCGTCGAGCGCCAGGGCGAGCAACTCCATGAGGCAGGAACGGCCGGCGAGGTAGTCGGTCATGATGGCGGCCTCGCGGCGCCGACCGGCCAG
This sequence comes from Kineosphaera limosa NBRC 100340, assembly GCF_000298215.1. GTDB lineage: Bacteria > Actinomycetota > Actinomycetes > Actinomycetales > Dermatophilaceae > Kineosphaera > Kineosphaera limosa. Next base: position 154,222 of record NZ_BAHD01000005.1, on the reverse strand, counting down.
GATGCCCTCGTAGTGCGCGGCGTCGTAGGTCCACTGCACCCCGGTGGCCACCCAGCCGTCGGTCTCGCGGCTGACGACCCGCTCGACCGCCAACTGCTTGAGCAGCAACTCGACCCGTCCGCGGCGCAGGCCCGTCTGCGCCTCGAGGACAACGACCGACTGGGGCTGCTCCTGGCCCGCCAGAGCCTCGAGCAGCCGACGGCACTGCCCCTCGTCGGGCAGGGTCGAGGTGGCGTAGTAGTCCCACACGCCCGCGTCGGCGCCGGACGGCAAGACGGCGACCGCGGCGTGATCGATGGCCCGCCCGGCGCGCCCGACCTGCTGGTAGTACGCGACCGGAGACGGTGGTGAGCCGACGTGCACCACGAAGCCCAGGTCCGGCTTGTCGTAACCCATCCCCAGCGCCGACGTCGCGACCAGCGCCTTGAGCCGGTTCGCGCGTAACGCGTCTTCCAGCGCCTCGCGCTCATCCACCGGCAACTGCCCGGAGTAGGCCGCGACCGGCAGCTCGTCTCCGTGCACGGCGCGGATCGCCTCGACGAGGCGCGCGGTGTCGGCCACGGTCAGCATGTAGATGATGCCCGAGCCGGGCAGCCGCGGAAGATGCTCGGCGACCCAGGCGTAACGGTCCAGCGGCGCCATCGGCTCAACGACCGCCAGCGACAGGGAGGCGCGCGACAGCGGGCCGCGCAGCACGAGCGTCTGCCCCAGTTGAGCGGCGACGTCGGCGGTGACGCGGGCGTTGGCCGTGGCCGTCGTCGCCAGCACCGGAGTCTGCGGATTCAGGTCGCGCAGCACGTCGGCGACCCGCCGGTAGTCGGGTCGAAAGTCGTGACCCCAGTCCGAGACGGCGTGCGCCTCGTCGACGACGAGCAATCCCAGCCGCCCCGCGAGGTGCTGCAACACGCGGCGCCCGAAGCCGGGATTGGCCAGTCGCTCCGGCGAGACCAGCAGCACGTCGACCTCGTCGGCGCGCAGCGCCTCCTCGATCGCCGACCACTGCTCGACATTGCCCGAATTCACCGTGACCGCGCGCAGGCCCGCCCGCTGCGCCGCGGCCACCTGGTCGCGCATGAGCGCCAGCAATGGCGACACGACGAGCGTCGGGCCGGCCCCCTGGGCACGACGCAGGGCGGTCGCCACCCAGTACACCGCCGATTTGCCCCAACCGGTGGCCTGCACGACGAGCACCCGCGCCGCGGGCAGCAGCAACGCCGCGACTGCCCGCTCCTGGTCGGCCCGCAGCCGCGCCCCGGGCCCGGCCAGGGCATGCAGCACCACCTGCGCCCGCTCGCGTTCGGCCTCCGGTAACTGCGGGCTCAAGTTCGAGTTCTGACTCTCGTCAAGGACCTGCTTCTGACCGTCGATCTGACTCCCCATCACGAGCCGCACGCTACCCGCGGGCACCGACAAGCTTGCCGATCGAGACGGAAAGCGCAGGCCAGGGCGCTAACCGGCTCAGGCCAGTCCCTTGGCGGCGCGACGGGCGGCGACGTCGGCCGCGTCGAGCTGCGTCGCCTCCTCCAGGGTCGGGGCACGACCGCCCAGGCGGGCGGGCAGGTACACCAGGTCGTCACCGCTCAGTGGCGGGTAGACGGCCTGGGCGGCGTCCAGCATCTGCTGCATCCGTGCCCGAAGCTCCTGCTCGACCACGGCAGCTTTGTCGGTCTTGGCGACGTGGATGGGCTCGCCGACGCTGAGGGTGATCGGCACGTTGGTGCGGCCGAGGTGCTTGGGGCGACCCTTGGTCCACACCCGCTGCGAGCCCCACAGCACGACCGGCAGAATCGGCACGCGCGCAGCTTGCGCCATCCGGATCGCCCCGGTCTTGAACTCCTTGAGCTCGAACGACCGCGAGATCGTCGCCTCCGGAAAGACCCCGACGAGCTCCCCGGACTTCAGCGCCGACAGCGCCGCCCGAAACGACGCGCTACCGCTCTCGCGGTCGACCGGGATGTGCTTCATGCCGCGCATGAGCGGCCCGGCCACCGGGTGCTCGAAGATCGTGTCCTTGCACATGAACCGGATGACCCGTTTGCTCGGGCGCGCCGCCAGCCCTGCGTAGGCGAAGTCCAGGTAGGAGAGGTGGTTCATGACCACGACCCCGCCGCCGGTGCGCGGGACGTGCTCCGCGCCCGTCACCGTGAACTTCAGGCCCTCCGCCGCGAACAACGCGCGGGCGAATCCGATGACTGGGGTGTAGACCGGCTCCATAGCCGCCCAGCGTAACGGCGGGTGCGGCGCGGCTGGCTACCCTGGCGCCATGCCTCCCGACTCGACTCCCAACTCGGCTCTCGACTCGGCCTCCGACACGGCTCTCGGCGCCGACCTGCGGCGGGTCACCGCGACCCGCTACGTGGTGCCGTTCCGCGAGGGCGGCTCCCTGCCCGGCCTGGTCGAGGCCGATGACTTGGGCATGTACGTCACCAAGTTCACCGGAGCCGGTCAGGGCGTCAAGGTGCTCGTCGCCGAGGTCATCGTCGCCGGCCTCGCGCGGGCCTTGGACCTGCCCGTGCCCGATCTGGTCGGCATCGAGCTGCCGGCAGCCATCGCCAAGTACGAGGCGGACGAGGAGGTGCAGGACCTGCTCAACGCCTCCCCCGGGCTCAACCTGGGTGTCGACTACCTGCCGGGCGCCTTCGGTTACGACGGCTCCCGGCCCGCCGCTGCCGACCAGGCGGAGGCGATCCTGTGGCTCGACGCGCTGACCGCCAACGTCGACCGCACCTGGGACAACCCGAATCTGCTCGTCTGGCACCGCAACACCTGGCTCATCGACCACGGCGCTGCGCTGTACTTCCACCACGGCTGGCCGTCGCGGCCGCCGAACCCCCAGCGGTTCGCCGCGCAGCGGTTCGACGCCGACCGGCACGTGCTGCGGGACCTGGCGCCCGACCCCGGCGCACGGCACGCCGAGCTCGCCGCCCGCCTCGATGACCGCACACTTGAGCGTGTGGTCGGCGCGGTCCCGGCGCAGTGGCTGGAGCCGACGCAGACGTTGCCCGACGAGCAGGCCCTGCGCACCGCCTACGTCGAGCACCTGCGCGCCCGCATCGAGGCCCCGCAGGCGTGGCTGCCCGGACCGGCGACGGCGGGCGGTGGGCGCCGATGAGCGAGCAGCCCATCCCCTACCAGTACTTTCTGCTGCGCGCCGTGCCCCGGCCCGAGCGGGAGGAGTTTCTCAATGTCGGGGTCGTGCTCTACGCCGAAGATCTCGACGCCCTCGCGGTCGCCTGGCATGTCGACGCCGATCGGCTGCGCGCCCTCGACCCGCGCCTCGACCTCGATGCCCTGCGCCTGGCCCTCGATCACCTCCAGGCCACCGCGACCGGAGGCGGATCGGCCGGGATGGCCCGCGCCCGTCGCCGCGGCGCGCTCTTCGGCTGGCTCGCCGCGCCACGCAGCACGCTCGTGCAGCCGGGCCCGGTCCACGGCGGCGTGTGCCTGCGTACACCCCACGGGTCGGGTGCGGGCGACCCCGAGAGCGACCACGACGTCGATCCGCTGACGGCGACGCTGGCCCACCTCATGACCCGCCACGTGCTGCTGCCCTGACCCCAGCCGCCCGGCCCTCACCCCCTCGGCTCAGCCGAGGATGGCCTGCTCGATGGGGGTCTGGCCGTCGCGGAAGTCGATGGTGCGCCCGATGGTCGCCGGCTCCTCGAGCACGGCGGCGATGACCTGGGCGACGTTGTCGCGGGAGGTGTTGGTGCCATCGGAGAACCGGCCCACGTCGATGCGCCCGCTGGGGGGCTCCACCGTCAGCGTCCCGGGGCCCAGGATCGTGTAGTCGAGCTCGCTGCCGCGCAGGTGGGCGTCGGCGGCGGTCTTGGCGTCGGCATAGGCGAAGAACGGATTGTCCCGCGGCACTCCGTGGTCCGGTCCGGCACCGATGTAGGAGACCATCACGTACCGCGGCACACCCGCGGCGTGGGCGGCCTCCATCGAGCGGATCGCCGCGTCCCGATCGACGGCGTAGGTGCGCTCCGGGCTCCCGCCGCCGGCCCCGGCGCTCCACACGAGCGCATCCTGGCCGCGGATGATGTCGGCGATCGCGGCGGTGTCGGCGCTCTCGATGTCGAACAGCAGCGCGGTCGCGCCGGTGGCTTCGACATCGGCACCGTGGTCCGGGTTGCGGATGACCGAGGTCACCTGATGACCCGCCTGAACCAGCAGCGGGGCGAGCCGTAACGCCACCTTGCCGTGGCCACCGATGATGAGGATGTCGGACATTGGAAGCGCTCCTCGAGGTAGGGAATCAGCCGTCAGCCATCAACCCAACCACAGCCCGCCTCGAGGGGTCAGCCGTGCAGGCCCACCCGCAGGGCCGCGTAGCGCTCGCGCAGTTCGGCGGACGCCTCGGCGTTGCCGGGCTCGGTCTCGGCCTCGATGGTGCGCTCCCACTGCGGCGGGGCGTCGGCCCCCGAGAGCGCCCAGGCCGCCTGCCGGGCCGCGCCGATACCGACGTACTCGCCCGCCGCGGGCACCGCGACGGGCACGCCGAACAGGTCGGCGGCCACGGCCCGCACGGCCGGGGACATCGCGGCCCCGCCGATGAGCAGCACCTTCTCGACAGGGGAGCCCTGTTGACGCAGCGCATCGACGCCGTCGGCGAGGTTGCACAGCATCCCCTCGACCGCGGCCCGCGCGAGGTTCTGCGGCGTCGCGTTCGTGCGAGACAGCCCCCCGAGGGTGCCGGTGGCTTGCGGCAACGCCGGGGTCCGTTCCCCGTCCAAATACGGCAGCAGGCTCAGGCCCCCGGCGCCCGGCTGCGCCGCCAGCGCCAGCCGCGACAGCTCATCGAGCTCGACCCGCAGCATCGTGGCGGCGGCCACCAACACCCGCGCGGCGTTCAGCGTGCACATCAGCGGCAATTGCCGCCCGGTCGCGTCGGCGAAACCGGCGATCGCCCCAGAGGGATCGGCCGGTGGGGTGTCGCTCACCGCGAACACGGTTCCGCTCGTGCCCAGTGAGACCACGGCCTGCCCCGCGCCCAGGCCCAGCCCCAGCGCGGCGCCCATGTTGTCGCCGGTCCCGGGCCCCACGATCATCCCGGAGGCGGTGCGGCCCACGATCTCGCTCGGCGCCGCGACCCGCGGCACCCCGCACACCCGCCCGAGGCCCAGCTCCAACAAGTCCGTGCGGTACTCGTTGCTGGAGGCCGAGAAGTACAAGGTGCCCGAGGCGTCACCGCGGTCGGTGACCCACTGCGACGGCCGGGCGCCGCCGTCGGCCAGGATCCGCCCGGTCAGCCAGTCGTGCGGCAGCACCACGTCGGCCACCTGCTCGGCCACCTCCGGCTCGTGGTCGCGCAACCAGCGCAGCTTGGTCAGGGTGAACGAGGTGCCGGGCACGAGCCCCACGGCGTCGACCCACGCCTGCGGGCCACCGAGTTCGCTGGTCAGGTCGGTGGTCTCCTTGGCCGAACGGGTGTCGTTCCACAACAGCGCGTCGTGCAGCACGCGCCCGTCGGCGTCCATGGCGACCATGCCGTGCTGTTGGCCCCCGACGGCGATCGCCTCCACCCCCTCGAGCAGCCCATCGGCGCCGGCCTGTTCGAACGCCTCCCACCAGCGCTGCGGGTCGACCGCCGTGGCATCGGGATGTCCGGCGCGCCCCGAGCGCACCACCGCACCGGTTTCGGCGTCGCACACGACGATCTTCGTCGACTGGGTACTGGAGTCGACTCCCGCAACGAGGCTCTGGGACAACGGATTCCTCCTGCGTCGACGGGACGCCCGCGTCCCGTGGGTGAACTGCTGGCGCGGCGAGGCCGGTGTCCGACCGGATCGGACACCGGCCTCCTTCGCCCGGTCAGCCTAACGTCGCCCGGCGGCTCATTCGCCGTCCTCGTCGAAGACGATGCACACCTTGCCGCCCTCGCCGGAGTCGGCGATCTCGTAGGCGCGCGACGCCTCCGACAGCGGCATCCGGTGGGTCACGACGACCTCCGGATGCAGCTGCCAGCGCACGAGCTGCTCGAGCAGATCCTCCATGTTGCGTACGGAGGTGACCCACGAGCCGTACAGCGTGATCTGCTTGTGGATTAGCAGGTCGGAGACGGCGAAGCTCACGTCGCCGCCCTCCCCGACGAAGGCGCACCTGCCCCACGCGCGGGTGTTGCGCAGCGCGCCGTGCCGCGCGGAGGCGTTGCCGGAGCAGTCGATGGCGACCTCGCACCCCAACCCGTCGGTGGCCTCGGCGACCGCCGCGTCGAGATCTTCCGGTGCCACGGCGACATCCACGAGGCCGAGGTCGAGGGCCTGCTGACGCCGCCCCTCGTTGATGTCCGAGCCGACGACGAACGTCGCGCCGAGCGCCCGACCGAGCATCGCCGTCGCCAGGCCCACCGGTCCCAGGCCGGTGACGAGCAGCCGGTCACGCCCGCCGACGCCGGCCTTGAGCAGGCCCTCGTAGGCGGTGCCGAAGCCGCACGAGACCAGCGCTCCGTCGACATAGGTCAGCGGCTCGGGCAGCAGAATGCAGCTGTCCTCCTCCACGAGGATGTAGTCCGCGTGCCCGCCGTCACGCTGCCAGCCATGCGCGGCGCGGAACGGCTCGTGGCAGCCCACCTCGTAGCCGCGGCGGCACTCCTCGCAGACCCCGCAGCCGGCGATGTGGTAGACCACGACGCGGTCTCCGACCGACATCCGCCGCACGCCCGCACCGACAGCGACGACCTGCCCGCACGGCTCGTGCCCGGCGATGACGCCCTGGTAGGCCTCCGCGCCGTGGCCGAGGTGCTCGCGGTAGATCGCGCGAATGTCGCTGCCGCAGATCGACGAGGCCTTGGTCTTCAGCAGCACCTGACGCGCGCCCGGCACGGGTACCGGCACGGTGACCGGCTCGACGGTGCTGTTACCCGGCAGGCGGACCCCCGCCATCGACTCCGGAAGCGTGTCGGTCACGAACTATCCCTCCATAAACTCGGTCAAGGTCGCCCGGGCGCCGCGCTCTCGCAGCGAGGCCAGGTGCGCGGTGTACGCGGCGGTGAAGCGCTCGTCGTCGGCGAGGTCGCCGAAGTAGTCCTCCATGCGCAGGAACGCGACGGGGTCGGTCTTGCTGGCCTGCGCGGCCGCCATCACCCGTTCCTTGTCGTTGTCGCGCACGTCGATCGCGTTGCCGTCCTCGTCGACGCCCTCGGCGTACCGGGTCCACGACGCGACGACGAGCGCGGCCACGTCGATCTCGCCGCCTGCCGCGAGGTTCTCCTTGATGACCGGCACCAGCCACTTGGGGATGCGGTCGGAGGACTCCAGGCACAGCCGGGACAGGTGATCGCGCACCGCGGGGTTGGCGAACCGGTCGATGAGCTCGTGCCGATAGGCGTCGAGGTCGACCCCGGGCACCTCCGGCAACGTGGGGCTGCCCTCGCGCTCCATGTAGCGCAGCAGGAACGCGCGGAACAACTCGTCCGAGCAGACCTCGTGGGCGTACTCGTAGCCGGAGAGGAAGCCCAGGTAGCACAGCGCCTGGTGGCTGGCGTTGAGCAGCCGCAGTTTCATCAGCTCGTACGGGATGACGTCGTCGACGAGCTGGGCCCCCGCGTCCTCCCAGGCCGGTCGCCCGGCCGGGAAGTGGTCCTCGATGACCCATTGGGTGAACGGCTCGCAGACGACCGGCCACTGGTCGGCCACGCCGAACTCGTCGGCGATCAGCTCGATGTCCTCCGGTGTGGTCACCGGCGTGATGCGGTCGACCATCGCGTTCGGGAAGGCGACCTCGGCCTCGATCCAGGCGCCCAGGTCGGAATCGATGAGCCGCGCGAACGCGCAGATCATCTTCTTGGCCACGTCGCCGTTGCCGGGCAGGTTGTCGCTGGACTGCACGGTGAACGGCGCCTGACCCGCCTCCCGCCGCTTGGCCAGCGCCGCGACGATGAACCCGAAGGTCGTGCTCGGCGTCGCCCCCGGCTCCAGGTCGGCCTGGATGCTGGGGTGGTCGGCCCGGAATTCACCGGTCACCTGGTCGACGAGGTAGCCGCCCTCGGTGATCGTCAGCGCGACGATCTTGGTGCTCGGGTCGGCCATGCGGTCGACGACGGCCTGCGGGTCGTCGGGAGCGAAGAGCACCGACAGCATGGAGCCGATGACCCGCGCCTCCATGTGCCCGTCCGGGTGCTTCTGCAGGAGGGTGTACAGCCCGTCCTGCGCGGACATCGCGTCGTAGATGCGCTTGTCGTGCGGCAGGGCGGCGACCCCGACGATGCCGTAGTCGAGCGCCTTGCCCTCGTTCATCAGGCGATCGAGGTACATCGCCTGGTGCGCTCGGAAGAACCCACCGACCCCGACGTGCACGATGCCGGGGGTGACCGCGCTCCGGTCGTAACTCGGCACCGCGACCTTGCCGGCGGCTCCGATCTCTTGCAGCGTTGCTTGCGACAGTGCGACTGCACTCACTTGACGGCTCCCATCGACAGACCCTGGACGAGCTTGTCCTGCGCGGCGAAACCGGCGATGAGCACCGGCAGCGAGACGACGAGGGAGGCCGCGCACACCTGCGCGAGGAACAGGCCCTGGCTGGTGACGAAGCCCGTCAGGAAGACCGGCGCCGTCTGTGCCACCGTACCGGTGAGCACGCGGGCGAAGAGGAGTTCGTTCCAGCTGAAGATGAAGCAGATGAGCGCGGCGGCCGCGATGCCGGGCATGACGACCGGAGCGATGACCTCACGCATGGTGCGGATGAGGCCCGCACCGTCGACCTCCGCGGCCTCGAGCATTTCCACCGGCACCTCCGCGAGGAAGCTGCGCAGCATCCAGATCGCGATCGGCAGGTTCATCACCGTGTAGAAGAGGATGAGCAGCCAGATGTTGTCCAGCAGGTTGGTACGCACCGCGAAGAGGAACAGCGGCAGCAGCGCCGCGACGATCGGCATGAACTTGGTGGACAGGAAGAAGAAGAGCACGTCGCTCCACTTGGCCACGGGACGGATGCTCAGCGCGTAGGCGGCCGGGAAGGCCAGCAGCAGCACCAGGATCGTGGAGACGACGCTGGCCATCAGCGAGTTGGCCAGGTAGGGCCACGGGTTGGCGCCGAAGAAGGCCTTGAACCCGTCGAGCACGATCGGGGCGAACAGCGAGGGCGGGTTGGTCGCCGCGTCTGTCTCCCGGTGGAAGGCCGTCAGCACCATCCAGAACATCGGGGTGATGAAGATGAGGCCGATGGCCCACGCCAGCAGCCCGAGCAAAATGTCGGACTTCGGCGTCTTGCGTTGCCGGATCTCCAGACCAGTGGACGTCTTCTGGCCGGTCGAGGTCATGCTCATCGGGTCTCCTCCTTGAAGAGGCTCAGCACGGTGCGCAGGGCGAACGTCGCGATGATGATGGTGCCGAGGACGACGATGACGCCGGCGGCGGACGCGACGCCGTAGTCCTGGGCGACGTAGAAGGTCTGGTAGATGAAGTACGGCAGGTTCGCGGTGCCGAGCGCACCACCGGTGATCGTGAAGACGTGGTCGAAGTTCTGCACGATGTTGATCGCGCCGAGCAGACCGGCCAGCTCGATGAACGGGCGCAGGTGCGGCAGCGTCATGTTCGTGAAGATCTGCCAGCTGCTGGCTCCGTCGATGCGGGCTGCCTCGACGACGTCCAGCGGCCGGCTCTGCAGGCCGGCGAGCAGGATGAGCATCATGAACGGGGTCCACTGCCACACGATCGCGGCGACGATCGCCCAGAACGGCCATTGACTGATCCAGTCCGGCTGGGGCGCGCCCTCACCGAAGATCCATGTCAGCGTGCCGTTGAGCAAGCCGTACACCGGGTTGTAGATCGCGTGCTTCCACAGCAGCGCGGCGGCGATCGGCACGAGCAGGAACGGCGTGATCATCATCGTTCGCACGATGCCCCGGCCCGGGAAGGACCGGTCCAGCAGCAACGCGATACCCAGTCCGATGAGCAGCGAGAAGCCGACGACCGCCACGGTGAGCAGGATCGTGACGAAGATGGCGCTGCGGGCCTCGGGGTCGGCCAGCACGATGCCGAAGTTCTGGAACCCGGCGAAGTGGATGTCGTCGGGGTAGTACGCGTTCCAGTTCATCATCGAGATGACGATCGTCGCCAGGAACGGGATCTGCGTCATCAGGATGACGATGATGAGCGCCGGCAGCAGCGGCATACGTCGCGCCCACGCCCCGGAGCGCTGCATGCGTGACTCGGTGGCCGGCCCGGTGGCCAGCGGGTTCTTCGTCGGGTTCTGGGCGACAGGGCTCACAGCTGGCCTCGCTCACGGTCGGTCCTGGGGGATTGGTCGGCGCGCACAGCGCGCGCAATCACGGCGATCACTTCTGATACCTGCTGGCCACGAGCTCGGCGGCGGCCTGGCCGCGGTCGAGCGCCTCGTCGACGCTCATCTGACCGGCGATGACCGCGCTGATGTCCTGGCTGACGCGGGTGCCCAGCGCCGGGAACTCGGGGATGCCGACAAACTGGATGCCGGGAGCCGGGCGCGGCTGGACACCGGGGTTGTTCGGGTCGGCGTTCTCGATGGCCAGTTTGGTCGGCTCCGCGAAGGCGCTCGCCACCTGCAGGTACTCCGGGATCTGGTACGTCGACGCGCGCTTGCCGGCAGGCACATTGGCCCAGCCGACCTGCTGGCCCACGAGCTTCTCGTAGTCCTTGCCCGAGGCCCACGAGATGAACTTCCACGCCGCATCCTTGCGCGGGCTGCCGTTCTGGATCGCCCAGGCCCACGTGTACAGCCAGCCCGAGCTCTGGGTCTCCTTGACGGGCGCAGCCACATAGCCGAACTTGCCGCGGTACTGGGAACCCTCCGCCTCCAGCGAACCCGCCGCCGAGGTGGCGTCGTACCACATCGCCGTGCGGCCGGTGACCATCGCGTTGAGGCACTCGGTGAAGCCGGACTGAGCGGCGCCGGCCTGTCCGTGCTCCTTGAGCAGGGTGACGTAGAAGTTCACGGCGTCCTTGAAGGGCGCCGCGTTGACCTGCGGGGCCCAGTTCGCGTCGAACCAGGTGCCGCCGAAGGTGTTGACGACCGTGGTCAGGGGCGCGAAGACCTGCCCCCAGCCGGGCATACCGCGCAGGCAGATGCCCTTCATGCCGGGCTCGGCACCGTCGAGTTGGGCCGCCAGCTCGGCGACCTGGTCCCACGTGGGGTTGCTCGGCACCGTGATGCCCTTGGCGTCGGTGAGGTCCTTGCGGTACATGAGGAAGCTGGATTCGCCGTAGAAGGGCTGGCCGTACACCGTGCCGTCGACCGACAGCGACTGCTGCATCGAGTCCATGATGTCGTCCTGGTCGAAGCCCGAATCGGCGGCGATGAAGTCGTTGAGCGGGGCGACCCAGCCGGCCCGGCCGTAGATGGGGATCTCGAAGTTGCTCAGCGAGGCGACGTCATACAGGCCGGCCTGGGCGCTGAACTCCTGGCTGATCTTGGCGCGCACGTCGTTCTCCGGCAGCACCGTGTAGTTGACGGTGATCCCCGTCTCCTGGGTGAACCGCGACGTCAGCCGCTGCAGGTCCACCATCTGCGGGTTGTTGACCATGAGCACGTTGACGGCGTTGGTGTCGTCGCGCCCGGCGAGCCCGCCCCCGCCGAAGCCGGCGCAGCCGCTGAGGCCGACGGTCGTGGCAGCTGCGACCGCCACGGCCACCGTCGTCCGAAGTCGTGTCCTCGACACAGGTCCTCCTCATTGAGGTTGCTCAGATGAGCGCGACAATGCACATCTGAGTTGATGCCTGTGCATTCAAGTGCTCCGGATACCTCGTTGTCAACATCCCGAAACACCCTTGTGTCCAGCCGTAATCAGACGGTGACCTGGAGCCCGTCGCGCACCTGAGGTCATCGCCCTACAGTGATCGCACTGCACGTACGAGCGGGAGTGGGTTCAAATGAGCGATTCTGCGAGTGCGAGCCCGAGTGCGGGCGCCGGCGCGGGCAGCGCCGGGGGGCCCCTGCACTACGTGCTCATGGGCACGGTGGCCCGCCGGTTCTACCTCGAAGGTGTCTCGAAGGTCGACATCGCCAAGGACTTGGGCCTGAGCCGCTTCAAGGTCGCCCGGTTGCTCGACGAGGCGTTGCGGACCGGGCTCGTGCGGATCGAGATCTCCCCGACGGGCGACCTCGATCTCGACCTCTCGACCCGCCTGGCGCAGCAGTTGGGGCTGCACGAGTGCCTCGTCGTGGAGACCGGCACCGATTCCCTGGGCGACGCGCGTCGCCGCCTGGCCGCCTCGGCCGCCGCCTACGTCTCGGAGGTCGTCGTGCCCGGCGACGTGCTCGGCATGACGTGGGCGCGGGAGGTGTACGCGATGGTCGGCCAGCTGACCAGCCTGCCTCCCGTGGAGGTCGTGCAACTGTGCGGCACGGCGGTGCTGCCGGACGACGACGCCAGCCCGGTCGAGAGCGTCGTGCAGGCCGCCCGCCTCGCGGGCACCAAGGGGCACGTGTTCTATGCGCCGCTCATCGTCGACGACGAAGAGGCGGCGCGGGCGGTGCTGCGCCAGAAGTCCGTCGCACAGGCTCTCGAGCAGGCCCAGCGGGTCACCCGCGGCGTCGTCGGCATCGGCTTCTGGGGGCAGCACACCTCGACGATCTTCGACGCGGTATCACCGAAGGCGCGGGCGCAGGTGCAGGCCAGCGGCGCCATCGGAGAGGTGTGCGGGGTCTTCTTCGACGCCGCCGGCACGATCGTGCGCCCCGAACTGGCGCGCCGGGTCGTCAACGTCGGCGAGGAGGCGCTGCTGGCGATCCCGCACACCTGCGGCATCGTGCTGGGGGCGGCCAAGGCACCGGCGGTGCGCGCCGCCGTCGCTGCGGGCATCGTCGACTCCCTCGTCATCGATTCGGCCCTGGCCCGCGTCCTGCTGGACGGCTGACGCCCGGCTAGGGTTGGCTGGTATGAACCTCGATCGTCCTCAGGCACCCGACCCCTACTCCCTTCTGCCGCAGACGGCTTCGTTCGAGCTCACCAGCCCCGAGTTCGCCGACGGCGAGGCGTTGCCGGCCAAGCACTCCTTCGGCGAAGACAACATCTCCCCCGCCCTGAGCTGGTCCGGTGCCCCCGAGGGCACCAAGTCGTTCGTGCTCTCCTGCTACGACCCGGACGCACCGACACCCTCTGGCTTCTGGCACTGGTTCGTCGTCGGGATCGACGGCACGGCCGGCGGGGTCGAAGAGGGTGCGGGACACATCGGCGGCGGGTCGATGCCGGGGCAGGTGCTGCAACTCCCCAACGACTTCGGCAGCCACGACTTCGGCGGCGCCGCCCCGCCTCCCGGCGACCGGCCGCACCGCTACATCTTCGCCGTGCACGCCCTGGACACGGCGGAGCTGGGCATCGAGCCCGGCACCAGCCCCGCCAAGGCGTCCTTCATGATGCTGGCCCACGTCATCGGCCGCGCCACCCTGACCGGCACCTACGAGATCGAAGGCTGATCTCCACCAACCCCAGACCCGCCGAAAGTCATACCTTCAGTCGAGGGTCAGAGAAAGCTCTGAACTTCGCCGCAAAGTATGACTTTCGGCGGGTGTTCAGCGGGTGGCGTAGAAGGCGACGGCTGACGACGCCGCGACGTTGAGCGAGTCGACGCCGCCGGTCATCGGGATCTTCACGCGGACGTCCACCGCGGCGCTGGTCCGTGGCGCCAGTCCGTCGCCCTCGGCGCCGAAGACGAGCGCCAGGCGCGGATGGTCGTGCGCGACGAGTTCATCGAGGGTCATCGCGTCGTCGGCCAGGGTCAGCCCCGCCACCACGTATCCATTCTCCTGCAACAGCGTGATGGCACCGGGCCAGGGGTCGATGCGCGTCCACGGCACCTGAAAGACCGTGCCCATCGAGACGCGGATGGAGCGCCGGTAGAACGGATCGGCGCATTGGGGGGTGACGAGCACGGCGTCGACGCCGAGCGCCGCGGCCGACCGGAAGGCCGCGCCGACGTTCGTGTGGTCGACAAGGTTCTCGAAGACGGCGATCCGCGCCCGACCCCCGGGGGCACCGCGCCCCCGGCCGCCCGAGGCCTGCGCGATCACCTCGCTCACGCTCGGCAGCACGGGCCGGTGCATCGAGGCCAGCGCCCCACGGTGCAGGTGAAACCCGGTGAGAGCCCGGATGACGTCGTGCTCGCCCACGTAGACCGGCACCCCCTGCGCCTGCGCCTCGGCGACGAGGTCGGCGAGGTCGTCCAGCCAGCGCGGCGCCATGAGATAGGAGCGAGGCCGGTGCCCGGCGGTCAGCGCGCGACGGATCACCTTCTCGCTCTCGGCGAGGTAGAGCCCGTTGGCCGGCTCGAGGCGAGTGCGCAGCGCCATGTCGGTCAGCCGCAGGTAGTCGGCGACCCGCTCGTCGGCCGGGTCGGTGATGGTGATCGGCACGGACTCCCTCTCAGGCGAAGACCGTCATGCGGGCGATGGCGATGACTCCGACGACGATGATGATGGTGCGCAGCACGACCGGCGGCAGGCGTCGGCCGACCCGGGCGCCGATGACGCCGCCGATGAGGCTGCCAAAACCGATGAGCGCGACTGCGCCCCAGTGGATCTGGTCGGTGCGCATGATGATGAACACGGTGGCGGCAACGAAGTTCACGACGAGCGCCAGCAGGTTCTTCAGCCCGTTGAGCACCTGCAGCTCGGCGACCAGCAGCGTGCTGAGAATGCCGATGAGGATGATGCCCTGAGCGGCCCCGAAATACCCGCCGTAGACCCCCGTCAGCATGACGAGCACCCAGATGAGCACCCGCCGCCCGCGCGTCTGCGTCGTGGCCTGGGCCTTGGCGGCGCGGCGCTGCAGGGTCGGGCCCACGATGACGAGCAGCACCCCCACGCCGATGAGCACGGGCACCACGGCGTCGAACACCGACTCCGGCAGTACGAGCAGTAGGAGCGCGCCGATGATCCCGCCGATGAGCGAGGCCGGGACGAAGCGGCGCACCAGTGGCAGCGCCCGTTCGAGTTCGCGCCGGTAGCCGTGGGTGCCGCTGACGCCACCGGGCACGAGCCCGATGTTGTTGCTCATGTTCGCCACGAGCGGCGGGAAACCGAGGAACAGCAGCGTCGGGAAGGTCACCAGCGACCCGGAGCCGACGATGGTGTTGATCGTCCCGGCCACCACACCTGCGGCCAGGATCGCCAGGGCCTGCCATAAATCCACCCCGACACCCTACGGGTGCCGGGGTGGATCTCGACGAGCGAGGGTTGTCAGCTGCGCTGCTCACCCTCTGGTGCCTGCTGCGGGGCCCCTTCCGGGGTCTGCGGCATCGGCGGGATGGGAGAGGCCAGGCCGGGTTGGGTCGACGGGTCGACGCCGGGCTGGTCGGGCTGGGCGCTCAGCGCGGGACGAGCACCGCTGCCGCCCGCGCGGCCACCCTTGCCCGGCCGTGTGGCGACCCCTTCGGCCTCGGCCACCGACTTGGCGGCCTCGTCGCGGGCCTCGGCCAAGGCCACGGAGGGGTCTTTCAGCGACGTGTTACCGAAGGGCGAGTCGTCGAGGTCGTCCGGGGTGTCGTCCGGCGTCCACGGCTCGCTGTCGTCGTCGCCGAACTGGAACGGGGCGCTGCCGCCGGTGTTGCCGAATGCGGAGCCGAAGCCCTTGAGCGCCTCGGTGAACTCGCCGGGCACGATCCACATCTTGTTGGCGTCGCCGCGGGCCAGCTGCGGCAGCACCTGCAGGTACTGGTAGGCGAGCAGCTTCTGGTCGGGCTTGCCGCGGTGGATGGCGTCGAAGACCTGCTGGATCGCGCGGGCCTGGCCTTGGGCCTCGAGGATGCGGGACTGGGCCGAACCCTCGGCCCGCAGAATCTGGCTCTGCTTCTCACCCTCGGCCGTCAGGATCGCGGCGGCCTTGACACCCTCGGCCGTCAGGATCGTGGCGCGGCGGTCGCGCTCGGCGCGCATCTGCTTCTCCATCGAGTCCTGCACGCTGTGCGGCGGGTCGATGGCCTTCAGCTCGACGCGGGCGACGCGGATGCCCCAACGGCCGGTGGCCTCGTCGAGCACCCCACGCAGCTGGCCGTTGATCTGATCGCGGCTCGTCAGCGTCTGCTCCAGGTCCATGGAGCCGATGACGTTACGCAGCGTGGTGACGGTCAGCTGCTCGATGCCCTGAATGAAGTTGGCGATCTCGTACACCGCATCCTTGGCGTCGGTCACCGCGTAGTAGATGACCGTGTCGATGTTGACGACAAGGTTGTCGCTCGTGATCACCGGCTGCGGCGGGAAGCTGACGACCTGCTCGCGCAGGTCGATGTTCGCGCGGACCTTGTCGACGAAGGGCACCAGCAGGTGGATGCCCGGGTCGAGGGTGCGCGAGTACTTTCCGAGTCGCTCGACGATCTGCGAGGTCTGTTGCGGCACGATGCGCACCGCGCGCACGACCACGACGACCGCGAAGAGCAACACCAGTAGGAGCAGAATCAAGCCGACGTCCATAGTGCGGGTCCTCCCTGTTGACTGTTCGGTTGACTTAATCGTTCTCGAGCTCGCGGCGCGGCAGGTCCTGCACCGGCGAGGCCGCCGTCACGACGAGCACGGCTCCGTCGACAGCGGTGATCCGCCCCGGCGCGTCCGCCGGGATGGGGGTGTCTCCTGGGGCGATCCGCGCGGTCCACGTGTCGCCGTCGATGATGAGCAACCCGTGCTGCTCGCCGATGGGCTCGACGGCCCGACCCACCTGGCCGATGTAGCGGGCCGTGCCGATGGCCGGGTGGTCTGTGGACTTCGACAGGTGCCGCTTGGCGATGGGCCGCACGACACCGAGCAACCCGATCGAGACGATGACCCCGACGATGACTTGCACCCCGAAGCCGAAGCCGATGAGGGCCGTGGCGCCCGCGGCCAGTGCACCTCCGGCGAGCATGAGAAACACGAAGTCGACGGTGGCGGCCTCGACGACGCCCAGGATCAGAGCGACGCCCAACCAGGCGGCCCACTCGTTTCCTTGCAGCCACTCCGGCATGTCGCCTCTCCCTCCAGTTGTCATCTCATGTCATCGACACCGTGCCTGACACGTCACCCGAGCCGGGCCAAGCGATAGCCGCAAGCTTCGAGACAATACGTGCGAATGGGACGCTTTTCGCCGATTCGCCTGTGTCAGACGTTAACGGTGCGACGGGTGGCGCACGTCACTGGTTCCATCATCGCCGCGGATGGCGGTTGACACCCACTGAATCTGCGAGCGCGGCCGCGGCCCCGATGGCGCGTCGGGCCGGCGGGGTGATCGCCCTGCAGCTCAACTCTCGGACTGGGCTCCCTTGGCCCGCGCCGAGTAGCGCTGCCCGTGCTGCTCCAAGACCAGCGGCACGGCGAAGGTCTCGCTGAGGTTCGCCTCCGTGAGCGTGATCTCGATCGGGCCGGCAGCGACGATCCTGCCCTCGCGCAGCAGCAGTACGTCGGTGAAGCCCGGCGGGATCTCCTCGACGTGGTGGGTGACGAGCACGAGTGCCGGAGCGTCGAGATCCTCGGCGAGGGCCCCCAGGCGTGCGAGGAGGTCTTCGCGCCCGCCGAGGTCGAGGCCCGCCGCCGGTTCGTCCAGGAGCATGAGCTCGGGGTCGGTCATGAGCGCTCGGGCGATCTGGACCCGCTTACGCTCCCCTTCGGACAGCGTGCCGAAGCGCCGGTCCGCCAAGTGCCCGGCACCCAGGGCGGTGAGCAGCTCGGTCGCGCGGGCCAGATCGAGCTCGTCGTAGCGCTCCCGCCAGCGGCCGACGACGCCGTAGGAGGCGGTGACGACGATGTCGTGCACCCGCTCGTCGGCCGGCAGCCGCTCGGCGATCGAGGAGCTGGCCAGGCCGATACGCGGGCGCAACTCGAAGACGTCGACCGCGCCGAGCACCTCACCGAGTACACCGGCGACCCCGGTGGTGGGGTGCATGCGGGCGGCCGCGAGCTGCAGCAGGGTCGTCTTGCCGGCGCCGTTGGGGCCGAGAATCACCCAGCGCTGTCCCTCCTCGACCTCCCAGTCGATGGAGTCGAGCAGCGTGTTGCCGCCACGGACGACGCTGACCCCGGCGAACTCCAGGACATCGCTCATGAGTTCTCCTCGCAGCCGGCTTCGCACTCGTCGTGGCGATCCATGACCCAGACCCTAAGGCACCGGCCCTGCCGCGCGACGGTGCGGGCCCGGGGTGTTCGGCGACGTGAGGCCGGGCACCGTACTCGGCCGTACGATGACGCAATGCCCGAACTGCCCGCGAGTGCTCGGATGTCGTTGTGGGGCACGTGCCTGTTGACGGGCCGGGTCGACGTCGACACCGCTATCGAGGCCAGCGCTCCCGACGCCGATCACGCGACGGGCGCGCGCACGTGGCTGGAGACATGCAGCTCTCTGGGTGAGCGGGTCGTGCTCATGGCGTTGCCGCGCCCGGGTGACTATGGCGACGCTCCCGGCGGCGGCGACCTGCGCGAGGCGGCCCTGGCGGCCGGGGAGTGCGTCTTCGTTCCCGGCCTCGGGGGCGGCCTGGTGCCGCTCGTCGAGGAATACGGTCCCCCCGGGGACCGGGGCGTGTCGGTGACGTGGCGCCATCACGACAGCGACCCGGTGGCGCCGCATGTGCTGGATGCTTGGTCCAGCCGTCAGGCGGAGCGGGACCTTTCGCGGGCCATGGCAGAGGCGACGCAGGCGTTGTCGGGCCTGGCGGTGCCGTGGGCCTCGCGTGGCCTGGCCGACGGCGCGGCCGCGCGCCTGGGCACCCCGACGTGGGCGTTGCCGGCGGGCCTGCCGCCACCGGCCGCGCGGCTCATCGATCTGGCAGCAGGGGTCGCGGACCTGGCGAGGTTGGCAACCGACTCCCCCGACGACGGCACGAACGCGGCCGGCATCGCGGCCCGCCAGCAGCACCTGCGTCGCCTGGCCGCCGCCGCCCACCACGCCCTGACCCGCGGCATCAACGTCGCGGCCCTGCACCTGGCAGGGCTACGCCCCGGCCGCGACGACTGAGCGTCGCACCCGGGGCGCACCGTGGTCCGCGGCACGTCAGCTGCGGGCCAACACCTCCTGGTAGACCGCCATGGTGCGGTCACCGATGGCCGACCAGCTGAACTGCTCGACGGCGCGCCTGCGACCCGCCTGGCCCATGGCGCGGGCGCGGGCCGGGTCGCTGACCGCCTCGGTGAGGGCGGCGGCGAGGTCGTTCTCGAACTTCGCCGGGTCCAACGGGGTGCCGGTGCCGTCGTCGCGCTGCTCGATGTCGACGAGCCATCCGGTCTCACCGTCGACCACGACCTCCGGAATGCCGCCCGTGCGCGTGGCGACGACCGCCGCGTCGCAGGCCATCGCCTCGAGGTTGACGATGCCCAGCGGCTCGTATACCGAGGGGCAGGCGAAGACGGTGGCGTGCGACTCCAGGGCGATGACCTTGGCGCGCGGCAGGTGCTCGGCGATCATGACGACGCCGTCGCGGGTCTGACGCAGCTCATCCATGAGCCCCTCGACCTCCGCCTTGATCTCGGGGGTGTCGGGGGCACCGGCGCAGAGCACGACCTGCACGTCCGGAGGCAGCTGATGGGCGGCGCGCAACAGGTGCGGCAAGCCCTTCTGCCGGGTGATGCGACCGACGAACAGAATCGAGGGCTTGTCGGGATCCATGCCGTACTGGCGGCACACGTCCTTGGCCGCGTCGGAGGTGTCGGGCTGCCAGTCGGTGGAGTCGATGCCGTTGTGCACGACGGCGACCTTGGCCGGATCGATGCTCGGGTAGCACTTGAGAATGTCGGCCTTCATGCCGTGACTGACGGCGATGACGCCCGCCGCAGCCTCGTACGCCGTCTTCTCCACCCAGGACGACACGCGGTAGCCGCCGCCGAGCTGCTCGGCCTTCCACGGCCGCAGCGGCTCCAGGCTGTGCGCCGAGATGACGTGCGGGGCGCCGGCCAGCAGCGCGCCCAGATGGCCGGCCATGTTGGCGTACCAGGTGTGCGAGTGCAGCAGGTCGGCTCCCTCGCAGTCGGCGGCCATCGTCACGTCGACGCCGAGGGTCTGCAACGCCGCATTGGCCTGCGCCAACTCGGGCAGGTCGGGGTAGCCGGTGGTGCCGGGTTCGTCGCGGGGCGCACCGAAGGCACGCACCTGGACGTCGACGTCGCCGCGGGCCCGCAGCGCCCGCACGAGTTCTTCGACATGGACGCCCGCGCCGCCGTAGACGGCCGGGGGATACTCCTTGGACAGAATGTCTACGCGCACGTTGGCACCCTAGTCGCGCCGCGGTCTCCCACGGGCTCTAGCGGGGGCCACGATCACGCCCCGCGAGCACGGCGCAGACAGCTGGACAAGGCCGGAACGAGTCGGAAGCGAGCGGCGGCGGCCGGGTGTCGAGACGGTTCGCTCAGGGCGTGGGAATCCCGCGCGCTCACCCGCCGCGGGCGCCCTCCTGGGCGGTACGTTGCACGCATGAGGCCCCTATCTCGTCCCCCTAAAGTCCTGGCCATCGTGTTGGCGGGCGGTGAGGGTAAGCGGCTCATGCCCCTGACCGCCGATCGCGCCAAGCCCGCGGTCCCGTTCGGCGGCATCTACCGCCTCGTCGACTTCGCCCTCAGTAACGTCGTCAACTCCGGGTACCTCAAGGTTGTGGTGCTGACGCAGTACAAGTCGCACAGTCTCGACCGTCACGTCACGCGGACCTGGCGCATGAGCACCCTGCTGGGCAACTATGTCGCGCCGATCCCGGCTCAACAGCGCGTCAACAAGTCGTGGTACATGGGCAGCGCCGACGCGATCTACCAGAGCCTGAACGCGATCGACGACGAGAAGCCCGACATCGTCGTTGTCGTGGGTGCCGACCACGTGTACCGCATGGACTTCTCCCAGATGGTGCAGCAGCACATCGACACCAACGCGGGCATCACCGTGGCGGCGATCCGCCAGCCGATCTCGCTGGCCGACCAGTTCGGTGTCATCGAGGTCGACACCAACGACGTGCGTAAGATCGGGCGCTGGCGCGAGAAGCCGACCGACGCCATCGGCCTGCCGGACTCCCCCGACGAGGTGCTGGCTTCGATGGGCAACTATGTCTTCGACGCCGACGTGTTGCGTGACGTCGTCAGTCAGGACGCCCAGAACGACGACAGCAAGCACGACATGGGCGGCGACATCGTGCCGTTCTTCGTCAACAAGGGCGACGGCTGGGTCTACGACTTCAACAACAACGTCATCCCCGGCGCCACGGACCGCGACCGGGCCTACTGGCGTGATGTCGGGACGATCGACTCCTACTACGAGGCCAACCGCGACCTCATCCACTTGGAGCCCGTGTTCAACCTCTACAACGACGCCTGGCCGATCTTCACGAGCACCAGCTCGAGTTCGGCGCCGGCGAAGTTCGTGCACAACGAGGAGGGCCGCATCGGGCAGGCGCTGAACTCCGCGATCTCCCCCGGCTGCATCGTCTCCGGGTCGATGGTCGAGGGGTCGGTGCTCTCCCCGAACGTGCGGGTGCACAGCTACGCGCGAGTGCTCGACTCGGTGCTGCTGGACAACGTCTCGATCGCGCGTAATGCCTTCGTGCGAAACGCGATTCTCGACAAGAACGTCGTCGTGGAGACGGGGGCGGAGGTCGGTATCGACGTCGAGGCCGATCGGGCGCGCGGCTACCACGTCAGCGAGGCCGGCATCGTCGTGGTGCCCAAGGGCACGGTCATTACGAAGGTGTAAAACCCCTTCGCGCGGGGTCTGGGGCGGCGCGGGTGCGGGCCTGACGCGCGTTAGGTTGGTGGGTGTGAGCACGTCAGCCAGCCCCAGTACGCAGCACGGCACAGGGCCGGCCGCCACCCGGCGGCCCGGCCCTGTGCTCGTCGTCAGCGATGTCGACTCCACGTTCATCCGCGACGAGGTCATCGAGCTGTTCGCCCGGCACGCCGGCGTCGAGGAGCAGGTCGCCAAGGTGACGGCCGCGGCGATGCGCGGCGAGCTGGACTTCACCCAGAGCCTGCATGCCCGCGTCAAGGCGCTGGCGGGGCTACCGGTCGAGGTGATCCACGACGTCCGACGCGAGGTGCGCCTCACCGAGGGCGCCGCCGAATTCGTCGCCGGACTGGCCGCCGGGGGGCACACCCTCGCGTTGGTCTCCGGCGGCTTCGAGGAGGTCGTGACCCCCCTGGCCGCGCGGATGGGGATCGGTCACGTGGTCGCCAACCGGTTCGAGGTGGCCGACGGCCGGTTCACCGGTCGAGTCGCGGGTCGCGTCGTGGATCGCCGCGTCAAGGCCGCGACCCTGGTGGAGCTGGCGCAACGGCTGGGCATCCCGGTAGAGAACACGGTGGCCGTCGGGGACGGCGCCAACGACCTCGACATGCTGAGCGTCGCCGGCACCGGCATCGCCTTCTGCGCCAAACCCGTGCTGCGCGAGGCCGCCGACATCGTCATCGACCGCCCCGACCTGCGCCTGGTTCTCGACGCCCTGGCCATCGACCGCCCCTGAGCGTCGCGGCGGCGCCGAACACGTCGGTCGTCGACGGCGCTTCGAGAGGGCCTCGAGAGGATTCGAGCGGCGCGTCAGAGGCGGTGTTCGGGCCGGCTACTGAACAGTTGGATGCTGCCGACGGGCTCCATGCCGGCGCGCAGGCAGGCGCGCAGGCTGGCGGCGTTGCCGGGGGCGACGGAGGCGACGACGACCTCGTTCTCGGGGACCGCGCCCAAAGCCAGTCCCATGAGTTCGGCGCCGGCGCCGTGGCCGCGGTGGGCCGGGTCGACCTCGCCGCTGATCTCGCGTAGGCCCGCCACGCCGTGGGCGAGGATGACGACATCGTTGCGATCGGTCTCCGGGCGGCCGAGTACCTGCACGTCGGTGCGGACCCGCCGGGCATACTCCGCCCGCGGATGTTTGGCCAGGTCGGGGCGGGCCACGAGGCCACCGTGGCCGCCGTCGTTGGCGCCACGACCGGTGCCGAGCAACAGCACGTCGAGTGAGTCGATCCACCCCGTCGGGCCCGCCAGATCGACGAGGACCCGCGCGAACGCGCCGTCCCAGCCGCTCAGACCCAGATCCTCCAGCCGCGAGTCCGGCACGTCATAGGAGACCGCCAGCACCGCGCGACCCGTGAACGACAGGATCGCCTGCAGGTCCTGCTTCCACGGGGACACCCGCAACCAGCCGCCGTCGGCCGGCGGATAGGCACCCGCAGCGGCCTCCCGCAGCATCCGGGCCAGCGGGTGCCGCGCAGGAGTCCACACGGGTGAGTCGGTGCTCAACGGCGGCTCCTTCGACCCCTGCGGCGGCTGGCGACCGCGAGAGCGTGACGAAGGCGAGCGGTCGGCGGAGGCCCCTGTGGGCACTCTGCCGGCCTATCGGCGAACAGCATTGCGACAATAGGTTTTCGGAAGAACGTGCGCTGTGGACGACGCGACCAGCCTCAACCGCCCGCGGACCGCCCGCGCGTCAGCCGCCCAGGGAGTGGAAGCCGCCGTCGACGTGCACGATCTCGCCGGTCGTGGCCGGGAACCAGTCGCTCATGAGCGCGACGCACGCCATCGCGGCGGGCTTCGGGTCGGCGATATCCCAACCCAGCGGGGAGTGATCGCCCCACTCGGCGAACCGCGAGAACGCCGGGATGGAGTTGGCCGCGGTCGTGCGGATCGGGCCTGCGGCCACGAGGTTGCAGCGGATGCCCTTCGGGCCCAGGTCACGAGCCAGGTACCGGTTGGTCGACTCGAACGCGGCCTTGGCCACCCCCATCCAGTCGTAGCCGTTCCAGGCGACCGTCGCGTCGAGCGTCAGGCCGACGATCGAACTGCCGGGGCCCATCAGGGGCTCGCACGCCTTGCCGAGGTCCTTGAGGGAGTAGGCCGAGATCTGCAGCGCCGGCGCGACGTCTTCCCACGCGGCCCCCATGAAATCGAACGCGGCCCGCGGGGCGAACCCGATGGAGTGCAGCGCCCCGTCGAGGGAGTCGACGTGCTCGCGCAGCGCGTCCGGTAGCGCCGCGAAGTGCTCGGGGTTGGCCACGTCGAGTTCGACGACCGGGGCCGCCTCCGGCAGGCGCCGGGCGATCGCCGTGGTGATCTTCATCGTCCGTCCGAACGAGGTGAGCACGACCTTGGCGCCCTGCTCCTGCGCGAGACGAGCGACGTGGAAGGCGATGGACGCCTCCGTCAGGACGCCGGTGACGAGGATCTTCTTGCCCTCCAGCAGAGCCATGTGGGTTGTTCCTTCCGAGCTTTCGCAGGGTTCAATCGCAGGGTTGCGCGGGCCAGCGGTGTTCGAGTGGTCAAAGGTTGCGCGGGACGTGCCGCGTCAGGAGGATATCGGCCCGCGGCACCGCACCAGCCCGCGGCGCGCCCGGTCCTCCCCCGCGTCACCGCGGTGGTGACGCAGGGGAGCTTCAGTGCCCCATCCCCAGGCCCCCGTCGACGGGGATGACGGCGCCGGTGACGTAGGAGGCCTCCGGGGAGGCGAGGAAGCGCACGGCCGCCGCGACCTCCGCCACGGCACCGAACCGCCCGGCGGGGATGGCGCCCTGGTACTGCTTCTTGAGGTCGGCCGGAAGCTCCTCGGTCATGGCCGTCTCGATGAAGCCAGGGGCCACGACGTTGGCGGTGATGCCGCGGCCGCCGAGTTCGCGCGAGATGCTGCGCGCCACGCCCACGAGCCCGGACTTGCTCGCCGCGTAGTTGACCTGACCCGGCGATCCGTACAGCCCGACGACGCTGGAGACGAAGATGAGCCGGCCGCGCTTGAGCCGCAACATGCCCTTGGAGGCGCGCCGGGCGCAACGGATCGCGCCCACGAGGTTGGTGTCGAGCACCGCGTCGATGTCGTCATCCGACATGCGCATGAGCAGCTGGTCGCGGGTGATGCCGGCGTTGGCCACGAGGATCTCGACCTGGTTGCCGGTCAGCTCGGCCGCGGCGGTGAAGGCGGCGTCGACCGAGGCCGTATCCGTCACCTCCAGGGGCACGGCCTCGAAGTCGTCGGGCGCCTGCCCGCTTCGGCAGCCGACGACGACCCTGTCGCCGGCGTCGCGCAGCGCGTGCGCGATCGCCAGGCCGATGCCGCGGTTGCCGCCGGTGACCAATGCGGTGCGAGGGGTGCTACTCATGCGCCAAGGAGTCCAATCTGCGTCAGGCTTGCTGGGGGGCTGCTGGGGGCTGCTGGGGGGCTGCTGGGGGGCTGCTGGAGGGCTGCTGGAGGGCTGCTGGAGGCTGGCCCGTGCTGGGTCGGCCGGCCATCGGCGTGCGCCTTCGCCGAACCTAGTGCACTACCGGCCGGTAGCTCTCGCGGTGGTTCGGGTGGTGACCTACGCTGACGTGGTGCGCGCAACGCTGCATCGCTCCCGACCGAAGGGCCCGGCTGCCGGGTCCGGCGGTCGCCAGGGCAGACGCGCACCGACCCGACCCGTGCATTCGATCACCGGGGCCGCGCTGTCGCCGCGGGTCGACCAGAACAAGCGGTTGCGCAACTACCTGATCTCCATGGGCATCCGCACGGTGTGCTTCGCCCTGGCCGGCGTGTTCGCGGTGACGACGTCGTGGACGTGGCTGGCGTGGCTATGCGTCGTCGCCGCCGCGGTGCTGCCCTATCCGGCGGTCGTCTTCGCCAACGCCGTCGACCGGCGCCTGGAGACCACCGACATCCAAGCCCCCTATCGAATGCTCGAGGCCGGACCCTCCGGCGCGGTCAACCCCCGATCGAGCTCATCGGGCGGGCCGGCTGGGTGAAGTCGGGGGCGCCGATGCCGTGGCCGCGGGCCTTGCGCCACATCTCCCCGCGGATGAGTCGCACCAGCTCCCGATCGCCGGCGCCCTCGCGCAGGGGGCCGCGCAGATCCATCTCGCCGCGGGAGAACAGGCAGTTGCGCACCATGCCGTCGGCGGTCAGGCGCACCCGATCGCACGCGGCGCAGAAGGGCGCGGAGACGCTGGCGATGATGCCGACGGTCGCCGGGCCGCCGTCGATGAGGTAGCGCTCCGCGGGCGCGCTGCCCCGCCCCTGCGCCGGGGTGAGCGTGAACCGTTGCGAGAGTCGCTCGCGCACCTCGTCGGCCGTCGCCATCGCGTCGCGCTGCCACTGGTGTTGGGCGTCCAACGGCATCTGCTCGATGAAGCGCAGCTCGTAGCCGCGCTGCAGACACCACTCGAGCAGGTCGGTGACGTGGTGGTCGTTGACGCCGCGCATCGCGACCGCGTTGACCTTCACCGGCGTCAGACCGGCGTCTGCGGCGGCGGCCAGACCGGCGACGACGTCGTCGAGGCGGTCGCGCCGGGTCAGGGTCGCGAACGTCTGCTTGTCGATCGTGTCGAGGCTGATGTTGACGCGGTCCAGCCCGGCCTGCGCCAGCGCCTCCGCTTTTCGGGCCAGCCCGACACCATTGCTCGTCATCGCAATCATCGGCCGCGGGGTCAAGGCAGCGATCCCGGCCACGACCTCGACCAGTGATCGTCGCAGCAGCGGCTCTCCGCCGGTGAGTCGCACCTGGCGCACGCCGAGCTCCACGAAGATGCCGACGACCCGAAGCAGTTCTTCGTCGGTGAGCATCTGCGGTTTGGCCATCCACGCCAGGCCCTCGGCGGGCATGCAGTAGGTGCAGCGCAGATTGCAGTGGTCGGTCAGCGAGACCCGCAGGTCACGGGCGACGCGCCCGAAGGTGTCGACCAAGGCCCCGTCGCGCAGCGCCACGACATCGCCCTCGGGCGGGTCGGCGCCGACCGCGGGCCCGTCGGCTCGGTCGCGCCGACCGGGGAGCTCCGGCATGCCGAGCGGGATGGGCTGCGTCATCCGGCCACGATAGGCGCCTTGCGCCGCCGGCGCGCGCGGCGGGTAGCCTCGCAGGAGTGTCAGGAGTGTTCCGGGTTCTGCTGACGCGCCGCTGGTTGGCGGCGTTGGCGGTCGCCGCGTTGTTCGCGACGGCCTGCGTCTTTCTGGGCCGGTGGCAGTACTCGCGGCACGCCTACAAGGCGGAGCGAGCCCACCTGGTCGAGCAGTATTACGCGGCGGCACCGGTGCCCTTGGCGCAGGTGCTCCCGGGCCCCGACTCGCAGCTACCTGCGGATCAGGTGTGGCGGCGGGTGGTGGCGACCGGCACCTACTCCCCCGCCGACCAGCTCATGGTGCGTAACCGGCCGCAGAACATCGTCTACGGCTACGAGGTGCTGGTGCCCCTGCGCCTGGACGACGGCAGCACGATCCTCGTCGACCGAGGCTGGGTGCCGAACGCTGAGCGCGCCGACATCCTGCCCCAGGTACCGGCGGCCCCGACCGGCCACGTCACGGTCACCGGTTGGCTGCGCCCCGGCGAGGACGCCCTGAACCGCGGCCTGCCGCAGGGCCAGTTGGGCTCCATCGACCTGCCCGAAGCCGAGCGCCAACTGGGCACCGCGGTGCGCCCGGCCTACGTGGTGCTGGACGCGGAGAACGACGGGTCGGGCACACCGCCGGCGCGCCCGCAGGCGCTGCTGCCCCCGGACACCGGCACCGGCCCGCACTTCGCCTACGCGCTGCAGTGGTGGCTGGCCGCCCCGGTGGGCTTCGTACTCGTCGTCGTCTACGTCCGCCGCGAGTGGCTGGACGCCACCGGGCAGAGCGAGCGGCGGCGCCGCGAGAAGGCCGCCAAGCCCAAGAAGGTGCGCATCTGGGACGAGGAAGACGCCTGAGCCCTCGGACGTAGCGACTTCTCGACGTACTCGCAGAACAGCCCGATCACGAACTCCCAGGTCAGCGGCTCGACGCTCGCTCCGAAAGCTCCCCGAGTGCGTTGAGAAGTCGCTACGTTCCGCGGCCCGCCCGTCGACGACACGTATCCTGACGGTGGTTCGAGGCCAATCTGGCGGTAAGGCAACACGCGGGTCGGCGAATCTCACCCAGTCGGGTGAGGTAGCCGAGAAGGCCAGAAAGTAGACCCCGGTGTTGCGCCCGTGCCAGCTCAGGCGTGCTCTCGCCGATCACGCGTGTTCATTCGCCGCTACCGGCGAATTGGGTGCGGTAGAGGGTGGCGTAGAGGCCGCCGGCGGCGAGCAATTCGTCGTGGCGGCCGGTCTGCACGACGCGGCCGTCGGCCAGCACCACGATGAGGTCGGCACCGCGCACGGTCGCCAGGCGGTGGGCGATGACGAGGGCGGTGCGACCGGAGAGGGCGGTGTCCAGGGCCCGTTGGACCGCGGCCTCGGACTCCGAATCCAGGTGCGCGGTGGCCTCGTCGAGAATCACCAGGCCCGGCGCCTTGAGCAGCAGCCGTGCGATCGCCAGCCGCTGCTTCTCCCCACCGGAGAGCCGGTGGCCGCGGTCCCCCACGACCGTGTCGAGCCCCTCCGACAGGCCCTGCACCAGCGACCACACCTGCGCGGCCTGCAGCGCCTGCACCATCTCGCCCTCACTGACCCCGGGGCGGGCGTAGTCGAGGTTGGCGCGGATGGTGTCGTGAAACAGGTGCGCCTCCTGCGTGACCACGCCGACCGCGTCGTGCAGGTCGGCCTGGGTCACCTCGCGCACGTCGACGCCGCCGATGCGCACCGCGCCGCCCGTCACGTCGTACAGCCGCGACACGAGACTGGTCACCGTCGTCTTGCCCGCGCCGCTCGGTCCGACGAGAGCGACGAGCTGCCCCGGCCGCACGGCCAGGTTCACGTCGTGCAGCACCTGGGAGCCACCGCGCCGGTCGCCGGTCGCGGTGCTTTCCAGCGACGCCAGCGAGATCTCGTCGGCGCCCGGATACGCGAAGTCGGCGTGCTCCAACTCCAGGCTCAGCGACCCTGCGGGCAGCGCGCGGGGCTGCTCGGGGTCGCGCACGAGCGGACGCAGGTCGAGCACTTCGAAGACGCGCTCGAACGAGACCAGCGCGGTCATGACGTCGACCCGCACCGTCGACAGGGCGGTCAGCGGCGTGTACAGCCGCGCCAGCAGTGCCGTCAACGCCAGCAGGGTGCCGACCGTCATCTGGCCTTGGGCGGCCCCCACCCCACCGACGCCGTAGACGAGGGCGGTCGCCAGCGCCGCGATGAGCGTCAGGCCCGTGAGAAACAGCTGCCGGTTCATCGCGATCTCGACGCCGACGTCGCGGACGGCGGCCGCCCGCCGCGCATAGCCGGCGTGCTCGCGGCCGGGATTGCCGAAGAGCTTGACCAACAGGGCGCCGGCGACGTTGAACCGCTCGGTCATCCGCGTGCCGAGATCGGCGTTGAGGTTCATCGACTCGTGGGTCAGGCCCGCCAGGCGGCGCCCGACGAGCCGGGCGGGCAGGAGGAAGATCGGCAGCAACGCCAGGCTCGCCAGCGTCAACGGCCAGCTCAGGCTCGCCATCGCCGCCAGCAGCAGCACGAGCGAGACGACATTGCTGACCACCCCGGACAGTGTCGAGGTGAACGCCTGCTGCGCGCCGATGACGTCGGTGTTGAGCCGGGACACCAGCGCGCCGGTCTGGGTGCGGGTGAAGAACGCGATGGGCTGGGAGAGCACGTGCGCGAAGACCTCGCCGCGCAGGTCGTAGATGAGCCCCTCGCCGATGAGCGCGCTGGTGCGCCGCTGCCACACCCCCAGCAGCGCCTCGAGCAGGGCCAGGGCGGCGACGAGCAGCGCCAACCAGATGACCAGCGTCGTGTTCTGCGCCATGATCCCGTCGTCGACGATCCGCTGCAGAATGAGCGGCGCCGCCACGACGAGCATCGACCCGGCGATGACGAGCGCGAGAAAGAACGCCATCCGGCGCTTGTACGGGGCGGCGTACCGGATGACGCGCCGCAACGTGCCCGGCTTCAGGCGGGCGCCGCGCATCGAGTCGACCCGCGACATCGAGCGCATCGTCATGAAGCCGCTGCCCATCGTCATCCGGCGCTACTCCCCCCGCAGCGTCGCCAGTCGCGCCGCGAGCAGCCGCGACTGGGCGGCCCGTTCGGCGGCCAACTGCCCAGCACGGTCGCGGCCGGTGGCGCCGCGCAGCAACGGCAGCAACTCCCCCACCGCGGCCGGGTCGGCCGCCAGCACCGCCTCCAGCAGATCGCCGACCGTGGAGTCGAGTTCGGCCGCGGGCACAGCCAGCGTCGCCAGGCCGAGGGCGACCGCCTCGTCGGCGCCGATACGACGACCGGTCAGGCAGATCTCCAGCGCGCGGTCGGGCCCGAGGATGTCGACGAGCCGCCCGGTACCGCCCAGATCGGGCACGAGACCGACGAGGATCTCGCCCATGCAGAACGACACGTCGTCGGCGACGATGCGCAGGTCAGCGGCCAGCGCCAGTTGAAAACCGGCGCCGATCGCGTGGCCCTGCACCGCCGCCACGACGAGCGCCGGACTCTCGCGCCAGGCCGTGAACGCCTCCTGGTAGCCGGCGATCTGGGCGGCGATCGCCTCCGGCTCGGCGGTGTCCCCGAAGAGCTCGGTCAGGCCGGCCGCGGTCAGGGTCCGTCGATCGAGACCGGCGGAAAACGACGGACCCGACGCGCACAACACGACCGCACGCGTCTCCTGTGGCAGTTCCCGCGCCACCGAGGCCAACTCGGCCCACAGCGCCGGGCTCTGCGGGTTCATCCGCCGCGGCTCGTCGAGCCGCACCCACGTGACGGCCCCGTCGTGACTCACCCGCAGCGGCACGCCCGCACCTGTTGCTTCACTCATACCCGGCAGGCTAAGCGACAGCTACCCCGCGGGCGCGATCGCTGTCGCGCTCCGCGGGGTAGCTGTCGGCACCGCGAATCAGGCTTGTTCGTCGCCGCCGGTGACAGCCCCGGCGCCGTCCTCACGGGCCCGGGCGCGCTCCTCCCAGAACGGCGCGTTCTTGATGCCCAGGGGCCGGGGGTCGAACTGCGGGTCGATGCCCTCCTTGCGCTGCCGCTCGTAATCCTCGAGGGCGATGAGGGCGGGCTTTTGCAGAATGATGATCGCGATGAGGTTGAGCCAGGCCATGAGGCCCACGCCGATGTCACCGACGGTCCAGGCCGCATCGGAGGTGCGCAGCGCACCGACGGCGGTGGTGATGAGCAGCGCGAGCTGCAGCAGCCGCAGCAGCACCTCGCGGGTGCGATCCGACATCCCGCGGGTGAGGTAGATGAGGTTGGTCTCGGCCATGTAGTAGTAGGCCACGATCGTGGTGAACGCGAAGAAGAACAGGGCGATCGCCACGAAGGGGCCACCCAGGCCGTTGTGCACCGTGTCGAGCGCGGCCTGCGTGTAGGCCGGGCCGACCGCTGCGCCCGCGACCGCCGCGTCGCCGGTGTAGAGCACCTCGGAGTCCGTCGAGCCGCCCGAGTACACCTGGTACATGTCGGTGGACAGGATCATGAACGCCGTCGCCGAGCAGATGAGCAGCGTGTCGACGTACACGGCGAAGGCCTGCACGAGGCCCTG
Organism: Kineosphaera limosa NBRC 100340; assembly: GCF_000298215.1. Taxonomy (GTDB): domain Bacteria; phylum Actinomycetota; class Actinomycetes; order Actinomycetales; family Dermatophilaceae; genus Kineosphaera; species Kineosphaera limosa. The sequence goes on along the minus strand of NZ_BAHD01000005.1, from coordinate 123,008 downwards.
CTTGGCGGGGTGCGAGACCTCGGCGGCGGCGGCGGCGTGCGGGCCGGTGCCCTGACCGGCTTCGTTGGAGTAGATGCCGCGTTTGACGCCCCACTGCACGGCCAGGCCGATGATCGCGCCGAACGCGGCGTCCATCCCGAAGGCGCTGCGCAGGATGAGCGCCAGCACCTCGGGGATCATCGAGGCGTTGAGCACCAACACGATGACGGTCATCGCGATGTAGAGGATCGCCATGAACGGCACGACGAGCGAGGCGAAGATCGCGATGCGCTTGACGCCGCCGACGACGATGAACGCCAGCATGATGATGATGCCGATGGTCGCGATCCGCGGGTCCAGGCCCCAGGCGTGGTCGGCCGCCGCGGTGATGCCGTTGGACTGGATGCCGGGCAGCAGGATGCCCATCGCCATGACGGTGACCAGGGCGAACAACAGCCCGTACCAGCGCATCCCCAGGCCCTTCTCGATGTAGAAGGCCGGCCCGCCGCGATACTCACCGCCCGCGTCGCGCTCCTTGTAGATCTGCCCCAAGGTGCATTCGATGAAGGAGGACGAGGCCCCGAGGAAGGCCATCATCCACATCCAGAACACCGCGCCCGGCCCACCGAAGGCGATCGCGGTCGCGACACCGGCGATATTTCCGGTGCCGACGCGACCGGCCAGACTCATGGCCAGCGCCTGGAAGGACGAGACTCCGGACTCCGATGATTCTCCGGCGCGCATCTGGCGCAGCATGTCGCCGAAGAGGCGCACCTGCACGAACCGCATCCGCAGCGAGAAGTACAGACCGGTGAGCAGACACAGCGCAATGAGCGCATCCGACCACACGATGCCGTTGATGGTCTTCGCCCATTCATCGAGCACGGCTCGCCCCTTTCTTGGAGGAGACACGAGGGAAGGGCCGGCCCGACGGCATCGGTGCACAGCCCCGCAACGGCGTCACAGTAGCGCCAGCGGTGCTGCCGGGCAATGACCTTCGCGGCGACCTCTCGGGCGCGCCGCACGCGCCTAGGCGAGCGTGACCAGATCGAGATAATCCGGGCCGAAAAGGTCTTCCACCCCGTCGGGCAGCAGCAGCACTCGCTCGGGGTGCAGCGCCTGAACCGCGCCCTCGTCGTGGCTGACGAGCACCACCGCGCCCGCGTAGTTGCGCAGCGCCGAGAGGATCTCCTCGCGGCTGGCCGGGTCGAGGTTGTTCGTCGGCTCGTCGAGCAGCAACACGTTGGCGCTACTCACGACGAGCGTGGCCAACGACAGTCGGGTCTTCTCCCCGCCGGAGAGCACCCCGGCGGGCTTGTCGACGTCGTCGCCGGAGAAGAGGAAGCTACCGAGCACCTTGCGTACCTCTGTCTCCCCCAGGTCGGGGGCGGCGCTCTTCATGTTCTCCAGCACCGTGCGCTCGATGTCGAGGTTCTCGTGCTCCTGGGCGTAGTAGCCGAGCTTGAGGCCGTGCCCCGCCTCCACCCGCCCGGTGTCGGGGGCGTCGATGCCGGCGAGGATGCGCAGCAGTGTCGTCTTACCCGCGCCGTTGAGGCCGAGCACGACGACCTTGGCGCCGCGGTCGATCGCGAGGTCGACGTCCGTGAACACCTCCAGCGATCCGTACGAACGGGACAGCCCGGTGGCGGTCAGGGGGGTGCGCCCGCACGGCGCCGGGTCGGGGAAGCGCAGCTTGGCGACCTTGTCGACCTGCCGCACCCCCTCCACTCCGGCGAGCAGGCGCTCGGCCCGGCGGGCCATGTTCTGGGCGGCCACCGCCTTCGTCGCCTTCGCGCGCATCTTGTCGGCCTGGCTCTGCAGCGCCGCGGCCTTCTTCTGCGCGTTGTCCCGCTCGCGACGGCGTCGCTTCTCGTCGGTCTCCCGCTGCGTCAGGTAGGTGGTCCAGCCGACGTTGTACTGGTCGATCTCAGCGCGATTGGCGTCGAGGTGAAAGACGCGGTTGACGACCTGGTCGAGCAGGGCCACGTCGTGGCTGATGACGACGAGGCCGCCCTTGTACACCTTGAGCCAGTCGCGCAGCCAGACGATGGAGTCCGCGTCGAGGTGGTTGGTCGGCTCGTCGAGCAGCAGCGAGGCGGCACCGGAGAAGAGGATGCGGCTCAGCTCCACGCGGCGCCTTTGACCACCGGAGAGGGTGCGCAGCGGCTGACCCAGAACCCGGTCGTCCAACCCCAACGCTGCGGCGATCGTCGCCGCCTCCGACTCCGCGGCGTACCCGCCCGCCGCCTCGAACCGGGCCTGCAGCTTGGGGTAGCGCTCCATGGCGCGCTCGTGTGTCTGCGCGTCGGCGCTGGCCATCGCACCCTCGGTGTCGCGCATGCGGCGCACGATCTCGTCCAGACCGCGGGCGGAGAGAATGCGGGCGCGGGCGATCATGTCGAGGTCGCCATCGCGGGGGTCCTGCGGCAGGTAGCCGATCTCCCCGCTGGTCGTGATCGACCCGCCTGCGGGTTGGGTCCAGCCGGCCATCGCCTTGGTCAGCGTCGTCTTGCCGGCGCCATTACGGCCGACGAGTCCGACGCGGTCACCCGGCCCGACCCGAAACGTGGCATCGGAGAGCAGGAGGCGCGAGCCAGCACGCAGTTCGACGCCGGTGGCGGTAATCACGACATGCTCCTGCACAGAACGGGGAAAGAGGAAGACCTGGTGGGGCGCAGCGGTCACCCACCGGCGGAAGCGGCCGTTGCATAGTTTACGTGTCGGCCCGCCGCGCCCCGGCACCCGCCGGGGTGCGACCGCGACCCCGGCACGAGGCACCAGGAGGGCCCCATGACCTTCAACGACAACGCCCGGCTCGACACCTCCCAGGTATCGGGCGGCGGGGGCGGCGGCTTCCGCCCGGGCGGCATGGTCATCGGCGGCGGAGGTGGCTGCCTGTCGGTCATCGTGTTGCTGCTCTTCCTGTTCTTCGGTGACGGGCTGGGCGGCGGCAGTTCCCCTGCCCCCGCACCGGCACCTCAGGAGCAGACCCAACCGGGCGACATCTTCGGCCGCAACGACTCGGTGACCGGAGGCGGTTCGATCGACAACAATCGGTTCGCCCGGTGCCAGACGGGCGCCGACGCCAACCGGGATGTCGAGTGTCGCGTCATCGGCACGGTGAACAGCGTGCAGGACTACTGGAAGCGCGAGCTGCCGGAGCAGTCCAACAACCAGCGCCAGTGGCGCATGACCGAAACCGTGCTCTACCAGGGTCAGACCCAGTCGGCGTGCGGCACCGCGAGCAATCAGGTCGGGCCGTTCTACTGCCCGCTGGACCAGAAGGTGTACATCGACGCCGACTTCTTCAAGATCCTCAGCAGTCAGTTCGGTGCCGACGGCGGCAACCTGGCGCAGATGTACGTGGTCGCGCACGAGTACGGGCACGCGCTGCAGGACCAACTCGGTCTGCTGAACGAGGCCCAGCAGGACCCCCGGGGCCCGGAGAGCGGCGGCGTACGGATCGAGCTGCTGGCCGACTGCTTCGCTGGAATGTGGGCCAAAGACGCCCAGACGACGAAGGACTCCGCGGGCAACACCCTGCTGCAGCCGCTGACTCAGAAGGACATCGACTCCGCCCTTTCGGCGGCCAGCGCGGTCGGTGACGACCACATCCAGGAGCGGACCCAGGGTCGGGTCAGCCCCGAGAACTTCACGCACGGCACCAGCGAACAGCGCCGCAAGTGGTTCATGAACGGCTACAACTCCCAGTCGATCAACTCGTGCAACACCCTCAACGCCGACCAGCTCTGAGCCGCCCAGTGGAGGCCGGCGGGAGCCAGTGGGTGACGAAACCCACGGGCACTGGGGGTTGCCCCGTCCGAACGGGCTCGAACGTGTCCGATCCCGTGGTTTACCGGGGCCAGGCGGACCGTCCTGCGGATCTCACGGGCTGCCCGTATCCCGTTCCGGCCCACCTGAGGCAATCCTGTAAACTTCCTGTGTCCAGCATGTGGACCGTTCGGGAGGGGTGCTCGTGATCCGCTGCGCGGGGCGCCACCACTGGGCAAATTGCCCGGTGCCGTAGCTATCCCGCAGGTCAAGGACCCGATATATCCGGACTCGAGGGCGCCGTCTCGCGTCGGGTTCCGGGCAAAGCTTGTGACAAAGTTCACAAGGGGCCCCGCGACTTTGCAGGATCGTTATCGACTGCCCTACGTTGGCTAACGGCTCGGAACCCCTGATCCGGTCCACCGTCTCGTGACGCTGAGTCCTACCACCACGAGCGGTCAAACTTCGCACAGAAATGTGTGGGTGGTAGGAGCGGTGCACCCAGCAACACCGGGCGCGCGATTCTCATCAAATCGTGGCGTCCTTGGGGTGAAGCCCGCGGCACGTCAACAACCCCCTCCATGGGCAGCGACGTGCGCGACGCGGGCCGAAGACGTCCAGGTCTTCGAATCCGACAGGTCATGCCTCGTAAGCGCCTCCCTGGATACACATCTCATGAAGCTGCTTTCTGCTGCCCCCGCACGCCTCCTTGCAACCGGCGTGCTCGCCGTCGGCCTCAGCGGAGGCATCGCCTCCGTCTCGGCGCCGGTCGCTCAGGCCGCCCCCGCGGCCCCCACCTCGGTCTCCGTTCAGACCGGCCTCTCCAGCGCGCAGGCCCGCTCGGTGCTGCGCATCGCGGCCTCCAAGAAGGGCACCCCGTACCGCTACGGCGCCGCGGGCCCGAACCGCTTCGACTGCTCCGGCTTCACCTCGTGGACCTTCAAGCGCGTGGGCAAGAGCCTGCCCCGTACCGCGAACCAGCAGTACCGCGCCAGCAAGAAGATCTCGCGCGGCCAGGCCCGCCCCGGCGACCTCGTCTTCTACGGCGGCCGCAACAAGCACCACGTCGGCATCTACGCCGGCAACGGCAAGATGTGGCACTCCCCGCGCACCGGCGACGTCGTCAAGTTGTCCTCGGTCCGCGGCGGCGCCTCCTACGGCCGCGTCCGCTGAGCTGACGCAGCCCTGAGCAACGCCGCGACCCCGTAAGGGTCGCCCCGCACGACCGGTCGCCGTGATCCCGCCCTCCGCGGGTCACGGCGACCACCCGTTAGGCAGAGGAAATGGACATACCGAACGCGGCGGACACCCGCGCGGTCGGGTTCGACCTCGACCTGACGCTCGTGGACACCCGGGAGCGCATCCTGGCCTCCGCGGTCAACGCGTTCGCCGACCTCGGCGCCTCCATCCCGGCGGAGGCGATCGTGCCGCACCTCGGCATCCCCCTCGCCGACAAGGTCGCCGCCTTGGCGCCCGCGCTGGACACCCCAGCATTCGTGGCCGCCTATCGCGACCACTACCACCGTCCACAGGCCCCGCAGTCTCCGGCGATGCCCGGTGCGCTCGCGGCCCTGCAAGCGGTGCGGGCCGCCGGAGACCGCGCCATCGTCGTCACGGCCAAGATCGAGTGGATGGGCCGGGGCGCCGTCACCGAGGCCGGGCTCGCCGACGAGCTCGACGCCGTCCACGGCAGCCTCTTCGCCCTCGACAAGGCCACCGCGTTGCTGGCAGAGGGCGCCTGGGTCTACGTCGGCGACCACCCCGGCGACATCCACGCCGCCCACGCCGCCGACGCCGTAGCCGTCGGCGTCACCACCGGCGCCAACGACGAGGCCGCCCTGCGCGCAGCGGGCGCCGACGTCGTCCTTGAGTCACTCACCGAATTCGCCGCCTGGTACGCCCAGGCGCGCCCCTAAGATCGTCCGGCCGCTCAGGGGGCGCCCGGACACCGCTCCGCGGGCGACGGATGGGGATCCGTCGCCCGCGGAGCTTTGTTTGTTCCGCTCGATGAGGGTCGCGTGGGCCCGTTCAGTCGCCGCCGCGTCTCAGTCCGCGTCGCGGGGAAGCTCGCGCTTGAGGATCTTGCCGGTGGCGCCCTTGGGCAGTGCCTCGACCAGGCGCACGCTGCGGGGGTACTTGTAGGCGGCGACGCGCTCCTTGACGAACTCCGTGATCTCTTCCGGGGTGGCGCTCTGCCCGGGCGTCAGCACGGCGTAGGCGCGGATCTCCTCACCGAGCGTCTCGTGCGGGATGCCGACGACCGCGGCCTCGGCGATGGCGGGGTGCTCGTAAAGCACCTCTTCGATCTCGCGGGGGTACACGTTGTAGCCACCGCGAATGATCATGTCCTTCGTGCGGTCGACGATGGAGACGTACCCCTCCTCGTCCATGCGTCCCAGGTCACCGGAGTGGAACCACCCGTCGCGGATCGCCTCCGCGGTCGCGTCGGGGCGATTCCAGTAGCCGCGCATGATGTTGTGCCCGGCGATGACGATCTCGCCGATCTCCCCCGTCGGCACGTCGTTGCCGCCGGGATCGACGCAGCGCACCCGCACCCCCTCGATCGCGGTGCCGACGGTGCCGGGCTTGCGCTCCTTGTTCGGGTGGTTGAACGTGGCGACCGGCGAGGTCTCCGACAGCCCGTAACCCTCGAGAATCACGCAGTCGAACTGCTCCTCGAAGGCGCGCATGAGCTCCAACGGCATCGACGAGCCGCCGCTGATGCACACCCGCAGCGCGCTCAGGTCGTACGGGTCCCCACCGTGGGCACCCGCCGACTTGGCGGCGGCCAGCATCGCGCCGTACATGGTCGGCACGCCCTCGAAGACGGTGACGCCGTCGCGGCTGATCACCTCGAGAGCCTTGACCGGATCGAACCGCGGGATCATCGTCAGTGTCGCCCCGGTGTCGACAGCGACGTTGAGAGCGCACGTCATACCGAACACATGGAACAGCGGCAGGCAGCCCATGATGACGTCGGCGGCGGTGACCTCGAGCAGCGTGCGACCGCTGACCTCCAGATTCGTCTGCAGGTTGGCGTGCGTCAGCTCGGCGCCCTTGGGCTTGCCCGTCGTTCCCGACGTATACAGGATCACCGCGGTGCTCTCGCCGGGTCGGTCGACCACCTGCGGATGCGGGGTAGCGTCGGCGAGCACCTGCGGCAGCGTGGTGACGTCCAGGAAGTCGGTGCCGGCCTCCTGGGCGCCGGTCGCGGCATCACCGGCCATGCCGACGAGCAGGCAGGCGCCCGAATCCTGTAGGTAGTAGGCCACCTCGCGCGTCTTGAACAGCGGATTCATCGGCACGACGATCGCGCCGATCCGTAGCGCGCCATAGTAGACGATGGCGTACGCGGGAACGTTGGGCAGCGACAGCCCCACCCGATCGCCCGCACCGATCCCCCGCTGGGTCAGGTAGCCGGCGAACGCCGCCGCCGCACCATCGAGCTGCGCGAAGGTCAGTGTCTGCTCATCCTGCCGCAGCGCCAGGGCCGCTGGGCTGCGTTGCGCGCTGGCCGCCAGATTCTCGGCAAGATTCGCCATCACGTGACCCCCTTCGTGCTCAGACGTTGAAGCCGAGGGCCCGCAGCTGGTCGCGGCCGTCCTCGGTGATCTTGTCCGGGCCCCACGGCGGCATCCACACCCAGTTGATGCGATGCGAGGTGACGATGTCGTCCAGCGCCTGGGCGGTCTGGTCCTCGATGACGTCGGTCAGCGGGCACGCGGCCGAAGTCAGCGTCATGTCGACGATCGCGTGGCCGTCGCCGTCGACGCTCACCCCGTAGACGAGGCCGAGGTCGACGACGTTGATCCCCAACTCGGGGTCGACCACGTCGCGCATCGCCTCCTCGATGTCCGCGGCGTTGGCGGGCGTCGGGCCTTGAGCCGGAGCGGTGGGCGGCGTCCCCGCAGTCTCCACCGTTTCCACAGTGTTCTGTTCGGTCATGATGTCGCCTCCTGGGGCGTAGCGGTCTGGGGCGGGGCGGTTTCGGGCGAGGCGATGTCGACGCCGGCTCGCACGAGGGCGTCGGTGAAGGCCGACCAGGGCAGCAACGCGCACTTGACGCGCGCCGGATACTTCGAGACGCCGGCCAGCGCGACCCCGTCGCCGATGACCTCCTCGTCGCCGGGGTCGGTGCCGCGGCTGGTGAGCATCGCGCGCATCGCCTCCTGAGTCGCGAGCGCCTCGCCCACGGTGTGGCCGATGACCTCCTCGGCCAGGATCGAGGCCGCCGCGACGGAGATCGAGCAGCCGATCGCGTCGTAGCCGACATCCGTGACGGTCGCGCTTCGGTCGGGCGGGTCACCCTGGCCCGTCGGGGTCACGTGCACCCGCAGCGTCACCTCATCGCCGCAGGTGGGGTTGATGTGGTGGGTCTGCGCGTCGTACGGCTCGCGCAGCCCGGCGTGATGCGGGCGCTTGCTGTGGTCGAGGATCAGCTCTTGGTACAGGTCCATCTACACCGCCACCTTCATCACCTGGGGGACCCGGTCCAGCGCCGCGACCAGGGCGTCGATCTCGGCCGGGGTCGTGTAGACGGAGAAGCTGGCGCGGGTGCTCGCGGGGATGCGCAGCTCCCGGTGCAACGGCCAGGCGCAGTGGTGACCGGTGCGCACCGCGACGCCCTCGTGGTCGAGGATCTGGCCCACGTCGTGCGGGTGCACCCCTTCGACGGTGAAGGCCACGGCCCCGGCGTGTACGCCCGGATCGCTCGGGCCCAGCGTGCGGACCCAGCCCCGCTCCCCCAGCAGCTTGAGGGTGTATCCGACGAGCTCGCGATCATGGGCCTCGATCCGGTCCATGCCCAATTCGCTGAGATAGTCGCAGGCGGCGGCGAGCCCGACGGCCTGCGCGGCCATCGGCACCCCGGCCTCGAAGCGTTGCGGCGGCGGGGCGTACGTCGAGCCCTCCATCGTCACCAACTCGATCATCGAGCCTCCGGTGACATAGGGGGGCATCGCCTCCAACAGCTCGTAGCGGCCCCACAGCACGCCGATGCCGAGCGGGCCGAGCAGCTTGTGCCCGGTGAACGCCAGGAAGTCGACACCCAGCTCGCGGACGTCGACCGCGAAGTGCGGCACCGACTGGCACGCGTCGAGCACGGTCAACGCCCCGACCGCCCGCGCCTTGGCCGCGATGGCCGGCACATCGTTGACCGTGCCGAGCACGTTGCTGACGTGCGTGAAGGCCACGACCTTCGTGCGTTCGCCGAGCACGTCGTCGTAGGCGTCGAGGTCGAGCCGGCCGTCATCACTCAGGCCGACCCAGCGCAGAGTCGCCCCGGTGCGCCGCGCCAGCTCCTGCCACGGCACGAGGTTGGCGTGGTGCTCCATGACCGTCACGACGATCTCGTCGCCGGGCCCGATCCGCAGTCGCTCGGCGATCGCGGGGTCGACGCCGTCGAGTGCGCCGGGGGCGCCGGCGTTGCTCAGCGCGTAGGCCACGAGGTTGATGGCCTCGGTGCCGTTACGGGTGAACACCACCTCGCGGGCCGGGGCGCCGATGAACGCGGCGACCCGGGCGCGGGCGGACTCAAAGGCGTCGGTCGCCTCCTCGGCCAGCAGGTGCGCGCCCCGGTGCACGGCGGCGTTGTGCTGCTCGTAGAACTCGCGCTCGGCGTCGAGCACCACGCGCGGCTTCTGCGAGGTGGCCCCTGAGTCCAGGTAGACCAGCGGCCGCCCCGCAGCCGCCGCGCGCGACAGGATGGGAAAGTCCGCGCGTACGGCTGCGAGCTCGCGGTCGGTAAAGGCCGACACCTCACACCTCCGGTCTGTTGTCGAGCGTGATCAGGCGGTGACGGGCTCGCTCTGGGCGGCCGGCTCGCTGACGTCGCCGGGCAGGTACTTGTCGTAGCCCTCCGCCTCGAGCTGGTCGGCCAGCTCGGGGCCGCCTTGGGCCGCGACGCGACCGTCGACGAAGACGTGCACGAAGTCGGGCTTGATGTACTGCAGGATCCGCGTGTAGTGCGTGATCAGCAGCACCCCGAGGTCGTTCTCGTCCTTGGCGCGGTTGACGCCCTCGGAGACGACGCGCAGCGCGTCGATGTCGAGGCCCGAGTCGGTCTCGTCGAGGATCGCGACCTTCGGCTTGAGCAGCTCCATCTGCAGGATCTCGTGGCGCTTCTTCTCTCCGCCGGAGAAGCCCGCGTTGACGTCGCGCTCGGCGAAGGTCGAGTCCATCTTGAGGCGACCCATCGCCGCCTTGACGTCCTTGACCCAGTGCCGCAGCTTGGGCGCCTCGCCGTCGATGGCGGTCTTGGCGGTGCGCAGGAAGTTGCTCACCGACACGCCCGGCACCTCGACCGGGTACTGCATCGCGAGGAACAGTCCGGCCTGGGCGCGCTCGTCCACGCCCATGGCCAGCACGTCTGCACCGTCGAGGGTGACCGTGCCGGAGGTGATCTGGTACTTGGGGTGGCCCGCGATGCTGTAGGCCAGCGTCGACTTGCCGGAGCCGTTCGGGCCCATGATCGCGTGCGTCTCGCCCGAGCGGACCGTCAGGTCGACGCCCTTGAGGATCTCCTTGGGGCCGTTCTCGGTCTCGACGCTGACGTGCAGGTCCTTGATTTCCAACGTGGACATAAAGGTTCTCTCAGTTCTCTTCGGCCGCGGAGGGCGCGACGGAGACGTACACGTCGGTGCCCTCGATCTTCACGGAATAGACACGGATGGGGACGGTCGCCGGCGGGGTCAGCGGCTTGCCGGTGCGCAGGTCGAACCGCGAACCGTGCAGCCAGCACTCGATCGCGCAGCCCTCGACCTCGCCCTCGGACAAGCTCACGGCGCCGTGCGTGCAGGTGTCCTGCACGGCGTGCACGGTGCCGTCGGCGGTGCGCACCATGGCGACCTTCTCGCCGCCGATCTCAGCCAGCGCGGCACCGACCTGCGGCAACTCCTCCAGCCCGCAGACCAGCTCGTAGGTGGCGGGCAGGCTCACGAAGTGGCCTCCTGCACGACCTCGCGAACCGCCTTGTCGTCGGCGTCGGCGCCCATGGAGGTCTCCAGCTCGGCGTCGATGGCCGCCATGAGGTGCTCGACGACCTCGGGGATGCCGATACGCGCGACGATCGCGGCGAAGAAGCCGCGCACGACCAGCCGGCGCGCCTCGCTCTCGGGGATGCCGCGGCTGCGCAGGTAGAACAGCTGCTCGTCGTCGAATCGGCCGGTCGCCGAGGCGTGCCCGGCTCCCTCGATCTGCCCGGTCTCGATCTCCAGGTTGGGCACCGAGTCGGCGCGGGCGCCGTCGGTGAGCACGAGGTTGCGGTTCAGCTCGTACGTCTGGGTACCCTCGGCCTCCGCGCGGATCAGCACGTCGCCGACCCACACGGTGTGCGCGGTCTCGCCCTGCAGCGCGCCCTTGTACTCGACGTCGGAGGTGCAGCGCGGCGCCTCGTGATCGACGAACAGGCGATGCTCCAGATCTTGCCCGGCGTCGGCGAAGTACACGCCGAGCCCCTGGAAGGTGCCGCCCGGGCCGGCGTACCGCGCGTTGACGCACAGCCGCACGACCTTGCCGCCCAGGGTCACCGCGATGTGCCGCACGGTCGCATCGCGCCCGACGACCACGTCCTGCTGGCCCAGGTGCAGCGCCTCGTCGTCCCACTCCTGCAGGCTCACGACCGACAGCTCGGCGCCGTCGCCGGTGATGACCGACAGCAGCTCGGAGTAGTCGGCGCGCCCGGAGTGCGCGATGACGACGGTGGCCCGGCTGTGCCGGCCGGCCGTGACGATGAGGTGCCCGAACACCGGGTCGCCGGCCTGGGCACCGTCGGTGCCGCGCAGGTCGATGCGGATCGGCTCGGTGACATCGGCGTCGTTCGGGATGTCCACCTGCACGGCACCGCCGCTGCGCGCGAACGCCAGCGCGGCGGGCCGGTCGGCCGGGCTCATGAGCGTCAGCTCACGGGCCTTGGCCGCGCTGATCGTCTCGGAGGTCACGCCCTCCGGCAACTGTGACTGCCAGTCGAGGTGGCCGCTGCCCTGGCCGTCGGCGAACAACGGCTGCAGCCGGTCGACGGGGGTGAACCGCCACTCCTCCTCCCGGCCCGTCGGCACCGCGAAGTCGGCGGGGTCGAACGAGGTGGCTCGTTGCGCCCGCGACTGCTCGGGAACGGCGTGCGCGAAGGCGTCGCTCGCCTGCACGTTCGACAAGGCAGCGTCGCTACCGGGAGTGCCCAGGAGCGCCTTGTCACCGGCGTCGACGGGCAGCCCAACTTCAGTTTCCTTGCTGACCAACGGCATCAGCCGACCGCTCCTTCCATCTGCAGTTCGATGAGGCGGTTGAGCTCGAGCGCGTACTCCATGGGCAACTCGCGGGCGATCGGCTCGACGAAGCCGCGCACGATCATCGCCATCGCCTCCTCCTCGCTCATGCCCCGGGACATGAGGTAGAAGAGCTGGTCGTCGCTGACGCGGCTGACCGTCGCCTCATGGCCCATCTGGACGTCGTCCTCGCGGACGTCGACGTAGGGGTAGGTGTCGGAGCGGCTGATGTTGTCGACCAGCAGCGCGTCGCAGACCACCGAGGACTTGGAGTGCTCGGCGCCCTCCATGATCTGCACCAGACCCCGGTAGGAGGTGCGGCCACCGCCGCGCGCGACCGACTTGGAGACGATCGAGCTGGAGGTGTGCGGCGCGGCGTGCACCATCTTGGCGCCCGCGTCCTGATGCTGGCCCTCGCCGGCGAAGGCGATCGACAGGGTCTCGCCCTTGGCGTGCTCGCCGAGCAGGAAGACCGCCGGGTACTTCATCGTCACCTTGGAGCCGATGTTGCCGTCGACCCACTCCATCGTCGCGCCGGCCTCGCAGGTCGCGCGCTTGGTGACGAGGTTGTAGACGTTGTTCGACCAGTTCTGGATCGTCGTGTAGCGCACGCGGGCGCCCTTCTTGACGACGATCTCGACGACCGCGGAGTGCAGGCTGTCGGACTTGTAGATCGGCGCCGTGCAGCCCTCGACGTAGTGCACGTAGGAGCCCTCGTCGGCGATGATCAGCGTGCGCTCGAACTGGCCCATGTTCTCGGTGTTGATGCGGAAGTAGGCCTGCAGCGGGATGTCGACGTGCACGCCCGGCGGCACGTAGATGAACGAGCCACCGGACCAGACGGCCGTGTTCAGCGCGGCGAACTTGTTGTCACCGGGCGGGATGACCGAGCCGAAGTACTCCTTGAAGAGCTCTTCGTGCTCGCGCAGGCCCGTGTCCGTGTCGACGAAGATGACGCCCTTCTCCTCCAGGTCCTCGCGGATCTGGTGGTAGACGACCTCCGACTCGTACTGGGCGGCGACGCCCGCGACGAGGCGCTGCTTCTCCGCCTCCGGGATGCCGAGGCGGTCGTAGGTGTTCTTGATGTCCTCGGGCAGGTCCTCCCAGCTCGTGGCCTGCTTCTCGGTGGACTTCACGAAGTACTTGATGTTGTCGAAGTCGATGCCCGACAGGTCGCTGCCCCAGTGCGGCATCGGCTTCTTGCCGAACAAGCGCAGGGCCTTGAGGCGCAGGTCGCGCATCCAGGTCGGCTCGCTCTTACGGTCGGAGATGTCGAGCACGACACCCTCGTTGAGACCGCGCCGCGCGGACGCACCGGCCGCGTCGGCGTCATGCCAGCCGTACTCGTAGCGCCCGAGGTCCTTCAGGCCCGGGTTGAGCTCCTCGATGTTCGTGCTCATCGCGGTGTCCTTTCGTCCTGCGTGCTGCTGTGGTTGTGGTGGTCGTGGGAGTCCCGGTGATCGCGGGAGTCGCGGCGCGTGCTCGACTCGGGCGCGCTCGGCACGAACGTCGTGCAGACGTGTTCGCCGCCGGAGAGCGTAGCCAGTCGCTGCACGTGCACTCCGAGCAGCCGCGCGAACGCCTGGGTCTCGGCGTCGCACAGCTGCGGAAACTCGGCGGCGACGCGGTGCATCGGGCAATGCCCTTGGCATAGTTGAACGCCTTCGAGGGGAGTGTCGATTCCCACCGGCCGCGCCGTCGCCGCGAATCCGTCGGCGGTCAGCTCGCGAGCCAGCGCGTCGACGCGGGCGCGCGGATCGTCGCCCGCCTGCCGGACCGCGACCGCGTATCGCTCCTCGAGTGCCGCGAAGCGCTCGCGGGCGAACTCCTCCACGGCCGCCGGTCCGGAGTGCCGGGCCAGGAAGCGCAACGCCTGGGTGGCGATGTCGGCGGAGTCGGAGTCGAGCCGACGGTGGCCGGCCGGGGTGACGACGTAGTGGCGTGCCGGGCGGCCCCGCCCGCGACGCGTGCCGCTGGCTGCGGTCTCGGACGGCGCGATGTCACCCGAGTCGGTCAGCCACTCCAGGTGCCGGCGCACGGCCGTGGGGGTCAGGTCGAGGCGATGCGCCAACTCCGCGGCCGTCACCGGACCGAGTCGCAGCACGTGCCCGAGCACGCGCGCCCGGGTGCCCTCGTCGGTCGGCGCACGGGGCCCCTCGGCGTCGCGGAGGGTCTCCGCACGCCGCTCGGATGCCAAGTCGCCGATAAACACAAGGGCATTCTTGCCTAATTGCCTGGGAGTCAGCTAGTAAGGTCGGCCTTACCTCTGCCTGCGGGCAGTTGACCAGGTGTTTTTCGACCTACTCCTGCCGTGGGCTCCCTCGAGTGGGGCGCTCAGGCGTCGGCGAGCTCGAGATCGACGAGCAGTTCGCCCGCGAGCTTCTCCAGATCAGCCCGCAGATCGGCGGTGTCGAGCTGATCGGGCACCACGGCCGTGATCCGCGCCTCGAAGAGCCGCCCACCGGACATCGGGGCGTCGCGGGTGTCCGAGGTCATGCCGCCGATGCTGACGTCGTGGCGGTGCAGCACGCCGGAGATCTCCCGCACGATGCCGGGGCTGTCGTTGCCGACGAGCTCGACGACCAGCTCGCGACCGACGGACGGCTGCGCGCCGACATCCTGCACCTCGCCCTCTTGCACGACGACCTCGAGGGCACCGTCGACGGCCCGCAGGCGATCGGCGACCGCACCGGCCTTGTCGGCGGGTGCAGTGACGAGGATGATGCCGGCGAACTTGCCGGCCAACTCGGCCAAATGACTTTGCTCCCAGTTGCCGCCGGCGGCGGCAACGGCCTCCGACAGGGCGCTGACGAGCCCCGCACGATCGTCTCCGATGACGGTCAACACCAGTGTTGTCACGCCGTCATGCTACCGGTCGGCGCGCGAACCCGGCGGCCCCCGGGGGCGCCGGTCGAACGCGGCGATTCCTCTAGGATCGCGTCGTGCCCACCGACCACCGAGATCCGTCTGCACCAGGTCAGCGCGCGGTGCCGGCCGACGACGAGCCGGCGCCGGTGGTCGTCGAGGGTCTGGTCAAACGTTTCGGTTCGTGCCTCGCGGTCGACGACATGTCGCTGCGAGCGCGCCGGGCACGCATCACCACGATCCTGGGCCCTAACGGCGCCGGCAAGACGACCGCCATCGCCTGTCTGCTCGGGCTGCTGCGCCCGGACGCGGGCAGTGTGCGCGTGCTGGCCGAGGATCCCTGGCGGGCGGAGGCCGGGCACCGGGCGCGGGTCGGGGTCATGCTGCAGGACGGTGGACTGCCGAACACGGTGGGCGCCCGTCGACTCTTGGAGCACCTGGCGCGGCTGTACGCCGGCGCGCAAACCCCCCAGCGGGTGGCCTCGGAGTGGATCGACCGCCTGGCCATCGGCCCCTTCGAGAGGACGCCGGTACGCCGGCTCTCCGGTGGCCAACGACAGAAGGTCGCCCTGGCGGCGGCGCTGCTGGGGCGCCCGGAGGTGGCCTTCCTCGACGAGCCGACCGCGGGACTCGACCCCCACGCCCGCCTGGAGACCTGGCGGTTGCTGCGCGAGCAGCGCGACGCCGGACGCACGCTCATCGTCACCACGCACTCTTTCGAGGAGGCCGAGCGGCTGGCCGACGACGTCGTCATCGTCGCCTCGGGCAAAGCGGTGGCGCAGGGCACCTTGGCCCAGGTCGTGCCGCCCGGCGCGAGCCTGGAGGCCACCTACTTCGCCCTGACCGGCAATTCGGAGGACTCATGACCAACCGCACCCCCTCCTCCGCTGCCCCCGTCGCGGCGGATCCGGCGGGGCCGATCGGGCCTGCTCCGTTCGCTCGCCGGGTGCTCGCGCAGGCGCGGTTCGAGACCAGCACGCTGCTGCGCAACGGCGAGCAGCTGCTCGTGGCGCTGATCTTGCCGGCCCTGGCGCTGGTGGGCCTGGCGTTATCGCAGGCCCCGTCGCTGGGGCCGGGTGAGCGCATCGATGTCGCGGTGCCGGGGGTGCTGGCCTTGGCCGTGCTCTCGACCGCCTTCACGGGTCAGGCGATCTCGACGGGCTTCGATCGCCGCTACGGGGTGCTGCGGCTGCTGGGCGTCAGCCCGCTGGGCCGGGCGGGTCTGCTCGCCGGCAAGGGTCTGGCGGTGCTGGCGGTCGCCGTCGTGCAATTCGTCGTGCTGGCGGGCCTCGGCCTGGCGTTGGGTTGGCGCCCGAGCCTGATCGGTCTGCCGGTGGCGACTCTTTTCTGGCTCCTGGGGTCGTGGGTCTTCGTCGCGCTGGCGCTGCTGCTGGCCGGGGCGCTGCGCGCCGAAGCGGTGCTGGCGCTGGCGAACCTCGTGTGGGTGCTGTTGCTGGCACTGGGTGGCGTCCTCATCCCGCCGCAGGCCATGCCCGCCGGGCTCGGCACGATCGCCGAGCTGCTCCCCTCCGGCGCCCTGGCCGACGGTCTGCGTGGCGCCCTGCACCTTGGTCACTTCGACGCCGGTGCCGCCCTGGTGCTGCTGGCATGGGGGCTGCTCGGCACCGCACTCGCCCTGCGCTACTTCCGCTGGTCAGACTGAGCCGCCGATTGGTGGCGGTGGCCGACCGACTGGGCCCCGCGTTGCTAGGGCGGGCCGGCGCTCAGAACGGCAGCGGCAGGTGCAGCAGGGGGTCGACGGCGACCGCGACGAAGAGGATCGTCAGGTAGCTGATCGAGAAGTGGAACAGCCGCATGGGCCGCAAGGAGGCCAGCGTGCGATTCTCCGGTGCTCCGGCGCGGCGCAGCAGCACGTGCGCCTCGTGGGCGAAGACCAGACCGGCGAGCACGGCGGTGACCAGGTAGATCCAGCCCATGCCGCCGACGGGTACCAAGACGAGGGAGACCGCCACGGTGGCCCATGTGTAGAGCACGATCTGGCGGGCGACGGTGATGTCTTGTTCGACGACCGGCAACATCGGCACCCCCGCCGCCGCGTAGTCGTCCTTGAACCGCATCGACAGCGGCCAGTAGTGCGGGGGCGTCCAGAAGAACACGACGAGGAACAACACGACGGGCGCCCACGCCAGTGAGTTGGTCACCGCGCTCCACCCGATGAGCACCGGTATGCAGCCGGCCACCCCGCCCCAAACGATGTTCTGGCTGGTCCGGCGCTTGAGCATCAGCGTGTAGAAGATGACGTACAGACCGATGGCGGCCAGCGACAGGCCGGCCGACAGCCAGTTGACCGCGAAGCCGAGGATGAGCACCGAGGCGATGCCCAGCACGAACGCGAAGACCAGCGCCCGCCCCGGCTCGATGAGTCCGGTGGCCAGCGGCCGCCGCTCGGTGCGATGCATGAGCCGGTCGATGTCGCGGTCGAAGTAGCAGTTGAAGACGTTGGCGCTGGCCGCCGACAGCGTGCCGCCCACGAGGGTGGCCACGATAAGGCCGACCGGGGGCACCCCGCGCTGCGCGAGGAACATCACGGGAAAGGTCGTGACGAGCAGCAGCTCGATGATCCGCGGCTTCGTCAACGAGATGTAGTCGGACACGCTGGCCCGCCGCGGCACGAGGATCGACGCCGGGCCCCCGGGCGCAGACGCGTCGAGCGAGGGACTGTGGCGTGGCTGAAGTGCGGTCACGGTGTCCTTTGCTTCAGGCGGCGGTCGGCCGAGTCGAGACGCTCACCGGCGGCTGCGGGAATGCCCTGGGCTGACGCGGCACCGGCGAGAACCCGGCCAGTCTAAGGGCAAAGCGCTCCCGTGACCGTAGCAAGTCCGGTGCTGCCGTGTCCGTGCACGGCAGCAACTCCCCGGTGCACCTTGTCGGTCCACACCGTTAGTGTCGAGCCTGACATCGTCCACCCGCCGTCACCCCCGTCGTCCCGGGCCTTTGGCTCCGCACGACCAGCGCGGCGGAGCCCGAGAGGAGCACCCATCGTGGCAGATCAGACCACCCGCAACGTGTCGCCGCCCAAAGCCGAGTCCCTCGGCTGGACCGACACGGATGTTCGTGCGGTAGACACCGCGCGCGTGCTCGCCGCCGACGCGGTGCAAAAGACCGGCAACGGTCACCCCGGCACCGCCATCAGCCTGGCGCCGCTGGCCTACCTGCTCTACCAGAACGTCATCGTGCACGACGTCGCCGACCCGCACTGGCTGGGCCGCGACCGGTTCGTGCTCTCCAACGGCCACTCGAGCCTCACCCAGTACATCCAGTTGTTCTTCGACGGCTTCCTGGAGAAGTCCGACATCTCCTCGTTGCGCACCTGGGGCAGCAAGACTCCCGGGCACCCCGAGGTGCACCACACGCAGGGGATCGACCTCACGACCGGCCCGCTGGGCTCCGGCGTCGCCACCGGCATCGGCATGGCGATGGCCCAGCGTCGCCAGCGCGGTCTCTACGACCCGGCCGCCGCACCCGGCGAGAGCGTCTTCGACCACCACGTCTACATCGTCGCCGGCGACGGCTGCATGATGGAGGGCGTCGCCAGCGAGGCCAGCTCCCTGGCCGGCACGCAGCAGTTGGGCAACGTCACGCTGATCTTCGATCAGAACCAGATCTCGATCGAGGACGACACCGACATCTCCTTCTCCGAGGACGTCCCCAAGCGCTACGAGGCGTACGGCTGGGACGTGCGGGTCGTGGAGTGGCGCACCAATCACGGCACCACGAGCCCCACCTACGTCGAGGATGTCGACGCGCTCTTCGCGGCCATCGAGGAGGGCAAGAAGGTTCTCGACAAGCCCACGTTCATCATGCTGCGCACGGTCATCGCGTGGCCCTCTCCCAAGGCGCAGGGCACCGGCAAGTCACACGGCTCGGCGCTCGGCGACGACGAGGTCAAGGGCCTGAAGCGAGAGCTCGGCTTCGACCCCGAGCAGACCTTCGAGGTCGATGAGGAGATGCTCGCAGCGGTCCGCAAGGCCCGCGCCGAGCGCAGCCGCCTGCACCGGCAGGCCTGGAACGAGCAGTTCGCCGCGTGGCAGCAGGCCAACCCCGAGGGCTCCCAGCTGCTGGAGCGGGTGCAGGCGGGGCAGCTGCCGGCGGGCTTGGACGCGGCTCTGCCGTCGTGGGAGGCCGACGAGAAGGGCATCGCGACCCGCGCCGCCAGCGGAAAGGTGCTCACCGCGCTGGCCGACGTCATGCCCGAGCTGTGGGGCGGCTCGGCCGACCTGGCCGAGTCCAACAACACGACGATGGCTGGCCAGCCGTCGTTCCTGCCCGACGACCGCCAGACCGCCATGTGGCGCGGCAACCCCTACGGCCGCACGCTGCACTTCGGGGTGCGGGAAAACGCCATGGGCATGATCCTCAACGGCATCGCGCTGGAGGGCCTGACCCGGCCCTACGGCGGCACGTTCCTCGTGTTCTCCGACTACATGCGGCCCGCCGTGCGCCTGGGCGCCATCCAGCAGTGCGACGCGATCTACGTGTGGACCCACGACTCCATCGGCCTCGGGGAAGACGGACCCACCCACCAGCCGATCGAGCACCTGGCCTCGCTGCGCGCCATCCCCGGCCTCGACATCGTGCGCCCGGCCGACGCCAACGAGACCGCCCAGGTGTGGAAGCAGGTACTGGCGCGCCACGGCCGGCCCACCGGGATGATCCTGTCCCGTCAGGCGTTGCCCGTGCTCGACCGCTCCACGATGGCCGGTGCCGACGGCGTCGCCAAGGGCGCCTACGTGCTGGTGGAGGGATCGAAGAGCACGCCCGACGTCATCCTCATCGCCACCGGCTCCGAGGTTTCGATCGCCGTGACCGCCGCCGCGACGCTCGAGACGCAGGGCGTGGCCGCCCGGGTCGTCTCGATGCCGTGCGTCGAGTGGTTCGCCGAGCAGGACGCCGCCTACCAGGAGCAGGTGCTGCCGGCGGCCGTTCGCGCCCGGGTCAGCGTCGAGGCCGGCTCGTCGCTGGGCTGGCGCGAGTTCGTCGGCGACGCGGGCAAGATCGTGGCCATCGACCACTTCGGCGCCTCCGCGGACGGCAAGCGACTGTTCCAGGAGTTCGGATTCACCGCCGAGGCCGTCGTGGCCGCCGCCGAGGCGTCGCTGGCCCGCGTCTCCGACGCCGTTCCGGGAGGCGACGCGCCGGTCGTCGCCACCGCCACCTTTGAGGAAGGCAACTGAGCCGATGACAGCAAACACACCCGGGCAGGCATCGGCCAACCCGCGGTTGGCGGATGTCGCCCGGGCGGGCGTCTCGATCTGGCTGGACGACTTGAACCGCCCGATGCTCACCTCCGGCGAACTCGGCCGCAAGGTGGCGGAGCTGGGGGTCGTGGGCGTCACGACGAATCCCACGATCTTCGCGGCGGCCCTCACCCAGGGCGGCGCCTACGACCAGCAGGTCGCGCAACTGGCGGCCGAGGGCGCCGACGTCGAGTCGGCGGTCTGGGCCCTCACCACTCGCGACGTGCAGGACGCCTGCGACGTGCTGCGTCCGGTCTTCGACGCCACCGACGGCGTCGACGGCCGGGTCTCGATCGAGGTCGACCCGCGGCTCGCGCGCGACAAACAGGGCACTCTCGACATGGCCCGGCGCCTGTGGCAGTCGGTGGACCGGCCCAACGTCATGATCAAGATCCCGGCGACCGTCGAAGGGCTACCGGCAATCGCCGAGGCGATCGCCGAAGGCATCAACGTCAACGTGACCCTCATCTTCGGCATCGACCGCTACCGCGGGGTGATGAACGCCTATCTGACCGGTCTGGAGCAGGCCCGCGAGCACGGGCGGGACCTGTCCCGCATCCACTCGGTGGCCTCGTTCTTCGTCTCTCGGGTCGACTCCGAGGTCGACCAGCGCTTGCAGCAGCTGGCCGACGGTGAGCACGCCGACCAGGCCCGAGCATTGGCGGGCAAGGCCGGCATCGCGAACGCCCGGCTCGCCTATCAGGCGTTCGAGGAGGTGTTCTCGACGCCGCGGTGGGCCAACCTGGGCGACGACGGGGCGCACAAGCAGCGTCCGCTGTGGGCCTCGACCGGTGTGAAGAACCCCGAGTATCCCGACACCATGTACGTCACCGAGCTCATCGCTCCCGAGACGGTCAACACCATGCCGGAGAAGACGTTGCAGGCGGTCGCCGACCACGGCGAGGTCACCGGCGACACGATCGTCGGTCAGTACGAGCAATCGGCGTCGACGCTGGACGACCTGGAGCGCCTGGGCATCTCCTACACCCAGGTGGTGGAGCAACTCGAGCAGGAGGGCCTGACCAAGTTCGAGGCCTCCTGGGAGGAATTGCTGGAGTCCGTCGACGGCGAGTTGCAGCGGGCCGGCGCCGAATGACGGGAACCGAGATGACAGGGGTCGTGATCGGCCCGGGCCTCAACCCGCTGCGGGATCCGCGGGACAAGCGACTGCCGCGAATCGCCGGGCCGTGCAGCATGGTGATGTTCGGCATCACCGGCGACCTGGCCCGCAAGAAGCTCATGCCCGCGATCTACGACCTGGCCAACCGGGGCCTGCTGCCGCCGGGTTTCGCGCTGGTCGGCTTCGCCCGCCGCGACTGGGATCACGAGGACTTCGCCGAGGTCGTGCACGAGTCGGTCCGCCAGTACGCCCGCACTCCCTACCGGGAGGACGTCTGGCGGCAACTGTGCGAGGGCTTGCGGTTCGTGCAGGGCACCTTCGACGACGACGCCGCGTTCGACGACCTCGCGCAGACCCTGCTCGCGCTCGACGCGGAGCGGGGCACCGGCGGCAACCACGCCTTCTACCTGTCCATCCCGCCTGGCAGCTTCGGCCAGGTGTGCCAGCAGCTACAACGCAGCGGCCTGGCGGCACCGCAAGGCGATGCGTGGCGCCGGGTCGTCATCGAGAAACCGTTCGGTCACGACCTCGAGAGCGCGCGCGCCCTCAATGACATCGTGGAGTCGGTGTTCGCCCCCGACTCCGTCTTCCGCATCGACCACTACCTCGGCAAAGAGACGGTGCAGAACCTGCTGGCGATGCGCTTCGCGAACCAGATGTACGAGCCCATCTGGAACGGCAACTACGTCGACCACGTGCAGATCACGATGGCCGAGGACATCGGCATCAGCGGTCGCGCCGGCTACTACGACGGCATCGGCGCCGCCCGCGACGTCATCCAGAATCACCTGCTACAACTCCTGGCGCTGACCGCCATGGAAGAGCCCGTGGCCTTCGACGCCGTCCACCTGCGCGCCGAGAAGGAGAAGGTGCTCTCCTGCGTGCGCCTGGCCGGAGATGTCACCGAGGCGACCGCCCGCGGTCAATACGCCGCGGGCTGGCAGGGCGGCGACAAGGTGATGGGCTACCTGCAGGAACACGGCGTCGACCCCGGCTCCACCACGGAGACCTACGCGGCGCTCAAGCTCGCCGTGGAGAACCGGCGCTGGGCCGGAGTGCCGTTCTACCTGCGCACCGGCAAACGGCTGGCCAAACGCGTCACGGAGATCGCTGTCGTCTTCAAGAAGGCCCCGCATCTACCCTTCTCCGCCACCGACACCGAGGAGCTCGGCAAGAACGCCATCGTCATCCGGGTACAGCCCGACGAGGGCGTGACGATCCGGTTCGGCTCCAAGGTGCCCGGCCCCTCGATGGAGGTGCGCGACGTGACGATGGACTTCGGCTACGGCCGCGCCTTCACCGAGTCCAGCCCCGAGGCCTACGAACGACTCATCCTCGACGTGTTGCTCGGCGACCCGCCGCTGTTTCCGCGGCACGAGGAGGTCGAGTTGTCGTGGCAGATCCTCGACCCGGTCACTCAGGCCTGGGCGCGTGAGAAGCACAGCCCGCAGGCCTACGAATCCGGGTTGTGGGGACCGCAGTCCAGCGACGACATGCTGGCCCGTGACGGACGCCACTGGAGGATGCCGTGATCGTCGACCTGCCGGCCACCAGCGTGCAGGCCGTGACCAAGAAGCTCGTGCAACTGCGCGACGACGTCGGGTCGATGGCGCTGGGGCGGGTTCTCACGCTCGTCGCGATCACCGACGAGCACGGCGCCGAGACCGTGCTGCACGTCGCCGGTGATGCGACCCGCCAACACCCCAGCCGCATCGTGTGCCTCGTGACCGGCAACCGCCGCGCCGCCAACCGCATCGACGCGCAGATCAGGGTCGGCGGAGACGCCGGCGCCAGCGAGGTCGTCGTGTTGCGCCTCTACGGCGAGCTGACCCGGCACGGGGAGTCGGTGGTGTTGCCGCTGCTGCTCACCGACTCCCCCATCGTCGCGTGGTGGCCGCAGAACGGTCCGAAGAACGCCGCCGCAGACCCCGTGGGCTCCCTCGCGTCGCGTCGGATCACCGACGCGGAGCACTCGGTGGACCCGACGAAGTCGATTCTGGGTCGCGCGAAGACGTACACCCCTGGTGACACCGACCTCTCGTGGACGCGCACGACGAAGTGGCGCGGCCTGCTCGCGGCCGCCCTCGATCAGCCGCCCTTCGAACCGGTCACCGCCATCACGGTCACCGGCGGCCAAGACTCGGCCGCCTGCGACCTGCTCGCCGCCTGGCTCGCCACCTACCTCGATGCCCCGGTGACCCGAGAGCACACTCGACCTGGCACGGGCATCATCGGGGTTCGGTTGCAGCGCCCCTCGGGGTCGGTCGACCTCGACCGGCCCGACGGCTCGGTGGCCACCCTGGAGCAGGTGGGCCAGCCGATGCGGCGACTGGCGTTGGCGCGGCGCTCCGACGCCGAGTGCCTGGCCGACGAGCTGGCCCGCCTCGACGCCGACGAGGTCTACGAACGCACGCTGCGCGACGGGCTGCCGCGGTTGTCGGCGGCCAAGCGTGGCGGCGGCGCGCAGTCGGCCGGACCCGTCGAGCCCCAGCCGTAGCCACCCGCTCAGAGAGGCTGCGGCGTGCGGGGTTCTTCCCCGCACGCCGCAGCCTGTGTCGAGCGTCAGCCGCGACCGCGGCGCGTGCGCAGGGCGCTCAGTGCCTCGTCGAGCAGATTCTGCCCGTCAGCGTCGGTGCGCCGCTCTTTCACGTACGCCAAGTGCGTCTTGTACGGCTCGTTGCGCAGCGGCTCGGGCGGGTTCTGTTGGTCACGCCCGGCCGGCAGACCGCACCGGGGGCAGTCCCACTGCTCGGGCACGGTCGCGCCTTCTTCGATGGCGAAGCTCGGGGCGGTCTCGTGACCGCGGGCGCACCAGTACGAGACGGTCAGCCGGGGGGCGGCGTCGCCGCGCTCGGCCTCCCCCATCGGTCCAGCACCGACGCGACTTCCACGAATGACGTTAGATCCGGCCATGTTTCACCAGTCCCTTGCGCAGCCGATCGCACCACGATATCGCAGCGGACCGGTGCGCATGCGGTGATCGACGGGGGCGAAACCCCTGTCTCAGGCGAAGCGCGTCAGCAGTCCCAGACCGACGATGCAGGCGAGCCACACGAGGGCCACCGTGATCGTGATGCGGTTGAGGTTTCGTTCTGCCACCGAGGACCCGCCCATGGTGCTCTGCATGCTGCCGCCGAACATCTCCGACATACCGCCGCCTTGACCCTTGTGCATGAGAATGAGCAGCACGAGGAACAGACCGGTCACCACGAGCATGACCTGAAGGGCGATGTGCAACACGTCCACGGTGGGGAACTCGTTTCGTCGTCGGAGTGCACGGGATCTCCGGGCATGGCCGACCATCAGGATACTGCACCGACCCGGGGGTCGATGCAACGCGACCCACGCGCCGGCCCGGGTGCTCACGTGCGACCGGGGCCGGCGCTGGGGTGCGAACTACCTTCAGCTGCGCTGGAACCCGGCGATGCCGGCGAACTCCTCGGCCTTCAGCGAGGCACCGCCGACGAGGGCGCCGTCGACATCCGGCTTGGCCATGATGTCGGCGACATTGCTCGACTTCACCGAGCCGCCGTAGAGGATGCGCACGCCGTCGGCCAGCTCCTGGCCGTAGAGCTCGGCGAGCTTGCCGCGGATCGCCTCACACACCTCCTGGGCATCCTCCGGGGTCGCGACCTCGCCGGTGCCGATGGCCCAGATGGGCTCGTAGGCGATGACGATGTCTTTGGCCTGCTCGGCGGGCAGCCCGTCGAGGTCGGCCTCGATCTGCGCGAGCACGTGGGCGACCTGGCCGCCCGCCTTGCGCACCTCGAGGGCCTCACCGCAGCACAGGATCGGGATGAGCCCGTGCTTGTAGGCGGCCTTGACCTTGGCGTTGAGCAACTCGTCGGTCTCGCCGTGGCCTTCGCGGCGCTCGCTGTGGCCGACGGCCACGTAGGTGCAGCCGAGCTTGGCCAGGAACGCCCCGGAGATGTCGCCGGTGTAGGCGCCCGAGTCGTGCGGCGACAGGTCCTGCGCGCCGTACTTGATGTCGAGCTTGTCGCCCTCGACGAGGGTCTGCACGGTGCGCAGGTCGGTGAACGGCGGCAGCACGGCGACCTCGACGGCCGAGTAGTCGTGCTTGGCGTCCTTCAGCGTCCAGTCGAGCTTCTGCATCAGGTGCGTGGCCTCGGTGTGGTCGAGGTTCATCTTCCAGTTGCCCGCCATGAGCGGAGTGCGCTGGCTCATCGTTGCCTTTCGTCGGTGATCGGGTGAGCGGCGCTCACTTGGAGAGGATGTCGATGCCCGGGAGGGTCTTGCCCTCCAGGTACTCCAACGAGGCGCCGCCACCGGTGGAGATGTGTCCGAAGTCGGAGTCGGCGAAACCGAGCTGGCGGACGGCCGCAGCGGAGTCGCCGCCACCGACGACCGTCAGGGCGCCGTCCTTGGTGACGTCGACGAGGGCCTGCGCGACGGCCTTGGTGCCGGCGGCGAAGGGCGCCATCTCGAACGCGCCCATCGGGCCGTTCCAGAAGACCGTCTTGGTGTCGGAGAGCTTGTCGGCGAACAGCTGGGCCGACTCCGGGCCGATGTCCAGGCCCATCTGGTCGGCGGGGATCGCGTCGGCGGCGACAACCTCGTGCGGGGAGTCCGCGGAGAACGCCTCCGCCACGACGATGTCGGTCGGCAGCACGATCTCCACGCCCTTGGCCTGGGCCTCTTCGAGGTAGCCCTTGACGGTGTCGATCTGGTCGGCCTCCAGCAGGCTCTTGCCGACCTCGTGGCCCTGAGCCTTGAGGAAGGTGAACACCATGCCGCCGCCGATGAGCAGCCGGTCGGCGACGTTGAGCAGGTTGGCGATGACGCCGAGCTTGTCGCTGACCTTCGCACCGCCGAGCACGACGGCGAACGGGCGCTGCGGGTCCTGGGTGAGCCGCTTGAGCACGTCGACCTCGGTGCCCACGAGCGCGCCGGCGTAATGCGGCAGGCGGGTCGCCACGTCGTAGACCGACGCCTGCTTGCGGTGCACGACGCCGAAGCCGTCGGAGACGAAAGCGTCGGCCAGGCCGGCCAGCTCGTCGGCGAAGGCGCCGCGCTCGGTCTCGTCCTTGCTCGTCTCCCCGGCGTTGAAGCGCAGGTTCTCCAGCAGGGCGACATCGCCGTCGGACAGCGACGCCACGACCTCCTGCGCCGACGGGCCGGTGGTGTCGGCGGCGAACTTCACCTCACGCCCGACCAGCTCGGAGAGGCGGCCGACGACGGGCTGGAGCGAGTACTTCTCCTCCGGGGCGCCCTTGGGTCGGCCCAGGTGAGCGACGACGATGACCTTGGCGCCGGCATCCGCGAGGGCCTTGATCGTGGGGGCCGAGGCGCGCACGCGGCCGTCGTCGGTGATATTGCGGTCGGCGTCGAGGGGAACGTTGAGGTCGCTGCGCACGAGCACGCGCTTGCCGCGTACGTCGCCGGCGAGGAGATCGTCAGTGGTCTGCATGAGCACTCCTAAGTCTGGTTCTGCGATGCCGCGAGGGCGGTGAAATCGGAGTCGGCGCAGCGCTGCCACGACTCGGTGGGCAGGGGCCGACAAAGCGGCGTGCGCCGAGCGACCGGAACGTCGGTCACCCGGCGCACGCCGATGATGTGCCTAGTTAGCGAGGCGGAACGTCTCAGAGCGACTTGCCGACGAGCTGGCAGAGGTCGACAAGGCGGTTGGAGTAGCCCCACTCGTTGTCGTACCAGCCGACGACCTTGACCTGGTTGCCGATGACCTTGGTCAGGCCGGCGTCGAAGATGCAGGACGCCGGGTCGGTCTCGATGTCCTTGGAGACGATCGGGTCCTCGGTGTACACCAGGTAGCCCTTGAGCGGGCCCTCTTCGGCGGCCTTCTTGACGATCGCGTTGACCTCTTCGACCGTCGTCTCACGGCCGGCCTCGAAGGTGAGGTCGGTCGCCGAGCCCGTGGGTGTGGGAACGCGCAGCGCGTAGCCGTCGAGCTTGCCCTTGAGCTCGGGCAGCACGAGCGCCACGGCCTTGGCGGCACCGGTCGTCGTGGGGACGATGTTCAGGGCGGCGGCGCGGGCGCGGCGCAGGTCCTTGTGCGGCGCGTCCTGCAGGTTCTGGTCCTGCGTGTAGGCGTGGATCGTCGTCATCAGACCCTTGACGATGCCCAGGTCGTCGTTGAGGGCCTTGGCCATCGGCGCGAGGCAGTTCGTCGTGCACGAGGCGTTCGAGATGATGTTCTGGCTGCCGTCGTACTGGTCGTCGTTGACGCCCATGACGATCGTGATGTCCTCGTTCTTCGCCGGGGCGGAGATGATGACCTTCTTGGCGCCGCCGTCGATGTGCGCCTTGGCCTTCGTCGCGTCGGTGAAGAAGCCGGTGGACTCGACGACGATGTCCGCGCCGACGCTCTTCCAGTCCAGCTTGGCCGGGTCGCGCTCGGCCCAGGCAGCGATCTTGTGCCCGTCGACGGTGATGGAGTCGTCGTCGTAGGTGACCTCGCCGTCGAGACGGCCGAGGATCGAGTCGTACTTCAACAAGTGGGCGAGGGTCTTGTTGTCGGTCAGGTCGTTGACGGCCACGATCTCGACATCGGCGCCGGAGTCCTTGACGGCGCGGAAGAAGTTCCGGCCGATACGTCCGAAGCCATTAATACCCACACGTACAGTCACAGCTGAGCCTTCCTGAAAGGTGTTCTCGGACAGAGTGTTCGCCGCTGCGCTACACCACGGGTCGTCCCCGCGGGTGTGCAGGCATCCACGTGCGCCGGCTGCGAGCAGTGCTGTGCCGACGCGGCGAACTCGTACCTCCTCGTACGATCACCCCCGACCCTATTAGATTCCAGGGTCCGGCGAACATCGAGCCACCGAAGAATCTCGCGGCCGAAGACGTACCCGGCACATCAGGTGGGATGCGGGGCCAACGGCCCTGGACGCCCGTCGCCGCTCAGGCGTCGAGCATCTCTTCGGTGAGCACGGCCTCGGTACCTGGGATGCCTTGTTCCTGCGCGCGCTTGTCGGCCATCGCCAGCAGTCGCCGAATGCGGCCCGCGACGGCATCCTTGGTCATCGGCGGTTGCGCAAGGGCGCCCAATTCTTCCAGGCTCGCCTGCTTGTGCTCCAGGCGCAGATTGCCCGCCTCGCGCAGATGGTCGGGGATCTCGTCGCCGAGGATCTCCAGCGCCCGCTCGACCCGGGCGCCGGCGGCCACCGCGGCCCGCGCGGAGCGGCGCAGGTTGGCGTCATCGAAGTTGGCCAACCGGTTGGCCGTCGCGCGCACCTCCCGGCGCACCCGGCGCTCCTCCCAGGCCAGCACCGCGTCGTGCGCGCCCATCCGGGTCAACATGGCGCCGATGGCGTCGCCGTCGCGGATGACGACCCGGTCGACGCCGCGCACCTCCCGCGCCTTGGCCGACAGCTCGAGCCGGCGGGCCGCGCCGACCATCGCCAACGCCGCCTCCGGCCCGGGGCAGGTGACCTCCAGCGAGGAGGAGCGGCCCGGCTCGGTCAGCGAGCCGTGGGCCAGGAAGGCCCCACGCCAGGCGGCCTCGGCGTCGCAGGTAGAACCGTTGACTACGCGCGGCGGCAGCCCGCGGACCGGACGACCCCGCACGTCGATGAGGCCGGACTGCCGGGCCAGCGCCTCGCCACCCTCCTGCACCCGCACCACGTACCGACTGGTGCGACGCAGTCCCCCCGCGGAGATGACCATGAGTTCGCTGTTGACGCCGTACAACTCGGTCAGGGCGGCGCGCAGGCGTCGGGCGGCGCTGGCGGTGTCCAGCTCGGCCTCGATGACGATGCGCCCGGAGATGATGTGCAGACCCCCGGCGAACCGCAGGGTCGCCGCGACCTCGGCCTTGCGGCAGCACGGTTTCGTCACCGGGAGCCGACTCAGCTCGTCCTTCACCTTCGCCGTCATCGCCATGAGGGTCATCCTGCCATCGCCGCGGCACCGAGCCGGCACCGCACGCGCCCGTGCACACCCCTGGGGCACGTGAGTTCCGTTGCACCCCAGAAAGGTTCCAGCCTTCGCCAACTCATCAGAGGCACTTTTTGACCGTTTTGCCGGGATTAGACCCGGTCGAGCTCACCGGCGGTCGTCGATGATGTCGCGATAGGCCGCCGCCAGACGCAAGGTGTCGTGCTTGTGCCCGTCCTCGAGTTGGGCGACCGGAGCGACGACGAGTCGCGCGCCCATCGCCTGCGCCGCCTGGGTCAGCTGCTCGCGCTGCCCGTTGGACCCGACGACGCTCGGATCGACGAGCACGACATCCAGGCGCATCTGCGGGGCGTGCGCGGCGAACACCTGCAGGTGGTCGGCGGCGGAGAAGCCGTTCGTCTCGCCGGTGTTCAACTCCAGGTTGAGGGTGAGGATGCGGCCGGCCTCAGTCGTGCGCAGCGCCTGCGCCAGGTCGGGCACCTTCAGGTGCGGCATGATCGAGGTGAACCACGATCCCGGCCCCAGCACGACCCAGTCGGCGTCGAGCACGGCCTGCACGGTGTCGGCATGCACGGGAGGATCGGGTGGATCGAGGGCGATGCTGAGCACCTCCCCCGGCGACTTGGCCACGGCCACCTGACCGCGGACCAACTCGATCTCCCGAGGGTGCGCCGGATCGGCCCCGCGCACCCGCGCGGTGATCTCCAGTGGCACTGCGGCCATCGGCAGCACCCGCCCGCGGGCCCCGAGCAGCCGCCCCACCGTCTCCAGTCCGGTGACCGTGTCGCCCAACAGGTCCCACAGGCTGACGATGAGCAGGTTCCCCAGCGCGTGCCCGCCGAGCGGGCCGCCGCCGGGAAAGCGGTGCTGCAGCGCGTCGCGCCACAGATGCCCCCACTCGGAGTCGTCGCACAGCGCGGCCAGCGCCATCCGCAGATCGCCTGGCGGCAGCACGTCGTACTCGCCGCGCAGCCGCCCGCTGGAGCCGCCGTCGTCGGCCACGGTGACGATCGCGGTCAGCCCGTCGGTCACATGCCGCAGGGCCCCGAGCGTCGCCGCCAGTCCGTGCCCACCGCCGAGCGCGACGACGGTCGTGCGACTCATTCGCGCCCCAGGTCGCGGTGGAAGAGCAGGGTCGCGATCTCGTCGGTGCTCAGCCGCACGGCCAGTTCTTCGGCGATGGCCACCGAGCGGTGCTTGCCGCCCGTGCAACCGACGGCCAGCGTGATGTACCGACGCCCCTCGGCCAGGTAGCCGGCGATCATCGTCTCCAGCAGATCGACCGCCCGCTCGATGAACTCCGCCGCGCCGGGCCGCTCCAGCACGTAGGTGGCGACCTGCTGATCGCGCCCCGTGAACGGCCGCAGCTCCGGAATCCAGAACGGATTGGGCAGGAAGCGCATGTCGAACACGAGGTCAGCGTCGAGGGGCACCCCGTATTTGAAGCCGAAGGAAACCACCGCGATCCGCAGCCGCGCACTCGCCGCGCGCCCGCCCATCGCGTCGCGCACCTTTGCCGACAGTTGGTGCACGTTCAGCCCGGAGGTGTCGACGACGAGATCGGCGTCGGCGCGCAGGTCGGCGAGCAACTCGCGTTCGTTCTGGATGCCGTCGAGCAGCCGACCGTCGCCCTGCAGCGGGTGCGGTCGGCGAACGCTCTCGAAGCGCCGCACGAGGGTCTCGTCGTTGGCGTCCATGAACACGATGCGCGGCTCGCTGCCGGCGGCGCGCAGATCCTCCACGGCGTGCCGAAAGGCGTCGAAGAGGTCGCCGCTGCGGGCGTCGACGACGGCCGCCAGCCGCGACACGGGAGGCCTGCCACCGGCTCCGCTGCTTGTGAGCTCGACGAGCGGCGCGAGCATCTGCGGGGGCAGGTTGTCGACGACGTACCAGCCCAGGTCCTCCATCGCGTGCGCAGCGGTGCTGCGCCCCGCCCCGGACATGCCGGTGAGGATGACGACGCTGTGGCCCTGTGGCGCCCCGGAGGCGTCCGAACGGCCAGCGGGAGTCTGCTCGGTCATCCGCCTGCACCTGCCTTCGCTGCTCGTCATCGCTATCCCGGACTCCTATCCTCGCAGGCCGCGGCGCCTTTCGGCGATCCTGCGCCAACCTCTGGGCCGACCCTGGACCGACCCCTGCGCCGCTGCGCTCAGTCCGTCACCTCGCCGGTCATGACGTTGACGGCGCCCCCCGACGGCTGCTCGGCCAGCGCCTCGTGGATGCTCGCGGCGAGCGCCGGCCCGATCCCCGGCACCGCCTGCAGCTCCTGCGGATCGGCGCGGCGGATGGCGGAGACGGTGCGGAACGACTTCAGCAGCGCTCGGCGACGGGCGTCACCGAGACCGGGAATGGCGTCGAGGGCACTGGCCGTCATCGACTTGGAGCGCTTCTGCCGGTGGTAGGTGATGGCGAAGCGGTGCGCCTCGTCGCGCAGGCGCTGCAGCAGGAACAGCCCCTCGCTGGTGCGCGGCAGCACGACGGGGAACTCCTCGCCGGGCAGCCACAGTTCCTCCAGCCGCTTGGCCAGCCCGACCACGGCGACGTCGGTGGCGCCTACCTCCGCCAGGGCCGCCTGCGCCGCGTTGACCTGCGGCAGCCCACCATCGACGACGACGAGCTGGGGCGCGTAGGCGAAGCGCCGGGGGCGGCCCGTCTCCGGGTCGATGCCGGGCGTGACCTCGGTTTGCGCCGTCTCGTCGGGCTGTGCGCGCTGCTGGCGGAAGCGGCGCGTCAGCACCTCGCGCATGGCCGCCGTGTCGTCGACGCCGGGCCCCTTGATGGCGAACCGGCGGTACTCGGACTTTCGCGGCAGACCGTCTTCGAACACGACCATGGAGGCCACCACGTCGGTGCCCTGCACGTGCGAGACGTCGTAGCACTCGATCCGCAGCGGCGCCTCGGGCAACTCCAGGGCCTCCCGCAGCTCCTCCAGGGCGCGGCCGCGGTTGGTCAAGTCGCCGGCGCGCGACACCTTGTGCCGGGCCAGGGACTGGGTTGCGTTGCGTTCGACGGTCTGCAGGAGTGCGCGCTTGTCACCCCGTTGCGGCACCCGCAGGTCGACCCGCCGCCCAGCGAGCTCACCGAGCCACGGCCCGAGCGCGTCGGCGTCGGCGGGCAGCACCGGCACGAGCACCTCGCGGGGCACGTCGCCGGCCGCTCGAGGCCCGTACACCTGAGCCAGCAGGTGCCCGACCAGCTGCGCATCGTCTTCGTCCTGACGTTCCAGCACCCAGCCGCGCTGGCCCCGGATGCGACCGCCGCGCACGTGGAAAACCTGCACCGCGGCCTCCAGTTCGTCTCCGGCAAGCCCAAAGACGTCGGCGTCGGTGGCGTCGTTGAAGACGACCGCGGAGTGCTCCAACGCCTTCTCCAGGGCACCGATGTCGTCGCGCAGGCGAGCGGCGGCCTCGAAGTCCAGCTCGGCGGCGGCGGCCTTCATCCGCTTCTCCAGCCGCTTGACGAACTTGCCCGTGTCGCCGGCCATGAAGTCGCAGAAGTCCTGCGCGATGGCGCGATGCTCCTCCTCGCTCACCCGCCCCACACACGGTGCCGAACACTTGTCGATGTACCCCAGCAGGCAGGGGCGGCCCACCTGCCCGGCCCGCCGGAACACCCCGTTGCTGCACGTGCGTAGGGGGAACACCCGTAACAGCGTGTCGAGCGTCTCCCGGATCGCCCACGCGTGCGCGTAGGGACCGAAGTATCGGGTCGAGCGCCGCTTGGCGCCGCGCATGACCTGGGCCCGGGGAAACTCCTCCCCCATCGTCACTGCGAGGTAGGGGTAGGACTTGTCGTCGCGGTACTTGACGTTGAAGCGCGGGTCGAACTCCTTGATCCAGGAGTACTCCAGCTGCAGCGCCTCGACCTCGTTGGCCACCACGGTCCACTCGACGCTGGCTCCGGTGGTCACCATGGCCGCCGTGCGCGGGTGCAGGGCCGCCGTGTCCTGAAAGTACGAGGAAAGCCGCGCCCGAAGGGATTTCGCCTTCCCGACGTAGATGACCCGACCTTCCTTGTCGCGGAACCGATAGACGCCGGGATCGGTCGGGATGTCGCCGGGCCGGGGGCGGTAACTGGCGGGAGCGGGCACCGATACACCCTACGATCGCGCGCCAAGAAACATAACGACCTGGCCACAGGGGCGCGCAAATAGTAGGTCGGAGCGGGTGTGTCGACTTATGGTCCTGACACTCGCACAGGAGTCTTGTGCGTTTGTCTCGGTGCGCCCGGTGAGCAGCAGTCACCGGCAGGTCGAGACCGGGCAACCGCCCATTTCTGAACACTTAGCAGGAGGTCCCTGTGGCTCAGCGTTCCCTAGTCCGGGTCGGCGTGACGATCCTCGCGGCGTCCCTGGCTCTGTCGGCGTGTGGCTCCCGAGGGGGAGACACCAGCGCCGGCAGTGGCTCCACCGCCGGTGGAGACAGCGCCGCCAAGGTCGCCAAGATCGGTGTCATCGCACCACTGTCCGGCGATCTGTCCGCCCTCGGGTTGGGCATCCGTAATGCCGTCGACCTTGCCGTCAAGCAGGCCAACGAGTCCGGCGCCATCCCGGGGTGGACCCTGCAGATGGACGCCAAGGACGACGAGGCCAAGCCGGAGACCGGCAAGAACGCGGCCACGGCCCTGGCGGGTGACGCCGAAGTGGTCGGTGTCGTCGGCACCCTGAACAGCTCCGTCGCCCAGAACGTGCAGCCGGTGCTGGCCGGCGCGAACATCGTGCAGGTCTCCCCAGCGAACACCGGCCCCTCGCTGACCCGCGGCGCGGACTTCGCCAACGCGCCGAAGCGCACGTACGCCAACTACTTCCGCACCTGCACCACCGACGACGTGCAGGGTCCGTTCGCGGCCCAGTACCTCATCGAGCAGGGCATCAAGAAGGTCGCCACGATCCACGACAAGAAGACCTACGGTCAGGGTCTCGTCGACGCCTTCACCAAGGAGTTCAAAGCCAAGGGCGGCACGATCACCGGTTCGACGACCGTCAACCCGGAGGACGCCAACTTCCAGACCGCCATCACGGCCATCCGCGGTGGTAGCCCCGAGTTGGTCTACTACGGCGGTGAGTACCCCCAGGCCGGCCCCCTGAGCCAGCAGATGAAGAGCGCCGGGCTCAACGTGCCGCTCATGGGCGGTGACGGCATCTACGACCAGAAGTTCATCGACCTGGCCGGCGCCACCGCCAACGGCGACCTGGCGACGTCCGTCGGTGCCCCCACCGACGAACTGGCCAAGGGCAAGGAGTTCCTCGACGCCTATCAGGCCGCCGGGTTCACCGACCCCGCCAGCGCCTACGGCGCCTACGCCTACGACGCCGCCAACGCCATCATCGAGGGCCTGAAGGTCTCGCTGAAGGACGCGGCCGACGCCAGCTCCGCCCGGCAGGCCACCATCGACGCGGTCGGCAAGGTCGACTTCGAGGGTGTGACCGGCAAGGTCGCCTTCGACGAGTACGGCGACAGCAAGACCCGGACCCTGACCGCCTACAAGGTGGAGGGTCTGAAGTGGGTCGCGGCTAAGACCGGCTCCGTCGAGTAGTTCGACACCTCCTTCCATATCGCACACGCTCGGGCGGCGGGGCCCAATCCCGCCGCCCGAGCGCTCTGTGCACTGACCGACAGGAGGACAGGCCCGAACATGGCTGACATCCCCCAGCAACTTGTCAACGGACTGACCAACGGGTCGCTGTACGCGCTGATCGCGGTCGGCTACACCGTCGTCTACGGCATCGTCCAACTCATCAACTTCGCCCACGGCGAGGTGTTCATGATCGGGGCCTTCGGCTCCCTGAGCACCTGGTATTTCCTCTTCCGCGACAACACCTCCGTGTGGGTTCTGCCGATCATGCTCATCGGCGCAATCGGCGCCTCGGTGCTCACCGCCGTCATCATGGAACGCGTGGCCTATCGGCCATTACGCGGCGCCCCACGATTGGCGCCCCTCATCACCGCTATCGGTATCTCGATCTTCCTGCAGGAGTTCGTGCGCCTCTTCTACGGCGACATCCCCGGATTCCCCAGCGCCAAGGCGAAGATCCCCTTCCCGCGGATCGACGTCGTCACGGGGCAAGCCTTCGAGATCGGCAATGTCACCATCCAGCGGCCCGCGCTGTTCACCATGGGCTGCCTGCTGGCCTGCTCGATCTTCCTGTACTGGTTCATCAACAAGACCAAGCAGGGCCGCGCGATGCAGGCCGTCTCGCAGGACCCCGACACCGCGCGCCTCATGGGCATCGACGTCGACAAGGTCATCGTCATCGCGTTCGCCGTGGGTGCAGCCTTGGCGGGTATCGCCGGTGTTGCCTACGGGTTGCAGAACAACAACATCGACTTCCGGATGGGCTTCATGGCCGGTCTCAAGGCATTCACCGCCGCGGTTCTGGGGGGTATCGGCAACGTGCAGGGCGCGGTCGTCGGCGGGCTGGTTCTCGGCGTCGCCGAGGCGCTCGCCGCGGGCGTCCCCTTCATCGGCGGCACCTGGAAGGACGTCTTCGCGTTCTCCCTGCTGATCCTCGTGCTCGTCTTCCGGCCCCAGGGCCTCATGGGCGCGCGGGTGGTGGACCGGGCATGAGCACCACCGCTACCCCCACCCAGCAGCCCGCCGCCGACGCCCGCGGCACCGGCCTCGGGCGCCTCTCCTGGCCACTGGCATTGACCGGCTCGATCCTGATGATCGCCGGCTCGCTCATGTCGTGGTCCTACAACCCCCGGGTGCTCGGCGACCTGACGCTCTACTTCAACCCCGGCGCGCTGCAGATCCAGATGATCCTCGTCGGGCTGCTCGGCCTCGTGTTCACCCTCTCGGTGCGCGGGCCGCTGCGCAAGCTCGGGCGCTTCCTCGATGCCGGCAGGGCGCTACAGCGTCTGGGGCTCGGCGCCGCCGCGTTCATGGCGCTCGTGCTCGTGGCCATCACCCTCGAGGCCGGCGGTCTGATCAACGCTGACCCGGGAGCCTGGGTCGTACTCCTCGGCGCCGTACTGGCCGCAGTCGGCGGCCATTTCAGCACACATCGACCCGACCGCGACATCACCGGGGTGCGGCTTCCCGCGTGGGCCGAAATCCTGCTCATCGTCGCCGGTGTCGGCGCCTTCCTCTTCCTGGCCGCCGACGCCCTCTCGTTGCGTGATCCATGGCAATTCGTGCTGCTGCTGGGCACCGTCGGCATCCTCTGCGCGGCGCTGGCCGGCGCGCGGTTCTTCGATTGGCTCGGCATCGTCGCCTCCCGGCACTCCCGAGTGCTGATGCTGGCCGCCTTCGTCGCCGCCTTCGCCTTCCCGCTGACTCAGCAGGGTTCGGACGCGAATATGTCGATCGCGACGCAGGTCATCATCTTCGCCGCGACGGCCATCGGCCTGAACATCGTCGTCGGCCTCGCCGGCCTGCTCGACCTGGGCTACATCGCGTTCCTCGGCTCCGGGGCCTACGTCGGCGCGATCCTCTCGGGGTCGGCGTTCTCGACGATCGGCTGGACCCCGCCGTTCTTCGTCACGGTCCTCATCGCGGGTGTCTTCACCGCCATCCTCGGCCTCATCATCGGTAGTCCCACGCTGCGGGTCTCCGGCGATTATCTGGCGATCGTGACCTTGGCCTTCGGCGAGATCTTCCGGTACGCGATGTTCAACCTCGACGGCAACAACGGGCCGAACCTCACGAACGGCCCCAACGGCATCCCGGCCATCCCCGACCTCAACTTCTTCGGCTTCGATTTCGGTAAGAGTCACGACCTTTTCGGATTCACGATCACTCGCTTCTCGAACTACTACATCCTCCTCCTCATTGTTTTGGCCTTCATCATCCTCGTGTTCGTCCGCCTCAACGACAGCCGGATCGGCCGTGGCTGGGTCGCGATCCGCGAAGATGAGAAGGCGGCGGACGCGATGGGCGTCAACACGTTCGCGCTGAAGCTGTTCGCGTTCGCCGGTGGCGCCTTCCTCGCCGGTATCGCCGGGTCGATCAAGGCGCACCAGGACGTCTCCGTCACTCCCGACCAGTACCAGTTCCTGGAGTCGGCCTTCCTGCTGTCCGCGGTCGTGCTCGGTGGTATGGGAACGGTCGGCGGTGTGCTCATCGGCGCGGTCATTCTCAAGTTGCTGCCCGAGAAGCTGCGCTTCTTCAGCGAGTACCGACTGCTGCTCTTCGGACTGCTGCTCGTGCTCATGATGCGCTTCCGGCCCGAGGGGCTGGTAGCGAGCAAGCGACGCAAGCTGGAGTTCCACGAAGAGGACGAGCAGCTCGCCGCCGACATCCAAAAGGTTCACCTGCGGGAACAGCAATGAGGGAGCAGCAATGAGCACGAGCACGCAGACAGCGTCTGCGACGAGCCAGGCCAAGGGTGCGCCGCTGCTGGAGGCCCGCGGGGTGGTCATGCGGTTCGGGGGTCTCACGGCCGTCGACCACGTCGACCTCACCGTGCACGAGGGCGAGATCGTCGGCCTCATCGGCCCCAACGGCGCCGGCAAGACGACGTTCTTCAACTGCCTCACCGGCATGTACAAGCCCACGGAGGGCGAGGTGCGCCTGGCCGGGCAGGTGCTGCCGCCGGTGCCGCGCAAGGTCGTGGTCGCCGGGATGAGCCGCACGTTTCAGAACATCCGGCTGTTCGCGAACATGACGGCACTGGAGAACGTCATGGTGGGGCGCTACTGCCGCACCACCTCCAAGGCGCTCACCTCCATCCTGCGCGGGCCCAAGTACCGCCGCGAGGAGGCGGAGACGCGGGCCCGGGCCCAGGAGTTGCTCGAGTACGTCGGGCTCGGCCACACCACCGAGCAGCTGGCGCGCAACCTGCCGTACGGCGACCAGCGGCGGCTGGAGATCGCGCGGGCGTTGGCGACCGACCCGAAGGTCGTGCTGCTCGACGAGCCGACGGCGGGCATGAACCCGCAAGAGACCCGGGAGGCCGAGCAGCTGATCTTCAAGATCCGCGACTCCGGCCTGGCCGTCGTCGTCATCGAGCACGACATGCGCTTCATCTTCAACCTGTGCGACCGGGTGCTGTGCCTGGTGCGCGGCGCTGCCCTCATCGAGGGCACCCCCAAGGAGGTGCAGTCGGACCCGCGCGTCATCGAGGCCTACATCGGCACCGGTGACACGGAAGAGTCCGAGGCCCTCGAGGAGGCGTTGCACGAGCACGACGAGATCGTCGAGCACCTCGACGACCGCCCGAAGGAGGCCTGAGCAGATGCTGGAGGTCAAGGACCTCGTCGTCGCGTACGGCAAGATCAAGGCGGTCAAGGGCATCGACTTCACCGTCGACCAGGGCCAGGTGGTGTGCCTCATCGGCACGAACGGCGCCGGCAAGACGACCACGCTGCGCACCATCTCCGGGCTGCTGCGACCGGAGTCGGGGTCGATCACGTTCGAGGGTGAGCGCATCGACACGATGCCCGCGCACAAGATCGTGACGCTCGGGCTGGCGCACTCCCCCGAGGGCCGGCGCATCTTCCCGCGGATGACCGTGGAAGAGAACCTGATGCTCGGGGCCTACAGCCGCAAGGATCGGGAGCTCAAGAGCGACCTCGACGCGGCGTTCGAACTGTTCCCGATCTTGGAGGAGCGGCGCAACCAGCCGGCGGGCACCTTCTCCGGCGGTGAGCAGCAGATGCTGGCGATGGGTCGGGCCATGATGAGCCGCCCGCGCCTGCTGCTGCTCGACGAGCCGTCGATGGGGCTCTCGCCCCTGATGATGAAGCGGATCATGAGCACCGTGCGGACCCTGCGCAGCCAGGGCACCACCATTCTGCTCGTCGAGCAGAACGCCCAAGCCGCCCTCAGCCTCGCCGACCACGGCTATGTGCTGGAAGTCGGCAAGATCGTGCTGGCCGGAACGGGTAAGACCCTGCTCGCGAGCGACGAAGTGCGCAAGGCCTACCTCGGCGAGGACTGACCCACGATTGCCGATGGTCGTACTTTCCGGCGGGCTTCAGAGTTCTTTTCTCTGACTTTCGCCGGAAAGTACGACTATCGGCGGGGGACTCTCGAGTGCGGGCGGGGGTTAGCTGAGGGTGACGGTGTTGCCGGTTTTGGAGACGGTGCGCTTGGGGAGGGCGGCCTGGGCCGGGCCGCGGGTGGCCTCACCGGTGGCGGGGTCGAAGCGGCTGCCGTGTGCCGGGCAGACCAGCTGACCGTCGGAGAAGCGGTTGATGGTGACACCCTCGTGGGTGCACGTGCTGGAGAGGGCGACGAAGGAGCCTTCGGTCGGCTGGGTCAGCACGATGTGCGCGTCGGGGAAGAACTTGGCCTCGCCGACGGCCGGCTCCCCCTTCTGGACCGCCGCGGCGATCGCGCTCATCGTCTCCGCGTTGACCGACGGGAACGAGCCGGAGGCTATGTCGGCGCCGCCACCACCGCAGGCGGCAAGCACGGGGATGCTGAGGCCGGCGACGGCCAGCGAGCCGACGGTGGTGAGAAATTGCCGGCGACCCGGGGTGGGCTGTGAGAGCGACACGGGGCTACTCCTGCTCTTCGGGGGCCTCTGTGGGGGCCCCTGTGGGGACCTCTGAGGGACACAGTGGGGCCTCTGTGGGGCATAGTGCAGCGGCCCGCGCGAACGCGGCACCTCTCCGTCCATTCTGACCGGGGAACACCCCGGGGGGCCAACGGAGTCCGGGGTCGAGGAGGATCGGAACAGGATTGAACGCTAGGCGGGTGCCGGGTGGGCTGGCCTACGGCTAGGTTCTTCGCCCATGCCGGTGGAGTTCTTGAGCGATGAGCAGGTGGCGGCGTTCGGCCGGTTCAACGGTGTTCCGTCGGGGCCAGAGCTGGAGCGGTTCTTCTTCCTCGACGACGCGGATCTGGATCTGATCGCGAAGCGACGGAACTCCCACAACCAGCTGGGCTTCGCGCTGCAGCTGGGTACGGTGCGGTATCTCGGCACGTTCTTACCGGACCCGCTCGAGGTGCC
Organism: Kineosphaera limosa NBRC 100340; assembly: GCF_000298215.1. Classification (GTDB taxonomy): domain Bacteria; phylum Actinomycetota; class Actinomycetes; order Actinomycetales; family Dermatophilaceae; genus Kineosphaera; species Kineosphaera limosa. The sequence goes on along the minus strand of NZ_BAHD01000005.1, from coordinate 82,979 downwards.
GTGGACGGTGGTGGACTACCTCGGGGCTCAGCTGGGGATCGAGGACCCGTCGGTGGTGAAGCGCTACACGGAACGATTGCCGACCCAGCATGAGCATCGGCGGGAGATCCGCGACTTGTACGGCTTCCGGGACTTCTCCGACCCCAGTGTGGCGGCCGGGCTACGGGAGTTCGTGGCAGGCCGTGCATGGACCCATACCGAGGGCCAGTTGGCGCTGTTCAATCAGTCGGTGGCGTGGCTGCGTCGGCATCGGGTGCTGCTGCCGGGAGCGAGCGTGTTGGCGCGACTGGTCGCGAGTGTCCGAGAGGATGCCACGGACCGGATGCACCGGACCCTTGCCGCGGCCGCGGCCGGTGCAGATCCGGCGATGCCCGGGAGGTTGCTGGGCTTGCTCCGGGTCGCCGATGGGCAGCGGTTCTCGGAGTTGGAGCGGCTGCGTCGGTCACCGACGCGGACGTCGGGGAGGGCGATGACCGCGGCGTTGGACCGGGTCTCGGATGTGTTGAGCGTGGGTGCGCGGGCTGCGGTGACGCCGACGGTACCGCCGAGCCGTCTGGTCACGTTGGCGCGGTACGGGCTGACCGCGAAGGCGCCGGCTATCAGGTTGCTGGCCGAGCCACGGCGGACCGCGACGCTGTTGGCCACGGCTCAGGCGTTGGAGACCGCGGCGGTCGACGATGCGCTGGACTTGTTCGACGTGTTGATGGCGTCCCGGTTGATCAGCGCGGCGAGGCGATCGTCGGCCTCGGAGCGTCTGGCGTGGATGCCGCGTCTTGAGAGGGCCTCGGTGACGCTGGCCCGTACGGCGCGGGCGTTGCTGGACGCACTGGACGAGGCTGACGCCGGCGGACAGCTTGATGTCGCGGCGGCGTGGGCCGTGGTCGAGCGGGTCGCCCCCCGTGAGCAGGTCACCGCTGCCGCGGCCCTGGTCGACGAGCTGGTACCGGACGACTATTCGGGTGAGGCCGCGATGCGGGAGGCCCTGGCCGCCAAGTACGGCGTGGTTCGTCCGTTCCTGGAGTCGCTGGCCGAGGCGCTGCCGCTGCAGGCCACTCCTGCGGGCCAGGACCTGTTGCGGGAGGTGCGCCGGTTGCCGGACCTTGCGCGGCGCCGGACGTCGGTGCGGCCGTTGACCCATGCCGACGTTGCCGAGGCTGTGGTGATGCCGGCGTGGCGCCGGGCGGTGTTCACCAATCCTGACCTGCCCGCGGGTGCGGTCGATCGTGACGCCTACGTGTTGTGCGTGCTGGAGCAGCTGCACCGGGCACTTCGCCGCCGCGACGTGTTCGCGGCCCCGTCGCTGCGCTGGGCCGACCCCCGAGCGCGGTTGCTCGACGGCACCGCCTGGCAGGCTGTCAGCGGCGAGGTCCTGACCGGCCTCGGCCTGACCGACCCAGTCGACGAGCACCTGGCCGATCTGGCCGCCGCGCTGGACATCGCGTGGCAGACCCTGGCTCAGCGGCTCGAGGCGGCCGGCCCCGATGCCAGCGTCCGGATCGTGCCGGCCGGAGCCGAGGGCAGGGTGCGGCTCTCGGTCGAGCGGCTGGAGGCGATCGGGGAACCATCCTCACTGAGCGAGCTGCGTGCGACGGTCGCAGCGATGCTGCCGCAGGTCGACCTGCCCGAGTTGTTGTTGGAGGTGCAGGCGTGGACGGGGTTCCTCGACGAGTACGTCCACGTCGGTGAACTCGGCACCCGGATGGAGGATCTGCCGGTGAGCGTGGCGGCGCTGCTGGTCGCCGAGGCCTGCAACGTGGGACTGACCCCGGTCACCAAGCCGGCGGTGCCGGCGCTGACCCGCGACCGGCTCTCCCACGTCGACCAGAACTACCTGCGCGCCGAGACCCACTCTGCGGCCAACGCCCGGCTCATCGAGGCCCAGGCCGGTGTCGGTGTGGCCCAGCTGTGGGGCGGTGGCTTGATCTCCTCGGTCGACGGGCTGCGGTTCGTGGTGCCGGTGCAGACGATCAACGCCGCCCCCAGCCCTCGCTACTTCGGGCTGCGCCGCGGCGTGACCTGGCTGAACGCGGTCAACGACCAGGTCGCCGGCATCGGCGCCGTCGTCGTACCGGGCACGATGCGCGACTCGCTACACATTCTGGACGCACTGCTGAACCTCGACGCCGGGCCGAAACCGGACATGGTGGCCACCGACACCGCGTCGTACTCCGACATCGTGTTCGGGCTGTTCCGGATGCTCGGCTACCGGTTCTCCCCGCGAATCGCTGACCTTTCCGACCAGCGGTTCTGGCGGGCCCACCTGCCCGGCGCACCGGCCGGCGACTACGGCCTGGTGAACGGACTCGCCCGGAACAAGGTCAACCTGGACAAGATCCGAGCGCACTGGCCAGACATGCTTCGGGTGGCCGGGTCCCTGATCACCCACCGGGTCCGGGCCTACGACCTGCTGCGGATGCTGGGCCGCGACGGGCACCCGTCCGCCCTTGGGCAGGCGTTCGCCGAGTACGGACGGATCGCCAAGACGCTGCACCTGCTGGCGCTGATCGACCCGGTCGACGAGGGTTACCGGCGTAGCGTGCACCGCCAGCTCACCGTGCAGGAATCCCGGCACCGGCTGGCCCGGAAGATCTTCCACGGCCAACGCGGTGAGCTGCGCCAGTCCTACCGCGAAGGCCAAGAAGACCAGCTCGGCGCTCTCGGCCTGGTCGTCAACGCCGTGGTGCTGTGGAACACCCGCTACATCGACGCTGCTGTGGCGAGTCTGCGCGCTGCCGGGCATGAGCTGTCCGACGAAGACGTCGCCCGGCTGTCGCCGTTGGGCCACGTCCACATCAACATGCTCGGCCGGTACAGCTTCGCTGCCGGGGTCGGGGCCGGGTTGCGGCCCTTGCGTGATCCCGCTGCCGGCGACGAGGACAGCGCCTGATGCGCCGCCGCGATATCGCGGTCGGCGAGGCGTATGCGGTGCGGCCACGCACAAGGGATCGGCTGCCCGCCCGGGTCGTGGTCACCGCACTCGAGACCCGCGCCGTGCGATGGGTCCACAGCGACACTGGTCGTGCAGGCCGCTGTCTCCTCCGCGACCTGCTCGGCCCGTGGGAACCTCACGAGGCCGCAGACCGGCCTGCCAGCGACCTCGTCGACCGGCTCCGGGCACTTCCGCCTGAGCAGCGCTGGTTCGAAGCCGTCCACGTCGGCTACGGCGGCTACGGCGGCTACGGCGGCTACGCCAACTTCGGGGTTGTCGTGCACCTGTCCCTCACGCAGGCCGCGAAGATCACGGCGCCAGGACATGTTTCCCGACCCGCCGCCGGCGTGATTAGGAGTTGACGCACGTCAAGGGCCCACTGGAGCGGTCAGTCGATCTGGTCACTGTTACAGGTAGCGGCAGACCTGGTCGGCGCTGCACGACTCGGGTTCGGGCTGGGCCGCTTGGTCGCGCAGCTCGGCGATGGTGTCGCGCAGCGCGGTCAGCTGGGCGAGCTGTTGCTCGATGTCCGTCAGGCGTGCGTCAAGCAGGTCGCGCACGTGGCCGCAGGGGGCCTGGCCGTGGTCGCGGATGTCGAGGATCTGTCGGATCTGGGCCAGCGTGAGCCCGGCCGCCTGGCCCCGGTGGATGAAGTCGATCCGGGCAACTGCCTCAGGCGTGTAGTTACGGTAGCCGGCCGCGGTGCGCTCGGTCGGCAGCAACAGCCCCTGGTCTTCGTAGAACCGAAGGGTCTTCGTCGTCGTGCCGGCCGTCTCGGCGAGCTCACCGATCCGCATCTCGTTCTCCAATGTGTTGCAGGTCGCAGTTGACCTTCCCCTGTACTGGAAGGTCCAGTATTGCCGCATCGGATGAGTTTCCCAACCAACCGGGGAGGTATCGCGATGGGTTCGGAGTACGACCTGGCCGTGATCGGGTCAGGTGGCGGAGCGTTCGCTGCGGCGATCCGCGCGACCGGGCTGGGGAAGTCGGTGGTGATGGTCGAGCGTGGCACGTTCGGCGGCACGTGCGTGAACACTGGGTGCGTGCCGTCGAAGGCGCTGATCGCTGCCGCTGAGGCACGCCACGTCGCCGGGGACGCGAGCACCCGGTTCCCGGGCATCGCCACCAACGCGGGACCGGTGGACATGCCGGGCCTGGTCCGCGGCAAGCAGGACCTGGTCGAGGCCCTGCGGGGAGAGAAATACGTCGACGTGGCCGACTCCTACGGCTGGCAGGTCCGCCAGGGCGACGCCTCGTTCGCGGGCACCCCGGACGCGCCGCTGCTCCACGTCACCGCACCTGACGGCAGTGTCGAGGTCATCGAGGCCGCCCACTATCTGGTCGCCACCGGCGCGAAGCCGTGGGCCCCGCCGATGAAGGGTCTGGAGGAGGTCTGCTACCTGACCTCGACGTCGGCGATGGAGCTGACCGAGGTGCCGGAGTCGCTGCTGGTGCTCGGCGGCGGGTACGTGGCGCTGGAGCAGGCCCAACTGTTCGCCCGGCTGGGATCGAAGGTGACCCTGCTGGTGCGGTCGCGGCTGGCGTCGAAGGAGGAGCCGGAGGTTTCCAAGACGCTACAGGAAGTCTTCGCCACCGAGGGCATCCGGGTGGTCCGCCGCGCGGTCGCAACCAAGGTCGCCCGTGACGCACCCACGGGGCAGGTTGTCGCCATCGCCGAGGTGTCCGGCGGTGTGCAGGAGTTCCGCGCAGACCAGGTCCTGGTTGCGCTGGGACGGCGTCCGGTCACCGACGGCCTCAACCTCGACTCGGTGGAGGTGAAGACCGGCGAGGCCGGGGAGATCGTGGTCACCGACCAGCTGCAGTCCTCCAACCCGCGGATCTGGGCCGCCGGCGATGTCACCGGGCACCCCGAGTTCGTCTACGTCGCGGCCGCCCACGGCACGCTGGTCGCCGAGAACGCCTTCGCCGCCGCCGACCGGTCGGTGGACTACACCCGACTGCCGAGGGTGACGTTCACCAGCCCCGCGATCGGCGCAGTCGGGATGACCGAGGCCCAGGTACTCGCGGCCGGGATCCGCTGCGACTGCCGGGTCCTGCCGCTGGACTACGTGCCCCGGGCGCTGGTCAACCGCGACACCCGCGGGTTCATCAAAATGGTCGCCAACGCCGAGTCCGGCGAGATCCTCGGCCTGACCGCGGTCGCCAAGGACGCCGGCGAGCTCGCCGCCGCCGGCGTCCACGTCCTGGGCAAGACCATCACCGAGGTCGCCGACGCCTGGGCGCCCTACCTGACCATGACCGAGGGTATCCGGATCGTCGCCAAGGCCTTCAGCACCGACGTCTCGAAACTGTCCTGCTGCGCCTGACCCGCACGCCAGACAGCGCACGCCAGACAGCGCACGCCACCCATCTACCAGAAGTGGAGGAATCGCAATGTCGAACCTCAGCACCGACCTGACTGACCGGCTCACCCGCTCCGAGGAGACCGGCCTCGACCCCGGCCTGCTGATCCCCCTGTTGCGGCTGCTCGTCGACGGCGACCTCGTCACCCTCGACCAGCTCGCCGCCGCATCGGGCCGCCCCTCGACGACGTACGCCGTGGTCTGGCCGCCGTGCCGGACACCGAGTACGACGACCAGGGCCGGATCGTCGGCCAGGGCCTCACCCTGCGTCCCACCGCGCACCGGTTCACCGTGGCCGGCGAGGAGCTCTACACCTGGTGTGCCCTCGACACCCTGATCTTCCCCGCACTGCTCGAACGCGCCGCGACCGTCGTGTCGACCTCCCCGGCGAGCGGTGACACGATCCGGGTCACCGTCGACCCCACCTCCGGTGTCACCAGCCTCGAGCCGGCCACCGCCGCGGTGTCCCTGGTCAACCCCGACCAGATCAGCTCTATCCGCTCCTCGTTCTGCAACCAGGTGCACTACTTCACCTCCCCCGAGGATGCCGCCGGCTGGCTCGCCGAGCACCCCGAAGCCGAGGTGGTCACGGTGGCTGAGGCGTTCCAGCTCGGCGCCGCCCTCACCGCCGGCCTGCTTGGCCGCCTCCGGGCCGACCACGCCGGGGCCGAGGCCCGCCACTGCTGCTGACACACGGCCGACCACGAGAGCGAGACCACCGATGACATCCAGCCGCGACAACCAACCAGGGGGCGGCGGCCTGCTCATGGCCGCCGGAGCCGGACTTGTGGCTTCGTTCGCTTGGTGGCGGGGTTTTTGCAGCGCTCCGTGGCGGTCTTGTTGCCGCGATCACGCAGGACTGGCTGCAGGTAGGTGTCGCGGTCTGAACCGAGAGGGGTGCGCCCGGTCGGGGCCGTTTGGATCGCTGCCGCTACGTCAGAGTCCGAAGGCTCCGCCGCTGACGAGGATCACGATTCCGAGGCCGATGAGAACGATGGGGAAGAGGATGTGCTCCCAGCGTTCGAGCACTTCGGCGATCGGGGGGCGGGTGGCGACGAACTTTGCCAGGGCCACCAGGACCACGACGAGCGCGAGGAAGACGATGCAGTAGGCGACTACTGCGAGAGGTTCCACGCTGAGGAAGACAGGGGTGTAGGCGCCGATGTTGTCGCCGCCGTTGGCAAGGGTGACGCCTGCGACGGTCCACACGCCGACCTTCTTGCCGGCAACCTTGGCCTCGTCGTCATCGTCGTCATCGTCTCCGCGCCAGGCCTGCCATGCGGCCCAGAGGCCGAGGCCCAGAGGGATGAGACCGAAGTACGGGATGGCTGCCGAGGGCAGGAATGCTCCGGCACCGATGGTCACCAGGACCGCGGCACCGAGGATGCCGGCGAATCCGAGGTACTGGCCGGCCAGAATGCGGGCGGTAGTGCCGCGCTGGCCTGCCCCTCGCGCGAAGAAGAGGGAGAGCACGATGATGTCGTCGATGTTGGTCGCTGCGAACAGGCCCATCGCCTGCAAGACCGAGGTGAGGATCATGCGCCCTCCCCAGCTGCGTCGCATCCGGGAAGCGAGCAGGCGGGATCGATGCACGGGGCGTCTTCGTCCACTGCCAGGGTGGCATCGACCAGTGCCGTCAGCGCCTGCGCCAGGTGCGAATCGGCGATCTCATATCGTGTCCGACGACCCTCGGGCTCGGAGACGACGATCCCGCAATCGCGCAGGCATGCCAGGTGGTTGGACACGTTCGGGCGTGTCAGGTCCAGATCTCGGGCCAGTTCCGCCGGGTAAGCGGGATGGTCGAGCAGGGTCAAGATGATCCGGGATCGAGTGGGGTCGGCCAGTGCACGACCCAGGCGGTTCATCACGTCGAGACGCGAAGCAATAGTCAGCATGGACTGAACTATACAGCGCGCACTGAACACTCGGTCACAGGCGTCAGCCCAGATCGCATGCCCGTAAGGGGAACCCTCACCGGACACCACCGCTACTGATCGAGAGGATGTGAATGTCCGAAGTCTTCTGCGCGATGCTGTGCGCGTTGGGCATGGAGTGCTCAGGACTTCGAGCTTCTGGCGTGTCCGTACCCGTGTGCACGATGCGTCCGTTGTTCCATAGTCCTGTGCACGACGACGCCGTCGATGAGGATCGGGTTCCTGAGCGCGGCCTGCTGACCGTTCCCGATGAGGTGTGGACGTTGGCGGTGCGCCGGGCAGAGGTGATCGGCCCGCTGGCCGAGGCGGGAACGGCCGGTGAAGAGGCGGTGAACGCGGCAGCGGCTCAGCTGGGTGTCTCGCGACGGCAGGTCTATGTCTTGCTGCGTCGGTGGCGTGAGGGACGCGGTGTGGTCTCCGATCTGATCCCAGGGCGCTCCAGCGGTGGACGCGGCGGGCAGCGGCTGGCGGCCGAAGTCGAGGCGGTCATCCGGGAGGTGCTGCGCAAGCACTACCTGACCCGGCAGCGGAGGACGACCGCGGCCGTCCACCGGGAGATCGGGCAGGTCTGCCGCGCCCGCGGGCTGCCGGTGCCGTCACGCGGCGCGATAGTGCGCCGCATCGCCGGCCTTGACCCACACGCCGAGAAGATAGCCCGTGAGGGAGCAGACGCCGCCCGGGCGCTGGAGTCCGCCGGTGGGCAGGTGCCACCGATCGCCGAGGTGCTGGAACAGGTGCAGATCGACCACACCGTGGTGGACCTGATCGTCGTCGACGAGCGCCACCGGATGCCGATCGGCCGGCCGTACGTGACGGTCGGGATCGACGTCTTCTCCCGGTGCATCGTGGGTCTGGTGATCACGTTGGAGGCGCCTTCTGCGTTGTCGGTCGGGTTGTGCCTGGCGCACATGGTCACCGACAAGCGGGCCTGGCTGGAACGCCTCGGGGTCGAGGTGTCGTGGCCGATGGCCGGCAAGCCGGGCGAGCTGTACCTGGATAACGCCGCGGAGTTCAAGAGCGAGGCCCTGCGGCGGGGCTGTGAGGAGCACGGGATCGCGTTGCGGTACCGGCCGCCGGGACGCCCGCACTACGGCGGCATCGTCGAGCGGGTCATCGGCACGCTGATGGAGATGGTCCACGAGCTGCCCGGTACGACGTTCTCCAACCCGGCTCAGCGCGGCAGCTACGACTCCGAGGCGAGGGCCGTCTTGACGGTGGCGGAGTTGGAGAAGTGGCTGGCTCTGGCGGTGGCGAGCTACCACGGGCAGGTCCACGGCACGACTGGCCAGACCCCGCAGGCTCGCTGGGCCGCCGGCATCGAGCGCGGGACACCGATGATGGTGGCCAACGAGACGGCGTTCCTGGTGGACTTCCTGCCGGTGATCCGCCGGACGCTGACCCGCACCGGGTTCGTCATCAACCACGTGCGCTACTTCAGCGACGCGCTCAAGCCGTGGATCGCCCGCCGGGACCGGCTGGACCGGTTCGTGATCCGGCGGGACCCCCGCGACATCAGCCGCATCTGGGTGCTCGACCCCGACGGTGCGTCCTACCTGCCGGTGCCCTACCGGACGCTGTCACATCCGGCGGTGAGCGTTTGGGAGCACCGCGCCGCGGTGCAGCGACTCCGCGAGCAGGGCCGGGCGCAGGTCGATGAGGAGATGCTGTTCCGGATGGTCGAGCAGATGCGCACCCTCACCGACACCGCCGCCTCCGCCACGCGCAAGGCCCGCCGTGACGCTGAACGCCGCAGCCGGACGGGCGGTGCCCCGCCAGCCAAGCCTGCCGCCGCACCTCCGCCCGACGACATTCCGGCTGACGGCGCCAGCAGTGCCCGCGCCGCGGATGCGGGGTCGGCGGCGCCGTTCGAGGTGATCGAGCAGTGGTGAACGGGGGCGGCTCCTGGGTCGGCGAGGACCCTGAGGGCGATGGCCTGGATCATCTGCATGTCAGCGCTCAGGCCGTGGCGCGGTTGCCAGCGGACGAGCGGTTGCGGCACGTGCGGGCGGACCGGTGGATCGGCTACTCCCGCGCGACCGCCGCGCTGGAGCGGCTGGAGAGGCTGTACACGTGGCCGGGCAAGCAACGGATGCCGAACCTGCTGCTGATCGGCCCGACGAACAACGGCAAGTCGATGATCGTCGAGAAGTTCCGCCGGCTCCACCCGCCCACCTCCAACGCCGATCGTGAACAGATACCGGTGCTGGCGGTGCAGATGCCCTCAGACCCCTCGGTGATCCGGTTCTACGTGGCACTGCTGGCCGCGCTGGGAGCGCCGCTGCGCCCGCGCCAGCGCCTGGCCGAGCTGGAACAGGTCACCCTGACGCTGCTGCGCGCGATTGGGGTGCGGGTCCTGGTCATCGACGAGCTGCACAACCTGCTGGCCGGCCGCGGCGAGACCCGGCGCGAGTTCCTCAACCTGATCCGGTTCCTGGGCAACGAGCTGCGCATCCCGTTGGTCGGGGTCGGCACCCAGGAGGCCTACCTGGCGATCCGCTCCGATGACCAGTTGGAGAACCGCTTTGAGCCGTTCACGCTGCCGCGGTGGGAACCGAACGAGGAGGCCCGTTCGCTGCTGGCCAGCTTCGCCGCCGCCTTCCCGCTGCGCCGACCCTCGGCGATCGCTACTGAAGACATGGCCCGTTACCTGCTCTCCCGCAGCGAGGGCACGATCGGCGAACTCACCCACCTGCTCACCGACGCCGCAGTGGCCGCGATCGAGTCCGGTGAGGAGGCGATCAACCAACGCACCCTGCTCCTGGCGCCCTACGTCGGCCCCACTGAACGCCGCCGGATGTTCGAACGCGAACTGGCATGACCCGCTGGCCGCTGCACCCGCCGCCCGGTGAGGGTGAGGCGCTGACCTCGTGGCTGAACCGACTGGCCGAGGTGTACGGCCTGAGCGTCGACGACCTCCTCCGGCACAACCTCGCCGCACCGGGCGCCGACCTTCCCAATCAGCAAACCCTGGACCTGGACCCGCCACCGTGGCTGCTTCCAGCGCTGGCCGAGCGCACCGGCACACCGCTGGACCGGCTGCGCCGGATGACGATCGCCGGCTGGGTGCCCTGGCTCCTGGACTCCCTCGACCCCGAGCCGGTTCCCGGGGCAGCGTTCGACACCTACGTCCGGCAGGACTCGGTGCTCCTCACCGCCACGGAGCGGCCCGGACGGCAGGTGCCCGGCTGGCGGGCTTGGTTGCCGACCGACCCCAAGCGCGGGCCGCTGCGCCGGGCCTGCCCGACCTGCCAGGGCACCGCCGCGGACGGCACCTTCGGTTTCACGCTCGTGTCCCAGCTGCCGCTGACGCTCAGCTGCCCGCAGCACAGCTGCCGCCTCGAAGCCGCCTTCGGCGGCCTGGGCGCTTTCGTCGCGTGGGAGAAGCCGGACACCCGCCCCCGCCCAGCACCGGCTCCCGTCGTCGCCATGGACGCCCGCACCCACCAGGGCCTACGCACCGGCGCCGTCCCCCTGCCGCGCCGACCCGTGCACGCAGGGGTGTGGCTCCGGCTGCTGCGCACCCTCATCGACGAGCTGTCCACCCCGCTCTCGGCGCTGGGTACCGGCTCCCGACGCACCATGAAACTCATCTGGGAGATAGCCGGTCAGCCCCCACGAGCCGGCATCACAGGTCCCTGGCGCCCCTACGAGGCGCTGCCCTGGCCCGCGCAGCAGATGCTCCTCGAAGCCGCCGCCACCGCCCTGCACCTCATCGAAACCGGCGAGGCCACCGCCCACGGCACTCTGGCCCCGCTGCTGACGCCCGCACCCCGCCGGCACGTCCCCGCCGGCACCCCGCCCCCTCCCCGCGGGCGTGACTACTGGCAGGAGGCCAGGGACGCGATCGAGCAGGCGGTTGCCCTCGCTCGTCACGACCCCGCCGCCGCCCACCAGCTCCTGTCCACCCTCACCGCCCTGACTGGCAGCGAGACGGCCTTCCACCGTGTCCGCGACGACCTGATCGCCCTCGGCGTCCCAGCCCACCATCTACCACGGACGCTGGCGGAAGCAGAGGGCAAGCCGAACCTTGAACGGCCGCCCCATGTCTGTCACTTCTTGAACAAACACCCTTGACGGGACGTAGAATAGGTGACGGATTGAGTGACACTCGCGCGATGGTCGGGAGTCGTCCTGCAAGGTGTCACGCAAACGGTCGTATAAGTGATGGATGGGAGGCCCTCGTGCTGGTCGGGTACATGCGGGTCTCCAAGGCCGACGGTTCCCAGACCACCGACCTGCAACGCGACGCCCTCCTCGCCGCCGGCGTCGACCCGGACGCCCTGTACGAGGACAAGGCCTCCGGCAAGAAGGACGACCGTCCCCAGCTGACCGCGTGCCTGAAAGCCCTCCGGGACGGCGACACGCTGCTGGTGTGGAAGCTCGACCGGCTCGGGCGGGACCTGCGCCACCTGGTCAACATCGTCCACGACCTCACCCAACGCGGCATCGGACTGAAGGTCCTGACCGGGCAGGGCGCGGCCATCGACACCACCACCGCCTCCGGCAAGCTCGTCTTCGGCATCTTCGCGGCCCTGGCCGAGTACGAACGGGAGCTCATCTCCGAGCGCACCATCGCTGGCCTGGCTGCCGCCCGCGCCCGCGGCCGCAAGGGCGGGCGGCCGTTCAAGATGACCCCCGCTAAGGTCCGCCTCGCCGCCGCATCCATGGGTAAGCCGGGCACCAACGTCACTGACCTGTGTAAGGAACTCGGCGTCACCCGCCAAACCCTCTACCGGCACGTCTCACCCACCGGCGAACTCCGCGACGACGGCCACAAGATCCTCACCCGCCGGTAGAGCAAGGACCGTTCGCGGCTGCGCCGTACGTCGTCCCCGTCCCGGCGATCACCACCGGACGGCCCAAACGGACAGCGTCCACGGCCGTGGCGCCGCTGACCTGCGCCGCCGCCGTAGCAGGTTCCTGTTGCGGATGCCCCGCGCGCTTCGTGGGATGCCTCATCCGCGGACGCGTCCGCCACGGAGGAAAGGACGGTGTCCGCTGCAGTTCGGGCACTTTGTCGCGGCTCGGTAGGTGCGGGACGAGTTGCGGCCGGCGTCTTCCCATGAGTCATGAGCGAAGTCGCCGGACACTCCGACGCGATCCCAACACGCACCACCGATTACTGCTCGGCGAGGCGAGGTCCAGACCCCGCCTCGCCGAGCGGTTCCGGCGTCAGCCGCGGACAGACCCACGCGTCATTGAGCCGTGGTACGCCGGGGCCGCCGCGACGCGCGGCCAAGCCCATGCCGAGCGCAGGATACACACGAGCAAGCCGAACTCGACCGCGAATCCGAGGCCGTGATAGATCAGCCACTCGTCGCCGACCAGGTTGAACCCCATCCAGGGGACCATCAAGGCGGCAATGACGAGGTTGACCGTACGGTTGGCTCGGGCCGGGAGCATCGCCGAGAGGAGAATCATCAGAATCGGGATCACCGAAGCCCCAAGCGCGCTGACCGCGAAGGTCTGGGTGATGTCGAACTCCCATACCCTCCCCTTGAGGATTCCCTCGACGAATCCGGGCTTATAGAGGCCCAGCACGTCGACGTAGACGTAGAGGAACATGAAGCTGGTCCAAGCTGCCGCGAGCTTGGCCTGGGTCGGGAGCCGAGGGTTCTCGAACTCGCCGAGTGCTGCTGTCTGGGTGGTCATGGTGACCTCATCTCTCTCATAGGTGGTGTGAATGCACCAACCTTGTCTGTCTCTACCTGTCACTGCCTCAGCCCGCAGGCCGTTGATGGCTCGTCCTAAAGGACGGTTCTCGGGGCTTGGACGGTCGACTCCATCCGCGCCAGAGGGCCAGGCGCTCACCTGCTTCCTGCCCGCACCAGGCGTACGCCGGCCACCAGCAGCCATGCGAACCAGGCAAAGAAGCCGGGCATCCCCAAGAACAGGATCGCTGAGCCGTCAGCGATCGCGAGAGTGCCGGCGCCTGCAGCGATCAGCAGGGATCCGCCGGTTAGGCCGAGCCAGCGTGTCCATCGCGGGGTCACCCCGCCCGAGTGCGCAGCGAGCGAAGCACCGATGAAGACGGTACCCAGCGCGGGCAGCGACAGCGCGAAGGCTGCGGCGTGCATCCGCCAGGCCAGCTCGAAGGCAGGGCTCGACTGTGTGAGACCGTCAGCGGCCAACGTCGTACCGACCCACAACACGGCGTAGCTCGCGAGTGCCGTTGCCAGGGTCGCCCCGGCCAGCATGGCCAGACGAGACCAGTCCGCGCCCCCTCGTTCTCGATGCTTGACGAGCCCGTGAAGGCCAGTGAGGAAGCCGAGCAGCAATGGAAGGTTGAGCGCCTCCAGTCCAACCGCGACCGCCACGGCGGGTCGGTGCTGCGCGTGGAAGGCGAGCACCTCCGTCATCGGAGCGGCATAACTGGGGGCGCCTGCCGCGATCACCACCGCGTTCTGGACCACCAACGATGCGAACAAGCTGACGGCGAGCACACCGACCACTCGTTCTCGTGATGATGAGGAGGTATGCGGGTCGGCCAGCCGGCCCTTCGTGGCGGCGGTGCCTGTGGTGTGAGGTTGCATGGGTCTGTCCTTTCATCGGTCGCGACAGGGCTGGGGGAGCCAGCGCGACCCGCTAGTCGCAGGTGCTCTCGAATTGATCGCGCGGCACGGTCTCGCCCGAGTCGCCGACCAGTACGTGGCCGGCAGTGAGCTGCGTGAGCCATCGCGGTGCGACGACCACTCCGCTGCCGTCCAGTTCAGTGGTGGTCGAGGCGGCGTTGACGCTGACCTCGCCCCGCTGCGGCCATGAGATCCCAGCGCCGCGCCAGAGCCGGGTCGGAGCGGCGGGATCCAGGGTCGTCAGCCCTGACGTGGCCGGGTCTGCCGTCCATCGGCCGATCTCGCCGGTGGCGTCCGACACGATGACTTCATCGAGGGCTCGATCACACGAGATCACCACGAGCACGGGCTGCCCCCGGTCGTCCACCGCGACACCGACCCGGCCCGAGACGGCACTGGCACACCCGGCTGTCAGGAATGCCGCCGAGCAGGCCAGCACCGCCAGCGCGAGGCTGAGTCGACCACGTGCGACGATTCGGAGGGTGAGGACGCGAGCCGAGAAGTGAAGGGACATCGGCTACTTCACCTCTGATCGACGAAGCAGGGTCAGGCCGGCGGCGAGGGGCACGATGATCCAGATCGCGGTGGTCGATGCGAGCTGAGTCCATTCCTGTGCCGACGAGATCTCGCCCGTGAACAGCATCTCTTGCGTGACGCTCCAGTCGATCCACGGCTGGAGATCAGCGAACCATTCCCTGACTTGTGCCAGCAGGATGAGGACGCCGGGGAGTACAAAGGACAGCACGAAGTAGCCGACGATGGCCGCAGGAGAATTGCGGAACACCACTCCCAGGGTGAAACCGATGGCCATACCGACCAGGTTGCCGAGGATGATCTGCGCAGCGACGGCCAGTCCGATGTTCCACACGGTGTCGGTGCCGACGATGGCCGAACCGGCCAGGTTGCCGACCGCCCCGAATACGCCCGCCAAGAGCATGGAGGTGACGCCGACGACGAGGGTCGCGATCGCCTTGGCGCTGATCACCTTCGCTCGACTGGGCACGAGCGTGAAGGTCGTCAGTCCGCTGCGCTGGCTCCATTCGCTGGTGACGCCGAGGATCGCGATCATGGGCAGGATCACCGACATCGGAAAGCCGAGCGCCGACGCGAAGGTCAGGTAGTTCACATCCCTGTCCGGGGCGAACACGATGACCGCGACGGTGGCGACGACCGAGAGGACGCCAATGCTCATCAGCAGCCAGAAGCCCGAGCGCGTGTCAAACATCTTGCGCAGCTCCACGCCAATGATGCGGCCCAGAGGGATGGGAGTCACGGGTGGGCGAGCATGCGCCCTCGCCGGGGCGCTCACGCGACCAGTCCTTCAGAGACGCCATTCTCGCGCTGTGAGTCTGCGGTGAGCTCGAGGAAGAGCTGCTCCAGGCCGGCGCTGTCGGCGGAGCGCAGTTCGCACAGCGCGACGCCGGCTGCGAGAGCGACTTGGCCGACGTGGTGAGGTTCGGCATGGACGTGGAGCGCACCCCGGAGTGACCGCGAGGCGTCGATGCCGGCTTCGGACAGGGCAGCTGCCAGCAGGGTGTTGTCGTCGCAGGACACGACCGTCCCGGCCGCTGACAGCAGTTCCTCCTTGGTGCCCTGAGCGACGATCCGGCCGTTGCCGATCACGATGAGGTCGTCTGCGACGACCTCGATCTCGTGCAAGAGGTGCGAGGACAGCAGCACCGTCCCACCCTGATCGGCGTACTCACGCAACAGTTCACGCATCCAGCGGATACCGGCAGGGTCCAGACCGTTGGCTGGTTCATCGAGGATCAGGACGGCCGGGTCACCGATGAGTGCGGTAGCGATGCCGAGGCGCTGCCGCATGCCCAGGGAGTAGTGGCGGACCCTTCGATCCGCCTCCTTCTCCGTCAGCGACACCCGGCTGAGCATCTGGGTCACCCGGAGCGTCGGCTGACCCATGGTGCGCGCCGCGATGGTGAGGATCTCCCTGCCCGTGCGTCCGACGTGCTGGGCCGAGGCGTCGAGGAGTGCGCCGATCTCCAGGCCCGGGTTGGGCAGGTCGGCGTATCGGCCACCGAGGACCTCCACCGTGCCGGAGGTCGCGGGGCTCAGCCCGAGCATGATCCGCATCGTCGTCGACTTGCCAGCCCCATTGGGCCCCAGGAATCCGGTCACGCGGCCCGGGTGGGCGCTGAACGAGACATCGTCCACGGCGCTCACGCCGCGATAGGTCTTGGTGAGGTGGTCCACGGTGATCATGACCAGAAGCGTCACGGGGATCCGGCGCGCGCAGCATCGGCATCGAGGGCGGTCCTCTCCCGGCCATGAGGACGAGCATCGACTCGTTCTTTGGGCCGATCTGCGCTGCGTTCCGCGATCTCTAGTCTGCGGGTGTGCTCACTCACGCCCTGCGCTCGCTCTGGAAAGAGCCGCCCGCCTCAGACCCGCCGGCACGCGGGCGGCGCGACTGGGCACTGGTGGCGGCCGTCATGGTGTCGTCCCTCCTTGAGGGCACTCTCGGTCCGGGCATCAGCTGGCGGCCGGTCGTGACGATCGTCGCGCTGACTCTTGCACCGGTGCTGCTGTGGCGGCGTACGCACCCCCTGGTCACCGTCATCGTGGGATTCGGCGTGGGCACGGCCCTCGGGCTGGTCGGCTCCTTCGCCGGTGAATCCGGCGTCGGTCTTGCCACGATGGTCTTTGTGCTTGTTCTCGCCCACTCGTTGACCCGCTGGGGGTCGGGTCGTCAGATCGTGATCGGTCTGGTGGTGGCAGTCCTCGCCGCCGCAGTGAGCATCCTCACCGACTACACCGGTCTGGCTGAGGCCTTCGGTGGCCTCGGCATCCTCGCAGCCGCCGTGGCCAGCGGTGCAGCGTTGCGCCTTCGAGCCGAGAGTGAGCGCCGCGCACGCGAGCAAATCCGCAACCAGGAACGCGTCGATCTGGCCCGCGAACTGCACGACTCGGTCGCCCACCACGTCTCCGCGATCACTCTGCAGGCACAGGCCGGTCGGGCCGTAGCCTCGCAGCGGCCCGAAGCGGCGCTCGAGGCACTCGCCGTCGTCGAGGCCGAGGCGACGCGGACCTTGGCCGAGATGCGAGCGATGGTGCGGGTGCTGCGCGACGGGCAGCCCGCGGAGTACGCACCACAGCCACGCAGCGCCGACCTGGCCGCCCTGGCCCGCCGTGAGCCGAGCCCCGTCATCGACGTCGAGGTGGCTGGCGACCTGTCCGACCTTCGACCCCAGGTCGACGCGGCCATCTATCGGATCGCACAGGAGTCGGTGACCAACGCTCTGCGCCACGCGCGGGGCGCCACGCGTGTGCAGGTCTCGGTGACCCAGAGTGCCTCCGCCGTCCGGCTGCGGGTTAGCGACGACGGCCACCCCGAGCCGGCCCGCGCGACGACCCACGGCTTCGGCCTGGTGGGGATGTCGGAGCGCGCTCAGCTGCTCGGCGGCACCCTGCACGCCGGACCCGCTCCCGACGGCGGATGGATCGTCGACGCCGAACTGCCCAAGGAGCTCTCACGATGACGGTGCGCGTGTTGGTGGCCGACGACCAAGACCTCGTACGCACTGGCCTGACGATGATCCTGGACGCCCAGCCCGACATCGAGGTGGTCGGCCAGGCCGCGGACGGCACGTCCGCCGTCGAGTTTGCACAGCAGTTGCGTCCCGACGTCTGCCTGGTCGACATCCGCATGCCGGGGCTGGACGGCATCGAGGTGACCGAACGCCTGGCAGGGCGCGGTGTCGCCGACCCCATGGCGATCGTGGTCATCACCACGTTCGACTTGGACGAATACGTCCACGGGGCCCTGCGAGCCGGCGCGCGAGGGTTCCTCCTCAAGGACGCCGGGCCGGAGTTACTCGTCCAGGCGGTTCACGCTGCTGCCATCGGCGATGCCCTCATCGCACCGAACATCACGCGACGACTGCTCGCGACTCTCGCGGCCGGGTCACCGGCCACGACCCCGGAGCAACCGGTCGAGCCGCTCACACAGCGTGAGGAGGAAGTGCTGCGGCTGGTGGCCCGCGGCCGTACCAACGCCGAGATCGCCGCCGACTTGTTCATCAGCCTGACTACCGTCAAGACCCACGTCGCGAGCCTGCTGACCAAGATCGGCGTACGCAACAGAGTCGAGATCGCCATGTGGGCCTATGAGACCGGACGGGTGGGGCACTAGAACTGACCATCGCACGCCACCGCGCCGAGCCAAGTGCGGGGCCGCCAGGAGGCGCTTGTCACGCGGAGCATGACCAGTACGGGACCCTCGGGTTGGTCCGCGAGCCCATCGGTATGCGATCTTGGTGAGTGACCGCACCGATTGCCTGCCAGGCGTGGGCCGCGGAGGCACGCGAGGTGACTCAAGCCGCTCCGGTCACCGAGGTTCAGCGCCAGCGGTGCGCGACACGGGCGATCGTCACGAGCAGCACCAGCTCGACACTGCTACCGATCAGGTAGTACACCCATGTCTCGCCCACCATCCCGCCGACGATGGTGAGCGCGTAGGTCGGCGCCAGCGCGAGGTTCGCGAGTCGATTGGGTCGGTGCGGGAGCAGGAGGCACCCAGCCACCATCAGGCTCGGGATCAGGATGTACAGCGTCGTGAGGACCAGGAAGGTCTGGTCGACTGCGAACCCCGGTCCCGCCACCTCGCCGGCCAGGGCGCCGTTGATCACGTCGGCGCGGAAGAAGCCGAAGATGTCGACGTAAGCAAACACGAACAGCATCGCGGTCCACAGACCGCTGAGGACCAATCGGCGGTCGAGCGGTTCGTAGGTCGGAACGGGCGCGGTGGGCGGCGGCAGGGCGGGGGCGTTGGACATGACGGGGATGATTCCTTTCGAGGAGGTGCGGGTGCGGTGCACGTGCACCGAGGGTGAAGGTCGACCTGGTTCTCGACGTCCCCGTCCGCTGCCACAAGCAGCCGGACTGGACCTGTGGCTAGACGCACGGGACCGCTCAACCCAGCACCAGGAGCAGCGTGAGGGCTCCCAGCACGATGGTCTGGACGCTGTGCACGCAGATGCCGATCAGTGCGCTCTGGTAGCGACTGGCGGGGTAGGAGATGAGGAACGCGTCCAGGAGACTGGTCGGGATTGCCCATGGGGTGTGGAGGTGGTAAGCGGCGAACAGGACGCCATTGGCAGCCCAGTTCCCTCGGCCGAAGGCTTCTCGCATGCGGGGCAGCAGCAGGCCGCGGAACAGGAGTTCCTCCCCCAGGACGGTGTTGAAGATCATCATGGTGAGGATCAACGCGAACCAAGGCCAGTTGCCCAGCAGGAAGTCTTGGCCTGCGCTGGATTGAAGGAACGCCCCGAGGTCGCGGTCGTCCGGTGATGGGAGGCTCGGCAGTTCCTCGGTGGCGGCCACGAGCACGACCAGCGGGACGAGGAGCCACCAGAGTCGACCGCCGCGGCGTCCGTTGCGGGGGTTACGCGGCGGCCGCAGCCACAACGTCTCCTTGGCTACCGACCAACTTAGCGTCCCCTGCTCATGGCGCAGGGCGCCCAGCACGAGGGCGAACTGCCACACCAGGCCCGAGGTGAGACAGACCAGGATCGCGCGGGGCCAGGCGCTCGGTCCCTCGAACGCGTCGGCCAGGAGGGGAGCCCCCACCCAGGCCAGCGCCGCCATCGGCAGGGCTGCCGCAGCCCACGTGCCGAGGACGCGGCGGAGCGAGTACTGCGGGATCGATGGCAGGTCACGTGCGTGAGCAGGACCCGGCGTGACGGTGGCACCAGGTCCTAGTCTCATCTGTCCGGGGGCAGCGGCTATGAGCCCTGTCCCGTCGTCGCGGGTCATCGGCTCCTGAGGCAGGTCCATGCCGACGACGCTAGGAAGTGAACAGGGTCCGGCGCGTCCTCCGAACGCCGTCGCCTGGATACGACCACCCGAGGAGACGGCGTCCTACCAACGTAGGACGCTGGGGCGCCGGCGACGGCGATAGTTTGGCCGGGTGCGGCGACTGCGGGCGTTCCTCCTCGACCATGGCTTGGACGCGGTCCTCGTGT
This sequence comes from Kineosphaera limosa NBRC 100340, assembly GCF_000298215.1. Taxonomy (GTDB): domain Bacteria; phylum Actinomycetota; class Actinomycetes; order Actinomycetales; family Dermatophilaceae; genus Kineosphaera; species Kineosphaera limosa. The sequence goes on along the minus strand of NZ_BAHD01000005.1, from coordinate 63,200 downwards.
GCTTGGCGACCGGGGCCGCCCTGACTCTCACGACGCGCCCGACCAGCACTGACGACGTCGCGGGCGTGCTGCACGCTGTCGCGGTCATCGTCATGATCCTGGCGCTTACGCTTCGCCGTCGAGCGCCCTTCGTAATCCCGGCAGGTGCGTGGTTGTCGAGCGCCGTCCTCTCTCTGGTCGACGGCTCGTTGATCGTCGGCCAAGCCTCTCTCTCCATCGTGGGCATGATCTCCGCCGTGCTCCTGGGTGACCTGCGAGACCGGAGCCAGGCCCGTGCGGGGCTCGCCGTCGTGGTGGCCTCAGCGGCGACCGTGGCCTACCAGGACCCGACCCACACTCCGGGCGATCTGTTCTTCATCCCCGGACTCTTCGCCGCGGGGTGGCTGGTGGGGTTCGCACTGCACGCCCGCACCGAGCAGACCCAGGCCGCGGAGGAGCGCGCGGACAGAGCGGAGTTGCAGCGTCGCAACGAGGCGCGGGTGGCAGTGGCTGAGGAGCGAGCCCGAATCGCTCGCGAGCTGCACGACGTGGTCGCCCACGCTGTGAGCGTGATGGTCCTGCAGGTGGGGGCACTGAGGCACCGGCTGCCCCTCGAGGACAGCACGAGCCGGGAGGCCCTGCGCAATGTCGAGGAGGCCGGCCGGGAGGCGCTGACCGAGATGCGCAGGCTGCTGGACGCCATGCGCCACGAGGGCGAGCCTCTCGACCTCGCCCCCCAACCCGGCCTCGGAGAGATTGTCGCGCTACTGGCCTCGGTGCGCGCTGCCGGGCTGGACACCGATCTGCACGTCCATGGCGAGGCCGTCGATCTCCCGCCCGGACTGGCGGTCTCGGCCTACCGCATCACCCAGGAAGGCCTCACCAACGTCATCAAGCACGCCCACACCCACTATGCCGAGGTCCACCTGCGCTACAGCACCGATGGCCTCGAGCTGGAGGTACGGGACAACGGCGACGGACCGGCCGCGACGGACGGCCTCGGTCACGGCTTGGTCGGGATCCGCGAACGGGTCGCGCTCTACGGGGGGAGCATGACTGCGGGCGCCAGGGAGACCGGTGGCTTCGCCTTGCGCGCACGACTCCCGCTGGGCCCGGGCTGACGGCGTGAGCATCAAGGCGTTGATCGTCGACGACCAGGGGATGGTCCGCGCGGGTTTGCGCATGCTGCTCGACGTGGAGCCGGACATCGAGGTGGTCGCCGAGGCGAGCAACGGCATCGACGCCGTCGTACGCGCTGCCCGCTACCGACCGGACGTCGTCCTCATGGACATCCGGATGCCCGAGATGGACGGCCTCGAGGCGACTCGCCGAATCTTCGCCGCCGACGATGACGCGAGAGTCCTCATCCTGACCACGTTCAACCACGATGACCTTGTGTACGAGGCCCTGCGTGCCGGTGCCAGCGGTTTCGTCCTCAAGGACGAGCCTCCCGAGCAGCTCATCGCCGCGGTGCGCACGATCGCGGCCGGAGACGCCTTGCTGTCCCCCTCGGTGACCCGCAGCCTCATCGCTCACTTCACCAAGGACCGTCGAGAGCCACGACCACCCGCGCTCGACACCCTTACCTCCCGGGAGCTCGAGGTCTTCCGGCTCATCGCCGCCGGTCTTTCCAATGCCGAGATCGGGCGCGAGCTCTTCATCAGCGACACCACCGTCAAGACGCACGTCACCCGACTCCTGCGCAAGCTCCAGGTCAGGGATCGCGCCCAAGCGATCGTCCTGGCCTACCACCACCACGTGTTCGAGACTCGATGACAGGGAAGGACGCCATGGACCTCGTGGACGCCGAGCGCCACCTCCATGCAGCACAGCGCTGCGGAGACCTCGACGCACTGGATGCCCTCCTGCACCCGCGGGTCGTCGGAGCCGGCCCCGACGGCGCGCTCTTCACCAAGGCGGACGATCTCGACACCTACCGGTCCGGGTCGCTCCGGATCCTCCGGCTCGAGGAGGAGGCGGTCACCGTCCGAGACGAGGGCAAGACGGGTGTGACCGACCTCATCGCCACCGTGGAGGCGATCCACGACGGCACGGAGACGGTCGCGCGGCTGCGCTACACCCGGCTGTGGGTCCACCAAGACAGCCGGTGGCGTGTCATCGCCGCGACGTACGCCCCTCGCTGAGGCGCCGGGTGTGAGCCCGGACGCGGTCGTTGCGTCGGGACCTCGGTCCGGACAGCACTTCCCCTGTGCCGTCAACCGCGGTGAACGCGACCCTGAGTGTCAGATCACCGCAAGGGGATCGGCTTACGAAACGCCTCCGCCCGCCTGGCCAGTGCACCGCCAGATAGCGCAGTGAGAACACCGCCACCTACCGCTGCCAGTCACACGCGACGGTGTCGTGAGCGCGAGCCGAGGTGTTGCAGTGGGGTACACCCCAGAGAAACACCTCAGAAATTGCGGCGTAGGTCGGTCGCGGGCAGGTAGGGCGCCCTGAGGCGGTCCATGTTGTGGAGGTCGAGTGCTGGTTCTGGTAGCCGAGCGCGACGGCCGCGAGCTTCTCAGAGACGAGCCCTCAGCGACACGATCGTCCGTAATCACGCCGTGCGGCCCGGGCGGCAGCCGTGGTGGGGGAGACTGCGACGGTGAGTACCGTCGAGCACGTCGACACAGACGCCCTGAGGAAGGCGAGGGGGGCGTTCTTCACCCCACCGGAGGTCGCCGCCTACGTGGCCCGTTGGGCTGTGCGGAGCGCAGCAGATTGCGTGCTCGAGCCGTCCTGTGGTGAGGCCGCGTTCCTGCTCGCCGCGCACGAGCGGGTCCAGACCTTCCCGTCGGTCGGGCCTACACGGCTTGATGGGGTCGAGCTGCATGCGGCATCAGCCCATGTGGCGCGCGCCGTGTTGCGTGCTGCTGGCGCGTCCGCCCGGGTTCGCGTGAGTGACTTCTTCGCCGTCGAGCCGGAGCCCTCGTACGACGCTGTGATCGGAAACCCCCCGTACATGCGCTACCAGGACTTCGCTGGTGCCGACCGCGCGGCATCACGTCGCGCGGCGCTACGCGCCGGCGTTGCCCTCACCGGCTTGGCCTCGTCGTGGGCGGCGTTCACCGTGCACTCCGCGCTGTTCCTGAAGCCGGGTGGCCGACTCGGCCTCGTTCTGCCCGCCGAGCTGCTGTCAGTGAACTACGCCGCACAGGTCCGCGAGTTCCTGATGCGCCGCTTCGCCCGTGTCCGGCTCGTGCTGTTCACCGAGCGCGTGTTCCCCGGTGTGCTCGAGGACGTGGTACTCCTGCTCGCAGAGGGCAGCGGAGGAACCGATCATTGCGAACTGCTCCAAGTGCAGGACGCTGACGCACTGGCCGAACTTGACCCCGAAACAGCCGCGGTCTGGACGCCCACGAGCACGAGCGGCAAATGGACCTCGGCTCTCCTGCCGACCGCCAGCGCTGCGGCGTATGCGGCCGCGACCACCGGTGCGGGCTTCTCGACGTTGCACACCTGGGGTGAGACGACCCTGGGGATGGTGACCGGTGCGAACAAGTTCTTCACCCTGACGCCGGCACAGGCTGCGAGGCTCGGCCTGGCTGACGACGAGCTGCTTCCCCTCAGCCCGCCCGGGAGTCGCCACCTGCGCGGTCTGTCATTCACTGCGCACATGCGCGCGGAACTCGGCCGCGAGGGGTCCGCCACCCTCCTGTTTCGCCCGCCCGCTGATCCCAGCCCTGCGGCCCAGGCCTACATCCAGCAGGGCGAGGAAGAGGGCGTCGACGCTGCCTACAAGTGCCGCGTGCGCAGCCCGTGGTGGCGCGTCCCGCTGGTCGTGCCCGCCGACCTGCTCCTGACCTACATGAACGCTGACACCCCGCGCCTGACGACGAACACGGCCGGCGCGCACCACCTCAACAGCGTGCACGGCGTCTACCTGACTGACGAGCATCGGGTGCTCGGCCGCGAGCTGCTGCCGCTGACGTCCTTGAACTCCGTCACGCTTGTCGGCGCAGAGATCGTTGGCCGCGCGTACGGGGGCGGGATGCTCAAGCTGGAGCCCCGCGAAGCCGACGACCTGCCGGTGCCGTCACCGGCGGGTGTGCTGGAGTGTGCCGACGCGCTGCGCGCCGTGCGCCCGCGCGTACGCGACCACCTGCGCGCCGGCCGGCTCCTGGATGCCGTGCGGCTCGTCGACCAGGTGATCCTCCATGACAGCTCGGCTCTTGACGCGGCCGGCATCAGCGACCTCGAGCAGGCGTACGCCATGCTCGCCGCTCGCCGACGGGCACGCGGCACGAAAGCTAAGGACCGTGTCTCACCGCACGCAATGGCGCTGTCACGGCGTGCGCAGGACCAGGCGTGAGCAAGGAAGACGCGTTCAGCGCGTTCGACGCCGCACTGGCGACGACGCCCACCAGTGACCCGTGGCTCCATGCCGAAGACGAGGTCCCCCGGTACGGGCCCGACTACGACCTGCTCGGCAGACTGCTGACCTACCCGATCCGAAGCGGCAGCGTGTCCGAGTCGGGCCGGTTCGCCAAGGGCATCGACGCCTGGCTCGCACACGAGCTGCGACGGGCCGGCTTCCTCGTCGACGAGGTGTGGCCGCGGGCCACCCGGCCGCGAGTACTGCCCCGCGACCTCGTGCTCTTCGTCGACAAGCTCCCCAAGGGTCTGAGCGAGCAGGTGCGACCCCACCTCGAGCGCATCACCACCGTCGCGCCGTCCGACGCCCGGGTCCTGGGCCGGGCGTACTACAAGCAGATCGACGTCTGCATCGCGCGCTGGGACCGCGGTCCTGAGCTGTTGCTGAGCACCAAGGCGCAGGTCTCGTCCTTCGGCAAGAACCTGCCCAACAGGTTCGAGGAGGCCTACGGCGACGCGGCCAACCTCCGCGGCCGCTACCCGCTCGCCGCGACCGGGTTCTTCTTCCTCCAACGCGACACGATCCTCACCACGGAAAGGGAAGCGTGGGAACGCACCAAGGACATGATGAGCAAGCTGCGCGACACCGACGGCCGCGGCGGCTACACAGCCACCGGGCTTGCGCTGGCCCACTGGGACGACGCCCTGCCGGCCGAGGAGCGTGTCGTCACCGTCAACGTCGACGACGTGCCCCCGGCGCTGCGCCCTGACCAGTTCCTCGACGCCATGATCCACCAGGTGCTCGACGTCACCCCCGTCGTGCACCACCCACGAGTTCGAGAGCTTCGCGAGCGGCGCGACCTGGCCGTACCGGAGCCGCAGGGCACCACCGACGACACCGAGGAGACCGGCACGCTGCGCTAGTTCACGCCCGAGCCGCGGCGACCAGCTTCTTGATCTTGGTGTCGCTGGCCAACTTGTCGGGGGTCGAGGTGAACGCGCGGATAGCCTGCATCAGGGCCCGGTCGACCGGCGCTGTGAGCTTCGGGGCGAGGATGTCCAGCAGCGCCGCCCACCGAGACTGACCGACTGTCGACCACAGCTGGGCGGAGACGGTGGGGAGGGTGAAGGTCCGCAGCGCCATACCCGCTTGCCGCGAGTCGAGTCGCCGCAGCATCGCCTCGTAGTGCTCGACCGCTGCCCAGCTGACGCCGTACTGGTTACCCAGGAAGGCCTCCACGACCGCCTCGAGATACTTGTTCTCGAGGGCGGTCGGTACGTCCCCGCGTGGACCGATGAGATCCGAAAGGGCCTTGGCAGGAGCCGGCTCGGTGTTGAAGTTGCTCCACCCTCGATGTGCCGCCGTGAGTGCGTCGATGGCGGCATCGATCTCGACCGCACGCTCTGACTCGGGGAGGTAGGCCGTGCCGCCGACCAAAGCGAGAAGTTCGCGACCAGCGGCGGCCTTCGCCGTGTCCAGACTCGCGGTAAAGCGACCAATCTTGATCCCGAAGTTGCCGCGCGCCTGCGCGGACACGAACGTCCACAACAGCGGCCAGAGGCGTCGGACGTTGTCCGCCACGAGCGGCGCCTGTGACTGATCGACGTACAGGCCGAACAATCCGGTGGCGAGCAGGTCAGCCCGCTCGGCTGGCATGTTGTCAAAGAACGCGGCGGCCTTCGCGGCATCCTCACCTGTGATCGGCTGCGCTCGGACGTTCGCCAGCAGGCGCTTCGTCTCTGCGGTGATGTTGTCATAGGGGAGCAGGATGACCTGCCGGACACAGACCTCAAGCCAGTTGGCAAGGTCAAGCCCAGTGAGCTCGACCTGGTTAGGGTGCGCTGCCGACGCGAAGTTCCGCATGTACCGGATGTGGTCGAGACGCGCGTACCCGGTCGCTGACAGGAGGCCGATCTGCAGTGCCCCTTTGAGCAGGTCGAAGTCGTCGACCTTCGTAAGGTCTTCTTCAGTCGACAGGTGCTTGCGGCGATCCGGCGACGGCACGGCGACGTCGTAGAAGTAGGCAAGGTCGTAACTGATGACGCGACGCCGGAGTTCTCCGACCGTCTCGTTCCACAGGTAGTTGAGGGCGGCGTCGAACAGGCCAGCGCTAGCGGCCGCAATCATCTTGCTGATGTACGCGGACCGGCCCCGCTCGGTCACCGGAAGGCTGGACAACGCCATGCCGATGGTTCGTAGTGCCTGCTCGCGCTCGTCGACGGGGACAAGCACGTTGGCGGTGGGAAGGCCAGCGCCCGCCAACTGGTCGAGGAGCATCCTCTCGAAGCGGAGCAGGTCGTCGTGTACGCCGACGACCTCTCCATGAGGGCCGCTGGGAACGAGTTCGCTCACTGTTCGAGTGTGGCCTATTCAGGCGCGACGGCGAGGCGAAGTGCCGAAACGGGCGGGGATCTTGTTCGACTCGCCGCAGAACGATCGCTTTCGTACCAAGGTCGCGCGGCTAGCCGAGGGGGTCTGTCAATGTCCGAAGTCGTCTGCACAAGTGACCTGCGTGTTTGGGGTCGGGTGAACAGGGGTGTGGCCGTTCGGCGTGTCCGTACCCGTGTGCACGGTCGGCTCGTTGTTCCATAGTCCTATGCACGACGACGCAGTCGATGATGACGTGGTTCCTGAGCGTGGTCTGTTGACCGTCTCCGATGAGGTGTGGGCGCTGGCGGTCCATCGGGCCGAGGTGATCGGCCCGCTGGCCGACGCCGGAACGGTGGGCGGAGATGCGGTGGAGGCCGCAGCCAACCAGCTGGGCATCTCCCGGCGGCAGGTCTATGTCTTGCTGCATCGGTGGCGCGAGGGCCAGGGCGTGGTCTCGGACCTGATCCCGGGTCGTTCCAGCGGCGGCCGCGGCGGCCAGCGGCTGTCGGCCGCGGTTGAGGCGGTGATCCGGGAGGTGCTGGGCAAGCATTACCTGACCCGGCAGCGGAAAAAGACCGCGGCAGTCCACCGGGAGATCATGCGGACGTGCCGGACTCGGGGCCTGCCCGTTCCCTCACGCGGAGTGATCATGCGTCGCATCGCCGCCCTGGACCCACGCGCCGGGACAGTGGCCCGCGAGGGGCGAGACGCGGCTCGGCCACTGGAGTCAGCAGGTGGGCGGGTGCCACCGGTGTCCGGCGTGCTGGAGCAGGTCCAGATCGATCACACCGTGGTGGACCTGATCGTGGTCGATGAGCGGCACCGTCTGCCGATCGGGCGGCCGTACGTGACGGTCGCGATCGACGTCTTCTCCCGGTCCATCGTGGGTCTGGTGATCACTCTGGAGGCGCCCTCGGCATTGTCGGTCGGGCTGTGTCTGGCGCACATGGTCACCGACAAGCGGGCCTGGGTCGAGCGCCTCGGCATCGAGGTGGACTGGCCGATGGCCGGCAAGCCGGGCGAGCTGTTTATGGACAACGCCGCGGAGTTCAAGAGCGAGGCCCTGCGGCGAGGCTGCCAGGAGCACGGGATCACGTTGCGCTACCGGCCCCCGGGTCGCCCGCACTACGGCGGCATCGTCGAGCGGGTGATCGGCACACTGATGGAGATGATCCATGAGCTGCCCGGTACGACGTTCTCCAACCCGGCACAGCGCGGCGACTACGACTCCGAGGCCAAGGCCGTCCTGACGGTCGCGGAGCTGGAGAAGTGGCTGGCGCTGGCGGTGGCGAGCTATCACGGGCAGGTCCACAGCACCATCGGGCAGACCCCGCAGGCTCGCTGGGCCGCCGGTACTGCCAAGACGCCGGTGGTGACGGTGGCCAATGAGACGGCGTTCCTGGTGGATTTCCTTCCGGTGTTCCGCAGGACGCTGACCCGCACCGGGTTCGTCATCGACCACGTGCACTACTTCAGCGACGCGCTCAAGCCGTGGATTGCCCGCCGCAACCGACTGGACCGGTTCGTCATCCGGCGCGACCCCCGCGACTTCAGCCGCATCTGGGTCCTGGATCCCGAGGGTGCGTCCTATCTGTCGGTGCCGTACCGGACGCTGTCGCATCCGGCGGTGAGCGTGTGGGAGCATCGCGCCGCAGTGGAGCGGCTCCGGGCCGAGGGGCGGGCGCAGGTCGACGAGGAGGCGCTGTTTCGGATGGTTGAGCAGATGCGTACCATCACCGACACCGCGGGGTCCATCACGCGCAAGGCCCGCCGCGATGCCGAACGTCGCAGCAACGCGGGCGCTGCGGCCTCACGGGCGAAACCCGCCGCCGCGAAAGCCCGGTACCAACGTCGGTGCCCTCTGCAAGGAACTCGGCATCACCCGCCAGACCCTCTACCGCCACGTCTCACCCACCGGCGAACTCCGCGAGGACGGACGCAAGCTCCTGGCCAAGGACCGCAGCAAGGTAGCCAGGTAACCTCTGTTGTCCGGAACCTACGAACGTCAATGAGCGGGGTACGTTCCCGCGACTCTCGCACGCCCGCGGGGGGACTTCCACCGCTCAGCTACTTCGTGTCGGGTCGGTTAGGATTGTGGGCGAGCCGGGAGAAGGCAGCTAGGGTTCCGCCCCAGCCGGCTGGGGGTCTGTGACCGAGCGCTGCAGCTTCCGCCGAACAGGCGGGAGGGCACCTATTGGCACAAAATGCCCGAGGGGGATGGCTCAGCGCCAGCATGCGCGCTGACTGTCCCTTGACCTCGGAGGTTGTTGTGCTCGTTGACCAGTTCGATGTTTTTCTGCTTGATCTTGACGGCGTGGTTTACGTCGGAGACACCTTGCTTTCCGGCGTGACCGAAGCCTTGGCCAGCCTGCGGAGTCGGGGCCGGGTGGTCCGGTTCGTGACCAACGATCCCCGCCCGTCCCGCAAAGACGTCGTCCACCGTCTGGGCCGCCTGGGCGTGAGGGCCACCGTCGAGGAGATCGTATCTTCCGGGTGGGCTACGGCGTGCTGGCTGCGCCAGCAGGGCATTACCCGCGCCTATGTGGTGGGCAGTGATGGCCTCCGCGGCGAACTCGCGGCCCAAGGCGTGGAATCCGTGGAGGGGTCTGGGGCCGAGGCGGTGGTGGTCGGTTGCGACGAGACGGTGACCTACCGGGACCTCGCCCAGGCCACCGCCCTCCTGCGTACCGGCGTGCCGTTCGTGGCCACGAACGTGGACGCCACGTTCCCCACAGCGAGCGGCCCGTGGCCGGCCACCGGCGCGGTCGTCGCAGCGATCCAGACCGCCAGTGGGCGCCGACCGGTCGTGGTGGGCAAGCCGGGACCGGAGATGTTCCGCCTGGCCCAGCGCGGGCTCCCTGCTACGACGAGAGTGGTGGTCGTGGGGGACACCCCGGCTACGGACGTCGTCGGGGCGCACTGCGCGGGCCTGCCGGCGATCCTCGTCGCTCCCGCGACGCCGAGCAGCGGCCGTCGGCAGTGTGATCCCACCGTTGCGGAGGCCACGGTCACGGGCCTGGCCGGGCTGTTTGATCCGGCCCTTGACATCGGCCCGATGCGCCCGTCGCCGTACCCGTGGCCGGACGAGGTGCGGGCGGGTGTGGCCGCGGTGGTCTTCGACGAGGCCGGGCGCGTGCTACTGGGGCGCAGGCTGGACAACGGGCTGTGGGGACTGCCTTCGGGACACGTCGAGGTGGGCGAGACTGCCGCCCAGGCGGCGGTGCGGGAGGTCGCCGAAGAGACCGGCTTGCAGGTGCAAGTGCAGCGGCTGGTGGGGGTGTACTCGGACCCCGCCTCGCAGGTTTTCGCCTATCCCGACGGGAGAGTGACCCAGTTCGTCACCACCACCTTCGCCTGCCTCCCGCGCGGCGGTCAGATGCACCCTGATGGTGTGGAGACCTCACAGGCGGGTTTCTTCTCCCCGGATGAGCTTCCGGCACCGTTGCTCCCCATGCACCCGCGGTGGCTCACCGACGCCCTCTCAGGCGACACAGGACTCATCGACTGATAGGACGCATCCCCTTCGGGGCGCATGGTGTCAAAAGCGCTGGCGCTTCTCGTGCGGAGCACCGGCCTGAGCGCGCCGTTTACCTTGATCAACCCCGGGTCCGGTCTCCCACCGTCCGAGCAACACCACCGGACGGTAGGAGTCTCCAGGGCGGCGACCAGCTCTCGAAAGATCATGATGAGCGCGCGCCCAAGGGCGCACCGACCAATGACCTCAGATGGGCCAGGTCTCCTGCCGGTGGGCGGCGTCCCAGAACATCCACTCGTACTGGGTGGCGCGGTGGAACGCGGTGTGCATGCGCGCCAGTGTGCCGGGCTGGCCTGGTCGGCGAGGTGGTCCACGATGTCCCGGGCGGTGTCGGTGGCGGCGGTGAAGTCTGGATCGCCGTAGGTGGCGATCCAGTCCCCGTACGGGTGCGTGCTCAGGTCACCGACGGCGGCCTTCAAACGGGTGCCGACGTCGTCGTAGACCCAGAAGCACGGCAGGATGCCGGCCGCGAGGACCGGGTAGTTTCCCGCTGTCGCGAGGCTCAGCAGGTAGGAGGTGTAGGCAACCGTGGTCGGTGAGGGCTCGGCGGCGGTGAGGTCGGTGACGTGGGTGGCGTGCAGCTGCCGCTCGACCTCGACCACCTCCCGCGCGGCCTGCGCCCAGAATGCCATTTCCTCCGACGCCTGGGCCTGAGCGGCGGCCGCGGCCAGGACCCGGCCGTATCGGCCAGGTAGAGCGCGTCCTGGGCGAGGTAGTGCCGGAACGTCTCTTCCGCCAGGGTCGCGTCGCTCAGCTGGTGCAACAAGGGCAGCGCGTCGATCGCCTCGCGGACCCTGGCCGTGCGATGCCACGCCACGGTGCTGAACACGCCAGTGTCGTCGTGGTCGCGAATCGTCTCGGGCATGGAGGTGTGTGGGCTGGTCATCGGTCGCTGTCCTTCCAGTCGTTCTCGTCTTTCCAGATGTCGTGGCAGTGGTGCACGGGGCCGGGTCCGTGGCCGATGTGGAGCGCGTCGGCGGCCCGCAGGGTGCCGGTGAGCCAAGTCTTGGCCTGGCGGGTGGCCTCTAGCAGGGACCCGGTGCGCGGGGCGAGTGCGGCGATCGCGGAGGACAGGGCGCACCCGGTGCCGTGGGTGTTGACCGTGGCTACCCGCGGGCCGGTCAGCAGCTGCTCGCCCGCGTCGTCGAGCCACAGGTCGGTGGCGTGTGCGTCGCCGCCGAGGTGGCCCCCCTTGACCAGCACCCGCGCGGCGCCCAGCTCCCGGAGCGCGATGGCCTGGGCGCGCATGGTGTCGAGGTCTTCGGCGGGGTCGGCGTCGAGCAGCACGGCGGCCTCGGGGACGTTCGGCGTGATGAGGGAGACGTACGGCAGGAGTTGGCGCATCGGCTCGACGGCGTCCTCGGCCAGCAGCCGGGAACCGGCGGTGGACACCATGACGGGGTCGAGGACCACAACCGGCACCGCGTCGGAGCGCTTGTCGAGGAAGGCGAGGACGGTCTCGATGGTGGCCGCGGAGGCGAGCATCCCGATCTTGGCGGCGTCAACCGCCACGTCGTCTACGAGGGTGTCCAACTGGGCGCGGACGAAGTCCGCGGGGACGACGTGGACACCGGTGACTCCCTGGGTGGACTGGGCGGTCAGTGAGGTGAGCACCGCGGTGCCGTAGGCACCCAGTGCGGAGAAGGTCTTGAGGTCGCCTTGAATACCGGCCCCGCCGGAGGGATCGGAGCCGGCGATCGTCAGCGCGATCGGTGGGCGGGGGTTCACGGTTGCCCGTCCCACGCGGCCCGCAGGCTCGCGGCCGCCACGGCTGGTTCCTCCGCGGCGCACACCGTCGAGACGACCGCCACGCCGGCGGCGCCGCTGTGGCGCAGCATGCCGGTGCGTTTCGTGGTGATGCCGCCGATGGCGACGACCGGCCACGGGCTCGCGGCGGCCACCGCAGCCACCCCGCCCGGGCCGATCGGAGTGCCGTGGTCAGGCTTGGTCGCCGTCGGCCACACCGGTCCAACGCCGAGGTAGTCCAAGACGCCGTCACCGAGCCCGCGTGCTGTGCGAACCTGCTCGATCGTGCTGACCGACAGCCCGACCATGGCGTCCGGCCCGAGCAACTGCCGGGCCTGAGCAGGCGGCATGTCGCGCTGACCGACGTGGACGCCGTCGGCGCCGATGTCCTGAACGAGGTGGACCCGGTCATCGATAATCAGCGGCACCCCGGTCCCCGCCAGCACCTCGCGGACCGCCACGCCGAGGGCGACGAAGTGGGCGTCGGTGGCGCCCGGGTCACGCAACTGCACCACGGTGACTCCGCCCGCGACCGCAGCCTGCACGGTCGCGGGCACCCCCCGTGGGCCGCACAAACCGGTGTCGGTGACCAGGTAGAGGCTGAGGTTCACCGGTCGGCGGGTCACCGGAGCACCACCTTCTCGGTCAGCTCCTGCGGGTTGAGGGTGGCGAGAGAGTCCAGCAGCGCAACGGCGAAGCTCCCCGGCCCGGCGGCACGCTCGGCCGCGACCTCGGCGGCCACGGTGTACGTCGCGGTCGCGGCCGTGGCGGCCAGGAGCGGGTCGTCGGTGGTGGCGGCGAAGGCAGCCATGAGCGCGCCCAGCGCGCACCCACCGCCAGTGACCTGGGTCAACCATCGATGGCCGTTGGCCACCCGCACCAGCCGGGTGCCGTCGGTGAGGTGGTCGACCTCCCCGGAGACCGCGACGATGGTGCCGTGCTCCCGGGCCAGCGCCCGGCCGGCGTCGAGGGCATCCTCGGCGGCGTCGACGCTCTCCGGACCCCGCCCACCGCTGCCCCCACCGGCGAAGCGAGAATCTCTGAGGGGTTGCCACGGACGAGTGCCGGGGAGGCGTGGGCGAGTGCCGGGGAGGCGTGGGCGAGCAGGTCGACGACAACCCGGCTGCGCCAGGCGAGCCCACCCACCCCGACCGGGTCGAGCACCCACGGGGTGCCGGCCGCCGCGGCGGCACTGACCGCGCCGTGCATCGCAGCCACCGTCGCCTCTTGGGGCGTGCCGAGGTTGACCAGGACCCCGTCGGCGACGGCGGCGAACGGCCCGGCTTCCTCCGGGTTGTCCACCATCGACGGACTGGCGCCGACCGCGAGCAGGACGTTCGCTGTCCACTGAGCGACGACGACGTTGGTCAGGCACTGCACCAGCGGGGCATGCCCGCGCATCGCAGCCAAGGCCTCGCCCACAGCGGCAGCATCGAGTGGGACAGTAGGGACGGAAGAAGGTGCCGACATCGGCGACGTTCCCTTCGCTAGTACGAACTAGATCAGGTTCAACGGGTGTGATCTCAGCCGTACCAGCACGGCACCCCGCGTCATTCACCAGCTTAACATCCGCACCGTTCCCAGCACCGTGCCCTCGCTTCAGCGATCGCAAAAGGGTCGCGCCTCGGACCGTCCGGGCGTGCTGTCACCAGTGCCCGGCTGCGCTACGGCGTTCCTTGGCCGCCGCAGCCCTCACCATGGCGCCTCACCAGACAACGGCTGCGCAACCTTAAAATGTGCAGTCGACTTCGGACACTCGTGCAGTGGACTTCGAAAACTGACAGAGGAACGGCGGCACGCCTGGCGGGCTGTCCCGTAAGACCCGTCCGGTGAACTGTCCGGTGAAGGGAGGCTATATGACACACTGGGGAGCATGTCCCCCTTGAAGGTCGGCTATGCCCGAGTCTCCACCGACGAGCAGGACCTGACCGCGCAGCGTGACGGACTCGCGGCGTTCGGCGTCGATCCCAAGCGCATCTACGTCGATCACGGGCTCACGGGCCGCAACGCCGACCGTGAGGGCCTGCGGCAGGCGCTGGCTGCCTGTCGGGACGGCGATACGTTCGTGGTCACCAAGCTCGATCGGCTGGCGCGTTCAGTCCGTGATGCCCACCAGATCGCCGACGACCTCGCGGCGCGGGAAGTGAAGCTGAGCATCGCCGGATCGGTGTACGACCCGACCGACCCGATGGGGAAACTGTTGTTCAACGTGCTGGCGATGGTCGCCGAGTTCGAAGCCGACCTCATCCGTGCCCGCACCCGCGAGGGGATGAAGGTCGCCAAGGCCAAGGGCCGGCTGCGCGGGAAGTCACCGAAACTCACCCCCCGGCAAGAAGCTCACCTCGTCCAGCTACATGCTGCCGACGAGCACACCGTGGGCGAGCTGGCCGAGCTGTTCAGCGTGGGCCGCTCCACGGTCTACCGCGCCCTTCAGCGCGCCGAGCGCGGGCGCGAGAACGTCGTGCAGTAGGTGCGTCGTGGACGCTCGAGCGCGGTGGCGAATCCTCAGGCTCCACGTCGAGGACCAGGTGCCCCTCGCGCGCTTAGCTCGCGAGACCGATGTAGGGCTGTGGACCCTGGAGCGCTGGCACGCCCGCTACCGCGCCGACGGCTACGCCGGACTGGAGACAGCCTCACGGGCGGACGCCGGCTCCCGCCGCCTTCCGCCCGACCTCGTCGACCTGATCGAGGGCCTGGCACTGAGCAAGCCGCGGCCGGCCATCGCCACGATCCATCGCAAAGTCACGGGCATCTGCGCCGCCCGGAGGTGGCCGGTCCCCTCCTACTCGGTGGTGTGGGACATCGTGCGGACCCTGGATCCCGGCATGGTCACCCTCGCCCTGGAGGGCGCAGCGTCCTACCGCGACAAGCACGAGCTGGTGCTACGCCGGCAAGCAGAGCTGCCCAACGCGATGTGGCAATCCGATCACACCATGCTCGACATCCTGGTGGTGGGCACCGACGGCAAGCCCGCACGGCCATGGCTAACAACGATCCTCGACGACTGCTCCCGGGCGGTCTGCGGCTACACAGTCTTCCTGGGCGCACCGTCGGCGATGAACACCGCCCTGGCGCTGCGCCAAGCGATCTGGCACAAGACCGACCCGGCCTGGCCGATGTGCGGCCTGCCCGACGTGCTCTACGTCGACCACGGCAGCGACTTCACCAGTGACCAGCTCGCCCACACCGCCGTCGACCTCCACATCCGACTGATCCACTCCACCGTCGCCCGACCCCAGGGACGGGGCAAGATCGAGCGGTTCTTCGGCACCATCAACACCGAGCTACTCGCCACCCTGCCCGGACTCATCACCGAAGGGCACCCCTGGCCGACACCGAAACTGTCCCTGGCCGCCCTCGATAGCGCCCTGGAGGCGTTCGTGGCCACCTACAACGACCGCACGCACAGCGAGCTCGGAACCTCCCCGCGCAGCGCGTGGATCGCCGATGGCTGGCTGCCCCGAATGCCCGAGAGCCTGGAAGACCTCGACAGACTGCTGTTAACCGTCGCCAAGACCCGCGTCGTGCGCCGCGATGGCATCCGCTTCCAGGGCCTGCGCTACGTCTCGCCAACTCTGGCCGGCTACGTCGGACGCTCGGTCGTGATCCGCTACGACCCCCGCGACATCACCGAGATCCGCGTCTTCGATCACGACGAATTCGTCTGCAAGGCCGTCAACCAAGAGCACCACGACCAGAAGGTCAGCCTCAAGGAGATCCAGGCCGCGCGCAACGCCCGCCGCCGGGCGCTGCGAGCCGGCATCAACGAACGCATCGCCCTCGTGGCCGCACCTACCGAGACGCCACGGATCACCGAAGCACCGGCTCCGGCGCCGAGGTCGGCGTTGAAGATCTACAAGGAGGACCTCAGGTGAGCCAGCGCTTCATCGTCACCAAGGAGCACCGCCGCTTCACCGAGTTCGCCCCAGCGCTTCATCGTCACCAAGGAGCACCGCCGCTTCACCGAGTTCGCCGACGCCGTGCGCCGCGGGCACACCATCGGTTTGTGCTTCGGATCAGCCGGCGTAGGAAAGACACTCTCCGCACGCCGCTACGCACACTACGAGAAGGCTCATGACCTGCTGACCTACTGGGGGCCGCGCTCCGACAACGACGCCAAGATCTACGCCGCCTTGAACCGGAGCCGCACCGTGCTCTACACCCCCAGCGTGCTGACCACCCCGCGGACCCTGAAGGACGAGCTGACCCAAGCCATCACCCGCACCAAACATGTGCATCGAGCAGCACCTCGTACCTCCCGGCACGGCCACTCCCGAGGCCTGGGGATGGCGACACGGCAGGAACTACGTGGAGCTGATCATCGTCGACGAGGCCGAACGACTGCGTCCCGCCGCGCTGGAACTGCTGCGCGATCGCTACGACCGCGACGGCATCGCCCTGATCCTGATCGGCATGCCCGGCCTGGAGAAGCAGTTCAGCCACTACCCCCAGTTCTACAGCCGAGTCGGCTTCGCCCACCAGTACCGGCCCCTGGGACAAGACGAACTGCTGTTCGTCCTCGAGCGACACTGGCGATCCCTCGGCAAGACCCTCGACCCCGACGACTTCACCGACGCCCAAGCCATCGCAGCCATCGCACGGATCACCCGCGGCAACTTCCGGCTCCTCGAACGCCTCTTCCCCCAGATCCAGCGGGTCCTGAAGATCAACGAACTCGACACCATCACCAACGACGTCATCGAAGCCGCACAGAGCACCCTGGTCATCGGTGTCACCTGACCCCGCCACGAAGCGACCGAAGAACCCCGCCATTCAGCAGACGAAGTCACAGTACACCCCAACGCCACAGAGCAGCCGGCCACCAAGCAGCGTCAAGATAGAGTCCGTTCGCCGGTTCCTTGACGCTAGTCGGGTGGGTTCATAGAGTCCAACCTGACACATAGGGTCGGGAAGGGCGGGCGGCGATGCGAGTTGGGTACCTCAGGGCCAGCAGCACCGATCAGAACACCGTTCGCCAGCTCGACGGCATCGAGGTCGAGCGCATCTTCGAGGACAAGGTCTCGGGCAAGGACGCCGACCGTCCGAAGCTGGCCGAGATGCTGGCCTTCGTCCGCGACGGCGACACCGTGGTCGTGCACTCGATGGACCGGCTCGCGCGCAACCTCGACGACCTTCGCCGGATCGTGCGAGCCCTGACCGCCCGGGGCGTGCGCGTCGAGTTCGTCAAGGAGAGCCTCACCTTCACCGGTGAGGACTCGCCGATGGCCACGCTGTTGCTGTCAGTGATGGGCGCGTTCGCCGAGTTCGAACGCGCGCTGATCCTGGAGCGCCAGCGCGAGGGCATCGCCGCAGCCAAGCAGCGCGGCGTCTACACCGGCCGAAAGCCCGCCCTGAACGCCGAACAGGCCGCGGACCTGCGTGAACGCGCCGCCGCGGGTGAGCAGAAGTCGGCGCTGGCCAAGGAGTTCGGCATCAGCCGCGAGACCGTCTACACCTACTTGAGGCCCCCAGCAACGGGGCCGAGCACCCGCTGAGCGGACAGCCCGAATTCGGCCGCATCGTCCACAGTAGCCCGCTTGCCGGTGGTGGCACACGTTCCGGCTCGGGACAGCGTCAGGAGTACCGAGCCGTGACGCAGGGCGGTCAAGTCCGC
The DNA here is from genome assembly GCF_000298215.1 of Kineosphaera limosa NBRC 100340. GTDB lineage: Bacteria > Actinomycetota > Actinomycetes > Actinomycetales > Dermatophilaceae > Kineosphaera > Kineosphaera limosa. The sequence goes on along the minus strand of NZ_BAHD01000005.1, from coordinate 45,641 downwards.
TTGGGTGGTGTACGAGGTTGATCCCTCGGTTGGGGTGTTGGTCAGGCTGTGAGGGCCTGGATTTCGGGTTCGTTCACCTCCTCCATGACGGTGTCCAGGGCCTGGGCTCGGGTGAGGATATCCAGGCCGAGGTAGCGGCGGCCTTCGGCCCATTCGTCGTGCTGTTCGGCAAGGACGGCGCCGACGAGGCGGATGATGCTGGCGCGGTCGGGGAAGATGCCGACCACGTCGGTGCGGCGGCGGATCTCGCGGTTGAGACGCTCGTTGGGGTTGTTCGACCAGATCTGGCGCCAGATCTCCTTAGGGAAGGCGGTGAAGGCCAGGATGTCTGCGCGGGCGTCCTGGAGGTGATCGGCCACGGTGGGCAGCTTGGTGGCCAGGGCCTCGATGACGCGGTCGAACTGGGCGTGTACCGCCTGGGCGTCGGGTTGGTCGTAGATCGAGTGCAGCAGCGCCTTGACCCACCCCCAGGAGGACTTCGGGGTGGCCGCCATGAGGTTGGCGGCGTAGTGGGTGCGACAGCGCTGCCAGGCCGCCCCGGGCAACGTGGCCCCGATCGCGGTGACCAGGCCGGCGTGGGCATCGGAGGTGACGAGCTTGACCCCGCTCAACCCGCGGGCGCTCAGGTCGCGGAAGAACGCGAGCCAGCCGGCGCCGTCCTCACTTGAGGTGACCTGCACACCGAGGATCTCGCGGTGTCCGTCGGCGTTGACGCCGGTGGCGACCAGCACGTGCACCGGAACGACTCGGCCGCCTTCGCGGACCTTGAGCACCAGGGCGTCAGCGGCCACGAAGGTGAACGGCCCGGCCGCGGCCAGGCGCCGGGTGCGGAACTGCTGCACGTGCTCGTCGAGGTCCTTGGCCATCACCGAGACCTGGGACTTCGACAATCCGGTGATCCCCAGGGCTTGCACCAGTTTGTCCATCCTGCGGGTGGAGACCCCGAGCAGGTAGCAGGTCGCTACCACGCTGGTCAGCGCCCGCTCGGTTCGCTTTCGGCGTTCCAGCAGCCAGTCCGGGTACAGCGAACCGGTGCGCAGCTTGGGTACGGCCACGTCCAGGGTGCCCATGCGGGTGTCCAGGTCCCGGTGGCGGTAGCCGTTGAGGGAGTTGACCCGCTCGGGACTGCGTTCGCCGTAGCCGGCGCCGCACACCGCGTCGGCCTGAGCGCCCAACAGGGCGTTGACGAACGTGTTCAGCAAATCCCGCATCAGGTCGGGACTGGCCTGGTCCAGCTGCTCGCGCAGGAAGTGCTCGGGGTCGATACTGGGTACAGCGGTCATCGGTGTGTCCTTCTTCGAGTCGGTTGTGAGAGATCACTCGAAGGATCCACCCGGTGACCGCGCCCACGTCGTAGGCGCGCTCACTCAGGTCCGTCGTACACCACTCTGCGGGACTCCACTCGCAGGGCAGACGTAATCGCCTCGCGCATACCCCACCTTGCCCCCTCGGAAGCACCGGACCGACTACTCCTGTCGCCCTGCTGATGAGCGCGCCCTGGCTGTTGAACGGCGTGGTGCCGAACCTCACACGTGCGGGTCCGCCTCGACACCGGCCAACTCGAGGTCACGCCGGCCGGACAGATCGTCCCGGGCGAGCCGGAGGCGGCGCTGCGCATCGCGGTCGTCCACACCACGAGCCGCTGCTCGAGGCGGTCGGCCCAGCACCCGCCTAGCGTTCAATCCTGTTCCGATCCTCCTCGACCCCGGAGTCGGCCCCGGCGCGTCGCGATCAGCGGCTGGACGCGGTGGCGGCCCGTTTGCTCGCGGTGCGCTTGCTCGCCGCGCGGCGCCGTCCCGCGGCCGGGGCGGCGGGGGCCGGAACGGTCTTGGCCCGGGCGACCGTCGGCACGTGCTCGCTGCGGGCCAGTGCGTTGGCGAGAAACCGCCCGGTGTGGCTCGCCGGGTTGGCGGCCACCTGCTCCGGAGTGCCTGTGGCGACGACCTCGCCACCCTTGTTGCCGCCGTCGGGCCCGAGGTCGATGACCCAGTCGGCGCTCTTGATGACATCGAGGTTGTGCTCGATGACGATGACCGTGTTGCCCTTGTCGACCAGCCCTTGCAACACCCCGAGCAACTTGCGGATGTCTTCGAAGTGCAGGCCGGTGGTCGGCTCGTCGAGCACGTAGATCGTGCGACCGGTGCTGCGCTTTTGCAGTTCGGCGGCCAGCTTCACGCGTTGCGCCTCGCCGCCCGACAGCGTGGGGGCCGGCTGACCGAGCCGCACGTAGCCCAGGCCGACGTCGTTGAGGGTGCTCAGGTGCCGGGCGATGGCGGGCACCGCGGCGAAGAACTCCGTGGCCTCCTCGATCGGCATGTCGAGTACCTCGGCGATCGTCTTGCCCTTGAAGTGCACCTCGAGCGTCTCGCGGTTGTACCGGGCGCCGTGGCACACCTCGCAGGGCACGTAGACATCGGGCAGGAAGTTCATCTCGATCTTGATCGTGCCGTCACCGGAGCAGTTGTCACAGCGACCGCCCTTGACGTTGAACGAGAATCGCCCGGGCATGTACCCGCGGATCTTGGCCTCGGTGGTCTCGGCGAACAGCTTGCGGATGTTGTCGAAGACGCCGGTGTACGTCGCCGGGTTGGAGCGGGGGGTGCGCCCGATCGGACTCTGGTCGACGTGCACCACCTTGTCGAGATGCTCGAGCCCGGTGACGTTCTTGTGCCGGCCGGGCACGTGCCGGGCACCGTTGAGTTTGTTGGCGAGCACGTTGTAGAGGATGTCGTTGACGAGCGTCGACTTGCCGGAGCCGGAGACTCCCGTGACCGCCACGAACGCGCCGAGGGGAAAGTCGACGGTGACGTTCTGCAGGTTGTTCTGGCGGGCGCCGGTGACGCGTACCTGCCGCTCCCGGCTGGTACCACGGCGCTTGGCCGGCAGTTCGATCTGGCGCCGACCGGAGAGGTAGGCCCCGGTGACCGACGCCTCGTGCTCGGCCAGCCCCGCGACGGGCCCGGAGTAGACGACCTGGCCGCCGTGCTCTCCCGCGCCGGGGCCGATGTCGACGGCCCAGTCGGCCTCCGCGATGGTGTCTTCGTCGTGCTCGACGACGATGAGGGTGTTGCCCAGGTCGCGCAGCCTCGTCAGGGTCGTGATGAGCCGCCGGTTGTCGCGCTGGTGCAAACCGATGGACGGCTCGTCGAGCACGTACAGCACTCCGACGAGCCCGGAGCCGATCTGCGTGGCCAACCGGATGCGTTGCGCCTCTCCCCCGGAGAGGGTGGCGGCCGGGCGGTCGAGGGAGAGGTAGTCCAGACCCACGTCGAGCAGGAACCCCAGTCGCGACTGGATCTCTTTGAGCACGCGCGCCGCGATCTGCGCCTCCCGGGTGCTCAGCTCCACCGAGTCCAGGAAGGCCGCGCAGTCGGTGATCGACATGCGGGACACGGCGGCGATGCTGCGACCGCCGATGAGGACCGACAAGGCCTCCGGCTTGAGCCGATCGCCGTGGCAGACGGGGCACGGCACCTGCCGCATGTACCCCTCGTAGCGCTCGCGCGACCACTCCGACTCCGTCTCGTTGTGGCGGCGCCGCACGAACGATACGGCGCCCTCGAAGCCGGTGGAGTAGGAGCGTTCCCGCCCGAACCGGTTGCGGTAGCGCACCTGCACCTTGTGGTTGCGCCCGTGCAGCAGCGCCTCTTTGGCACGCGCCGGGAGCGAGTCCCACGACTGATCGAGGGAGAACTTCTGGTCTTCCCCCAGCGCCCCGATGACCCGCACGAAGTAGTCCGAGAGGGCACCGTTCTGCACCCAGGGGGCGATCGCGCCCTCCCGCAGGGTGCGATCGGGATCGGGGACGACGAGCTCGGGATCGACCTCCAACTCGGTGCCGATGCCGGTGCACGCCGGGCAGGCACCGAACGGGGAGTTGAACGAAAAGGTGCGCGGCTCGATCTCGTCGATGGACAACGGATGGTCGTTGGGGCAGGCCATGCGCTCAGAGAACCGCCGCTCCTTGGGTAGCCCCTCGGGGCTCGTCTGCCCTGGCTCGACGTCGACGAGGTCGATGAGCAGCACCCCGCCGGCCAGCCCCAGGGCGGTCTCGACGGAGTCGGTGAGGCGCCGCTTGACGCCGGGATCGTCGCCCTTGGCGACCAGCCGGTCGACGACGACCTCGATGGTGTGCTTGCGTTGCTTCTCCAGCGTGGGCGGCTCGGTCAGCGACACGACCGCGCCGTCGACGCGGGCCCGCGAGAAGCCCTTGGTCTGCAGCTCGGCGAACAGGTCGACGTACTCGCCCTTGCGGCCCCGCACCACGGGCGCGAGCACCTGGAAGCGGGTGCGTTCGGGGAGCTCCATGAGCCGATCGACGATCTGCTGCGGGGATTGGCGGGTGATCGGCTCGCCGCACACCGGGCAGTGCGGGCGGCCCGCGCGGGCGTAGAGCAACCGCAGGTAGTCGTAGACCTCGGTGATGGTGCCGACCGTCGAGCGCGGATTGCGGTTGGTCGACTTCTGGTCGATGGAGACGGCGGGCGACAGGCCCTCGATGAAGTCGACGTCGGGCTTGTCCATCTGCCCGAGGAACTGCCGTGCGTAGGCGGACAGCGACTCGACGTACCGCCGCTGCCCCTCGGCGAAGATCGTGTCGAACGCCAGCGACGACTTGCCCGACCCCGACAGGCCCGTGAACACGACGAGCGCGTCGCGGGGAATGTCGATCGAGACATCCTTGAGGTTGTGTTCGCGCGCACCCCGCACGAGCAACCGGTCGTGCGCCGGGCGCCCGGCGTCGCGGCGGGCTACGTCGGCGGTCGAGATCGGCGAGTCGGTCGTCTGTTCTGGCACGTCGGCCATGCTATGTCGCAGCACCGACAAGGTTCGCCACTCGGGCGCGGCCTGCGCCGATCGCACGCGACGCTGGGTCGTACCGCATCCCACCGCGCGGACCCTCGAGGGGATGCGAAAGACTGGTGGGCGCGCGAGCAGAACGACATCGGTATCGAGGTAGGAGCATCGACATGGGTTACACCGGCGAGGTGTCCGTGGGTGGACGCAGCGACGTGCGGGAGCTCGACGGGTTGACGATCCGCAAGTGCAGCGTCGGCGAGATGGACAACAACGCCTACTTGCTGACCTGCACGGCCACCGACGAGCAACTGCTGATCGACGCCGCCGACGACGCCGAGCGGCTGCGCGAGCTGATCGCGGAGGGGTCGGGGCGGTTGCACGCCGTGGCCACCACCCACCAGCACTGGGACCACCATCGGGCGCTGCGCGCGGTGGTGGAGGCGACGCACGCCACGACGTACGCGGGTGCGCCGGACGCGCCCGAGCTGCCGGTGGCGGTCGATGAGACGGTGGAGCAGGGCGACGTCATCTCCTTCGGCGCCGTCGACCTGGACATCGTCCGGCTCACCGGTCACACCCCCGGCTCGATCGCGCTGGCCTACACCGAGCCCGGCGGGCGCGTGCATCTGTTCACCGGCGACAGCCTGTTTCCCGGTGGCCCGGGCAAGACGAATTCGCCGGAGGACTTCGAGCGCCTGCTGGGCGACCTGACCGACCGCGTCTTCGAGGTCTACGGCGACGACACCTGGGTGTACCCGGGGCACGGCAACGACACCACGCTCGGCGCCGAGCGTCCCCAGCTCACGGAATGGCGCGAACGGGGTTGGTAACGCTCCCCTCCCGCGCCAAGGGCGCGGCACCCTCGCCGGTGCTGCTGGTCCTCCTGGCGATCCTGTCGGTGCAGTTCGGCGGGGCCATGGCGGCCACCCTGCTCCCCCTCATCGGGGTCACCGGGTCGGTCACGCTGCGATTGGTGTTGGCGGTCGCGCTGCTGCTGCTGTTCGCGCGCCCTCGGGTGCGCGGCTACACCCGCTCCGACTGGATCACGGTCATCTCGTTCGGCGTCTCCCTGGCCGCGATGAACACGGCGTTCTACGCCTCCCTGACCCGCCTGCCGATCGGGGTGGCGGTGACCATCGAGTTCGTCGGGCCGCTGCTGCTGGCCGCCACCCTGTCGCGCCGCCTGCGCGACTTTCTCGCCGTCCTCGTTGCCGCCGTGGGGGTGCTCCTCATCAGCGAGGTGCTCAATTCCTCGGCCGACACGGTCGACCCCATCGGTGTGCTGCTGGCGCTGACCGCGGGAGCCGCCTGGGCCGCGTACATCCTGCTGTCGGCGCGCGCCGGGCAACGCTTTCCCCGGCTCGACGGGCTGACCCTGGCCATGATCGTCGCCGCCGTGCTCGTGGCGCCGTTCGGGGTCGCGACCGCCGGCGCCGCCCTCGTCTCCCCCGAGGCGCTACTCAAGGGACTGGGGATCGCGCTGCTGTCGTCGGTGCTGCCCTACTCGCTCGAGTTGCTGGCCCTGCGCCGGCTCGCCGCCCGCATCTTCGGCATCCTGCTCAGCCTCGAACCGGCCGTCGCCGCGCTCGCCGGGTTCGTCGTGCTGGGGCAGCTGCTCTCCCCCGTTCAGCTCGTCGGGATCGCCTGTGTGGTCCTCGCCTCGGTGGCGGTGACCCGCACCGGCCCACCGCCCAGCCGCCACGAGGGCGCAGCCGAAGTCGGCTGACCAACGCACCTCGGCCGCTCCCGGGCTGGCGCTGTTGACGCCGGGTTTATCCGAGAGCGGCCGGGCCGTACTGCGGTGGGATCAGGAGTGGTGCGCCTTCTGCTGGTCGTGGCGGCTCTTGAGCAGGCTGGCGACGGTCGTGACGCCCAGGATGAGGATGATCGCGGTCAGCGACATCCAGATCGGGATCTCGGGGATGCCGTGGATCGGCTGACCACCGTTGATGAACGGCAGGTTGTTTTCGTGCAGGGCGTGCAGGATCAGCTTGACGCCGATGAACGCCAGCAGCACGGAGAGGCCGAGGCTCAGGTACACGAGCTTCTTGAGCAGTCCACCGATGAGGAAGTAAAGCTGACGCAGGCCCATGAGCGCGAAGATGTTGGCGGTCAGCACAATGAACGGTTCGCGGGTCAGGCCGTAGATGGCCGGGATCGAGTCGAGGGCGAACATGAGGTCGGTCGAGCCCAGCGCCAGGATGACGACGAACATCGGCGTGATGAGCTTCTTGCCGTCGACCTTGGCGAACAGTTTGGTGCCGTACTCCCACGACTGGGTGGCGGGGAAGCGTGACTCGACGAACTTCAGCAGGCGGTTCTCCTCGAACTCGTCGTCATGATCATCGCCCATGCCTTCCTTGGCGAGCTTGACGGCGGTGTAGATGAGGAACGCGCCGAACAGGTAGAACACCCAGGCGAACTGGTTGATGAGCACGGCGCCGACGGCGATGAAGATCGCGCGCAAGACCAGCGCGATGATGATGCCGATGAGCAGCGCCGTCTGCTGGTACTTCTCGGGCACCCCGAACTTCGCCATGATGATGATGAAGACGAAGAGATTGTCGATCGACAACGAGTACTCGGTGAGCCAGCCGGCGAAGAACTGCCCGCCGTAGGTCCAGCCGGAGAGGACCCCGATACCGATACCGAAGAGGATCGCGCCACCCACGATGAACGCTAGGTACTGCGCGCACTCCCGCATCGACGGCACGTGCGGTCGCCGGGCGACCATGTAGACGTCGAACGCGAGGACGGACATGGTCACCGTCAAAGTGACGATCCATACCCAAAGGGGAACGTTCATGCGGGTGTGGGCCTTCCGGACACGATGTGGCCAGAGGTCTCTCCCACCCGCGTGCGGGTCGGCTCCCCGGGGCCGGGACGCTGCTCGTTGAACAGTGACTCGGTCCGTGATGACGAGGCAGCCGTGTCGGGATACTCCCCTCCGTGGACTGCCACATCTTGGCAGATGGACGACCTCGCGTCCACGAATGTCCACGGAGGGTTTTGCGGTTGGCCCGGGATCGTTACCAAGGCCCGAGAACCGGTCAGGCGGTCGCGGCGCGCATGGCCCGCAGTTCCTTCTTCAGATCGCCGATTTCGTCGCGGAGCCGGGCCGCCAACTCGAATTGCAGCTCGCCGGCGGCCCCGTGCATCTGCGCGGTGAGGTCCTGAATCAGCTGGGACAACTCCGCGGCGGCCATCGAGGAGGCGTCGACCTTGCTGGCCGCGGGTTGCGCCGGCTTGCCGCCCCCGCCCTTGCGTCCGCGCGACTGGCTACGGCCGCTGCCGAGCAGCGCTTCAGTGTCTGCGTCCTCCCGCGCGAGCATGTCGGTGATGTCCGCGATCTTCTTGCGCAAGGGTTGCGGGTCGATGCCGTGTTCGAGGTTGTACGCGATCTGCTTCTCGCGGCGCCGCTTGGTCTCCTCGATGGCATCGGCCATCGACGGGGTGATCTTGTCGGCGTACATGTGTACCTGCCCGGAGACGTTGCGGGCCGCGCGGCCGATCGTCTGGATGAGGCTGCGAGTCGAACGCAGGAAGCCCTCCTTGTCGGCGTCGAGGATCGACACGAGCGACACCTCGGGCAGGTCCAGGCCTTCGCGGAGCAGGTTGATACCGACGAGCACGTCGAACTCGCCCAACCGCAGCTCGCGCAGCAGCTCGACGCGGCGCAGGGTGTCGACCTCGGAGTGCAGATAACGCACCCGTACCCCCTTCTCCAGGAGGTAGTCGGTGAGGTCTTCGGCCATCTTCTTCGTCAGCGTGGTGACGAGCACCCGCTCGTTGCGTTCGGTGCGCTGCTGGATCTGCTCGAGCAGATCGTCGATCTGCCCCTTGGTGCCGCGCAGCACGATCTCGGGGTCGATGAGACCGGTCGGGCGGATGATCTGCTCGACGACGCCGTCGGACTTGGCCAGTTCGTAGTCGCCCGGGGTGGCGGACAGGTAGACGGTCTGCCCGATGCGCTCGAGAAACTCCTCCCACTTCAGCGGCCGGTTGTCCATGGCCGAAGGCAGACGGAAACCGTGCTCGACGAGCACGCGCTTGCGCGACATGTCGCCCTCGTACATGGCCCCGATCTGGGGAACCGTGACGTGCGACTCGTCGATGACGAGCAGGAAGTCCTCCGGAAAGTAGTCGAGGAGGCAGTTGGGTGCCGACCCGCGGGACCGGCCGTCGATGTGCATCGAGTAGTTCTCGATGCCGTTGCAGGCGCCGACCTGGCGCATCATCTCGATGTCGTAGGTGGTGCGCATGCGCAGTCGCTGCGCCTCGAGCAGCTTGCCCTGCTTCTCGAAGGTCGCCAGCTGGTCGGCCAGCTCGAGCTCGATGCCGCCGATCGCCCGCTCCATTCGCTCGGGGCCGGCGACGTAATGGGTGGCGGGGAAGACGTACATCTCGGTCTCTTCCCGCACGACCTCACCGGTCAGCGGATGCAGCGTGTAGATGCGCTCGATCTCGTCGCCGAAGAACTCGACGCGCAGCGCGAGCTCCTCGTAGACGGGGATGATCTCGACGGTGTCGCCGCGCACCCGGAACGTGCCGCGGGTGAAGGCGAGGTCGTTGCGGGTGTACTGCATGGTGACGAATTGCCGCAGCAGGTCGTCGCGTTCGATCTGTTGGCCGACCTTGAGTCGCACCATCCGATCGACGTACTCCTGCGGCGTACCCAGACCGTAGATGCAGGAGACGGAGGCGACGACGATCGCGTCGCGACGGGTCAGCAGCGAGTTGGTGGCCGAGTGCCGCAGCCGCTCGACCTCGTCGTTGATCGAGGAGTCCTTCTCGATGTAGGTGTCCGTCTGCGGGACGTACGCCTCGGGCTGGTAGTAGTCGTAGTAACTGACGAAGTACTCGACGGCGTTGTTCGGCAGCAGCTCGCGAAACTCGTTGGCCAGCTGCGCGGCCAGCGTCTTGTTGGGCGCGAGGACGAGCGTGGGCCGCTGCACCTGCTCGATGAGCCAGGCGGTGGTCGCCGACTTGCCGGTGCCGGTGGCGCCGAGCAGCACGACATCCTCCTCGCCGGCGTTGATGCGCTTGGCGAGGTCCGCGATGGCGCTCGGCTGATCGCCCGACGGCGAGAAGTCCGACTCCACCCGGAACGGTGCGACGGTGCGCTGAAGATCGGTCGTGGGACGCATAACGACGACGCTAACGCCGAGCACCGACAACCTTGTTCCACGACCGCCCGGCGGCCCGGTGCCCGACCTCCTAGAGCAGCCCCAGCAGGCCCGGTAGTCCCAACGACAACACGGGCACGAACGTCACGATGAGCAGCAGCACGACGAGCGCCAGCAGGTACGGCACGAGGGCCGGGGCGACCTTCTCGATCGTGGTCCGCGCCACCGAGACACCGACGAAGAGCACCGAGCCAACGGGCGGGGTCATCGTGCCGATGCACATGTTGAAGATGAGCACGACGCCGAAGTGCACCGGGTCCATCCCCAGGTCGGTGACGATCGGCAGAAAGATCGGCGTGAAGATGAGGATCGCCGGAGTGATGTCCATGAACGTGCCGATGACCAGCAGGATGAGGTTCATCAGCAGGAAGACGACGATGACGCTGCCCGAGACGCTCAGCAGCGCCTCGCTGATCGCCTGCGGGATGCCGGTGTACGCCATCACCCAGGACATCGCCGAGGACGCCGCGATGAGGAACAGGATGATCCCGCTCGTGGCGACCGACGAGATGAGCACCCGCTGCAGGCTCGCCCAGGTCAGTCCCCGGTAGAGCAGCGAGAGCACGAGGCAGTAGAGCACCGCGATACCCGCGCCCTCCGTCGCGGTGAAGACGCCGACGACGATGCCGCCGACGACGAGGAGGATGAGCAGCAGGCTCGGCAGAGCGTCCAGCGTGATCCTGGCGACCTCGCCGCGCGATGGGCTGGAGGAACGCGGCAGGTCGTAGCGGCGCGCATGCACGAACGCGACAACCATGACGACCAGGCCCATGAGAATCCCGGGCACAACGCCGGCCATGAACAGCGCCGAGATCGACACTCCCCCGGCGATCATCGAGTAGACGATGAACGCCGCGGTCGGCGGGATGAGCAGCCCGGTCGGGGCGGAGGCGATGTTGACGGCCGCGGCGAAACCCTTGGGGTATTTCTGCTCCTCCTGGGCCTTGTTCATCGTGCCGCCGATCGCGGCCGCCGCGGCCACGGCCGAGCCCGACAGCGCGCCGAACAGCATGTTGCCCATGACGTTGGTCTGCGCCAGTGAGCCGGGCAGCCGGCCGGTCAGCAGCTGGGCGAACCGAATGAGCCGCCCGGCGATGCCGCCGTTGTTCATGATGTTGCCGGCGAGGATGAACAGGGGGACGGCCAGCAGCGTGAAGCTCTCGATGCCGCTGTTCATCTTCTGCATGACGACGAAGGACGCCTGGTCGTAGGGAAGCACCAGCAGCATCGTGGCCAGCGCGGAGACGGCGATGGAGATCGCGATCGGCACCCCGAGGAAGAGCAGCAGCAGGAACGCGCCGAACAGCACAAGGGTCGCGACGAGGACGCTCATAGCGGGGCCCCCTCGTCGGCGGTCTCATCGTGGGGATTCGGGATCCGTTTGCCGGTCACGTCCTCCCAGACGTTGATGACCTGGGCCAGAACGATGAACAGGCCCGCGACGGGCGCCACCGCGTAGACCAGGCCGCGGGGCACCCCGAGCAGCGGCGACGGGTGACCCCACGCCCCGATAGCGAGCTGCGTCCCACCGATCACGATGACGACGAGCGCGAAGACCAGCACCAGGCCGTCAGCGAACGCCATCAACCAGCGCCGCGGACCCTCGCCGAAGCGGTCGCGCACGAAGACCAGCGCCATGTGCTGCCGAGTGACGAAGGCGTACGCGCCGCCGATGAACCCCGTCCAGATGAGGAAGTAGCGCACCAATTCCTCGGTGAACGACGCGGGATCATCGAGCACGTACCGCGTGAACACCTGAAACAGCACGAGAAACGCCATGACGATCAGCAGGAAGGCCGCCAACCAGCCGAGCACCGTCGTCATCACCGTCTTGACGCGGGTCAATACCGTCTCCACGACAACCCCCTATCCCCGGGCCGAATCGATGGTGCGCAGGATCTGCGCCACCCGCGGATGCTCGTGCGAGTACTGGTCCACCAGCGGCTGGGTTGCGCTGCGGAAGGCGTCGCGGTCGACATCCTCGACATAGGTGACGCCCATCTCCTTGCCATCGGCTATCGACTCCTCGATGGCGGTGCGCCAGGCCTCCTTGTGGGCCTGCGTCGAGGCGAGCGCCGCCTTCGTCAGCAACTTCTCGATCTGCATCAGTCAGCCGCTGCCACGTATCGGTGCTGATCACGAGCATGTCCGGGATCATCGTGTGCCGGGTGTAGGAGAACTCCTTGGCCACCTCGCCGTGGTTCGAATTCGTCAGCGCGGTCTCGTTCGATTCGGCGCCGTCGATGATGCCGGTCTGCAACGCCGTGTACACGTCGCCGAAGGCCATGACGACCGGCGTTCCGCCGAGGGCCTCCATGAGTTCGATCTGACTGCGGAAGTCCTGCACCCGGATCTTCAGGCCGTTCAGGTCCTGCGGCTGCCTTACGGGAGTGCCGCGCGTGTAGAACGAGCGGGCACCGGAGGTGTAGTACGTCAGACCCACAAAGCCCGCCTTCTGCGTGGAGCCGAAGAACTCGCGCATCTGCGGCGAGTCCATCGCCGCGTAGAAGTGCTCCTCGTCCTCGAAGACGTACGGCAGGCCGAACGTGAGGAAGCCCTCTTCGTAGGAACCCAGTCCCGGCGAGGCGACCCGCGTCATGTCGAGCACCCCGGCCATCACCTGTTCGATGACCTCCGTCTCCGAACCGAGCACGCCGCTGCCGAAGATCTCGACGGTCAGGCGGCCGCCGCTGTCCTCCTGCACCTGTTCGGCGAACTCCTTGATCGCCTTGGAGGTCGGGTGGGTATCCCCCAGGCTGTGCGCCAGGGACAGGACCATCGGGTGTTCGGCGGTGGCGGCGGTGCTGTCCTCGATGGGTGCTGGGGCGCAGGCTGCCAGCAGGAGCGCCGCCAGGGCGGCGCCGACGAGGGTGCGTCCGGTTCTCATGGCGTCATTGCCTTTCCTCCGGTCGTGCGCTGAGGTCGTGCTCGTGGTCGTGCCTGTGGTCGTCCGGTCGTTCAGATGCCGATCATGTCGAAATGTTCGAAGGAGACCGTGACCGTGTGGTCGCGGTGCGGGTTGGGGTAGGTGATCTGCACTGATCGCAGGGTCTGGGAGTAGTACCAGCCCGCCTCCGCTTGCTCGAAGGCGCGACGGTCCAGCAGGTGCGGCAGCTCGGCATCGTCGAGGCGCACCCAGAACGGCGCCTTGTCCGGATGGACGAGGTCGAGGTGCACGGTGCGCACGGCGCTGCGGTAGGCGCCGCGGTGCTCGAACGCCAGCACGGTGCGCGGTCCGCTCGTCGTCATGGCCACCTGCGTCGTCAGGGACTCGCCGCGCCGGTAGGCCGTGCTGACGCCGTCGTCCTCGTACAGCGTGAATCGCCCGTCGCGTTGCGGCGCGCAGAGCAACCGCAGGCGGGTGACCTGCTCGGTCGCCAGATTCTGCAGCGGGTTCTCGGCGAGGGCCATGATGCCCCCGGCGCGCAGGAACAGCGGGATGCTGCGCAGGTCGACCGGCACGTCGATCCGTTGCCCGCCCGCATAGCACTGCCGCGTCCAGACGTCGAAGAACTCGTGGTCCGCCGGTAGGTAGACGCTGCGAACGGTGGCGCCGGGTCGCACGACATTCGCGACCAGCAGGGCGTCGCCGAGCATGAAGTCGACGGACTCCTGGTCGCACGCCGGGTCGTGCTGGAAGGCGCTGCACAGCGGCTCCACGATGGGCAGGCCGGTCTCGTGCGCGCGCGCCATCAGCGAATACAGGTACGGGAACAGTCGGTACCGCAGGTCGAAGGCCTCCCGGATCGTGTCGGTGTGCGCGGAGTACATCCACGGCTCGGTCACCGTGTTGTCGGTGTTCACGGAGTGGATCGAGAAGCGCGGCTGGAAGATGCCGTGCTGGATCCAGCGGACGAACAGTTCGGCATCCGGGGCGGGACCGTAGAAGCCACCGATGTCGCTCCCCTGATTGGCGACGCCGGACAGGCTCATGCCCAGAACGGTGGCGATGTTGTATTCCAGCGAATCCCACGACGTCTCGTTGTCGCCCGACCAGGTCTGCGCGAAGCGTTGGATGCCGGCGTGGCCCGAGCGGCAGACGACGAACGGGCGGGCGTCGGGGTCGTGCCGCTCGATCGCCTCGACGGTCACCTGGCACATGAGGTTGGCCATGACCGCCTTGAGCTGACCGATCGTGCCGCCCGCACCGTCGAAGTCGCACCGCGCGTCGAGGTCGACCAGGCTGTCGTACTCGCAGTTGTCGTTCCACACCGACGCGGTGCCCTTCGCCAACACGTGCTCCGTGAGCAGCCGCGCCCACTGTGCGCGCGCCGCCGGTTTGGTGAAGTCGACAAAGTTCCCCGGGCCGCCCCACCACATGCCGACGGCGGGCTCGTCGCCCGCGCTGTCCCGCACGAACAGATCCGCCGCGGCCATCGCGTCGCGTTCGGGGTGCACGAGCAGCACGCCCGGTTTGACGTTCGGCGAGGTGGTCAGCCCGCGTGCGGCCATGGCCGCGAAGAACGCCGCGGGGTCGCCGAAGCGATCGTCGTTCCACGTGAAGACGCAGCGTTTCAGTCCGTCGGCCGTCTCCTGCTGGGTGTATCCGGAGGAGAGTTGAAAGCCGTCGATCGGCATCTCGTACGCACGACTCGTCTCGACGAAGTTGAGAATCGCCTGGTCACAGCCCCGCGGCAGTTCCGGGTAGTACATGGATGAGCCGAGATAGCCCAGCGCGCTCTTGGGCAGCATCGCCGACGTGCCGGTCAACTGCGTGTACCGCCGCACGACGTCGCGAATGGCCGGGCCGGCGATGAGGAAGAGGTCGATGTCGCCGCCGTCGGTGCGATAGGTCGACGACGGCGGCCAATAGTTGCTGCGGGACCGCCCGAGGTCGAATTCGCACTCGTACGTGTTGTGGTAGAAGTACCCGACCGCCACCCGGGAGCGCCGCCCGAGCCGCACATAGAACGGGATGTGCTTGTACAGCGAATCCGTCTCCTTGGGGTCGTAGCCCATGCAGTCCCGCGGGCTCATGACAAGCCGCTGCCGGGCCTTGTCGAGCCGACCGGTCTTCTCCCCGAAACCGTAGAAGCGGTCGTCGGGTTCGATGCGGCTGGTGTGCAGCCGTCGGCCGTTGGGGTCCTGCCGGTAGGCCAGACCTGCGATGTCCTCGTGCAGCACGGTGCCATCGGCATCGCGCACGATCAGGCGCAGCGGGTCGCGCTCCACTTCCACCCGCAGGCGCGCACCGGCCACGACGACCCGCGTCTCCTCCTCCTGGAGGTCGAAACGAGCGGGGGTCAGGCGCATGCGCGCCGCGCCGTGCACGTCGTCGAGCCGGTCGGGCCAGGCGGTCGTGACGAGGCTGTACGAGGCTTCTGCGAAGGTGCCGCCAAACCCCGCCCGGACGCGCAGGATGTCGTCGGTGAGGAACCACAGCCGGATGTCGACGGCGTCGGTCCGCAGGGTCGCGTAGCCGTCGCGCACCGCCACGTCCTTCAGCCGGCGGGCGATGCGCATTTGGAGGGCCTACGCTCAGTCGGTCCAGCCGGTGCGCTGGGCGAAGGCCTGCATGCGGGGCCAGATCGAGCTGAACCAGGGCGCCTTGGCCTCGGCGTAGCCGTTGTTCAGGCCGTGCTCCTGGGAGAGACGGGCCTTGACGTCGACGTACTCGACGGCGGCGTCGGGCTCGGCCCGCAGCCAGTCGCGAAAGAGCAGCGCGTACTGCCAGCCAGCGCTGCCCAGCTCACGCACGTGCAGATGCACCACCCGGCCCGGGTCGGCCGAGCCGTGGAACCGCTTGACCCACAACGAGGGGTCGGGCAGCGCATCGGTCGGGTGGTCCATCCGGTAGTCGTCGATCCGGGGAAAGCCCAGGCGGCTCAACGCCTGCACGAACTGCGGGTCGTCGGCGTCGGAGAGCGAACGCACCCCGATCTGCAGGTCGATCGCGTCTTTGCCGGGCATGCCGGCCACGGCCGTGGAGCCCACGTGTTCGATCTCGGGGGCGCGCTCCCCCAGCGCCGCGCTGATCCGCTCGGTGAGCCGTTGCGCGGTGGACGCCCACGACGGGTCGTAGTCCGCGAGCACCGCCTGCTGCGCGGGGCGCGCCACCCGGTCGGCGCGCAGATTCTCGTCGAAGGGCACGAGCCGCTGCTCCCACAACGCCCGCGTCGCCTGCTGCAGTTCGTGCACCGGCCCGTCGTTGGAGAGCACGACGTCGGCGGCCGCGAGCCGCTGATCGTCGCTGGCCTGGTGATCCATGCGGGCGCGGGCCTGCGCCTCCGACATGCCGCGTTGCTGCACGAGACGCTCGAGTCGGGTGCCCTGGTGCGCGTCGATGACCACTACGAGGTGGTAGTTCGGGCCCATCCGCTTCTCGACGAGCAGCGGCACGTCGTGCACGACGATCTGGTCGGGGGCGGCCGACGCCATGAGTTCGCTCGTGCGGGTCGCGATCCGCGGGTGGATGATCGCCTCCAGCTCGCGGCGCGCATCCTCGTCGTCGAAGACTGCGGTGGCCAGCGCCGAGCGATTCAACGCCCCGTCGCTGTCCAGCACGCCCTCGCCGAAGCGCTCCACGACCGCCGACAAACCGTCGGTGCCGGGCGCCACGACCTCACGCGAGAGGGCGTCTGCGTCGACCACCAGCGCGCCCAACTCGGCCAAGGCGCCTGTTGCCGTTGACTTGCCGGAACCGATGCCACCCGTCAGACCGATGCGCAACATGACCTGACCCTATCCCCAACACGCTGGTCACGGGCGGTTTCGTGCCGCTGGCGAGGCAGATCACGGCGGTTTCGCGCGGCCCGCCAGCGCGGCGACCACCCGGTCGGGATAGTCGCTGACCAGCCCGTCGACCCCCAATCCCACGAGCCGCTCGAGCTGGGCAGTCTCGTTGACCGTCCAGGCGACGACCGGCAGGCCGGCGGTGTGGGCGGCCGCCACGAAGGGCTCCTCGAGTCGGCCCCGCGGCGCGACAGGGTTGCCGTCGCACGGCCACTCCCAGTTGGGGCAGATCGCGTCGGCGCCGATCTGGGTCGCCGCGGCGACGACCTCCTGCGGGGTCGACCACGAGGTCGGATCGAGGCCGGCGAGCCAGGGACTACCCGGCGCCAGTGTCAGGGACTCCAGCAGCGCCGACCGCGGCAGGTGCGGTGCCTCGTGCGCGGCCTGCACGAGCACGGCCCAGTCGAAGGAGTGCACGATCGCGCGGTCGGCCATCCCGGTCGACGCGATCGCTTCCAGCACGGCCGTCACGAGCGGCTCGCGCAGGATCGGGGCGCCCGGCACGTTGTGATCGACCTTGATCTCGATGTTCGCCCACGTGCCCGGCAGCTGGGCGCGCATCCGGGTGAGCAGGTCGACCAGCCGCAGCACGCGATCACCGGTGGGGCTGATCGGCGTGGCGACGACGACCTCCGCAGGTAGCTGCGCGATCCAGGCGCCACGCACCTCCGCGGCGACCGATGGCTGGGCCCGAGCCAGCGTGGCGTCGTGCCAGACCACCACCTGCGCGTCGGCGGTGAGGCGCACGTCGAACTCCACGGTCGTGGCACCCAGCGCGACGGCCCGTGCGAACGAGGGCCACGTGCTCTCGGCGACGTGCCCCTTGGCGCCCCGATGACCCTGGATGTCGAAGCCGGAGCGCCATGGCCCCGGTCGTGCGCGGCGAGCTGAGTACGTCGTCACCCCACCGTTGTAGCAACCGGGGCGACACGCGGGCAGCCGGACGCGACGACGGGCCCCGACTCCAGATGAGTCGGGGCCCGTCGGCAGCGGCGCTAGGCCGCGCGGCTCAACGACCGATCAGTGACCGGTGAGCTTCTCGCGCAGGGCGGCGAGGGCGGCGTCGGAGGCCAGCGTGCCCTCCGCAGCCGAGACCTGACTGCCGGTGTCCTGCTGCGAACCCGAGGAGTACGACGTCGGGGCGGTCTCGCCGGAGGCGGCAGCCTCGGCGTCGGCCTTCTGGGCCTCTTCGACCTGGGCGCGGTGCGCCTCCCAACGGGCGTGCGCGTCAGCGTACTGCTTCTCCCAGCGCTCGCGGGCCTCGTCGTGACCGGGCAGCCACTCGTTCGCCTCCGGGTCGAAGCCCTCGGGGTACTTGTAGTTGCCCTGCTCGTCGTACTCGGCGGCCATGCCGTACAGCGTCGGGTCGAACTCGGCGTTGCCCAGCGCGGCGTCGTTCGCCTGCTTGAGGCTCAGGCTGATGCGACGACGCTCCAGGTCGATGTCGATGACCTTGACGAAGATCTCGCCGCCGACGGTGACGACCTGCTCCGGCAGCTCCACGTGGCGCTCGGCCAGCTCGGAGATGTGGACCAGGCCCTCGATGCCGTCGTCGACGCGCACGAACGCACCGAACGGAACGAGCTTGGTGACCTTGCCCGGCACGACCTGGCCGATCGCGTGGGTGCGGGCGAAGTGCTGCCACGGGTCTTCCTGCGTCGCCTTGAGCGACAGGGAGACGCGCTCGCGGTCCATGTCGACGTCGAGCACCTCGACCGTGACCTCCTGGCCGACCTCGACGACCTCGGAGGGGTGGTCGATGTGCTTCCAAGAGAGCTCGGAGACGTGCACCAGGCCGTCGACCCCACCGAGGTCGACGAACGCGCCGAAGTTGACGATCGAGGAGACGACGCCGGAGCGGACCTGACCCTTCTGCAGTTCCCGCAGGAAGGTGGTGCGCACCTCGGACTGGGTCTGCTCGAGCCACGCGCGACGCGAGAGCACCACGTTGTTGCGGTTCTTGTCGAGCTCGATGATCTTGGCCTCGATCTCCTTGCCGACATACGGCTGGAGGTCGCGGACGCGACGCATCTCGACGAGGGAGGCGGGCAGGAAGCCACGCAGGCCGATGTCGAGGATGAGGCCACCCTTGACGACCTCGATGACGGTGCCGGTGACGACGCCGTCCTCCTCCTTGACCTTCTCGATCGTGCCCCAGGCGCGCTCGTACTGGGCGCGCTTCTTGGACAGGATCAGCCGACCCTCCTTGTCCTCCTTCTGGAGAACCAGGGCCTCGACCTCGTCGCCGACGGTGACAACCTCACCGGGGTCGACGTCGTGCTTGATGGAGAGTTCGCGAGAGGGAATGACACCCTCGGTCTTGTAACCGATGTCGAGGAGAACCTCGTCCCGGTCGACCTTGACGATGACACCTTCGACGATGTCGCCGTCGTTGAAGTGCTTGATCGTCGAGTCGATCGCCGCAAGCAGGTCTTCTTCCGACCCGATGTCGTTGATCGCGATCTGAGCTGTAGCCGTGGTGGCAGTCATGTAGTGGGGGCTCCGATGGACGGTTGTGTTCGAGGGGCGCCGCGGCCCGGCCGGGCGTACGGCACCCTGGTGGACAGGATGTCGTCGGGCCTGGTTCGGCGGAGCTGGCTGGGCCGACACAACCGATCCGGAACCGACGGTGGACACACGAAACCGCCGGACGCTCGATCACCGGACTGTTTCGGTGCGGGTGACGCCGTCGGCGGCGGACAGACGAGTGCTCTTGCTAACACTACCGCTCCGGTGGCCGCAGGTACAAAGGGGTGCCCGGCATGCGGGCCGGTCGCAGCGCGCGCGAGGCCACACTGGGGGCATGGAGACCCCGGAGCTGCCGGACCTGCCCGACGTGCCTGATCTATCCGACACACCCGAGCCGCAGGTGGCGCGGGCGACCGTCGACCCCGCGGAGGCGGTGGCCGCCAATCGCGGTTGGTGGGACGCGAACGCGGCCGGCTACTACGCCGAGCACGGTGACTTTCTCGGCGACGCGCGGCTCATCTGGGGGCCAGAGGGGTGGAGCGAGGAGGAGCTGGGCCTGTTGGGCGAGGTCGCCGGGCGCGACGTGTTGGAGATCGGCGCGGGGGCCGCCCAGGGCGCGCGCTCGCTGCGGCGCCGCGGGGCGCGCGCGGTCGCCTCCGACCTGTCGGGCGGGATGCTCGCCACCGCCGCCACCATCGACCAGCAGCTGGGCTCCCGGCCGCAGGGCGGTGCGCCCGAGTTCGGGGCGGTCCCGCTCGTCCAGTGCGACGGACGCCGGCTGCCGTTCGCCGACGCGAGCTTCGACATCGTGTTCACCGCCTACGGGGTGCTGCCCTTCGTGGCCGACGGATCGGCGGTGTTCGCCGAGGCGGCGCGGGTGCTACGGCCGGGCGGGCTGCTGGTGGCCGCCGAGCCGCACCCCATCCGCTGGTGCTTTCCCGACGTCCCCGGGCACACGGGGCTCACGGTGAGCACCCCCTACTGGGACCGGCGGGCCTACACCGAGCGGGCGGCCTCCGGCCGGCTGGAGTACGCCGAGACGCACCCCACGATGGCTTCGCGGATCGCCGAGATCGTCGCGGCCGGGCTGAGCCTGGAGGCCGCGCACGAGCCGCAGTGGCCCGAGCACAATCCGCACACGTGGGGCGGCTGGAGCCCCCTGCGCGGCGAGTACCTGCCCGGCACCGTCATCTGGGTGGCCCGCTCGGCCTAGGGGTCGAGGCGCCTGGTGTTCGACGGCCCCTAGTGCTCGACGACCCTAGTGCTCGGCGTCGTGCCAGCTGCGGCCGCGCCCGACGTGCACCTCCAGCGGCACGTCCATCGTCACGGCGTCGCCCATCTGCTCGCGCACGAGGGCCTCGACGTCGTCGGCCTCGCCCGGGGCCACTTCGAGCACCAACTCGTCGTGCACCTGCAGCAGCACCCGCGACGAGGCCTGCGCCTCCAGCAGGGCGGCGTCGACCCGCAGCATGGCGACCTTCATGATGTCGGCGGCCGAGCCCTGGATCGGTGCGTTGAGCGCCATCCGCTCGGCCATCTCGCGGCGTTGCCGGTTGTCGGCCGTCAGGTCGGGCAGGTAGCGCCGCCGGCCGAGCATCGTCTCGGTGTAGCCGGTCTGACGGGCGATCGCCACGATCTCGCGCAGGTAATCGCGCACCCCGCCGAAGCGTTCGAAATAGCCCTCCATGAGCGCCGAGGCCTCGCCGGTGGGGATGCCGAGCTGCCGGGAGAGCCCGAAGGCCGACAGCCCGTAGGCCAGGCCGTAAGACATGGCCTTGATCTTGGCCCGCTGCTCGTTGTCGACCTCCGCCGGCTCGACGCCGAACACGCGGGAGCCGACGAAGCGGTGCAGGTCCTCGCCGGAGCGGAACGCCTCGATGAGTCCCGGGTCGCCGGACAGGTGAGCCATGATCCGCATCTCGATCTGGCTGTAGTCCGCCGACATGAGGCTCTCGTAGCCCTCTCCGACGACGAAGACGTCACGGATGCGGCGCCCCTCCTCCGTGCGGATCGGGATGTTCTGCAGGTTGGGGTCGACCGATGAGAGCCGGCCGGTGGCCGCCACCGTCTGCCCGTAGGTGGTGTGGATGCGGCCGTCGTCGGCGATGGACTTCAACAGGCCCTCGACGGTGACCCGCAGCCGGGTGGAGTCGCGGTGCCGCAGCAGCGCCTCGAGGAAGGGGTGCTCGGTCTTGGCGTACAGGTCGGCCAGCGCCTCGGCGTCGGTCGTGTAGCCAGTCTTGGTGCGGCGGGTCTTGGGCAGCTGGAGGGTGTCGAACAGCACGGTCTGCAGCTGCTTGGGCGACCCGAGATTGACCTGCTCGCCACCGATCGCCTCCCACGCGTCGCTCTGCGCGGTCGCCACCTTCATCGCGAAGTCTGCCTCGAGCCCGCGCAGATGATCGGCGTCGACGGCGATGCCCAGGCGCTCCATCTGCGCCAGCACCCCGACCAACGGCAACTCGACGTCGGCGAGCAGCTCGGACTGGCCCGTCTGTGCCAGCACCTCGTCGAGGGCCTCGGACAGCTCGAGCACCGCCCGAGCCCGCACCATCGACGTGGTCGCTGTCTCGTCGTCTTCGAGGTCGAAGCCCAAGGTCGGCTGGGCACCTGTGTCGGCACCGGACTCGGTGCGCAGCTCTCGGTGCAGGTGCCGCAAGCTCAGGTCGGCCAGGTCGTAGCTGCGCTGGTCGGGTCGCACGATGTAGGCCGCAAGTGCGGTGTCGGCGACCACTCCGGCGATCGGCAGTCCGCGCTCTCCCAACATGTGCACCTGTGGCTTGGCCTCGTGCAGCACCTTCGGGCGCGACGGATCGGCCAGCCAGGCCGCCAAGGCCGCCTCGTCGGCCGGCGTAAGGTCGGCGAGGGTCGCATAGGCCGCCGGACCTCCGGCCCCGGCGAACGCGATGGCCTGCGCGTCACCGGTGCCCCGCGCCCACTGCCCGGTGACCTCCAGCCCGGCCCGCCGGCCCGGCCCGGCCTGATCGGCCAGCCACCCGCCCAGCTCGCCGGGGGCCAGCACCTGGGAGTCGACGTCGAAGCCCTCTTGAGCCTCTGGCTCCGCGGTCTGCAGCGCGAACAGCCGATCCCGCATCTGCACGCCGAACTGCAGGCCGTCGAAAACCGTGTGCACCTCGTCGCGGTCCCACGTGCGGCGGGCGAGATCGTCGACGCTCAGGGGCACCTGCACGTCGCGGACCAACTCGTTGAGCTGCCGGTTGGTCATCACCTGCCCGAGGTGGGTACGCAGCGACTCCCCCGCCTTGCCCTTGATCGTGTCGGCGCCGGCGATGATGCCGGTGAGATCGCCGAACT
This sequence comes from Kineosphaera limosa NBRC 100340, assembly GCF_000298215.1. Classification (GTDB taxonomy): domain Bacteria; phylum Actinomycetota; class Actinomycetes; order Actinomycetales; family Dermatophilaceae; genus Kineosphaera; species Kineosphaera limosa. Next base: position 23,139 of record NZ_BAHD01000005.1, on the reverse strand, counting down.
GGGTGATCCACTTGGCGGCCGTCTTAGGGCCGACACCGGGGACCCCGGGCAGGTTGTCCGAGGTCTCCCCCACGAGCGCCGCGAGGTCGCTGTACCGCTGCGGCGGCACCCCGTATTTGGCCTCGACCGCCTCCGGCGTCATCCGCGCCACCTCCGAGACACCCCGGACCGGGTACAGCAGCGTGGTCTGCGGGCTGACGAGTTGGAAGGCGTCGCGGTCACCCGAGACGATGAGCACCTCCATGCCCGCCTCGACGGCCTGCGTGGTCAGCGTCGCGATGATGTCGTCGGCCTCGAAGCCAGGGACGGCCACGTGGGGGATGCGCAGCGCGTCGAGCACCTCCTGCACGAGGGGCACCTGCCCGGAGAAGGCGTCGGGCGTGGCCGATCGGGTCGCCTTGTAGTCGGCATAGGCCTCGGTGCGGAACGTCTTGCGGGACAGGTCGAACGCGACTCCGACGTGGGTCGGCTCCTCGTCGCGCAGCATGTTGATGAGCATCGAGGTGAACCCGTAGACGGCGTTCGTGGTCTGCCCCGAACTCGTCGAGAAGTTCTCCGCGGGCAAGGCGAAGAAGGCCCGGTAGGCCATCGAATGTCCGTCCAACAGCAGCAGTCGACTCACAGGTGGCAGCCTAGGGGGCAGCACCGACAAGCGCCGCGACGGCCGAACGGACGATCCAGACGCAGCGGACCGCCCGCAGCCATCGCCCGACGAGGGGAGCCCCCATGACCGACGCCAACCCGATCCTGGACACCACGGGCACGCTGCTCGAACGCATGGGCATCGTGTTGGAGGAGATGTCGCCGGGGCGCGTCACCGCGCACATGCCCGTCGCGGGCAACACCCAGCCCTACGGCCTCTTGCACGGCGGCGCGTCTGCCGTGCTGGCCGAGACCGTCGGTTCGGTCGCCTCCGCCCTGCACGCCGGCAAGGACCGCATCGCCGTCGGCATCGAGTTGAACTGCACGCATCACCGCGCGGCGCGCGAGGGACTCGTGCACGCCGTCGCCACGCCGGTGCACCTGGGCGGCACGTTGGCCACCTACGCCATCACCATCACCGACGACTCCGGCGCACTCGTGTGCACCTGCCGACTCACCTGCCTGCTGCGGGAGCGTCCACCGGCCTCCTGATGGAGCTCGGGCCGGGCGGCGACCAGTCTTTCAGGCCGTGTAGGCCTGGTCGCTGCGTCGGACTCGCGCGCGCAGGGAACGGCGCCGGTTGAGCATGAGGTTCTCCATCGGTGACACCTCACCGCCGCGCAGCCGCCGCATGACCAGGCTGGTCGGGGCGATGCGGCGGGTCACCGCGGGGGCGAAGCCGAGGCGCGCGAACGTGCGATTCGCGTCTTTGGCGTGCGTGGGCACCGACGTCATGATGTGCTCGGCGCCGGTCTTCTGCGCCTTGGCGCCCACCGCCAGCAGCAGACTGCGCGCCACGCCACGACGGCGGTGACTCGGCAGCACGTACAACTCCTCGATCGCCAGCGACGGCGTGTCGAGCAGGATCGACGTGGGGTGGTCATAGACCCAGGCGTAGCCGACGGCCTCGCCCTGCGACAACGCCACGAAGACCACGACGCCCTCGCGCTGGGCGGCCCGCGCCAGCCGACCCTCGCCGACGGCGCGCTGCGCCGCTTCTCGCGACAGTCCCGCGTCGTGCCGACGCTCGACCCACAACTGGCCGAAGACCTCGAAGAGATCGTCCGACAGGGGCGCGACCGTGACCTGCGCTGCAGGGGCGTTCATCACTAGCTCCGATCCGACGGTGCAGGGGTTCACCGCGACGCCGACTGTACGACACCACATCGGGTCTGTGGAGCGGGGCTCTGCGCCGGCGGTCGGGATACCGAGTCGGGGGCCGTAACTGGGGACGAGGACCCCTCCGATCGGACCGTCGGCAGGTGCTGGGCCGGGGTCGACGGACCCGAGCATAGGGCCCGGCGAGCGCCCCGTGGAAGGTCGTGAGGTAACCGCATACGATCGCCTGCGCAAACCCGGCCCGCAATGTCGACGACCGGCCCGCGCGGCTGGGTGCGCGGGCCGGTCGTCGGCGATGTGAGTGTCGGGCCAGGTCAGCGCTTGCCCGGCAGACCGTTGATGACCGCTTCGGCGACCTCACGCATACCCAGGCGCCGGTCCATGGCCGTCTTCTGGATCCACCGGAAAGCGTCGGGTTCGCTGAGCTTGAGCTGAGTCATGAGCACGCCCTTGGCGCGGTCGACGGCCTTGCGAGTCTCCAGACGCTCCCCGAGGTCGGCGATCTCGGACTCCAGGGCCCGGATCTCGTCCCAGCGCGAGCGGGCGATGTCGATCGCCGGGCGCAGATCGTCGATGGTGAACGGCTTGACGACATACGCCATCACGCCGGCGTCGCGGGCCCGCTCGACGAGCGTCTTGTCGCTGAAGGCGGTGAGCATGACGACCGGCGCCAGGTGCTCGCTGCCGACGATCTCGGCGGCGCTGATGCCGTCCAACACGGGCATCTTGACGTCCATGACGACCAGATCGGGCTTGTGTTCGCGCACCAGTTCAACGGCCTGCTGCCCATCCGGGGCCTGGCCGACGACCTCGTACCCGGCCTCCTCCAGCATCTCCGCCAGGTCGAGCCGGATGAGCGCCTCGTCCTCGGCCACCACGACCCGCAGCCCGCCTCCGTCGCGGCCTGCTGCTCGGGCGTCTACGGCGTCCGTCGGCTCGTTGCTGCCGGTGTCGCTGGACGCGGCGGTCTCGGCGGTCTCGACGTTCGGCGCGGCCCGCGTCTCGTCGGTGCTGGCGGGGGCATCGGAGTCGGCGGCCTTGGCCTTCGTGGCCTTAGTGGCCTTCGTGGTCTTCTTGGCCACCGCGCTCTTGGTGCTCGCCTTCTTGGCCGCCGCGCCCTTGCCGGGCTTCGCCGCATCGGCTGCCTCCCGCCCGCCGGAGAACTCGGGCGTCGGTGCTGCCTTGGGCGTGTCGGAGTCGCCCGCTGCGGGGGTCTGCGCTGAAGTCACGACAGCTAGCCTAAGCTGCGCCGACGACCCGAATCCCGCGGGGGCAGCGAAACTAGGACGTCCAAGTTTTCGCAAGACAACTTATTCACTGCGTACAGCAACGTTGTTGTGGTGCCGGGAGCGGGACTTGAACCCGCACGACCGTGAGGTCAGAGCATTTTGAGTGCCCCGTGTCTGCCATTCCACCACCCCGGCGGGCGAACCACGCAGAGCATAACGCGCCGGTCTGAACAACCCCGACAGCGGGGGCGGCTCAGACCGGCGCGTCGCCGTTAGCGCGTTCGGCGGTCAGCGGCCGGCGCCGACGCGGTGCACCTGCAGCATGTTCGTAGATCCGGTGACACCCGCAGCGGTGCCACCGACGACGACGAGCACGTCGCCCTCCTCGCAGCGGGCCTCATCGATGAGGATGCGGTCCACGTCGTGCACGAGCTCTTGGATCTCGTCGACATCGGGCACGTCGTACGTCGTGATGCCCCACGTCAGCGCCAGGCGACGCCGAGTCTGGGGGTCCTGCGAGAAAGCGAGCATCGGCAACTCGGGGCGCACCCGGGACATGCGGCGGGCTGAGTCGCCCGAGGTGGTGAACACCACGAGGTACTTGGCGTGCAAGAACTCGCCGATCTCCGCCGCGGCCCGGGTGACCGCGCCACCGGTCGTCGAGGGCAGGGTGCCCAGCGGGGGGATGCGGGAGAGGCCGTGGTCCTCGGTGTTCTCGATGATGCGAGCCATCGTCTTGACGGCCACGATCGGCCAGGCACCGACCGAGGTCTCGCCCGAGAGCATGATGGCGTCGGCACCGTCGAGCACGGCATTGGCGCAGTCGGAGGCCTCGGCGCGGGTGGGTCGGGAGTTCTCGATCATCGACTCCAGCACCTGGGTGGCGACGATGACGGGCTTGGCGTGTCGACGAGCCAGCTCCACAGCCCGCTTCTGCACGAGCGGCACCTCTTCCAGCGGCATCTCGACGCCCAGGTCACCGCGGGCGACCATGATGCCGTCGAAGGCACGCACGATCTCGACGAGGTTGGCCACCGCCTGCGGCTTCTCGATCTTGGCGATGACCGGCCGGCGGATGCCCTCCTCCTCCATGATCTCGTGGCAGCGCTCGATGTCGCGGGCGTCCCGCACGAACGAGAGGGCGATGAAGTCGGCGCCCTGCTGCAGACCCCAGCGCAGGTCGTCCTCGTCCTTCTCGGAGAGGGCGGGCACGCTGACGGCGACGCCGGGCAGGTTGATGCCCTTGTTGTTGGAGACGATGCCGCCCTCGACGACCTCGGTGCGCACTTCGGTGTCGGTCACCTCGACCGCGCGGAGCGTGATCTTGCCGTCGTCGATGAGCAGCAGGTCGCCCGGGCGGACGTCGCCGCACAGGCCCTTGAAGGTGGTGCCGACGCGGTCTTTGGTGCCGTCGCATTCGACGGTCGTGATGGTGAAGGGGTCACCGACGGCCAGGTTGACGGGGCCGCCGGAGAAACGAGTGGTGCGGATCTTGGGGCCCTGCAGGTCGACGAGAACGGCTACCGCGCGGCCGGAGGCCTCGCTGGCGTCCCGGACCCACTGGATCTGCTGGGCGTGCTCTTCGTGACTACCGTGCGAGCGGTTGATTCGGGCGACGTCCATGCCGGCGTCGACGAGGGCACGGATCTTGTCGGGGCTGGAAACTGCTGGACCTAGGGTGCTGACGATCTTGGCGCGACGCATGACCTCCATCGTATGGCCCTTTTCGACCTGCACCGCACAGGAGAGGCGGTTAGCGCAAGACGTTCACCTTCTGGCTGTCTCGATTCAGGCCTGCCAGATGGACGCTGGGCGGCGCCTAAGTGAACTAGCGGTTGCGCGAACCCGGCCGCCACACTCGACCAGCGACACGCGGGGCGCGATCACCGACACGCGAGACCCGGCGGCTCGGATGGTGAGCCGCCGGGTCTCGTGCGTCTAGGTGGTGCGTCTAGGTGGTGCGCCTGGGTGCCGCGTCTGGGTGCCGCGTCGGGCTAGACCGTCAGCGGCCGCTCGGTCGGTGCGATCGGCCGCGGGAGCGTGGAGCCGCCGGTGAGCCAGGCGTCGACGCCGTGGGCGGCGCTGCGTCCCTCAGCGATCGCCCACACGATGAGCGACTGACCGCGGCCCGCGTCGCCGGCGACGAACACGCCGGGCACGCTGGTCATGTAGCTGTCGTCGCGGCGGATGTTGCCGCGGTCGTCCAACTCGACCGCCAGCTGTTCGACGATGCCCGCGCGCTCGGGCCCGAGGAAGCCCATCGCGAGCAGCACCAACTGGGCCGGGATGACCCGCTCGGAGCCCTCGACCTCGACGAAACGGCCGTCCTCCATCCGCACCTCGACGAGCCGCAGGCCCCCGACCCGGCCCTTGTCGTCGCCGATGATCTCCTTGGTGCTCGCGGCGTACACCCGCTCGCCGCCCTCCTCGTGGGCGCTGGCCACGCGGAACAGCATGGGGTAGGTCGGCCACGGGTGCGCGTCGGCCCGGTCCTCCCCCGGCCGGGGCATGATCTCCAGCGAGGTGACCGATCGGGCGCCCTGGCGGTGCGCCGTGCCGATGCAGTCGGCACCGGTGTCGCCGCCGCCGATGACCACGACGTCTTTACCGGTGGCCAGAATCTGGTCGGGAACCTCCTGGCCGAGCGCCACTCGATTGGCCTGCGGCAGGTAGGTCATGGCCTGCACGACGCCCTCGAGGTCGGCCCCGGGTACCGGCAGCCCGCGCGGGAGGGTCGAGCCGACCGCGAGCACCACGGCGTCGTAGCGCCGGCGCAGCTGGGCGCCGGTGACGTCGCCGCCCACGTCGACGCCGTTGCGGAAGCGAGTGCCCTCGGCGCGCATCTGCGCGAGCCGCCGGTCGAGCACGTGCTTTTCCATCTTGAACTCGGGGATGCCGTAGCGCAGCAGGCCGCCCGGCTTGTCCGCCCGCTCGAAGACCGCGACGGTGTGCCCGACCCGCGTGAGTTGCTGGGCGACGGCCAGGCCGGCGGGGCCGGAGCCGATGACCGCGACGGTGCGCCCCGAGAGCCGCTCCGGGGGCACCGGCACGACCCGGCCGTCGTCGAAGGCCCGGTCGATCGTGGTGACCTCGACCTGCTTGATCGTCACCGCCGGCTGGTTGATGCCGAGCACGCAGGCGGTCTCGCACGGCGCCGGACAGAGCCGGCCGGTGAACTCGGGAAAGTTGTTCGTCGCGTGCAGCCGCTCGATGGCCTCGGGCCAGCGGCCCTGCCACGCGAAGTTGTTCCACTCCGGGATGAGATTGCCCAGCGGGCAGCCGGAGTGACAGAAGGGGATGCCGCAGTCCATGCAGCGCCCCGCCTGCTGGCGCAGCTCGTCGACGGGCTGGGCCTGGTAGACCTCGCGCCAGTCCTGGATGCGCACGGGTACGGGCCGGCGCGCCGGCAGCTCCCGCTCGCGGTGCTTCAGAAAGCCTCGGGGGTCAGCCACGGGATGCCTCCATGATCCGGTTCCACACCTGGGTGCCGTCCAGGTCCAGGCCCTCCTGTTGCGCGGCCGCCCGCACGTCGAGGACTCGTTGGTAGTCGCGCGGCAGCACCAGCGAAATGCGCTGGGATTGGGCCGGCCAGTCGGCCAGCAGGTCGGCCGCCACGCTGGAGTCGGTCGCATCGACGTGCCGGCGCAGCAGCGTGGCGACGACGTCGAGATCGGTCGGGCGCAGTGGCAGCACGTCGACCAGTTCGGGGTTGACTCGCTCGGCGATGAGGTCGAGCACGTAGGCGACCCCGCCGGACATGCCCGCCGCGAAGTTGCGCCCGGTGCGCCCGAGAATCAGGGCGGTGCCGCCGGTCATGTACTCGCAGCCGTGGTCGCCGACGCCCTCGACGACGGCGGTGGCCCCGGAGTTGCGCACGCAGAACCGCTCACCGGCCTGCCCGCGCAGATGGATCTCGCCGCTGGTCGCGCCGTAGGCCACGACGTTACCGGCAATGACATTGGCCTCGGCGAGCGCCGGTGAGGCGGCCGGCGGACGCACGATGACCCGGCCGCCGGACAGGCCCTTGCCGACGTAGTCGTTGGCCTCGCCGATCAGCTTCAGGGTGATGCCGCGGGGCACGAACGCCCCGAAGCTCTGCCCGGCGCGGCCGGTCAGCGTCACCTCGATGGTGTCGTCGGGCAGCCCATCGGCGTGCGCCTTGGTCACGTGGTGGCCCAGCATCGTCCCGACCGTGCGGTTGACGTTGCGGATCGTCGTCTCGATCTGCACCCGCTCGCCGCGCTCGATGGCCGGGGCCGCCGCCGCGATGAGCTCGTTGTCCAGCGCCTTGTCCAGCGAGTGGTCCTGCGTCTGGGAGCAGTAGCGGGTCTGGGCGTCGGTGGGCACGGCCTCGGCGAAGATCGGCTCGAGGTTCAGCCCGGCGGTCTTCCAGTGGTCGATCGCCGCGGACTTGGCCAGGACCGAGGACTGCCCGACGGCCTCCTCGATGGACCGGAAGCCCAGCTGCGCGAGCAGCTCGCGGACCTCGGTGGCGATGTACTCGAAGAACGTCTCGACGAACTCGGGTTTGCCGGTGAACCGGGCCCGCAGCTCGGGGTTCTGCGTCGCGACGCCCACCGGGCAGGTGTCGAGGTGGCAGACGCGCATCATGATGCAGCCGGAGACCACCAGCGGTGCGGTCGCGAAGCCGAACTCCTCGGCGCCCAGGAGGGCGGCGATGACGACATCGCGGCCGGTCTTGAGCTGCCCGTCGGTCTGCACGACGATCCGGTCGCGCAGACCGTTGAGGATGAGCGTCTGTTGGGTTTCGGCCAGGCCGAGCTCCCAGGGCCCGCCAGCGTGTTTGAGGGAGGTCAGCGGCGAGGCGCCGGTGCCGCCGTCGTGGCCGGAGATCAGCACGACATCCGAGTGCGCCTTCGACACGCCGGCGGCGACCGTGCCGACGCCGACCTCGGAGACGAGCTTGACGTGGATGCGGGCGCTGGGGTTGGCGTTCTTGAGGTCGTGGATGAGTTGCGCCAGATCCTCGATCGAGTAGATGTCGTGGTGCGGCGGCGGGCTGATGAGCCCGACGCCCGGAGTGGAGTGCCGCGTCTTGGCGACCCACGGGTAGACCTTGGGGCCGGGCAACTGGCCGCCCTCGCCGGGCTTGGCGCCCTGGGCCATCTTGATCTGGATGTCGTCGCTGTGCGTCAGGTACAGCGAGGTGACGCCGAACCGGCCGGAGGCGACCTGCTTGATCGCCGAGCGCCGCTCCGGATCGACGAGCCGATCGGGGTCCTCGCCGCCCTCGCCGGTGTTGGAACGGCCGCCGAGGCGGTTCATCGCGATCGCGAGCGTCTCGTGCGCCTCCCGCGAGATCGACCCGTAGCTCATCGCGCCGGTGTTGAACCGCTTGACGATCTGCGCGATCGGCTCGACCTCCTCGACCGGGATGCTGGGCCGGTCGGAGTCGAATTCGAACAGGCCGCGCAACGTCATCAGTCGCTTGGACTGGTCGTTCACCCGTTGCGTGTACTGCTGGAAGATGTCGAAGCGGCGGTTGCGCGTGCTGTGCTGCAGGCGGAACACCGTCTCCGGGTCGAACAGGTGCGGCTCGCCCTCGCGGCGCCACTGGTACTCGCCGCCGATGTTGAGCACGCGGTGGCTCGGGCTGATGCCGTCCTTGGGAAACGCCTGGGCGTGCCGGGCGGCGACGTCGGCGGCGATCGCGTCGAGACCCACCCCACCGAGCCGGCTCGTGGTGCCCGTGAAGTAGGCGTCGACGACGTCCTGGCTCAGGCCGACGCACTCGAAGACCTGCGCGCTGCGGTAGGAGGCCGATGTGCTGATGCCCATCTTCGACATCACCTTCAGCACGCCCTTGCCGAGCGCCTTGATGAGGTTGGCCACGGCCTTCTCGGCGGTGACGTCGGTGATGCCGCGGCGACGGACGAGGTCTTCGACCGTCTCCATCGCCAGGTAGGGGTTGACGGCGCCTGCGCCGTAGCCGATCAGCAGCGCGACGTGGTGCACCTCGCGCACGTCGCCGGCCTCGACGACCAGGCCGACGCGGGTGCGGTCCTTGGTGCGGATCAGGTGGTGTTGCACGGCGGCGGTCAGCAGCAGCGAGGGGATCGGCGCGAGCTCGGCCGTGGAGTCACGGTCGGAGCACACGATGTAGGCCGCGCCGCGGGCCACGGCCGAACTGACCTCCTTGAAGATCATCTCCAGGCGCGACTTCATCGCGGTGGCGCCGCCGGCGACCTCGTACAGCCCGGAGATGACGGCCGTGCGGTTCGGGCCGTCGATGTCGGCGAAGTCGTCCTCGTCGAGGTGCACGATCTTGGCGAGCTCGTCGTTGTCGATGACGGGGAACGGCAGCACGATCTGGCCGCAGTGCTCGGGGGTGGCGTCGAGCAGGTTGTATTCCGGGCCCAGCGAGGTGCCCAGGCTCGTCACGAGCTCCTCGCGGATGGCGTCCAGCGGCGGGTTGGTGACCTGCGCGAACAGCTGGCTGAAGTAGTCGAACAGCAGCCGCGGCCGCGAGGAGAGCACGGCGATCGGGGTGTCGGTGCCCATGGAGCCGAGCGCCTCGACGCCCGTGCGGGCCATCGGCGACAGGATGATCCGCAGCTCCTCCTGGGTGTACCCGAAGGTCTGTTGGCGCCGGGCCACCGACGAAGCGGTGTGCAAGATGTGCTCGCGCTCGGGCAGCTGCTCGAGCTGCACCTTGGTCTGCACCCACTCTTCGTAGGGGTGCTCAGCGGCCAACTGGCTCTTGATCTCGTCGTCTTCGATGAGCCGGCCGGCCGCCGTGTCGACGAGGAACATGCGGCCGGGCTTCAGGCGCCCGCGACGCACGATGTGCTCGTCCTCGATCTCGAGCACGCCCGCCTCGGAGGCGAGCACGACGAGGCCGTCGTCGGTGACCCACCAGCGCCCGGGGCGCAGGCCGTTGCGGTCGAGCACCGCCCCGACGAGGGAACCGTCGGTGAAGGCGACGCAGGCCGGGCCGTCCCAAGGCTCCATGAACGACCCGTGGAACTCGTAGAAGGCGCGCCGCGACGGGCTCATCTCGGTGTGGTTCTCCCACGCCTCCGGGATCATCATGAGCACCGCGTGCGGCAGCGACCGGCCACCCAGGTGCAGCAACTCCAGCACCTCGTCGAAGGTCGCGGAGTCGGAGGCGCCGGGGGTGCAGATGGGGAACAGTCGGCTCAGGTCGCCGGGGATGAGGTCGGTGGCCAGCAGGCTCTCGCGGGCGTGCATCCAGTTGCGGTTGCCGCGCACCGTGTTGATCTCGCCGTTGTGGGCGATGAGTCGGTAGGGGTGGGCCAGCGGCCAGCTCGGGAACGTGTTGGTCGAGAACCGCGAGTGGACCAGCGCGAGCTCGGTGGCCATCCGCTCGTCCAGCAGGTCGGGGAAGAACTCCGAGAGCTGGCCCGTGGTGAGCATGCCCTTGTAGACGTGGGTGCGGGAGGACAGCGACGGGAAGTAGACGTCGGCCTCCTTCTCCGCGCGCTTGCGGGCGCAGAACGCGAGGCGCTCCAGCGGCAGGCCGCGCACGGCGGCGTCCTGCGGGGCGACGAAGAGCTGCGCGAAGTGGGGCATGACGTCGCGGGCCATGTCGCCGACGAGGTCGCGATCGACGGGCACGTCGCGCCACCCGAGCACCCGCAGTCCCTCTTCCTGCGCGATCTGCTCGATGGCCTGCACGACCTGTGCGCGATGGTCGTCTTCGCGCGGCAGGAAGGCCATGCCAGCGGCGTACCCCCCGGCGGCGGGCAACTCGATGCCCAGATCGCCCACGACGTCGCGGAAGAACGCGTCGGGAGTCTGGATGAGGATGCCGGCGCCGTCACCGACCCGCGGGTCGGCCCCGGTGGCGCCGCGGTGGTCGAGATTGCGCAGTGCCGTCAGGGCATGCTCGACAATGTCGTGCCCGGCGGTGCCACGCAGGGTCGCCACCATGGCGACACCGCATGCGTCGTGCTCGAACGCGGGGTCGTAGAGCCCCTGCGCCGGCGGCTGGGACGAGAAGAGGGGACCGGACATCGGCGACCACCGTCCTTGGATAGTTACTGGCCAGGTGCCGGATGAACCGGCGAATGCGCGAAGGGCGACGGTGGCCTGCGCACGAGGTCCCGCTCAGGATACCCGTGGCGTCCCGTCATCCGACACGGACGATTTCATATCGTGATACGACCGTTTTCTGGAGAGGGTCGCTCTCCAGCGTCGGGCACCGACCTACGTGCCCTTGCGACGGTCGGTGCGAAGGCGGAGGATCAGCGGGCGCCATACTGCCAGTGCCCACCGACAAGATTCGAGTCAGCCCCGCGAAGGCGTCAACCCAACGAATGCGGCTCGTCGTCGCGCTGGTCGTCGCGCTGGTCGTCACTGCGCTGGTCGCCGCGCTGATCCTCGCGCTGATCCTCACTGCGTTGCTCGTTGCGCTGGGTCCGCCGCAGCCGCAGCAGGAGCAGCGCCCCGAGGGCGAAGACGGCTATCGAGGTCCACACGTTGACCCGCAGGCCGAGGATGTGGTTGGCCTCGTCGATGCGCACGTTCTCGATGACGACGCGGCCGAGGGTGTAGGCCATGAGGTAGCAGGCCGCAAGCCCGCCGCGGGGCAGCTTTACGCGCCGCTCCAGCCACACGAGGAAGGCGGCGGCGAGCACGCACCACAGTGCCTCGTAGAGGAACGTCGGGTGGAACGTGCCGAGCACCACCGGGTTGCCGTCGGCGTCGACGACGGCCCGCCCGAGGGCGTGGTTCCAGGCGTGGATCTGCAGGCCCCACGGCAGGTCGGTGGGGGCGCCGTAGAGCTCGTTGTTGAAGTAGTTGCCGAACCGGCCGATGGCCTGGGCGACGAGCAGGGGCGGTGCGATGGCGTCGGCCAGGTCGGCGAAGCGCACGGCGTGGCGGCGGCAGCCGATCCACATGCCGACGGCGCCGAGGGCCACTCCGCCCCAGATGCCCAGGCCCCCCTCCCAGATCTTCAGGGCGTCCAGCGGGCGGCCTTCGGGGCCGAAGTACGGCTGGTACGAACTGATCACGTGGTAGAGCCGCGCGCCGACGATGCCGAAGGGCACCGCCCACATCGCGACGTCGAGCACCTGGCCGGGCTGCCCGCCGCGGGCCTCGAGCCGCTTCTGGGTCCACCAAACGGCCACGACGATGCCGGCCAGGATGCACAGCGCGTACGCGCGCAGCGGCAGTGGCCCGATGAACCAGACACCCTGAGTTGGGCTAGGGATCTCCATCGGCAGCGCCGCGGAGAGGGCGGCCCCGGCAGTCAGCGGTGCGGCGGCCAGGGTCGCCCCAGCCGCCGCACCGAAAGACACGATCATGCTCACTGGCCGCCGGCGGCCAGCAGCTTGGCGCGGAAGTCCTCGATCGAGGCGATCTGCCGCAGGTCGAGGTTCTCACCGTTGAGGCGCAGCGTGGGGGTGCTCTCGACACCGTCCTGAGCCGTGGTCTCTTCAACCTGCTGCAGGTAGCCGTTGTAGGTGCCGTTGTCGAAGCACTGTTGCCACGTCGCCAAGGTGTCACCGGTCATACCGGCGGACGACGCGAACTGCGCGAGTTGCTCGTTGGTCCAGCCCTGCCCCTCACTGGTCGGCGCGTTGGCGTAGACCTGGTCGTGGAAGGCCTGGAAATGCCCGGCGTCGGCCGCGCAGGCCGCACCATTGCCCGCGCGCATCGACGCGTCGTTCTTGAGGTTTCGGTCAAGGAACGTCTTCATGTGGTAAACGACCCGGATCTGCCCGCTCTCGGCCATCTCCTTGATCGTCGGGCCCAGGCTGCGCTCCATGCTCTGGCAGCCGGGGCACTGGAAATCCTCGTAGATGTCGAGCGTCGGCAGGTCCGCGCCGGCATTGGCAGCCTCGACGACGATGCCGCCGGACGGGCCGGTCGCCCCCTGGGGGTAGTCGCCCGCAGCGGCGGTGCCGGTCGGTCGGGCAGTGGGCTCGTCGCCCGGGCGGTTGCCGAGCCACACGGCCACGGCCAGCGCCGCGACGGTGACGAGCACGACGGCCGCCACGAGGATCGGCTTGGCCTTGCTGGGCTTGGGGCCGGCCGCGTCGATCTTGGCCTGGCGTGCGGACCGGTCGTGGGGGCCGGTACTCATGGGGACTCCTTGACTGTCAAGGGATTTCGATCGTTGGGGGTCGCAGACGACCTTAGCTGCGCGACGCCGCGCCTCGTCCTTGCCCCACCCCGGCGCGCAGTTCCTGCGCCGCCGTGCGCAGGCTAGCCAGCGCCTCTGGGAAGGGCCTGGACGGATCCAACTCGCGCACCAGCGCCGATCCGACGATGACGCCGTCGGCGAAGGCGGCGACCTGCGCGGCCTGCGCTCGGGTGGAGACCCCGAGGCCGACGCACACGGGCAGGTCCGACTCCGTGGTCGCCGCGCGGACGCGCGCGACGAGCGTCGCGGCCTCGTCACCGACGCTCGTGCGCTCGCCCGTGACGCCCATGAGGGCCGTCGTGTAGACGAACCCGCGGCAGGCGCCGGTCGTCATCGCGATGCGGTCGGTTGTGCTGCTCGGGGCGACGAGGAAGATCGGGCACAGGTCGTGCTTGTCGGCCGCCGCCAGCCATTCGCCGGCCTCGTCGGGGATGAGGTCGGGGGTGATGACCCCGCTGCCGCCCGCGGCCGCCAGGTCGGCGGCGAAGCGGTCGACCCCGTAGCGCAGGATCGGATTCCAGTAGCTCATGACGACCGCGGCGCCGCCGGCCTGCGTGACGGTGCGCACCGCGGCGAAGATGTCGGTGATCCGCACGCCCTCGGTCAGCGCCCGCTGCGCCGCGGCCTGGATGACCGGGCCGTCCATCACCGGGTCGCTGTAGGGAAAGCCGATCTCGACGACATCCGCACCGGCCTCGACCACCGCGGCCATCGCCTCCAGCGACTGCTCGACGGTCGGAAAACCGACTGGCAGGTAGGCGATGAGCGCCGCCCGATCCGCCCCGCGTGTCGCCGCCAGCACGTCCTCCAGCCGCGTCGACCGGTCCGCCGACCGCTGCGTCGCCTGCACTGTCACGTCACTCACGATCCGTCCCCCGCCTGCGCGTCCGCCTCGTCCAGCAGCCCGAACCAGCGGGCGGCCGTGTCGACATCCTTGTCGCCGCGCCCCGAGAGGCTGACGAGAACGACTGCGCCCTCGCCCAGCTCGCGGCCGACCTGCAGCGCGCCCGCTAGGGCGTGGCTGGACTCGATGGCCGGGATGATGCCCTCGGAGCGACACAGCAGCCCGAAGGCCTCCATCGCCTCGTCATCGACGATCGGCCGGTACTGCGCGCGGCCGGTGTCGTGCAGGTAGGCGTGCTCGGGCCCCACGCTGGGGTAGTCCAGCCCCGCGGAGATCGAGTGCGACTCGATCGTCTGGCCGTCGTCGTCCTGCAGCAGGTAGGTCGCCGCGCCGTGCAGCACGCCGGGGGTGCCGGTTGAGAAACGCGCGGCGTGCTTACCCGAGTCGATGCCCTCGCCGCCGGCCTCGAAACCGAACAGGCGCACGCTCTCGTCCGGCACGAACGCGTGGAAGATGCCCATGGCGTTGGAGCCGCCGCCGACGCACGCGCACACCGCGTCGGGCAGCCGGCCGACCTCGGCGAGCAGCTGCGCGCGGGCCTCCTCGCCGATGATCTTGTGGAAGTTGCGGACCATCTCGGGGAAGGGATGCGGCCCGGTCACCGTGCCCAGCACGTAGTGCGTGGTGGAGACGTTGGTGACCCAGTCGCGCATCGCCTCGTTGACCGCGTCCTTGAGGGTGCGCGAGCCGTGCGTGACCGGTACGACCTGCGCGCCCAACAGCCGCATCCGCGCGACGTTGAGGGCCTGGCGCTGGGTGTCGCGCTCCCCCATGTAGACCACGCACTCCAGGCCCATGAGGGCCGCGGCGGTGGCGGTCGCGACGCCGTGCTGACCGGCGCCGGTCTCGGCGATGACCCTAGTCTTGCCCATCCGCTTGGTGAGCAGCGCCTGGCCGAGCACGTTGTTGATCTTGTGCGAGCCGGTGTGGTTGAGGTCTTCGCGTTTGAGGAAGATGCGGGCGCCGCCGGCGTGTTCGGCGAACCGCGGCACCTCGGTCAGCAGGCTCGGGCGCCCGGTGTAGGTCAGTTGCAGGCGGGTCAGCTCGGCGATGAAGTCGGGGTCGACCTCCGCCTTGAGGCGGGCCTCGTCGAGCTCCTCGAGGGCCGCGACCAGCGCCTCCGGCACGTATCGGCCGCCATATGCGCCGAACCGGCCGATGCCGGGGCTGGCCCCCTCGCCGAGTCTGCGACTCAGGTCGCTGTGGTCTGCGCCGATGTCCGCTGCGGGTTCGACGCCGGTCTCGGGCGGGTGTGCTTGTGACGTCATGCGGGCGTCATCGCCTCCTGCATCGTGCGAACCGCGGTACTGCGGGTGTTGGGTCAGTATTTTGCACTCTGCGCGCGGGAGGACGGGTGGGCCCCGGCCGCAATGAGGTCGGCGACGGCGCTGCGCGGGTCTCCCCCGGTCACCAGACACTCGCCCACCAGCACGGCGTCGGCCTGGGCGCGCGCGAACTCCAACACGTCGTGCGGCCCCCGCACCCCCGACTCGGCGATCCGCACGACGTGCTCGGGCAGCACTTGGGCCACCCGCGCGAACGTCGACCGGTCGACCTCCAGGGTCTTGAGGTTGCGGTTGTTGACCCCGATGAGGTCGGCGCCGGCGGCCAGGGCGCGCTCCGCCTCCGCTTCGTCGTGCACCTCGACCAGCGGCGTCATACCCAACGAACGCGTGCGCTCGATGTAGGAGACGAGCTCGTCCTGGTTGAGGGCCGCGACGATGAGCAGCACGAGGTCGGCGCCGTGGGCGCGGGCCTCCCAGATCTGATAGGGGGTGACGACGAAGTCCTTGCGCAGGATCGGGATGTCGACCGCGGCGCGCACCGCGACGAGATCCTGCAAGCTGCCGCCGAAGCGCCGCTGCTCGGTGAGCACCGAGACGACGGTGGCACCACCGGCCTCGTAGTCGGCCGCCAGCGCCGCAGGATCGGCGATCGCCGCCAACGCCCCCTTGCTGGGGCTCGAGCGCTTGACCTCGGCGATGACCCGCACCCCGGCCGACCGGCCGCGCAGGGCAGCAAGGACCTCCTTGGCGGGGTCCAGCCGGCCGGCGCGCTCCTTGAGGGCGTCCAGGCTCACCTGACGCGCTCGCTCCTGCAGGTCCTCTCGGACCCCGGCGATGATGTCGTCGAGAACGGTTGCCACCGCCTCAGGCTAGCCCGCTGCTCTCGCCGCGCCGAATCCGCTCGTCCACGAGCGACCCCGCGCGCGGAGGTTAGGCTGATCGGTGACCGGCGGTCGACGCCCGGCGGACCCGTGCGGCAGGCGACACGAGCAGCAGCCAGCCCTTCGCGCGGACCGCAGGGCGATGGCCGGGCAGCCCAGCCATCGGAGGGACGCAGCGCCATGAGCGAGCGCTCGCAGGATTCGCACAAACCCCGCGGCGCGGAGTCGGACCCCGCCGCCACCGAGGCGATCGGTGGGGCCTCGACGTCGCACCCCTCCTACGACGGGCGCGACTACGACTCCGACCCCACCCGTGCGCAGCAGGTGCCCTGGGACGCCACCCAGCCCATGCGGGTCGATGACGACCCCGGCTCGGGCGGCGGGCGCCGGCTGCAGCAGCGGCCACCGAGTTCGGGCTCCGACTCCGACTCGGGCCGCGGGCAACAGACGCAGGCCTATCCGCAGCAGTCCTACGGCCAGGCCGGCTACGGGCAACAGGGCTACGAGCAGCAGGGCTACGGGCAACAAAGTCAGGGCCAGCAAGGTCACGGCTATCCGCCGGGGCAGGGCGGCTACCAACAGGAGGCCTACGGCCAGGGCGGGTACGGCCAGGGCGGGTACGGTCAGGGCGGGTACGGGCAGGGGTATCCGCCGCCCGCGCCGGCGGGTTACGGCTACGGTCACGACCCCTACGCCGAGCCGCCTCGCACCCCGGGTAAAGGCACCGCGATCACAGCGCTCGTTTTCGGGATGCTCGCGCTGTTCGCGTTCTGGATGCCGTTGATCCCCGTGGTCGTCGGCCTGTTCGCCTGCGTGTTGGCGATCATCGCGATGAAGCGGATGTCGGCCTCGGCGCGCAACCGGGGCAAGCGGGCGGGGCGCGGGATCGCGGTCGGCGGGCTCGTCTGCGGCGGGCTGGCTGTCGTGCTCGGCACGATCCTGGGCATCGGCTACCTCATCGCGTTCCAGGCCGTGCGCCCACACCTCGACGAGTTCGCCCGCTGCTACAACCTGCCCGACCAGCGCTTGACGAACGCGTGCATCAACGTGATTCTCGACCGCATCGCGCAGGAGCAGGGCGTGCCCGTGCAGATCGGCGACGGCAGTGGCATCGGCACCGTCAGCCACCGCCTGCCGGCCGGCCTCGCATCACCTACGGACTTGCCGCGGACCGTCTGAGCGCCCCCGGGTGCGCTCTCCTCGAGACACCCAGGCACAGGTAAGGCCGGGGCGGCTGACGCCCCGGCCTTACCTGTCTGCCTTTGCGGCCTCTGCCTTTGCGGGTCAGTGACCCATCGTGTTCTTGGGGCCGCCGTCGCCGTAGCCGGCCTTGTTCATGACGATCCAGGCCACGACGCCGCCGATGAAGGCCAGGGTGCCGACGATCCACAGCACGTGGATGCCTAGGACCATGCCCAGGCTGATCAGCGCGGACGCGACGATCATGATGAGCACGCCGGTCCAGGCGGCGGTGCTGTGCCCGTGCGAGTCGGCGTGTGGGTCGACCGGCGCGGCGTGGGCGGGCGTACGGGTGTTCTCGGCGGATTCGGCCATGTCTGAGGACTCCTCGTCGGCGCGGCGGAGCGCGAAATGCGGCGGTGATCGCCGCCCATTCTGCCAGGTTGGGTGTCCGCTTAGGGTCCCGACCCGCAGCTCCGCTGCACCCGAGCGGGCGGCGAGCCGTTTCGGTAGCCGCTCAGGCGGTGGGGTCGTCGCCGCGGCTCAAGCGGTCCCAGTCGTCGACGGCCTTGCTGCGGGCGCGCGGCGGGGTTGCGGCACCGGGCACACCGGGCGCTCAGGCGCGGCCGGCGTGTCTCGGCCGTCGGAGTCGCCTTGGCTACCAGGGTCGCCCTGGCCATCGGGTGCGGTGTTCGACGCCGCGGTGGGGGCCGCACCCGAGCTCGCGCCGGTGGCGCTCGCGGGATTCTCGTACCGGGAGCCGGCCCCGTTGTTCCAGGAGCCGCCCCGCACGAGGATGAGCAGGCCGCCCAGCACGGCCACGAACGCCCCCCCGAAGGCGAGCACCGGCCAGGGCGTGAGGGCGGCGTCGGTGACGGGCGCGGCGCCGGACCGTCCCAGCGTGCCGCCGACGGTGCCGGCCAGGGCGGAAGCGGGATCGGCAAGGACCCGCGCGGTCGCGATCGCGGCGGCCCCGGCTCCGGCGACGATCAGCGCTCCCGCGACGAGCCGCACGATCCTCCCGGAAATCGCCGCGACAACCACTGCCGCCAGACACACCAGCCCGAGTCCGACCGCCGCCGGCGCGAGGGTGCTGCCGGTCCCCGAGGCGACGTGGTGACCGAGCACCGGATCGTCGACGGCACCGGCGACCCACGTCGGCAACGCGGCGACGGCCAGCAGCGCCCCGCCGCCGAAGCCGGCGGCCAGCGCCACACCCCGGCTCCGGGCGGTTCCGGGTGCGGTCCGCCGTCGCGCGGCAGGCTGCGAGGAGGGCTGGGGCTGCGTCACGGCGCCCGCAGACCCGAGGCCGCGGCGACGGCGCGGACGACCGCGGCGGCCTTGTTCACCGTCTCCTCGTACTCAGTGGCGGGCACCGAGTCGGCGACGATTCCGGCTCCGGCCTGCACGTGCGCGACACCGTCGAGCAGCACGGCCGTGCGGATCGCGATGGCCATGTCGAGGTCGCCGTGCACGTCGAGATAGCCGATGACTCCGCCGTAGACGCCGCGACGACTCGCCTCCATCTCCTCGATCAGCTGCAGGGCGCGCGGCTTGGGCGCCCCGGAGAGGGTGCCGGCGGGGAACGTCGCGGCCAGCACGTCGTAGGCGGTGCGGCCGGGGGCGAGGCGCCCGACGACCGTCGATTCCAGGTGCATGACATGGCTGTACCGGTGCACGCTCATGAGGTCGACGACCTCCACCGACCCGGGCTCGCAGACTCGCTGCAGGTCGTTGCGGGACAGGTCGACGAGCATCACGTGCTCGGAGCGCTCCTTGGGGTCCTCGAAGAGATCTTTGGCGTAGAGCACGTCGTCTTCGGGGGTGGCCCCGCGCGGCCGCGAGCCGGCGATCGGGTGGGTGATGACCTTGCTGCCCTCGACCTTGACGAGCGCCTCCGGGCTGGAGCCGACGATCTCGAACGGCCGCCCGTCCGGGGTCGTCAACCGCACCAGGTACATGTAGGGGCTGGGGTTGGCGGTCCGCAACGCCCGGTAGACATCGAGCGCGTCGGCGGTGCACGGCATCGAGAAGCGCTGCGACAGCACGACCTGGAAGACCTCGCCGGCGCGGATCGCCTCCTTACCCTCTTCGACCAGCTGCTCGTAGTGCTCGCGGGTCTCGTTGCTGCGCGGCTGGATGTCGACGGGATCGAGCACGGCGACGGTGCTGTCGGCGGGCTCGGCGAGCTGGGCGGTCATGCGGTCGAGGCGGGCCACGGCGTCGGCCCAGGCGTCGTCTACGCGCTCGTCCGTGTCGTCGAAGTTCACGGCGTTGGCCACGAGCAGCAGCGACCCGTCGGCGTGGTCGAGCACGGCGACGTCGGTGGCCAGCATCATCGCCAGCTCCGGCAGCCGCAGCTCGTCGGGGGCGGTCGTCGGTACCTTCTCCCAGCGCCGCACGGCGTCGTAGCCGATGAAGCCGACCATGCCGCCGGTCAGCGGCGGCAGCCCGGGGATCGGCTCGGTGGCCAGGGTCGCGATGGCATCGCGCAGCACCTCGACCGGGTTGCCCCGCGTGGGGATGCCGGCCGGCGGGTCGCCGAACCAGACCGCCTCACCGTCGCGTTCGGTGAGCACGGCGCGGCTGGCGGCGCCGATGATCGAGTAGCGCGACCACACCCCGCCGTGCTCGGCCGACTCCAGCAGGAAGGTGCCGGGCAGGTTGCGGGCGAGCTTTCGGTAGACGCCGACGGGGGTCTCGGCGTCGGCCAGCAGGCGGCGCATGACCGGGATGACGCGACGCCCCTGCGCCAGCTCGCGGAAGCCGTCGAGGTCGGGCCACGTCTGGCCGTAGCGCAGGCTGTCGGGGCCGGTCATGACCTCGCCTCGGGGGCCTGGCGGGCGGAACGCTGGTCGGCGGGTAGCTGCACCGCCGGCAGCTCGGTGGCGAAGCAGGACCAGGCCCCGGTGTGGCAGGCGGCGCCGATCTGGTCGACGCGCACGAGCAGGGCGTCGCCGTCGCAGTCCAGGCGCACGGAGCGCACGTACTGCGCGTGGCCGCTGGTGTCGCCCTTGCGCCAGTACTCCCCCCGGCTGCGCGACCAGAACGTGACCCGACCGCTGGTCAGCGTGCGGTGCAGGGCCTCGTCATCCATCCAGCCGACCATCAGCACATCGCGCGTCGCCTCGTCTTGCACGACGGCGGCCACCAGCCCGTCGCCGTCGCGCTTGAGGCGCGCCGCGACGTCCGGCTCCAGAGGGGATGAGGTAGTCACCGGGCCATTCTGCCAACACCGACCCGCCTGCCCCAGCAGGCCGGGGTGGCGTTGCCGCTGCGGGCGAGGTCGAGCGGCGGCTGACAGGATGGGCCCCATGACCGGACTTGCCCAGCTCGAACGACAAGCCCTCAGCTCGACCCTGACGCGCCTAGGGCCGGATGCGCCGACGCTGTGCGAGGGCTGGCGCAGCCGCGACCTCGCAGCGCACATCGTGCTGCGCGAGCGCCGCCCCGATGCGGTGGCCGGCGCCTTCGTGCCGCCGCTGGCGGCGCACACTCAGCGCGTGCAGGATGGCTACGCCGAGGGCGCGTGGGAGGGGCTCGTGGAGATGGTGCGCGAGGGCCCGCCCGGCTGGTCCCCCTCCCGGTTGCCGGGCGTCGACGACGCGGTGAACCTGCTGGAGTTCTACGTGCACCACGAGGACCTGCTGCGCGCCGCCCCCGACTGGACGCCGGAGCAGCGCCGCGCCCTCGACCACAGCGAGCAGGAGGCCCTGTGGTCGCGGTTGGGCCAGATGGGTCAGCTGCTCTTCCGCCGCTCCCCCGTCGGCATCGTTCTGGTCACGCCCGAGCACGGCCGGCGCGCAGTCAAGGGCCCGACGAAGCTCGGCACCGTCGTCCTGCGCGGCGAGCCCAGCGAGTTGATCCTCTACGGCTTCGGCCGCGCAGCCGTCGCCCAGGTCGACGTTGAAGGCGAGGCCGAGGCGGTCGAGGCCCTGCGCAACGCCACCTTCGGCGTCTGAATCTGCCTGTCGGCGAGGGCACAGGGTCGGCCGGACCTCAGAGGCGCAGGAGGCGGAGCAGAGCGTCGGTGTCGAGGTGTTCGGCGACCGCGTCGGCTAGACGCTCGAGCATCTGCTCTCGTTGGGCGCGGAAGCCGGGGGCGCTCGTGGCGGTCCACGAACGGCCGGTGCGGTTCGCGATCTCGGTGAGGTAGGCGCGGCGGAAGGCGTCGTTCTCGAAGGCGCCGTGCCAGGTGGTGCCGAAGACGGTGTCGCGTTGCCAGCCGTCGAGGAACGGCACGATCTCCGACCCGCTATTGCCCACTTCAGTGTGCGATCGATGGACGACGCCGTGGTGGATCTCGTATGACTCCACCGGGTGCCCGCGCCACTCGCCGGTGACGACTCGGGTGTGCTTGTCGGCTTCGAAGACAACCTCGATCGGGAGAAGGCCGAGCCCGGGTGCCTGTGTGGGGGTTCGGGATTCGACAGCGGCCTTGTCGACGATGCGTTCGGCGAGCATCTGGTATCCGCCGCACACCCCCAATACCGGCACTCCCCTCCCGGCGGCCGCGGTCACGGCCTCGGCCAGTCCGCGCTCGCGCAGCCAGCCCAGGTCGGAGAGGGTGGCGCGGCTGCCGGGGAGCACGATGAGGTCGGCTCCGGCGAGGTGTTCGGGTCGGTCCACGAGGTCGACGGGTACGCCCGGCTCGGCGGCCAGGGCGTCGATGTCCGTCGCATTACTGAGCCGGGGGAACGCGACGACCGCGACCCGGAGGGCGCTCGCTCCCTCTCCGGGACCGCTCGCCTCTCCCTCGGTCGCGCTCGCAGCGCCGGCTCCGCGGGCCTGCCACGCGCCGAGGGTCAGGGCGTCCTCGCCGTCGAGCCACACGTCGCGCAGGTACGGCATGACGCCGAACACCGGGAGACCTGTGCGGGATTCGACGACCTCCAGCCCAGGCCGCAGCAGATCGACGTCACCGCGGAACTTATTGACGATCCAGCCCTTCAGGTGCCCGCGGTCGGCGTCGTCAAGGAGCGCCCACGAGCCGTACATCGCGGCGAGCACTCCCCCGCGGTCGATGTCACCGACGACAACGACCGGTAGGCCGACGGCACGCGCCAGCCCGAGGTTCGTGTAGTCGCCCTCGCGCAGGTTGACCTCGGCGATGCTGCCGGCTCCCTCGGCGACGACAACCTCGTGCTTGGCCGCCAGGCGCTCGAACGCGGCGAACGCCTCGCGGGCGAGTTCTTTACGGCCGGTGGCCCATTCGCGGGCGCGCAGCTCCCCTGCGGGGCGCCCGGAGAGGATGACGTGGCTGCGCCGGTCCGTGCCCGGCTTGAGCAGCACCGGATTGAGTTCGGCGCTGGGGACCAGCCCGCAGGCGAGGGCCTGCACCCACTGGGCCCGCCCGATCTCGGTGCCGTCGGGGCACACCATCGAGTTGTTCGACATGTTCTGCGCCTTGAACGGCGCGACGTCGATGCCCATCCGCCGCAGCCACCGGCAGACGCCCGCGGTCAGCAGCGACTTGCCCGCGTCGGAGGTCGTGCCGCCGATCAGCAGCCCGCGCGCCCCCTCCCTGACAGGCACGGTGGGGTCAGCCACGCCGGCCGCCCAGGGCCACCACGACGCTCGCGGCCAGCGCGGCGGCCCCGACGATGCGGGACAGCCGGGCGACCCGGGGCAGGTCGGAGACGGTGGCGGGGCGTCCGTCGCCGAGTTCGCCACGATCCTCGACGTGGCCCTCGTAGCGGTTGACGCCGCCCAGTCGGATGCCGAGGGCGCCGGCGGCGCTTGCCTCGACCGGCCCGGCGTTGGG